>NZ_BAABHC010000004.1:0-385993 GCF_039541895.1 Pontibacter saemangeumensis
GGAGTTTGCGGGGAAGTGAAGCGCATCGCCATCATACCGGCCCGCGGCGGCAGCAAGCGCATCCCGCGCAAGAACATCCGGGCGTTCCTGGGCAAACCCATCATGGCCTACTCCATCGAGGCGGCCCTGGAGTCAGGCTTGTTTGAGCAGGTGATGGTATCCACCGATGATGAGGAGATAGCGGAAGTGGCCCGAAGGCACGGTGCCGGAGTCCCTTTTTTGAGGAGCACCGCTGCCTCGGATGATTTCGCCACCACCGCGGCAGTACTGACAGAAGTCCTGCGAGCCTATGAAGCCTCCGGGGAAACCTATGACTATGGCTGCTGCATCTACCCTACCGCCCCGCTGGTGAAGACGGCCTCTATCAGGGCTGCCTTCGCGCTGCTGACCGCTCAGCAGCGCGACTCCGTCTTCCCGGTGCTCCGCTATAGCTACCCCATCTGGCGAAGCCTCAGGATGGAGGGCGGCAGGGCGGTGATGAACTGGCCGGAGCACCTGGGCAGCAGGTCGCAGGACCTGCCCGCGGCCTTCCACGACGCGGGGCAGTTCTACTGGTTCGCTGTAAAGAGGTTCCTGGAGAAGCAGGCGCTTTTCACCGACAACACGGGCGCCATAGAACTGAGCGAGCTGGAGGTACAGGACATTGACAACCTGACGGACTGGAAATTGGCGGAGATGAAATACCGGCTCATGCAACAGGAGGGGCACCGGGAAAGATGAGAAAGCGGCGCGTTATCTTCCGGGCGGACGGGAACAGCCAGATCGGGCTGGGGCACGTGGTGCGCTCTCTGGCGCTGGCGGACTTGCTGCGCGGGGAGTTTGAGTGCGTGTTCGCGATTCAGGCCCCGGCCAAAGAGTTGCAGCAGCAGATCCGGCAGGTATGCGAGGGCGTAATAGTGCTGCCGCCCTGCGCCGCTGCCGAAGAGCGCTACCTCCATGAGCTTGATGCCTACATCTCCAAGGAGGAGATCGTGGTGCTGGACGGGTATCACTTTGGCACCGCCTACCAGCAGGGCGTCAAGAACAAAGGGGCCACGCTTGTCTGCATCGACGACATCCATGCCTACAGGTTCGTGGCGGATGTGGTGATCAACCAGGCTGGGGGTGTGAGCGAAACGGCATATAACCATGCATCCTATACCAGGCTCTGCCTTGGCCCCGCCTATGCGCTGCTCCGCCCCCCCTTCCTGGAAGCTGCTAACGTTGCCAGGGACATACCGGACGGTCGGATGCGGGTGCTGCTGAGCCTTGGCGGCGCGGACCCGCAAAACGTGACCCTGCAACTGGCGGGAGAACTGTCATCTTTGAGCGAGGCGCTGCAGGTGGAGGTCGTGGTAGGCGAGGCTTACAGGCACCAGGTGGTGTTGCAGGGCTGGCTTCAGCACCACAAGAATTTCACGCTTCACCGCAACCTGGATGCCCGGCAGATGTGCGAGCTGATGCGAGGCTGCGCAGTGGCCGTCACCGCGGCGAGCGGCGTGGCTTATGAGTACGCGGCCATTGGAGGGTTGCTTTTCATACGGCAGACGGCGGATAACCAGCAGGCGCTATACCGCTTCCTGACCTCAAGCGGCCTGGCTCGGAGATATGAGGAACTGCCTGAGGTCTTAAGCAGCACCTCCCTGCCCGCCATGTTCCGGGAGCAGGCGGCTGGCCAGCGGCGGCAATTGGATGGGCAGAGCGGAGAGAGGCTGAGGCGGGTTTTCCGTGGGCTCAGCGTGGCCGCTGGCCTGCGCCTGCGTAAAGCCACCCTGGATGACAGAATCCTGCTGTTTGAATGGGCCAACGACCCGCAGGTGCGCCAGAACTCCTTTAACCCCGACCCCATTACCTTAGAGCGGCACACGCAATGGTTCCATGAGCTGATGGCGGACGGGAAGACGCTGTTGTATATAGCGGAGGTAGACGGCAATCCGGCCGCCCAGATCCGCTTCAGCACCTCTGGGGGGAAAGCATCCATCAGCTATATGATCAGCGCGGCATTCCGGGGCCTGGGGCTGGGACACCTCGTCCTGCTCAGGGGCGTGGAGAAGCTGAAGGAAAGCCTGGCAGGAATAGAGCAAGTGGAGGGGCTCGTGCAACAGGAGAACTATGCCTCTGTGCGGTCCTTTGAGAAAGCCGGTTTCAGGCGCGGCGCCCCTGACCCCGGGCATCCGGGCGCGCTCCGGTTTGTGCTGCCGTTGGCTTGAACCCTAAACAAAATAACGAAAGATTACACATGTTTGAAGATATACAGATAGAAGGTCGCTTTATAGGCCCCGGCCAGAAACCGTTCATCATCGCGGAGATGTCTGGCAACCACAACCAGTCGCTGGAGCGGGCGCTGGCCATCGTGGACGCTGCTGCTGAAGCTGGCGCTGACGCCATCAAACTGCAGACCTACACCGCCGACACCATGACGCTGCCGGGGGCCTTCACCATTGCCGACGAGAACTCCCTTTGGAAGGGGCGGGAGCTGTATGATCTATACAAGGAAGCTTATACGCCCTGGGAGTGGCATAAGCCGATATTTGACCGGGCGAGGGAGCTCGGTCTCATTGCCTTTTCCTCTCCCTTCGACGAGACGGCCGTGGACTTTCTGGAGGAGCTGGGCGCACCTATATATAAAATAGCTTCCTTTGAGAACACGGACCACCCGCTGCTGCGCAGGGTCGCCGCCACCGGCAAGCCCGTGATCATGAGCACGGGCGCGGCCACGGTGCAGGAGGTGGCCGAGGGCGTGCAGGTGCTCCGGGAGGCAGGCTGCCGGGAGCTGCTGCTGCTCAAATGCACCTCCACCTACCCGGCCTCCCCTGAGAACACGAACCTACTCACGATCCCGCACATGCGGGAGCTCTACCAGGTGCAGGTGGGTCTCTCGGACCACACTATGGGGATAGGCGCAGCGGTGGCGGCGGTGGCCCTGGGGGCGACCGTCATTGAGAAGCACTTCACGCTCAGCAGGGCAGACGGCGGTGTGGATTCGGCCTTCTCGCTGGAGCCTGCGGAGCTGAGGGCGCTGGTGGTGGAGACGGAACGGGCCAGGCTGGCCCTGGGCAGGGTGCAGTACGGGGTGCAGCAGGCAGAGGAGAAAAGCCGCCTCTTCAAGCGCTCGGTGTATGCGGCCAGGGATATTGATGCCGGCGAGGAACTGACAAAGGAGAATATCCGTGTCATCCGGCCAGGCCTTGGCCTTGCGCCGAAACATTACGAGACACTGCTGGGCAGAAAGGCCAAAGGCTTTATAAAAAGGGGGACGCCACTCAGTTGGGAGATGGTTTAAAATCAAACTTATAACATTTTTTTTGTTAATGGTTTATAATTTACAATATAAATTAAATGCATGACATACAGTTTTTATATCAACAAGATGATTTAGAAGAAATCTGTAGAGATCGACCCCTTATTACTTCAGAAAAACATGAACCTAATGATTTTTACGGGCAAGCCAGTATCCTGAAAAGGTATTGTGGTCTGGACGAATCAAAGCCTTTGAAGCTTGTCTATGAGCATTCATTAAAGCTGCATAGTAATATTTGGGAATTAGATTTAAAAACAGGTTTTCCTACTGCTTTTACTAGTTCAAAGGAAAGGTTGAAATGTTTTAAAAAATCAAAAAAATTTGAATTTGTAATACCTATTGGACCTCCTGTTTTATATGCCAAGGATTTAGTTGAAAAGGAACTACGCAATAATAACAACTCAAGTAAGGTTGAAAGAAAAGGGACAATAGTTTTTCCAAGTCATTCTACCCATCATATTTCTGCTGAATTTGACAGTGTTGCCTTTATTAATCAATTAAAAGGCTTAGCAGATGAATTCAAGCCAATAGTCATATGCATTTATTGGAAGGACTTTCTAGATAACAAACACGTTATTTATGAAAAGTATGGGTTTGAGGTAATCAGTGCTGGTCACATATATGATAAAGACTTTTTACTAAGGTTTTATGATATATGCAGACGCTTCAAATATTCTTATGCTAATAATTTAGGCTCAGATCTATTTTATTCCTCTTTATGTGGGTGTCAATACTTCTGTGATTATAATTTAAAAGTTAATCACAACAATCCAAAAAATTATGAGCTTTATGATGCTGATATAGAAGCTAATCAGAACAAGAAAAAGGCACAATCACTCTTTGAGAAGCCCTCTGAATTAACATATGACAAAATAAAATTCATAGAATCGATTGCTGGAACTAGCTATAAAAAGTCTAAAATAGTTATTTACAGTTTTATATTGGTTTCTGAAGTATTATGGAAGCTTAGGTTGATAAAAAAGAAAGGGGAAAATCTATTATTTAAAATTTTAAGATGAAGGTATTACATATATCGACCTCTGATTCGGGTGGTGCTGGCATTGCAGCATTAAGAACTCATATTGCACTGCTTGAATCTGGTGTTAAATCTAAATTCTTGTGTTTATACAAAAGTTCAACATCCGTTCCGGAAGTTTATCAGTATCGGACATCAGGTATAAGTTCTATCAAAAAAAATATTTTAAATCGATTTGGAATAAAATTACCAAATTCTGTATTAAATAAAAGAAAAGTCAAAGGATTGAGAGGAGAATATGAAGCTTTCAGTTTCCCGAGGACCGATATCGCGCTTCATCACCACTTTTTGGTAAAAGAGGCTGATATAATCAATCTCCACTGGGTAGCTAACTTTATTGATTACCCCTCTTTTTTTTCAAATCTTAAAAAACCTGTTGTTTGGACTTTGCATGATATGAACCCTTTTCAAGGTGGGTTTCACTATTCCAAAGACAGAGAAAATAATATGAATGTTTGGGGTGATCTTGAGTCTGAATTCGAAAATCTTAAGGTGGAGAGTGTTAAAAAACTATCTACTTTACATGTCGTGACTCCATCAAAATGGCTTGGGGAGGCCACTAAAAATTCTAAAGTTTTTAGTAACAGGCCAGTTCATGAGAGTTTCTTTTATGGAATTGATTTCGAAGTATTCAAGCCACTAAGAAAAGAAGTTGCATGTGAGGCTTTAGGTATTCCGGTGGAAGGAATAAAAATTTTCTTTGCGGCTGATTCCTTATTAAACAAACGCAAGGGTTTTGATCTATTATTGGCTGCTTTACTTTCGTTGAAAAATCATCAGGATATAAACTTAGTTACCATTGGTCATACTACCGATAACCAATTGCAAAGCAATTTCAAGTGTTATAATTTAGGCACTTTAAAAGATGCAAAGCTCATAAATATAGCTTATAATGTTGCTGACTGCTTTGTGTTACCCAGTATAGAAGATAACATGCCTAATGTAATGCTTGAAGCCTTGGCCTGTGGGCTGCCTATCATTAGCTTTCCGGTAGGAGGCATGGCTGAAGTCATAAAAACAGGTGACAATGGAATACTTGCTAAAGCTTTATCATCAGAATGTTTAGCAGAAGCCATACAAGGCTTTATTGATAATAAATTTATTTTCCAAAGAAACGAAATCAGGGATACAGCTTTTCGTATGTTCAACATGAAGCAGCATGCAGATAAATATATAGGACTATATAGCCAAATCAAATCTTAACCTGACTTTTTAGTTTCTTTTTAAAGTAAGTACCTAGATGAAGTTAAGCATCGTCACTATTAACTACAATAATGTTTTAGGATTAGAGAACACTTTAAATAGTCTCTACGCCCAATCTTACAGAGATTATGAGCTCATTTTAATCGATGGTGGATCAACCGATGGTAGTACGGATGTCATTAAATGTTATTCAGATCTAATCAGTTACTGGGTTAGCGAAGCAGATAAAGGAGTGTACAACGCTCTAAATAAAGGTATTTTGCAGGCATCAGGTGAATACTTATTTTTCTTAAATTCTGGAGACTATTTAGTTGATCCTAATGTTTTGTCTGATATGCTTCAACTTCTGAATGGTACAGATATTATTTATGGCAACTTATTAATTCAGGAATCCCACAAACAATGGGAAAAAAAATATCCAGCTAATTTAACATTCGATTATTTTATAAAACATACCATTCCACATTCTGGGGGCGCCTTCATCAAGAAGAATCTGTTTGATAAAGTGGGCTTCTATGATGAGACGCTTAGGATTTCATCTGACTGGAAGTTTTATGTAAGAGCCATATGTAGCTTTAATGCAACATTTACATATGTAGATAAGCCCTTATCCGTATTTGGTTTCGATGGTATAAGTTCACAAGCCGGTAGTTGGGAAATTACTACAAGGGAAAGAAAAGAAGTTTTGGAAAAAGAGTATAACCGTTTTTATCAAGACTATATAGCCTATAATAATCTAAAAAGTAAGTTTAAGACATTATCAAATTCCCGCTTTCTCAAGTTTTATCTAAAGCTTAAAAGTAAGTTAATTTCTTAATTATAAACATAGGCAATTAGAATTATTGATTTTATAACAATATGACAAACACAATAGCGATATCAATTATAACTCCTTGCTACAATCATGGGAAGTACCTGTTAGAGGCAGTGCATAGTATAAGGGAATATAATTGGAGTGTGCCTATAGAACATATCATTGTCAATGATGGCTCTATTGACGAGGAGACAATTCATGTTCTAGAAGTTATTAAGCAGCAAGGTGGTATTGTGATTGAGCAAAAGAACGCAGGACCCAGTACGGCTAGAAATACAGGTATTAAAGCATCGACAGGTAAATATATATTGCCTGTGGATTCAGATAATACGATCATCCCTACAGTTTTCGAAATGGCTTATCACATTATGGAAAGTGATAGCACGATTTCTGTTGTGTATACTGATGCACAATACATTGGTGAGAAATCTGGAACTTGGAAGGTCGGTGAGCTTAATAAATTGAGGCTTTTAAATCGAAACCAAGTTGATAATTGTGCCCTGATTAGAAGAGACGATTTAATACAGTTAGGAGGTTATGACGAAGGTATGCCTTTTAAAGGGAATGAAGATTGGGAGCTTTGGTTAAAGATGCTCTTTAATGACAAAAAGTTCTATTACTTGGAGGAAGTTGGTTATAACTATCGCGTTCTTCATAATTCGCTATCAAATACAGAATCAGGACCAAATCATGTTGTTAACAAAAGATATTTAGTAAATAAATATCAGCCATACTATGCTACTTATGCCATACAAGCATTAGAAAAAGTTTTACAATACGAGAAAAAGCAGAAGCATATACAAGAAAATAAGCTTAAAAGTATTTTAAAAATTTTACTGAATAAACCTGTCTTGTAAATCAATTTTACAGAATAATTTAAAATTAAATTGTTAGCCCCGGATAAATTAAGTTTCTAACAACGCTAATAATTTCAAAATAAAACACTATACGTGATAGTATAGTATAATTAAATTTATTTTAGAGAATAGTATGGCTACTAAAGTTGCTGTGATTATAGTAACATATAATGGTTTACAATGGATAGATAAATGTATAGGCCTATTAAGGAATTCTTCTTTGCCTCTTACACCAATTGTAGTAGATAATTGTTCCACAGATGGCACTACTTCGTATATAGAGAATAATTATCCAGAAGTAATGCTCATTAAGAGTAACATTAACTTAGGGTTCGGAAAAGGAAATAATTTGGGTATAGAGAAAGGGTTAGCCTTGGACTATGATTACTTCTTTTTATTAAATCAAGATGCCTGGATTGAAAGTAATACTGTAGAAGAGTTAGTAGTTGCTAATAGAAACAATCCGCAGTACGGTATATTAAGTCCAATGCATCTAAATGGCGTAGGTAGTAGTTTAGACAGCCTTTTTTCACGCTATTTAAGTTCTTATAATATTCCAGAAATAATTTCTGATCTTTATCTTTCTAAATTACAACCAGTCTACACGACTAACTTTATAAATGCTGCTGCATGGCTGGTTTCTAGAAAGTGCCTGGAAACGGTTGGTCTTTTCGATCCTATTTTTCCTCACTACGGAGAAGATGAAGACTATGCACACAGAACATTATCTTTAGGATATAAAATAGGTTTAGTCACTACAGTAAAGATATTTCATGATAGAGATAATAGGGAGCCTTTAAACATAAGTCTTAATTTGCAAAGGAGCTATATTAAAAATGTTCTAAACATCAAAAATCTAAATGGTAAATTTCTTGCTAATTTAGTGTTTGTTTTAAAAAGTGAAATAGATCAACTTTTTACATACTTAATATTTAGAAGAATAAAAGAAGCTAAAGTTAAAGGGAAAGTAATATATAAAACTATATCTAACCTCCGGCCTATTCATAAATCGTATCTTCTAAATAAAGGCAAATAATTTTGTTTAAAAGTTAAAGCTTCTTTTTTATAATTTTTGATGCAAAATCATAACTTACCTTTATTTTCTGTTCTAATAGCAAGCTATAACAATGGCAATTTTTTACCAGAAGCCATAGACTCTGTTTTAGCGCAAACCTACACGAACTGGGAGATTATTTTTGTTGATGACTGCTCCACGGATAGTTCGCTTGAAGTAATTAAGAGGTACAGTCATGACAAGAGAATCAAAGTATTCCTAAACCGGGAAAACAGGGGGTGTGGCTATACAAAAAGCAAGTGTGTGGAACTAGCTTCAGGTGAAATACTTGGCTATCTAGATCCTGATGATTCATTAGTGCCTAATGCACTTGAAATAATGGTTAAGGCACATATTGTAAATCATGAATGTAGCCTTATATATTCGAAGCATAATTTATGTGATCATAAACTTAACGTTTTAGAAGTCTCTTCAAACATAGGAGTGATTCCGAGAGACAGAACAAGTTTAGGCTATAAAGAAAAAAAGATTTCTCATTTCGCTACTTTCAAGACACAATCTTATATAAAAACTAAGGGAATAAATCCAGTACTTAGAAGGGCAGTAGACCAGGACCTATATTACAAATTAGAAGAAGTAGGAAGTATTCTTTTTATTGATTTATCTTTATATAACTACAGGTTACATAAAGGCGGCATTTCAAATTATGATGGGAGAAGTAAAGCTGTCTATTGGAATTTGGTAGTCCAGAAAGAAACTATTTTAAGAAGAAAAAATCTGAATTATAAAAATGACTTTAGCATGCGGCAATTGGTTGGTAGGTATCAGGCTTTTGTGAAACTAAGAGCAAAAGAAAAAATTGAAAAGAAAGAATATAAAAAATTAGCTTATATAATTTTCTACGGCATACATTTTCTAAACTACGATTTTTATTCGTTAAAATTATTAAAATATTTTATACCAACCTACAGCAAGAATGGGGGCAGATATTAGCTTAATAATATTTGTTTGACTTTATAGCCTCATCTATTTTAATAAAATGTGTATTGTATCAATTATTACTCCTAATTACAATCGTGCTGCATTAATAAAAGAAACAGCGGCGTCTATTTTTAACCAAACCTCTCCTAATTGGGAATGGATTATTGTTGATGACGGAAGCACAGATGATAGCCCTCAAGTGATGCAGGAGTTTGCAGCAAGGGACAGCAGGGTTAAAGTTTTTCAACGCGAGAGGTTACCAAAGGGCGCCGCTGCCTGCCGGAATATAGCCATAGAAAATTGCAGCGGTAATTATCTCATTTTTCTTGACTCGGATGACGTGCTGGCATCGTTCTGTGTGGAGCAGCGCCTTAAAGCGGCCGGTGAATACCCTGAATACGACTTCCTGATTTTCCCTTTACTGTTATTTAAAAACAAACCTGATGATTTGGGTTTGCTTTGGAACATAGAGAATGAAACAGATGACATAACCCGAACTATGTTAGGTGACCCCATTTGCCAGGGAACAGGCACCATCTGGAAAAAGCAATCTTTTATAGAAGTAGGCATGTGGGATGAAACATTACTGCTGTGGCAGGATGTCGAACTGCATCTGAGGACCTTTCTCAGCGATCTTAAATACAAAAAATTGTTGAACCTGCCTCCGGATATATTCATTAGGGTATCAGAGATAAGTCTTTCAAGAACAGGCTTTAACTCTTTGCCTAAATTCCAAAGCAGAGTAAAGGTATATACAGATACCTTAAATCTCGCGGACCAGAGAGGCCTGCTTCCTAAATATAAAAAAGGTCTTATACATATGGGATTTGATCTTGTATGTAGTGCCATCCATAGCAATCATTTTGCTGAGGCGGATCAGTTACTTAAACTGAATGATAAATATGCACTATTTGATGCTGCTTGTATGAATAAAATCAGGCAGTTTTATTGGGCTAAGCGGATTAAGCTATATAAGTTTCCTTTATTAAAGAAGCTGTCTGTGCGGCCAAAGGTTGATATTTACAATAACTATCGGGTAACTTTAAGTAAAGTAAAATACCACGAGAAAATAGCGCTTTGAAAAAAGAGATCCTTATTTCTATTATCATACCTGTTAAAGACGGCGATTACTGGCTTGATGAGACTTTATATGCTATCAAACGCCAAACAATTTTTTACTGCGCAGAAATAATTGCTATCGATTCGGGTTCTACTGACTCTTCTCTTGCCATCCTTGAAAACCATAGTGTCCACCTAATTCAAGTAGACCCCACCTCTTTTAATCATGGATTAACTCGTAATATAGGTGTAGAAGCTGCGAGAGGCGAATTTATAGTAATGACAGTACAGGACGCTAAGCCATCAGATGAGTTCTGGCTAGAGCATCTACTGAATGGATTTGAAAATGATGCGAATGTAGCAGGTGTTTGTGGTCAGCAGATTGTTCCGCATGATTTAGACAAGAATCCAATTGAATGGTTTAGACCGCAATCTCCCCCTAGAATTAAAAAGTATTATTTCCCTGGACCTGATAAATTCGAGAACTTATCACCTTCAGAAAAGAGAAGCGTCTGCGGCTGGGATAATGTGACGGCAATGTATAGAAGAAGCGTTTTGCTTGAAATACCTTTTAAAAAGACAAATTTTGCAGAGGATGCATTATGGGCGAAAGATACCCTGTTGAAGGGGTATAGTATCGTATATAATAATTGGGCCAGGGTTTATCATTACCATTTAAATGAACCTGAGTATGTTTTAAAACGCAGTTATACTGTCTTTTATCATTTTTTCATGTATTTTGGTTTTAAGCCAAAAAAAGTACAGAATGATTTAATTAGCATGATTCGTAATGCAAAGGTTCTGATTTTAGAAAAAAAGCTATCTGTGGCGGATAAATTTACTTGGTTGATATATAACTGGAATCTCCGGAAAAGCATAAATCAATCTGTTGCCCTTTTTTTGGAGCATTGCAGCTTAGGCGAGGATGTCCTTTCTCAAAAACATAATGAAATTTGTAAATCTGTTCCGGCAGCTATTAAGCCAAAGACAATAAGTAAATGAAATTCCCAATCGTAAGTGTTTTGATGACGGCTTATAATCGGGAGGATTATATAGCTCAGGCTATTGAAAGTGTGCTAATATCTACCTTATCTAATTTTGAGTTATTGATTGTAGATGATCAGTCAAAGGATAAGACAGTGGAAATAGCAGAAAGCTATGCTGCTATAGATAAACGAATAAGAGTATTTGTTAACGAGCAGAACCTGGGGGATTATCCGAACCGTAACAAAGCTGCTTCACATGCTACCGGGAAATACATCAAATACCTCGACTCTGACGATATGATTTACCCCCACGGTTTAGAGGTGATGGTGCGGTCTATGGAAACCTTTCCAGAGGCTGGATACGGTTTAAGCTCGTTGCCCGATACTGGTAACTTCTATCCTGCATGCATATCCCCTAAAGAAGCTTATTTCGAGCATTTTTTTAAAGGATTCGGCCATTTCGATCGATCTCCAGGGTCTTCCATTATACGTACAGAAGCTTTCAATAAGGTAGGAGGTTTTTCAGGTAAAAGGATGATTGGAGACTATGAGATGTGGTTTAAGCTCTCACAGGAGTATGATCTGGTGAAATTCCCGAGAGACTTAGTTTGGCACAGATCCCACCAGAAACAGGAGTCTCAAAGCGATTTTGCCAGACAATATGCTTCTTTAAGGAAAAACGTGTTGGAACAGGCGCTGCAATCTGAAAAATGCCCTTTGGGAAAAGCTGAAATTATGAATGTTCGTAAGCAGCTAAATCAGCGGGCACAAAAACAGAAAATGCTCAAGGTAGCTTCTAAGTTAGGCGCTTTTCTGAAGTAATTAGTTTTGAAATTAGTAATACTAATATTTTCTTTTGAGAGTAGCCATTGTCGTTCATAGATTCCCCCAGCTTTCGGAAACTTTTATTATCAATCAAATAACAGCCTTGATTGATGCAGGGGTAGAGGTGCAAATTTTCTCTTATTATAGGCCAGATCCTTCACAGAAGCTCCAACCGCAGTTTAAAGCTTATAATTTACAAGAAAGGGTTCGCTATGGAGTGCCGCTACCTGTAAACAGAGTAAAAAAATACACGAATTTTGTCCGCCATATCAATCATAAAAGGTTATCATTCTTTAATAGCCTGAACTTCTTCAAGTTTGGGAAAGAGGTATTAAACCTCAGATACTTCTATAGAGCGCTTCTTTTTGCTGATTATAATGAATTTGATATCATTCATTGCCATTTCGGACCTATAGGGCATGATATAGTACAACTTCGAAGTATGGGGCTACTAAAGGGGAAAGTTGTCACCTCGTTTCATGGCTATGATTTTCAGAATAGGGATATTTTAGATGAGTTTAGGCAATACAAGCAATTATTCAAAAATGGGGATGGCTTTATAGCTAATTCAAACTTCACATATAAAAGTTTGGTAGCTTTGGGTTGTAGTCCTATTAAACTTATTGTTATACCCGTAAGTAGCTCTTCGAAAGTTTTTGATTTCCAAGCAAGTAATGTAAGAGAGAGTGCTAAAGTTTTTAAGATCCTTACTATTGCTCGTTTAGAAGAGGTTAAAGGAATAGAATATGCAATAGGAGGCATGCATCTGTTACAGCAAAAGTTCAATTTTGGGAATTTTACTTATAACATTATTGGTAGTGGCTCACTTGAGAACAAACTCAAGGAGTTAGTCGATAAATTAGAATTAAGTAACAAAATCCATTTTTTAGGTTCAAAGACACAAGATGAAGTTTTTAAATTTCTTTTAGACACCAATGTTTTTCTGTTAACCAGTGTCACTACAAATGCTGGAGCGGCCGAAGCACAAGGACTCGCATTATTAGAGGCTCAGGCGGCTGGTGTTCCTGTTGTTGCTTCCAGAACAGGGGGAGTTCCAGACAGTTTAATTGACGGCGAGACAGGCATACTGGTTCCTGAGAAAGATGTGGATGCCATTGCCTCAGCAATCATAAAGTTATATAACGACCCGACAACAAGTGGCGAAATGGGGGCAAGAGGAAGGACCTTTGTGAAAGAGAATTTCGACCAGGAGGCATTATGCACGAAGATGATTTCATTCTATAATAAGCTACTTAAGGCTAATTCTGCTCGTTCATGATAATAAGATGCCCTATTTTGGTTTATAATATTTTTAAGTCCTTAAATTTGCCTTTCAATAAAGGACAAATTAAATACCCTATATATCGCTGATGAAATCGAATCTAAAGTTTGCTCTGCTAGGATGTGGCCGTATCGGTAGCCGCCATGCAGAGCATATTGCCAAACAAGCCACTCTTGCTGCTGTTTGTGATGTTGATATGGATAAGGCTCAACGCCTAGCCGATAGCTACCAGGTAAAAGCATATGCTTCTGTGGAGAAAATGCTGCAAGAAGGAGCAAGTGATATCGTAAGTATTTGTACCCCCAATGGCCTCCATGCTGAACATACCATCCTTTCACTGAAGGCAGGAAAGCACGTGTTGTGCGAGAAACCGATGGCAATTAGTGTGTATGACTGTGGGGAGATGATCAAGGCTGCTGAAAATGCGAATCGGCGCCTTTTTGTGGTGAAGCAGAACAGGTTCAACCCTCCTGTTAAGGCGGTAAAAGAGATGGTGGAGGAAGGGCGATTAGGTAGAATCCTGAGCGTGCAGCTCAACTGCTTTTGGAATAGAAATGCAGATTATTACCATAATTCTTGGAAAGGCACAAAAGATTTAGACGGTGGTACGCTTTTTACGCAGTTCAGCCACTTCATTGACTTGCTTTACTGGATAGTGGGAGATGTAAAAAAAGTCAACGCCATTGTATCAAATGCAATTCACCAAGACCTGATAGAGTTCGAGGATCAGGGCGCAGCTGTTCTGGAGTTTTATAATGGCGTGATTGGTACGTTGAATTACTCTGTTAATTCTTACCAGAAGAATATGGAAGGTTCTTTAACTATATTCGGTGAGAAGGGAACTGTCAAAATTGGCGGGCAATACCTGAACGAACTGGAGTACCAGAACATAATGGATTACGAAGTAACAGGCCTCCCGCCAGGTAACCCACCAAACAACTATGGCAACTACGTCGGGTCCATGTCTAACCATGACAAGGTGTACCAGAACGTGATCGAGGTGCTTGAGGGCAATGGTGTGATTGCAACAAATGGTTTTGAGGGCCTGAAGACTGTAGAAATTATTGACAAGATTTATACTGCCGCTCAGAACCATGCATAATCCTAAACTGCTGCAGGCTGGCATAAAAGAAGTTGTATTTGGTGAAAATGTGAAGGTAGTACAGCCCGTCAATATATATGGTTGCTCTATAGGAAGTGGCTCGTTCGTCGGACCATTTGTTGAGATACAGAAGGATGTAACAATAGGCGCAAACTGCCGCATACAATCTCACTCCTTTATCTGTGAACTTGTTTCCATCGGATCAGACTGTTTTATCGGACATGGTGTTATGTTCATTAATGACCTTTTTGCTTCTGGTGGCCCTGCACAGGGGGATAAGACAAAGTGGATGTCCACGCGTATAGGTAACAGGGTTTCTATCGGCTCAAATGCGACTGTCATGCCTGTTAGCATCTGTGATGGTGTAGTGATCGGGGCCGGGGCCGTGGTGACAAAGGATATTTCCAAACCTGGGGTTTATGTAGGAAACCCAGCCAGATTTTTAAGAGACATTTAAAGAACAATGAATAGAATACCTTTTGTTGACCTGAGGGCTCAGTACCTCACGATCAAAGACAGCATAGACACCGCCATCGCAGATGTACTGAATGAGACCTCTTTCATTGGTGGGAAACACGTGAAGGAGTTCGAAAAGAATTTCGCTACTCTTTATGGGGTAAAGCACTGTATCAGTTGTGCCAATGGTACCGATGCCATTTATATTGTTTTGAAGATGTTGGGCATTGGTCCGGGGGATGAAGTGATTACCACGGCCTGCAGCTGGATATCCACCTCGGAGACGATATCACAGGCTGGCGCAAGGCCGGTATTTGTAGATATTGAGCCAGACTACTTCACCATCGACCCTGCCCAAATAGAGAAGAAGATTACGCCTAAGACGAAAGCGATTGTACCGGTGCACCTGTACGGGCAAATGGCGCAAATTAATAAAATTAATACCATCGCTCAAAAGCATGGACTCCATGTCATAGAGGATTGCGCCCAATCCCATTTTTCAGAACTGCACGGGCAGCGGGCCGGTACCTTCGGCGTCGCCTCCACATTCAGTTTTTACCCGGGCAAGAACCTTGGGGCTTATGGCGATGCGGGCTGCATACTGACAGACGACGACCAATTGGCTGAGAAATGCCGGATGTACGCAAACCATGGTGCCCTGATAAAGCACCAGCACCAGATGGAGGGGATAAACTCCCGGTTAGATGGCTTGCAGGCAGCCATTCTGAAAGCGAAGTTGCCAAACATTTTAGACTGGACGGAGAAGCGTCTCCAGGTAGCTGGATGGTATTTAGAAAACCTCCAAGGCGTAGAGCAGCTAACGTTGCCTGTAATAAGGCCTGATTCTAAGCACTCTTTCCACCTCTTTGTGGTAAGAGCTGAGCAGCGGGAGGAACTGGTGAAATATCTCAACGATTGTGGTATTGACACGGCCATTCATTACCCTGTACCGCTCCCGTTTATGCCTGCCTACCGTTACCTTAGTCATACCCCAGAAGATTTTCCGGTCTCAGACCAGTATCAGGGCAGTATACTGTCTCTGCCAATCTATCCGGAGTTGACTGAAGAACAGGTAAAATACGTCTGCGAAAAAATCAGAACGTTTTATCAATAACTTCACATTACATGACGCTTGTTTCTGTAATTATACCGGCTTACAACTCATCTGCTTACATTGGACAGACGTTAGAATCTGTACTTGGGCAAACACATAGCCCGGTTGAAATTATAGTCGTTGATGATGGCTCTAATGATGATACAGTTACTAAAGCAAACTTTTACAAAGATCAAGGTGTACTTGTTCTCTCGAATCCAAAGAAAGGGGCTTGTGCAGCTAGGAATTTCGGTTATTTGCATTCCAAAGGGGAATTTATTCAGTTTTTAGATTCTGATGACCCTTTAGCTCCAAATAAAATTGAAAATCAACTAAATCAATTACTTTCACTTTCAAATTATCAGAAGAAGCTGGTACACTGCAGGTGGGGGCGCTTTCAAAAGAATAAAGATGAAGTCTATTATTGGGGCCCTGATGCTGCTATTCGACAAGATCTAAAGCCCATAGATTGGTTAGTAGCTAATCAAATGTCCATGACAGGGTGCTGGCTATTGCATAGAAGTTTAATAGAAACAGCTGGTTTGTGGGATGAATCTTTAAAAAGAAACCAAGATGGTGAGTTCTTTTCAAGAATTATGCTTCATGCCGATGAAGTTTTATTCTGCGATACAGCTAAAGTATATTATAGATCAGGTAACACAGGGTCTATATCTAATACAAAATCAAGACCTGCTATGGAATCTTTGTTGAAGTCTTTATACCTCATTGAAGAATATATGCTACAGTTAGAGGTTTCTCCACGAGTCAACTTATCACTAGCTAACAGATACCAGGATTTTGCATATTCTAACTTTATAGCTAATCCGGATTTAGCCGCTTTAGCTGAAAGCAAGACTATAGAATTAGGTGGTTCCGAATTGAAGTTACCAGGCGGCGCCGTGCTCTGTTCTTTAGCTACTCTTTTAGGCTGGAAAAATGCCCTAAAAATTAAGAGACTCTTAAGCAGGAGCACCTGAGTATTAAAATTCGATAATGCAAAAAATCTTATTTATCACTACAAGTAACCTTACAACAAACCCCCGCTTATTAAAAGAGGTAAATTTAGCAGTAGCAAGTGGGGTAGCGCCTACTGTTGTTTGCTTCGATTTTGATAACTGGACCACCTCTATAGAAGAAGAACTACGTACCTCTTTGACAGGGGTAAAGTTCAGCGCTATCACAGCAACCCGAAAAGCTTTTCGTAATTGGGCTCTTGCAACAGGGTTACAGCTTATGTATCGAAAGCTAAATCATAAACTGCCTCATTCTTTAAAAATGAGAGCTCAAGCCTCTGATAAAAGAAGCTATTTGCTGGAGCAAAAGTTAAAAAACCTGGATACAGACTTTGACTTGATTGTCAGTCATAACTTAGGTGCACTTTATCCTGCTTATGCCTTTGCTAAAAAATCGAACATTCCCTTTGCCTTTGATATAGAAGACTACCATCCTGGCGAGACTGTGGCAGTGGACGCAGTAAATGAGGTGGAGAGACGAGAATCATTACTGAAAAACATTCTACCAAAAGCTTTTTATGTCAGCTATGCCAGTCCTTTGATTGGTGAATTCTCCCTAGCACTCGTACCTGAGGTACAAGAGCATAATCATTTTCTTGTGAACAACTCTTTTCCGCTTGGTGAATTTCAGAGGCCGTTGACAAAAAATGTAGCGGATAAGATCTCCTTTGTATGGTTTTCGCAGAACATTGCTGCCGGCAGGGGGCTGGAATTAGTGGTACCTGTACTCTACAGATACAAGGATAAAGTGCAGCTGACGTTGATTGGGAACCTTGTGCCCTCTTTTTATGAAGGTTTTCTTAAGATGTTTGACGACTTGATACAGTATAGGAACCCTTTAACACAGCAGGCATTGCATCTTGAATTGGCAAAATTTGACTCAGGCTTAGCTGTGGAAATTAGTAACAGGGATTTAAACAAGGATATTGCATCTTCTAATAAAATCTTTGCCTATGCACAGGCTGGTTTATATATCATGGCAACAGATACGAGCGCCCAGAAGCATTTTATAAACCAAAATTCATCCCTGGGCGTGTCCTTCCCTCAATCGGAAGAGGGTTTCGAAATTGCCCTACAGGAGTTGCTGGCTCAAAAGGAGGAAGTGCTAGCTACTAAGCAACAACGATTTGAAGCAGGGAAAAGTCTAGCATGGGAACATGAATCTTCTAAGTTACTGGCTGCCTGGAAGTCGGTATAATGAATAGCTCCATGAAAAATATCCTTATTATATACCCCCATTGGGTTCCCTCAAACCTGGCTGGCGTACACCGGCCCAGGTTGATTGCTAATTTTCTGCAAAACCATGGGTGGCATCCCATTCTGCTTACAGTGTCAGCTGAATATTATGAAGAGAAACCTGATCCGGATATTGCTAAAACGGCTTCTCCGGATATTGAAGTTTTCTATACAGAAGCATACAAAGCGGGAAAGCCCAGAATAATCGGGGATATAGGCTTAAGGGCTTTCCCTTTCCTATATAAAAAAGCGATAAAGCTGCTAAACGAATTTAAGATCGATTTTATCTGGATACCTATACCATCTTTTTACGGCGCACTTTTGGGCCGGCTCCTCCACAATAAAACAGGAACCCCCTATGGCATCGATTATATTGATCCATGGGTTCGTGACATCAGCAACCGACAGGACTGGCGGTCAAAGCTGAGCTTGTTCGTTGCAAAGTGGCTGGAACCAATTGCCGTCAAAAAAGCCTCTCTAATTTCCGGAGTTTCTACCGCTTATTATTTGCCTGTGCTGGAGAGGAATTTTAAAAACACAACAATCGCTCATGTGGGAATGCCTTACGGTTTTGATCCGAAGGATCACGAGATTTTAATTGATGATTTAAAATTCCCGTGGGAGGGGATGGATTGCGAGCCCTTGGTGTATGCAGGGGCATTTTTACCTAATTCTCACTTTTTTATCAAACTTTTGTTCCAGGTGATTCAGCTAAAAGTGAAGAAAGGGGATTGGGACAAGAGGAAGCAGCTGTTCTTTTTAGGTACTGGTTTTTATGCGGGTACTACAATAGCTGATTATGCGAAACAGTACGGGATTGAGGCCATCGTGCATGAGGTAAGAGCACGCTACCCCTTCCTGCACGTGCTTAATTTTTTAGCAGCGTCCTATGCTGTGATGATCATCGGTAGCACCGAAAAACATTATACCGCCTCCAAAACTTTTCAGGCATTGTTAAGTAAAAAGCCTGTTTTTGGAATCTTCCATAAGGAGAGCAGCGCTGTATTGATGATGCAGGAATGTAATGCCAGCAATTTTCTTATTGAATATTACGAGCAAGCTGGAGAACAGGAGCTAAAAGCAGACATCGCAACAAAACTTGAAGTTTTATTGAGTGGGGATTTTCAGTGGAAACCCGAATTAAGTAAACTTGACAAGCACTCCGCAAGTGCCTCCGCAAAGGCTCTTGTGCTTAAGCTTAATGAACTAGTATGAAGCGACTCGCCATCATTACAACCCACCCCATCCAATACAACGCCCCTGTCTTTAAGCTACTCGCAGCAGAAAAAGATCTGTCTCTAAAAGTATTTTATACATTGGGCAAGTCTTCTGAGGGAGTGATAGATAAAGGTTTCGGTAAAAAAATAGACTGGGATATCCCGCTGCTGGATGGCTATGAATATCAATTCGTGCACAATACCTCAAAAAATCCTGGCTCCTATTATTTCAAAGGGGTTATTAACCCTTCGTTGATACAAGATATCGAAAGTTTTAATCCTACAGATATTCTTGTTTTTGGCTGGAGTTTCGACAGCCATTTCAAAGTTTTAAAACACTTTAAGAATAAAGTAAATGTGTTCTTCAGAGGAGACTCTACTTTACTGGATGAAAAGAAGGGAGTTAAGTTACTACTTAGAAGGCTTGTACTTAAATGGACCTACCGCTACATTGATAAGGCCTTTTATGTTGGCACCAATAATAAACAGTATTTCATCAAACATGGTGTGAAAGAGCGGAACCTTATATTTGCTCCGCATGCCATTGACAATGAAAGGTTTAGTGATGATGCAGTAAATAACGAAGGAAGTGAGCAAATCCGAAAAAAGTTAGGGATACCGGAGAACCATGTTGTGTTTCTGTTTGCAGGAAAGTTCGAAAAGAAAAAGAACCCGCTTCTCCTGATCAAAGCTTTCAAGAACCTCAATCAGAGTAATGTAAGCCTTCTGCTTGTGGGAAATGGTGCATTAGAAGATGAAATGCAACAAGAGGCAGCAGGTTCTGCTAACATACATTTTCTTCCTTTTCAGAACCAGACGCGAATGCCGTCTGTTTATCGGGCAGGGAACGTGTTAGTGTTACCTTCCAGTGGGCCTGGCGAAACGTGGGGATTGTGCATTAATGAAGCGATGGCTTGTGGACTTGCCATTATTGCCAGTAATAAAGTAGGATGCGCTGTAGATTTAGTGCAAGCCAATAAAAATGGGTTTATCTTTGAGGCTGACAACATAGATGATTTGCTTGATAAGCTTGAAGGTTCCTCTTCCATACAGGCAGACGCATTAGCGGAAATGGGAAATGCTTCAAAGCGTCTTATTGAAAGCTGGAGTTTTAATAAAATCCGTGAGGTCATTATAACAGCCTTACATCGAAATACTTAGGCCTTAGATATGGCTCTTGGGAATTTATGAATATTGCTGAGCAGGCTCCTAACAAAATATTTTTTCAGTTCTCCACGATCTTTATTGTTGGAACGATCCTCTTAGCTTTTTCAAGTTTATCCTTTCTTGCGATCACGGGCGCACTTTTTTTTGTTTATATATTAAATAGCTTACTTCTTGGCTTAGGAGAGGGCATACCCATTCATATCGTGATTGTGTTTATAGCTACGCTGCAATGGGTTATTGGCCCTATACTAAGCTATTATACTGGTATCAACCACCCATTCTATGGGATGCAGGTTCCCGAAGAGGAGTATTTGAGCTTTGCAATTCCGGGTGTTGTCCTCTTTTACCTCGGGCTTTCCTTACCTGTTGCCGGTCTTGGCCATATACCCAAAATTGTGCTGAGTGGGATAAGTAATGAAGTGAAACAAAAATCAAGAGGAGCTTATTACTTAATAGGTCTCGGTTTTTTCTCATCATTTGTAGCACCCTTTGCACCTCCTTCTTTGTCTTTTTTTCTGTACTTACTAGCTCAGTTAAAGTTCATCGGATGCTTTTACCTTTACTTAAATGAGTCCAGAAATAACACTGTCCTGTATTTTGTATTTGCTACGCTGTTATTAGACGCTTTAGTGCAGGCCATGTTTCATGACCTGCTCCTGTGGAGTTTTTTCTTTTTGTTTATTTACTGTATCAAAAACAAAGTAAGTCTTACAAGGAAAGTTGTGGCACTGTTAGCTGGCTTTGTAGTGATGTTTGTCCTGCAATCTGTAAAATATCAGTACAGGGATGTGGCCTGGGCAGCAACCTCTTTGGGGGCCTTCGAAAAAGGAGAAATCTTCTTTGGGATGGTTACAGAACGATTGTGGTCTCCTGACAAACTGTTTGATCCTAAAACAAATGAGTTAACTGTTACCAGGCTTAACCAGGGGTGGATTATTACCCGTGTTATGAACTATGTTCCCTATGTAAGGCCTTATGCGGACGGGGAAACAGTTAGTCAAGCCTTTAGTTCTACGCTGCTGCCTCGTTTCTTAGCACCAGATAAGGCAATAGTGGCTGGCGGTCGCGAGAAAATGGAGCGTTTCACAGGAATTGTTTTGCAGGAAGGCACCAGCATGAATATTAGTTTATTGGGGGAAGGCTATGGAAATTATGGAAAAACGGGTGGGGTCCTGTTTATGTTCCTGATAGGAATTGCCTTCAGCCTTATCCTCAGGGTTTTGTTAGTTAAAAGTATCCATCATCATACCTACATTTTTTGGATACCTTTTTTGTATTTGCAAGTGATTAAAGCCGAAACAGATCTTGCTACCACTCTAAATTATATTTTTAAGGCCTCTATTGTGATGTTCTTAGTTTTCTATGTCTTCAGAAAAATAATGAAAATTAATATCTGATCCAGTAGGTCATGAAAAATTGGACTCCTGATCCGCTTGCCAATGAAAATAAGTTTCTTTTTTCGAAAAGCAACAGCTTCTTTCTACAGTATAGAAATGCTTTTCAGCACTATACTCAGTCATCTCAAAAGGTATGAGGCAGAAAAAGTATTTCTGCCTTATAAATCTGCCAGCAATCCTTTCGCAGTATTGAAAAATTGCACATATGCTTTTACCCGACAAGGTATGGTGAATCATATAACCGGTGAAATCTATTACATCGCCCTCGCTCTAAGTGGCAAAAAAACTATATTAACCATTCATGATATCGATTCCTTACAAAGTGCGAATCGGATTAAAAATCATTTGCTTCATCTTCTATGGCTGAAATTACCGGTTAAGCGAGTTAAATATGTAACAGTTATTTCAAATTATAGCAAACTGAAACTCTTGTCTGCAACTGGTATACCAGCGGAAAAGGTGCATGTAATCCCTAACTGTGTTCAGTTATCAGATCAGGACTTCAAGCCTAAGAAAGACATCAACAGGCAGAAACCGGTATTATTGCAAATTGGTACGAAGCCAAATAAAAATTTAGAAAACGTAGTTGAGGCTATTAAAGGCCTGTCATGTCAATTATTGATTATTGGAAAATTGTCAGTTACACAGGTTCAACTGCTAAATGCTGCACAAATAGATTATGAAAATTGCTTCTCATTAGAATATATTGAGGTGCTCCAACTGTATTACAGGGCAGATATTATTACTTTTGTGTCTTTCTATGAAGGATTCGGAATGCCTATCATTGAGGCAAATGCCTTAGGAAGACCCGTAATTACTAGTAATATTACGGCTATGCCTGAAGTGGCAGGAGATGGGGCTATTTTAGTTGATCCCTATAGTTCTTCACAAATCAGGGAAGCTATCACTACGTTAGTAGAAAACGATTCCTTCAGGGATGACCTTATAGCAAAAGGGCTTGCAAATGTGCAGCGTTTTAAGCCTCAAACTGTTGCCGCTATGTATGAGGATTTATATCACAAAGTAATAGAGGAAAATAAGTGAAGCCACTTCGAAAGGTTTTGATCAGTATAGATTGGTTTGTTCCAGGTTTTAAAGCAGGTGGGCCTATACAATCATGTGCAAACCTGGTGGCACATTTAAAAGGAGAGTTTGAGTTTTATATCATTACCCGCAATACGGATTATGTTTCTACAGAACAATATCCTGGCATTACAGCAAATACTTGGCACCAGATAGAACCAGGAGTGCAGGTATATTATTTTTCCGCAGACAACCTCAATTTCCAAAACGTTAAGAAGGTTTTGCGAGGGGTGCAAGCGGATGTCATTTATATCAATGGCATCTTTTCCCGCTTCTTTTCCATTTACACACTGCTAATAGCCAGGAGCAGTAAAATGAAAGTGATAGTGGCTGCCAGAGGCATGTTTGCCCCAAGTGCAGTAAATGTAAAGAATGACAAAAAGAAGCTATTCTTCCTTGTAGCCAAGGCAGTTGGTCTATATAACAAAGTTACTTTTCACGCTTCCAATCTGACGGAAGTGGAGCATATTCGTGCCATTTTGGGTGATAAAATTCAAGTTAGCGTCGCCTCTAACTTGCCTAAAATCTTGAATACTAACACTCCTTTTCCTACAATAAAAAAAGAACAAGGCAAATTAAAATTGGTGAGCGTAGCGCGGGTTTCTCCTGAGAAAAACACTAAATACGCGCTCGAGGTGCTGTCAAATTATGTTTATGAAGGACAGATTGAGTTCACCATCTTTGGCCCGGTATATGACGCAAAGTATTGGGAAGTATGTGAAGCTATCATTACGTCTCTTCCCTCTAACATAAGTGTAATTTACGAAGGTAGCTTGGACAGCAAGCATGTACCGGCTGCTTTGCAAGAGCATCATGTATTGTTTCTTCCTACTCGCGGTGAGAATTTTGGACACATCATCCTGGAAAGTTTATCAGCAGGGCTCCCAGTCCTGATTAGTGATAAAACGCCATGGCTTGATCTTCAGGAGAAGCATGTTGGCTATGATTTACCTTTAGCGGAACCAACACGCTTCAAAGAGGCCATCACAGTTCTCTTAGCTTTAAAACAAGAAGAATATGATGAGATGTCAGCATCTGTTCGTAGTTTCGCAGCGCATTATGTAGCAGACACCTCAATCGTTGCTGCTAATCGCGCTTTGTTTTCATGATACAAAAGCCTTCATACAAAGTAAATTTATCTGCTTACAACAACGACTGGTACTATCCTGGCGCCGGTGCAGTGAAGCGCACGCTCTGGTTTTTTGTTAATGCACTGTTCTTCATCAACCCTTTTAATCCAGTTAGTGCCATTAAAGTGCAGCTGTTGCGCCTGTTCGGAGCTAAAGTGGGGAAGGGAGTGATGATAAAACCGTCCGTCAATATTAAGTACCCGTGGCTTCTGCAAGTTGGGAACCATGTGTGGATAGGGGAGGAGGTTTGGATCGATAACCTGACGACGGTACAGATTAAAGACAATGTCTCCATTTCGCAAGGAGCCATGCTGCTGACGGGAAGCCATAATTACAAAACCAACACATTTGATTTACAGATTGGGAAAATAATAGTAGAGGAGGGTGCCTGGATAGGAGCAAAGGCTATTGTCTGCCCGAATATTACCTGCGGTTCACACAGCGTTTTGGCGGCAGGTTCCGTGGCCACTTCAGATATGGAACCCTATATGATTTACCAGGGAAATCCGGCTGTAGTGAAGCGCAAAAGAATCATTATCTGAATGATTTTCTTCTTACTTTTACAGCTCAGTCATCTCTTATTCTTTTGTGAAAATATCAGTCGTTACCATTGTCTACAATAACCGGGAAACCATAGCAGATGCTATTGATTCTGTGCTGGCGCAAACGTATGCTGATATCGAATACATTGTCATTGACGGACAGTCAACCGATGGTACAGTGGAGATTGTAAAAAGCTATGGCAGCAAAATCTCAAAATTCATATCGGAGCAAGACGGTGGCTTGTACGATGCAATCAATAAGGGAATCAAACTCGCGACAGGTGATGTGGTTGGGTTACTGCATTCCGATGATATTTTCAATTCAAAAGGTGCCCTTGCAGCAGTAGCAGAAGCTTTCAGGATGAATAGTACAGAAAGTATTTATGCCGATTTAGTGTATGTGGATCGGGAAAGTACGGAAAGGGTGGTCCGCAATTGGAAATCCGGGAATTACAAGCGGAAAAGTTTTTTGTATGGCTGGATGCCACCGCATCCTACCTTTTACGTTAAGCGGGATGTTTATGAGCGGTTGGGGCTTTACAACACGAAGTTTAAAAGTGCTGCCGATTATGAGCTGATGCTGCGCTATCTGTATAAACATGGGGTCAGCACTTGTTATGTGCCTGAGGTGCTTGTGAGAATGCGGGTGGGTGGCAAAAGTAATGTAACCCTGGGCAACAGGTGGAAGGCGAACCAAGAAGACCATAGAGCCTGGCAAATAAATGATCTGAGGCCCCTCTTTTACACCCGCTATTTAAAACCTATGCGTAAGCTGGTGCAGTTCCTTTAAAATCAAAGCCACATAATAAACGTTAGTTTCCAAAACTATATACTATATTCAGACTGGAAAAGTCTTTAGAAAATGAACAACAACGGAAAGAGTACCACGGTTGAAAACGCTAAGATTGCCATCATTGGGTTGGGCTACGTTGGTCTACCTTTGGCCATTGAGTTCGGTAAAAAATATGACGTACTGGGCTTCGACATCAACCGGGAGCGGGTACATGAACTCAGCGACGCCAAAGACCGCACCCAGGAGGCTAACATGGAGGATCTGCAGCACGTGCTCGGCCTTAAAACAGAAGGCAACAAACAAGGCATTGGCCTGCATTTTTCCTACAGCGTAGAAGACCTCAGTGCCTATAATACCTTTATCGTTACAGTACCTACTCCGATTGACCAGTTTAAGGCCCCGGACCTACGCCCGCTGATCAAGGCGTCTGAGATGCTGGGGAGCATTCTGAAATCAGGGGATCTGGTGATATATGAATCTACCGTTTACCCCGGCTGCACCGAAGAGGACTGTGTTCCTGTGCTGGAGCAGGTATCAGGACTTCAGTTCAACAAAGATTTCTTCGCGGGCTACTCCCCGGAGCGTATCAACCCGGGTGACAAAATTAATACCCTCACCAAGATCAAAAAGGTAACCAGTGGCTCTACACCGGCTATCGCTTCCAGGGTTGATGATCTGTACCGGTCCATCATCGACGCGGGCACGCACAAAGCGCCCAGCATCAAAGTGGCGGAGGCATCCAAGGCCATTGAAAATGCACAGCGCGACGTGAATATTTCATTTGTGAATGAACTGGCGCTGATATTTGATAAAATTGGCATCGACACGAATGATGTCATCGAGGCGGCAGGCACAAAATGGAACTTCCTGAAATACAAACCCGGCCTAGTGGGAGGCCACTGCATCGGCGTAGACCCTTATTACCTGGCTCACAAGGCGGAGTCGCTGGGGTATCACCCCGAGGTTATCCTGTCAGGCCGTCGGGTAAACGACAACATGGGGCAGTTTGTGGCCGATAAAGTTGTGAAGCTTATGATTAACAAGGATCATAAGATCAAGGGCTCCAAAGCCTTGATCATGGGCTTTACCTTTAAGGAGAATTGCCCGGATGTACGTAACACACGGGTGGTGGACATTTATCATGAGCTGTTGCAGTTTGGCCTGCAGGTGGACATATATGACCCTTGGGCTGACGCAGCAGAAGTACAACATGAGTATGGGATGCAGATTCAGAACAAGCTGGATGAGCATGTGGTGTATGATGCCATCGTCGTGGCCGTGGCGCACAACGAGTTCCTGAACTTCGATTATCAGAAGTACAAGCGCAACAATGCTGTTATTTTCGATACAAAGGCATGCCTGGATAGAAGCCTCGTGGACGCACGGCTATAAGGTAGGTGAACGAGTAAAAGGTCATACGAAAATAAGCTCTAAAACAAAAGGACGTACTAATATAGTACGTCCTTTTGTTTTAGAGCTTAAGTTGATGTTAATTGAGTCTCAAAACTTGCATCAAGAGGTCGCATTATTTTTTGAGCAACATCTTTAAATTCTTTACGCCAGATTCTGTTACCAAACGTGCTAAATAGATGCCATCTGCCAGCTCTCCTGCGGTTAACTCAAATTGATATTTCATATTAGCTTTCGCTGTTCCTGAACTGATTTTTTTTATTAGTGAACCTTTTAAGTCATATATCTCAAGTAGAAAAACTTGCTCTTTAACTAAGGAGAAGGTAATGGTTGTTTTTGCTGAAAAATTGTTTGGATAGTTATAAAAGCTCTCAGACGATATAGGCGATTCATTGTCAGCATCAGGAAAAAAAGACATTGCTGTTCTGCCACTTTGAGATAATTTTTTATGAATCATGATTGCCCCGTCGCCAATGGCAGTCATTAAAATCGGATCTGCAAACTCATCTCCTGATAGCATGTTGTCATATACTTTTTTTCTTTCATCATCAAGATCCCAGATCTGCATGCGCAGTCTGTCTATTGCTGTATTTTCTTTTATTTTGTATTGCTCATCGTAAGCAGTAAGTGTGAATTCATAATTGCCATTTCCATTGATTGTTCCCCACCCCTTATACATAATTTTGCCTGCCTCTGTAATAACAAGTTTCATTTCCTGGTTATAGGAGCTGCTTTTAAAATTCATTTCTCCAGCCCTAAAATTAAATTCTGTATTCCCAATAGTCTCGCCCCCTTTCTTATTTAAAGCAACAAATCCGAAACTCGCTCTGCCTGGCTCTTTCATAAATTTGTAATCTGTTTCAATGGTGTTCTGGGGCGAATTTATCCAACCACCACCTGTAACACTTCCATTAGGATCATAAACAGATACATACTGAATAAATGATTGACTATCACAGGCACCATTGTTATAGGTGACAGTAATAGCGTAGACATTTGGAGAAGAAGGCCAAGTAATTTCTACCTGTCCATTTGCTAGTAAATTAATAGACCCCCCAGATATTGCCCATGTATAGTCAGAAAAAGCAAAAGTTTCCTCTTCAGAATTTTCAACAAGAAGGCTATACGTTTTCTTTGTACTATTTACATCTACTGTGAACTCTCCTGCAACTCTGAAATTAACTGAAGGCAAAGCTACATGTACTGTCGCGGTCCCCGAGAAGGTACCACTAACACCGTTACCATCGATAACATTTGTGAGTTCATAGCTGCTGGTCTTCATTGGTGTTACTTCAAAAGTATATACTCCATCGCGATTGGTTATAATATTTTCTATAGTGGTGTATGTGGTTTCATCATTTGATTTATAACTAATTGTCCAGGGAGACTTTCCTGTAAGTGCAACACTCAAGGTTTTGCTGGAGCCTACACAGACCGTGCCGCCACCACTCAGAGAGGCAGTAGGTGCGCCTAAATTTGTTGTTGATACCTTAACCGGTATAGAGGAATACCGCTTACCGAAGGGACCATAATTGGAGCCTAGTGTTCCGTGATAGCCATCTCCCCACGCATATACCTGGTAATCGGATCCGATGGCAAGCGAATGCCACGTTCCCCCTGCAATAGAGATCGCCCTGTCAATACCCTGAAAATTTATAAGTGAAGGAGTGTTTTGTTTAGCCTCGTATGAATTAGTGCCCAACTGACCTACTGCTCCATGCCCCCAGGAGAAAACTTCGCCGTTAGGACCGATGGCAAGTGAATGCCAGGCACCGCCTGCAATAGCCTTGATTCCTGAAAGTGATTGTACGGTTGCTGGTACAGCTGAATTGCTATAACTTCCATTACCCAACTGTCCGTGAAATCCATATCCCCATGCATACACTTCTCGTGCCGCTCCAGCTATGGCAAGTGAATGGTTAGATCCTGCTGCAATGTCTATCACCTCTGATAAGCCATTCACCAAACCTGGTCTGTTGGTATATCGCCCGGTGCTGTTTCCAATTTGCCCTTCTCTTCCATAACCCCATGCGAAAACTTTCCCCTCTCTGCTTAAGGCAAGAGAATGCCTGGCACCTCCTGCTATTGCCTTCATTCCGGTAAGAACTTTTACAGGTAGTTTCAACCCATAAGGAGTAACTGTGTAGGCAACTCCATCGCCAAGCTGCCCATCTCTCCCATAACCCCAGGTGTACACATTACCTTCCTCGTCTAAGGCCATCGAGTGGTAAGCCCCGGCGGCAATTTTTTCAACTTTTATTCCTTCTAATGCTCCCCTGACCATTACTGGTTTAGTCTCATCAGTGGAAGCACTATTTCCTAATTGGCCGTATTCACCATTGCCCCAAGCCCAGACTCTTCCATCAGAGTCAAGAGCTAACGTATGGCTATTGCCATTCGCCAAGCTAATAATTTTTGTACCGATATAAGCTGATATATCCTGTAGCGTCGTGGCACGGGTATAGCTGTTATTACCTAACTGTCCGTCATAATTTGCTCCCCACGTATAAATTTTGCCTCCCGCACTGGCCGTAGAGCAATGATGGGCCCCACCTGTTCCTAATGTTTGTGCATTCACATTAGTTGTAGCACCTGCTAAAAGGAATAACTGCGCAAACAGCAAAAGAATGATATGAGGTAATTCTCTTCTTTGCTTAGTTTGAAATGCCTCACTTCTTTCTAACGTTCTGTTAGATATACCTGCAATAGTAGAAATCTTTTTCATAGAAGTTTATTTTACTG
The DNA here is from genome assembly GCF_039541895.1 of Pontibacter saemangeumensis. NCBI lineage: Bacteria > Pseudomonadati > Bacteroidota > Cytophagia > Cytophagales > Hymenobacteraceae > Pontibacter > Pontibacter saemangeumensis. Next base: position 29,720 of record NZ_BAABHC010000004.1, read on the forward strand.
TAAAATATCTATTGTGGCATCAATCGTGACGTTGAAAGTGGAAGGGTCATTGATAGAAACAGGGAAAAGAAGGTTGGATTCTGGATTAGCACAAGTTGCTATAACTTCTTCATCTACATGAAGTGGCATAATAGAGCCAAGGAACTGTGTGCTTTCCTGGCCATTGGTGATATTAAGGACCCAATTGCCAGCTACTGTAGTGTCACTTTTATTTACGATTCGGAGGAATAATGTCTTTTGCTCACTACAATTATCCAGGCGATAGTAAAATATTACTCCTTCCTTTTCCTGAACCAAAGTCCATTCAGACTCAGTTGAAATTTGCGCCTTTAAAGGCAAGGCTGAAGCGAATACAATATAAAACGCTCCAAAAGCGACAAGAAGATACTTAATCTTTGATGGATGAATTAGCCAATTTTTCGATTTCATAATATTTGAGATTTGACGTGAGGAATGACACAAAAGGCATATTTAACTCACTATTTCAAGTCTGATAGTGCAGTGGGAGCTTAAAGTATTAGCTTTATGTAAATTGAACTATGTTAGGAGTTACGCAGAAGCATATTGAGGGCCTAAAAGAGCACTATTACACGATGTAATTTTTGGTTATTTTATGGTATATTTATATAAAATAGTGAAATAAATAATTAAGTAGTTACTTTATACCACTTGTAAAGCATGAAAGTGGTTTCTTTTGCAGTTTTCAGAGCCTCTGCGTAACTACTATATGTCTAAAAGAAACGATTTGTGCTCTCACCCACTAATTATAATTATGAGCATATTTATATGATTTATATGTATAAGTAAATATTGATTAAAAAAATGAATTATTCTAATCAAAACTTTAACTTCTAAATGAAATATGGAATATATTTATTAAGGGGAGGAGATTTAAGTGTGAATCTTTGTTTTTATATAGTCAAAGAGAATGTTATATGTTAACAGAGATAATAAATAGCTGGGTCAATAACCACTGGACCATCTTCTGTTTCAGGATGAGGAACTGCAAAATTAAAAAAGCCTGAAGATTTCTCCTCAGGCTTTTGCGGTCTGGACGAGACTCGAACTCGCGACCTCCGCCGTGACAGGGCGGCATTCTAACCAACTGAACTACCAGACCAATAAATTTACTAAATCAGAGCAACTTGCTCTTCGTTGTGCTTTCCGCAGTTTAACATGCGGTCTGGACGAGACTCGAACTCGCGACCTCCGCCGTGACAGGGCGGCATTCTAACCAACTGAACTACCAGACCGTTTTTTTTTATTCTCTACCGCTGTTCGTTAGAGTGATGCAAATGTATAGCCTTATTTTCGATTGTGCAAGATGCAAGGCTCTTTTTGCCGCTATATTTTAGTACACGCTGCCTAAATTGTTCATTTACAATATAAAAAAGTTAGACTGCCACAGAAAACCAAATCTTGTTCACCATCCTACACGGAAACTGTTAAATTTGTATCCTAAACAAGGAGGAACCTATGCTTTTAGATTTCGAACAGCCCATTGCAGCCCTGGAGGGCAAACTGAAGGAGATGAAGACGCTGGCCGCGGAAAGCCAGGTAGACGTGTCGGAGGCAGTGAAGGCCCTGGAGGAGAAAATAAAAAACCTGAAGAAGGAGACCTATGCCAACCTGACCCGCTGGCAGCGCGTGCAACTCTCGCGCCACCCGGAGCGGCCCTATACCCTGGACTATATCAACGGCATCACAGACAAGTTCGTGGAACTGCACGGCGACCGGACCGTAAGCGATGACAAAGCCATGATCGGTGGTTTTGCGGAAGTTGACGGCCGTAGCATCATGTTTATCGGCCAGCAGAAGGGGCGCAATACCAAACAGCGCCAGATGCGCAACTTCGGGATGGCTAACCCGGAAGGATACCGCAAAGCGCTCCGCCTGATGAAAATGGCAGAGAAGTTTAACCGACCGATCGTGACACTGATCGATACGCCAGGGGCCTTCCCCGGCTTGGAGGCAGAGGAGCGTGGGCAGGGCGAGGCGATTGCCCGCAACCTGAAGGAGATGTTTATGCTGAAGGTGCCGGTGATCTGCATTATCATAGGAGAGGGGGCCTCCGGTGGTGCCCTGGGTATTGCCATCGGCGACCGTGTAATGATGCTGGAGAACACCTGGTACTCGGTTATATCCCCGGAATCGTGTTCGTCTATCTTGTGGCGAAGCTGGAATTATAAAGAGCAGGCTGCCGAGGCTCTGAAGCTGACGGCAAAGGACATGCTCCAGAACAAGCTGATCGACGGTATCATCAAAGAACCGCTTGGAGGAGCGCACCTCGACACGGAGAAAATGATGCGTACCCTGAAGAAAGAAATAATTAAGCTGCTGGATGAGCTCGAGCCGCTGGACGCTGAGGAGCGTATTATGCAACGGATTGAGAAGTTCTCCCAGATGGGGGTAGTGCTGGAAGGGTAATTAATTGTTGTTGATTGTTAATCGGTGAATAGTTTGATAGTTAAGAGGTTGATTCTTTTCATTGAAGGGTGTTAAACTATTTCGGTAATTAATCTTTAAATTTTCACGCATTCTGAGAATATCATATTTAAAAAACAAGGCCCTTACTACTGCAAGGCTAAGTATTTGCTACTAGGTTTTAGTATATAGAAATTAAACAATCAACAATTAACAACAAGCAATAAACATTCCTGCCCATGAAGCTACACGTGATTGACACAGGGTTCTTTAAACTGGATGGGGGCGCCATGTTTGGCGTGGTGCCGAAGACCCTCTGGCAACGCACGAACCCTGCTGACGAGAACAACCTGTGTACGTGGGCCATGCGCTGTTTATTGATAGAAGATGGTGACCGGCTGATCCTGATTGACAATGGGCTTGGCGACAAGCAGGACGCGAAATTTTTCAGCCACTACTACTTGCATGGCGATGCTTCCTTGCTCAGTTCGTTGAATGCCGCTGGCTTTGCGCCGGAAGATATTACCGATATGTTCCTGACACACCTGCACTTCGACCACTGTGGCGGCGGTGTACGGTATAAATACAACACTCAGACTCCGGAGCTGGTATTCCCCAACGCTACTTACTGGTCCAATGCGGACCACTGGGAATGGGCGACCAAACCCAATGCCCGCGAAAAAGCCTCCTTTCTCAGAGAAAATATCCTGCCGATGCAGGAAAGCGGCCACCTTCAGTATATTGATCCCGCCAAGCCTTCTCCATTCCCGCAGTTCGAAATTTTCTATGCAAATGGCCATACGGATAAAATGATGATTCCAATCTTATCCTATAAAGGCAGAAAGCTAGCCTATATGGCTGACCTGCTTCCTTCAACGGGCCATATCCCCCTGCCTTATGTGATGGGCTACGACACCCGCCCACTGCTGACACTGGACGAGAAAGCAGCATTCATGGCAAAAGCTGCGGCTGAGGACTATGTGCTGTTCCTGGAACACGACCCCCATAACGAGTGCTGCACCGTTACACAAACCGAAAAAGGAGTCAGGCTAGCAGATACCTTTAAATTAGCTGACCTCTAAGATGCGGGTAGGCATGGCGTTGTCGGGTGGAGGTGCCCGGGGAATTGCGCACTTAGGCGTGTTAAAGGCCTTTGACGAAATGGGGATCAAGATCAGCATCATCTCGGGTGTGAGTTCAGGTGCTATTGCGGGCGTGCTGTATGCCTATGGCTATACACCCGACGAGATCCTGAAGATGATCAAGGAACTGAGCATATTTAAGGTGATGCGGCCTGCTTTCGGTAAAACAGGCCTTATGCACCTGGAGGAAGTGGAGAAACTCTATATAAAGCACCTGGGCGAGCATGCTTGCTTTGAAGATCTGAAAGTCCCTGTGGTGGTAAGTGCCACGGAGATGAATGAGGGGGTGAACATGTACTTTTCGACTGGTGAGCTCATCAAACCGCTTTTAGCGACCTCTGCCGTGCCCATCTTATATAAGCCGGTGGAGTTTAACGGAAAACTGCTGAATGACGGTGGATTGCTCAATAACCTGCCTGTGGAGCCGCTGCACAACAACTGCGATGTGAAAATTGGGGTGCACGTCAATCCGATTAACCACCAGGCACATGTTACGAGCCTGCGCGGGATGGTGGAGCGCACTGTGCTGCTGGCCATCAACAACAACATCAAGCTACGCCTGCAATTGTGTGACCTCTTCCTGGAGCCGCAGGATCTCCGCTATTACCGGCTTACGAACTTCCGGAAAGCAGACGAGATCTTCCAGGTAGGATATAAATATGCCATGCACATGCAACGCCATATCCACCACCTGATCAACCAGTAATTGTACTTTTATGATTTAAGCAATATTAATTTATAATAATGCATTACTTTTTTCTAATATAACCGTAAATAGGGTCTAAGCCACTAAACCTAACCATGACCCTTATACACATGCGTACACTATTCCTGAGTGCTTTTTTTCTATTTTCCGTCTTTGCGTCAGCACAGGAAAACCAAAGCTATCTTATTCCCGCTAAAGTAAAGCAAGGTTCTATTCTGCTCGGAGGCAACCTGAACGCCTCGGCCTACAGCACGACAAAAGAACTGGATTTGCCGGTAGGCCGCGAAGAAGGGACGAACATTCTCGCTAACCTGCACGGTAAAAGCGCTTATTTCCTGCAGCACGACTTCGCCTTGGGCCTAATCATTAGCCTGGAACATGAAAGCTTCAGCATTAACACTGAAGGGGAGGCCGAAAAATTCAGGCGCACCATGATGCTGGCAGGTCCTTTTGCCCGCTACTACCTCGACAATGGCATTTTCGGCGAACTGTCCGTTCAGGGGGGGCTCCTCAATTTCTCCACTGGAGATAAGTCCAATCTTTTTGAGGGAGGCCTTGGCGTAGGTTATGCGTATTTTATCAACCAGAGAATCTCCTTAGAGCCTACCCTCAGCTTTCGCTATTTTAAAGAGTGGAGGGGCGGCAAATCTAACACCACCTTAGGCCCCATGGTGGGCTTTGGTATACAGGCCTACATCCTCCGCAGAAGGGCGCACGTGATTAAAGAAGCCTTGTAAAAGATAATAATTGTGCGTATTTATGCGGCTTCATTCGCTGCTGTAGAGCCTCATGTATATATCCTGCATTAGGCTCTACAGCTGTTAGGCCTAAGCTACATGTTTGCAAAATTTCTCTCAAAAGCCATTTTTAAAATCTCCGGTTGGAAGCTCGTCGGTAACTTAACCACTGAGAACAGGCGCTGTGTGATGATCGCGGCGCCGCACACCAGTAACTGGGACTTTATATATGCCCGGGCCGCTTTTTATCTAATGGACGCTCCCATACGGGTTACGATCAAAAAAGAGTTCCTGGATTACCCTGTGGTGGGAGCCCTTTTGAAAGAGATGGGGGCGCTGCCCGTGGATCGTTCGAGGAACACGAAGATGGTGGATGCCATGGTCAGGATCATTAAAGAGACGCCTGGGGATCTGTGCGTGATGGTGACACCGGAGGGGACACGAAAGTATCAGCCGCGATGGCGCAGGGGGTTTTATCATGTGGCCATGGGAGCCGGGGTGCCCATCGTGCTCGGGTATCTTGACTATGCCAAAAAAGAAGCAGGCATCGGCCCAACCATATATCCTTCCGGAGACATTGACGCTGATATGGAAAAAATCATGGCCTTCTACCGCACCAAAACAGGCAAGTTCCCGGAGCAGGGGGTACGATAGCGGAAATGATATACATATCTGAAAAATTAAGGAAATTTATATATAAAAGCGGCTGCATTATAAAATGCAGCCGCTTTTATATATAGGCATCGTCAACTACAGCTATTAACTCTTCTAAGCTATCTGGCGCAGGTCGACGGGGATGACACGGGATATGCCGGCTTCGATCATGGTAATGCCATACATGACGTCCGTCGATGCCATGGTGCGTTTGTTGTGCGTCACCACGATGAACTGCGAGTCCTGCGAGAACTTGCGTATGATGTTGTTAAACTTGTCAATGTTGGCATCGTCCAGCGGTGCATCCACTTCATCGAAAATACAGAAGGGCGCTGGCTTCAGCAGGTAGATCGAGAACAGCAGGGAGATGGCCGTCAGCGTTTTCTCTCCTCCGGAAAGCTGGTTGATCGTTAACGGGCGCTTTCCCTTCGGCTGGGCCATGATCTCGATCTTCGACTCCAGCGGGTTCTTCGGATCCGTGATCACGAGGTCGCAATTGTCTTCTTCTGTGAACAGGCTGCGGAACACAAGCTTAAAGTTTTGCTTAATCTGGTTGAAGGCATCCATAAACTTCTCTTTCGCCACCGTGTCAATTTCGTTGATGGTGTCGATGAGCATGTTCTTGGCGTTCACCAGGTCGTTGCGCTGCTCCGTGATGAAGTTATTGCGCTCCTCGATCTCTGCGTAAGCCTCGGCTGCCATGGCGTTTACAGGGCCCATCTTATCGAGCTGGCTTTTTACAGTGCCTATATGCTGGCTGAGCTCTTCCGTGGAGAGCGGGATCAGCAGTTCCTCCTGCGGTACAGGCGAGGCGAAATCCTCATCCGATATGCTGAACTCCGCTGCCAGGCGCTCTTTTATAGCCACCAGCTTCAACTGCGTATCGTTTTTGGCCTGTTGCATGCGCATCAGGAGCTCATCTGAGTTCTGACGTTTACGCTGCACCTCACGGATAGTCTTCTCTTTCTCATCCAGTTCCCCGCGCAGGCTGAAATATGCCTTCTCTATATCCTCTAACGCATGGCCGAATGCCCGGCGGGCTTCGCTCATGCTTTCCACCACCGCTTCGTTCTCATCGATAAAGGCGTCCGCAGAGGCGATCTCGGCCTCGGCCTTTACCAATTCCTGCTTCAGCCCCGTGATGCGCTCCATGTTCGTCTCCACCGTTTTCTGCTTGTAGCTGATCTCCTGCTGCAGACTGGCAAAACGGTTTTTGAGCTGGTGAAACTGGATGTTCTCCTGGTTATACCGCCCAGAGATCACGGTGATCTGTTCCTGCTGCCTTTCAATTGAGGTCGTGTGAACAGCCATTTCCTCCTCTAGGCGCTTCAGCTCTATCTGGTCGGCGGCCGCCTGCGGCGATACTTCCTGGCTTTGCTCCCGCAGCTCCAGCAGGCGCTCGTGCAGCTCGTCTTTCTTCTGATCGAAGCTGCGGAAGTTCTGCTGGTGCTGCTCGTGCTTGATGCGCACGGTCAGCAGGTCCTGCTGCTTTTTTGCGACCTCCTTCTCCAGTTGCTTGATCAATTCTTTCTGAGACTCACTCTTGTAGTTCTGCAGAATCTGGTTTTGAGTATTGATACGTCCCTGCATCAGTTCCACCTGGCTCGTCAGCGCCTCCACTTCTGCGGCTAGTTGGTCTAGGCTCTGCTTGCGGCCAAGTCGGTTGCCGTCAAACAATCCGACGGACCCTCCTGACAAACTCAATGGCTTCCGGATCGCGCTGCCGTCTTTCAGGATGATGGTTTTGTAGTCGCTGTCATATAGCTCGTCTTCGCTGTCATCGGATATATAGACATTGCGGAGCATATACTTCATCAGGCTGCTGTACTTTTTCTCCGCGGACACTACTTCATAGCCAGCCTTCAGGCTCCCTTCGCTATAGGTGGCGGTCGGCTCCAGCTCCTCTATCTCGGATAGGATGATAAAATTTGCACGGCCTTTGTTTTCGCTCTTCAGAAGGGCGATAGCCTCCACGGCATCCTGCAGCTCGTCCACCACAAAGAAGTTCATGTAAGGCTCCAGGTAGCTTTCAATAAGCGGCTTATATTCTGCTTCGCATAGCAGGATGTCCGACAGGAGGGGAGCTGGCTTCGACCAGGTTTCAGACTTGCTCAGGTACTTTATTGCTTCCGGGAAGCCTTCCATGTTCTCAACCAGTGACTTCGTGAGGTTGTACTGGTTCTGCTTCGCATCCAGGGTGCGGTTGAGCTCTACCCGCTGCGACTTCAGCTCCTCAATGTTGGCCTCGGTCGTTTCGATGTCCTGCTGCAGCGTTTCTTCCTTCGCCTGCAGGCGCACCAGTTCAGTTGTTGTTTCCTCTAATGTTTGCTGTGCCTCTTGCAGTTGTTCCTGCAGCATACGTCCGTCTTCGTCCGCGTTTGTTTGCTGCTGGTGCAGGCGCTCCAGCTCCTGGTTGATGTTCTGGATCTGCACCTGGCTTATTTCCAGCGATTTGCTTAGCTGGTATACCTCATTCTGCTTTGATTTCTGTTTCTGTGTCAGCTCCTGTAAAGTACCTTGCAGGCTGGCCTTCTGCTCGTTGGCTTCCTGTAGCTGCTCCTTCAGCTCGCCCACCTGCTCCTCGGCGGCGGCAAACTGATCCTGCACCTCCATCAGCTCATCGCGCAGCGCCAGTATGCTTTCCTGTGTGTGCTCCACATTGGCGGTGTCCTGGCTGATCTGCTGGCGCAGCTGCTGCATCCGCTCCTTCAGATACGAACTTCGCTCAGCGTTCAGCTTGATGTCGTTTTCCAGCTGGCGCAGCCTGGCAGTTTGCACCTGCATCGTTTTCTGCATCTCCGCGAGTTTCTCCTGCGTCCCGTTCAGCTCCTCTTTCTGGTCGGCAATGGCGTCCTCGGCTTCTGTAACGGTGATAACATATTGCTCTTTCAGGCTGTTTTCCTGCCGTACATCCTGCTCCAGCCGCTCCAGCGTGTGCTGGTACTGCGCGATGTTCCGGCGGGCAAACTCCAGGCTGTGCTTCTTATAGTCTTCCTTCAACTGGAAGTACCGAATGGCCTGCTTGGCTTGTCTTTCCAGCGTTTTCATGTTCTTGCCAATCTCATGCAGCACATCCTCCACGCGCTCCAGATCAGCGTCCGTTTCCTCCAGCTTTTTCAGCGTCTGCTTCTTCCTGACTTTGAACTTGGAGATACCGGCCGCTTCCTCAAACAGCAGGCGGCGGGAATTCTCCTTGTCATTTAGAATCTCGTCCACCATTTTCAGTTCGATGATGGCGTAGCTATCAGAGCCAATGCCCGTGTCCAGGAATAACTCGTTGATATCCTTCAGGCGGCAGGGGACCCCGTTCAGCATATATTCGCTGTCGCCGTTGCGGTAGTATTTGCGGGTTACCGTCACCTGGGAGTACTCAGTAGGCAGAATACCCTTGTTATTGTCGAAGGTGATGGAAACCTCGGCCAATTGTACTGGTTTACGGGTCTTGGAGCCGTTGAAGATGACGTTCTCCATCTTATCGGAGCGCAGGTTGCGGGTTTTCTGCTCGCCCAGCACCCAACGAATCGCATCCACGATGTTGGACTTGCCGCACCCGTTTGGCCCCACAATCCCTGTAATTCCATTGTCGAAGTTAATGACGACCCGGTCGCCAAAGCTTTTAAAACCCTTGATCTCTAGTTTTGATACCTGCATGCATGTGTGCGGAAACGCTCTAATCTAAACTCAAAAATAAGATGATTTTTAATACCATCGAAGCTTACCCGGTTATAATAAGTATAGCCTTACAGGTAGCAGGGCATTCGCTTTTATCAATTGTCGGTTTGATCGCTGATCGACTGCTTTTTACCTGACCTTCTTTAAATTTATATGTGATTCTCCCCCTTTATCATGCGCCGGTTTATAAAGCAGGTCCAGCGTTGAACTGCGCTACATTTTCGCTATATTTGATCAGGGAGAGAAACCATGGAAGACTTCAAACTTATCTTATATGTATTGGCAGCCGTTGCTTATTTCATCTTCATGCAATGGCGGAAAGCTTTTAACACGCCTAAGGATGACGCGGACGCAGTGCCTCCTACGCAAGAGCGAAGGCCACAAATGCCTGCAAGACCAGCGACTTCCTTTGAGGACATTCTGCGGGAACTGCAGCCAAAGTTAGAGCAGGCAGAGGCAAAAAAGCAGGAGGTGGTTGAAACTACAAAGCAGCTTACGCAACCGCAACGAGCGCCACTTTCCCCTGTTTTAGAAAAGAAGCCTTTGGTTAGAAGCTATGAAGATGTGGCACCAAAGGCGCTGTCGTGGGAGAAGCCGGCAGAAGCCATGCAGGCCGCAAGAAATTCTGAGCAGCTGCGTATCGGGAAGCGATTTGATGCGTTCGAAAAGGAGAAAGCCGCTAAAAGCCGCTATGCCAGCTTACTTCGAAACCCAACCACAGTCCGCGACGCTGTGATTCTTAGTGAGATTTTCAACAGGAAATACAATTAGGCAGCAGTTTTAAAAATTAACTTCAGGTAAAATAAATAAAGGCCTTTTACACCAAATCATATATAACTTCTTCCATATTTACGAAAAGAGCAAATCTCTGTTAAATCAGAAGGAATAAGCCATATATGGAAGAAGGGTTAAACATCCACTTGTAATTTAAAGTACCTGTGTCAGCGCATACGTCACGATGTTGGCGCCCATGCGTAGCGCCTGCTGCCGGATTGGTTCCGGGTCATTGTAGATCTCCTGGTCTTCCCAACCATTGCCTAAGTCCGTCTCATAAGAGTAAAAGCACACCAATCTCCCTTCATGGATGATCCCAAACCCCTGCGGCGGCTTGTTGTCGTGCTCATGCACTTTGGGAAGTCCGTTGGTGAAGGTAAACTTTTGCCTGTAGATAGGGTGATCAAAAGGAAGCTCCACAAACTCATATTCTGGGAATACTTTCTTCATCTCTTCCCGGATATATTTATCCATCCCATAATTATCATCAATGTGCAGGAAACCGCCACTGGTGAGGTAATTCCGCAGGTTTAGCGCTTCTGCATCCGAGAATACTACATTACCATGACCCGTCATATGCACGAAGGGGTAGCTGAACAACTCCGGGCTGCCCACTTCTACCACCGCTTCGTCGGGCGCAATGTTCATGTCCAGGTTCTGGTTGCAAAAACTGATCAGGTTGGGCAAGGACGTTTTGTTGGCATACCAGTCGCCGCCCCCGTTGTACTTGAGTTTTGCGAGCTTAAAACTGTAATTCTGCGCTATAGCAGCAGGGAGAACAGCAAAAAACAGTAAAAGCGCAATCAGGTGGCGTTTTAACATAGTAGCATATTTAAGAATATCATCTGTTATCTTATAACGGAGCGAAGATGTCGTGCAGTACATTAAGGGTGTGGCAGGCTACCAGCGCCGCTGTTTCAGTGCGCAGCCTGCTCTTCCCGAGCGTAACAGGTTTGATGCCTGCGCCATATGCCACCTCAATCTCACCCGGCGAAAAATCCCCTTCCGGCCCTATCATCACACAATGCGGCTGCCCAAATTTGTAGTGATCCTTTATGCTTTTGGTGGCATCTTCTTCTAAGTGTGCGATATAAGTGCTTTCTGCATGTGCTTTTTGTACAAAGCGACGGTAGGGCGTCAGATCATGCAGCAGCGGCAGGTAGCCTTTCTGTGATTGCTTCATAGCGCTCACCGCGATTTTCTCCAACCGGTCTAATTTTAGGTTGCGCCGCTCTGAGTGCTCGCAAAGCAGGAAGGTAATCTCGGTCACGCCAATCTCAACTGCCTTCTCAATAAACCACTCCATCCGGTCCATGTTTTTGGTTGGGGCGACGGCTATATGGGTGCTGTATGGCAACTTACCGTACTCGATCTGCTTATCTATTACTTGCAGCTGGCACTTCTTCTGGTTTGCATCTTGTATGATAGCCGTGTACATGCCTCCAACACCGTCCACAAGGTAAACGGTATCGCCTTGCTGCAGCCGGAGCACGCGGGTGCAATGCTTGGACTCATCCTCATTTAAAAGATAGATATCTGTCGAAACGTCGGGGGTATAAAACAGGTGCACGTTTATTAAATTGAATTCCTAATTTAGAACAGTTGACTTGAACGCAGGGCTCTACCAAAATAGTTTCCCCTCCTCTGGTGGCAAAAATCCACCGCCCCTAAAACCTCAATAGCAGGCAGAAAAACATTGTTTTCAGGATGCCGATCCTGAGCCTCTTCTTATTAATACGAATGTATATAATTTGCGCCTAAAGCGGAAGGCAGAAAAGAAAAAGCCTCCCTTTGGCCGGAGGGGAGGTTTCTTCAAGTAGTTTCTATCTATCCTTACACAGGCTCCTCTACAAGCGGTGCGCCGGCCAGTATTTCCACGCTGGCGAAGGCTGCATACTTACGAAAGTTATCGATGAACTTAGAGGCAAGGTGGAAGGCTTTAGCGTCGTATTCCTCCTTTTTTTGCCAGGTGTTGCGCGGGTTCAGTATCTCAGAGGGGACGCCCGGGCAGGAGTCAGGCATATCTACCCCAAAGATCGGGTGCCGGGTGTAAGTTGCTTCCTCCAGCCGGCCATTCAAAGCAGCAGTGATCATTGCGCGGGTATAGGGCAGTTTCATACGGGTACCCACCCCATAGGGACCGCCTGTCCAGCCGGTATTCACCAGCCACACGCTTACCTGCTCCTGCTCCATTTTGTAACCGAACATCTCCGCATATTTCGTGGGGTGCAAAGGCAGAAAGGCGGCGCCGAAGCAGGCCGAGAACGTTGTGACTGGCTCCGTAACACCCATCTCGGTGCCGGCCACTTTGGCCGTGTAGCCGGATATAAAATGGTACATGGCCTGGCTCTTGTTTAGCCGTGATATTGGCGGAATAACACCGAAGGCGTCCGCTGTCAGAAAGAAGATGTTTTCGGGCGTGCCGGCACGTGATGGTTCAACGGCGTTGGGTATATGGAAGATAGGGTAGGCGGTGCGGGTGTTTTCTGTCACTTCCTTGTTTGTGAAGTCTATTTTTCGCGTGCCTGCCTCAAATCTGGTGTTCTCCACGATCGCTCCGAACCTGATGGCATCCCATATCTCGGGCTCTTTCTCGCGTGCTAGGTCAATAACTTTGGCGTAGCAGCCGCCCTCAAAATTGAAAACGCTGTCTGAAGTCCAGCCATGTTCGTCATCGCCAATGAGCCCGCGATCGGGGTCAGCAGAGAGCGTGGTTTTGCCCGTGCCGGAGAGTCCGAAGAAGATAGCCGTGTCGCCTTGTTGCCCGACGTTGGCGGAACAATGCATCGAAAGCGTGTTCTTCTCCTGGGGTAATATATAGTTCATCACCGAGAAAATACCTTTCTTGATCTCTCCTGCATACCCGGTGCCGCCGATCAGGATCATGCCCTTTATAAGGTTAATAATGGCGAAGTTTGGCTGCCGCGTGCCGTCCACGGCAGGGTCCGCCTTAAATTCCGGAACACATAGAATCGTGAAGGCTGGGGTATGGTTCAGAAGCTCTTCCTGATTCGGGCGAAGGAACATGTTGTGGCAAAACAGGTTCTGCCATGCCTGCGTGTTTACAATCCGCAGGTTGAGGCGGTAATCCGGGTGGTCGCCTGCGCAGGCGTCACGCACGTACAGCCGGCGGCCTTTCAGATAGTCCGCCATCTTTTGCTGCAGCTGGTCGAATTTAGCACTGTCGAACGGGATATTTATATCACCCCACCAAACGATATCTGCGGTTTTGGCATCCTTCACGATAAAACGGTCTTTTGGCGAGCGTCCGGTAAACTGGCCGGTGTCACACATCAGTGCGCCATTACTGGCTAAAACGCCCTCCCCATTCAGGATAGCCTCTTCCACCAGCGCTGCAGGACTCAGATTCCAAAGGATTTCCGTTGCCTCTCTGATACCTATTCCGGTCAGGTCTGATGTAATCTGTTTATCTTCAGATCGTTTCATTTGATGACATGAATTATTGTTAAGTGAGTGGTTACTTTCACCAGACAATAATACGACTTTATTATGAAATTCTTAATATTAGGGGTATTCAAGATGCTTAAATTAATATTTTTGCAAAAATTCACCTGCTCTGAAGTCTTGTCCTGAATTCTAATTGCCGTTGGCAAAGACTATATGTATTTGTTGAAGTGCGCTAAAACTGATATATTTACCTTTTCTGTGAGCTAAACCTATCTAAACAACCACTCAAATCTCTATGTCTTATAAAGAACACACAGTCACCGATAAAATCACGGAGCATAGTGCCCCGCTAGGTGCTGATCCGACAGGGCCGGAAATGTTTGGACATCCGAAAGGATTGTTCTACCTGTTTTTCGCGGAGCTCTGGGAGCGCTTTAGCTTCTACGGCATGCGCGCCTTGTTGGTCCTGTACATGGTCAACGACCTTTTGTTCAGTGATTCGACCGCCTTCGGTATCTATGCAGCCTATGGTGCGCTGGTATATGCCACTCCCGTGATTGGGGGTATGTTGGCAGACAAATTGCTCGGCTATCGGAAAGCGATTATGCTGGGCGCGGTGCTGATGGCCATCGGGCATTTTGCCCTGGCAGTGCAACACCCGCTTTTCTTTTATGGCGCACTTGCGCTGATTATTGTGGGGAACGGCTTCTTCAAACCGAATATCTCCACATTAGTGGGTACACTTTACAAGCAGGGTGACCCGCGGCGGGATGCGGGTTTTACTATTTTCTATATGGGCATTAACATTGGCGCTATGCTGGCACCGCTCATCTGTGGATGGCTTGGCGTAACCTATGGCTGGCACTATGGCTTCGGCGCTGCCGGCGTTGGGATGTTATTTGGCCTGATCATGTTCTGGAACGGTGCCCGGTCGGGCATTTTCGGGGAGAAGGGCTTGCCGCCAAACCCAGAGGTGGTAAAAGAGAAAGTGGCGGGTGTGTCGCGCGGCAACTGGGTAGTTATCCTGACGATCCTGACCCTTCCGATCTTTGGGATACTGCTATTCCAGGGAATCCTGGATCTTCCAGGATTAGGCGCTACGACCTTTGATGGCCACTTGATCGACTATGCCATGTACTACGCTTTGCTGCCAGCAATCGCCATTATCCTGTTCATAAACCTTGTGCGGGTTGACAGGGTAGAAAGGCAGCGTCTGATCGTCGTTATCTTGCTGACATTCTTTATAACGGTGTTCTGGTCTTTCTTTGAGCAGGCAGGCTCGTCTCTTACTCTCTTCGCAGAACGAAACGTGAACCTGACGTTCCTGAACGCTGCCCAGACAAACTCCATCAACCCTTTCTTTATTGTGCTCTTTGCGCTTCCGTTTTCGGCCATGTGGCTTTTCTTTTCAAGGATGCACATGAACCCCTACACGCCCGTGAAGTTTGCCCTGGGTATTGCCCAATTGGGATTGGGCTTTATGATTTTTGCCTGGAGCGCCAATTTTGCGGATGCTGACGGCAAAGTCTCCATCTGGTTCCTGATTCTGGGCTATCTGTTTATTACGACAGGAGAGTTGTTTATATCCCCTGTAGGCTTATCGAAAGTGACGGAGCTTTCACCGAAGAAGATCGTATCTTTTATCATGGGCATCTGGTTCCTGTCCTCTTCGTTCGCACACCATATTGCTGGTATCATCGCCAAACTTACTTCCGTGAGTGGCAGCGGTGACGAAGAAGTTTCAGGCATGCAGTCGCTGTTGGTGTATACCAGTGTGTTTGAGCAGATCGGCTACGTAGCCTTTGGGTTCGCTGTACTGGCTTTGCTACTGACTCCGCTGATGCGCAAATGGATGCACGGTATCCATTAAGATAATCAGTTTCTTTCAAGAAGTAAGCCCCTGTTGCGAAAGCTCCAGGGGCTTTTTTTATCTCAGAATATCCGGCTCTTTCTTTTTTGCCATAGGTTATGGCAGTTTATAACACTATATAAACGACAAAGGTATATATAGCACAATAATAACAATCGAAAGGGTATATGCTGGACGCGTTTTGTTTGTAAAATTCTATTACTGATATTGCGACGCTGCCTCTAAAGCCATTATTTTGCTTTTACAGGCTATGTATAGAGCATATCAGTAAAATACTTTATTTAAAATCTTACACTTTTAGCCAATGTGTTTTTTTATGATTAAACGTTGCCAGGTGGCAGCGTTCGTGATCGGTTGCGCCCTGCAGTCCTGTCAGCTCCTGCCTGATGTTTTGCCTGTCCAGTCACCTGACGAGGAAGTGCAGGCACCTGATATTGTTAACGGACCAGCCAAAGCAATCACTATATATAGTATCCGTGAAGGCGCCCATTATGCCGACAGCAATCCGTTCATGCGGGTGCAGACAAACACCTTGCGTTTCGCCGCTACCTTTGACAGCACCGCGATCTATAGTACCCTCGATCCTGCAAACCAAGGCGATATCAATAAGCTATATGGTCTGTCGGATTGCAGCAGCGACCACCACACAAACAGCGCCCGCTTTGGGTGGCGCTGGTATGAAGGAAAATTGGAGCTGCATGCCTATGTCTATCAGAATAAAGTGCGAAAGTCCGCCTATGTTACAGATGTGGTTTTGGGTGAGGCCACGGTTTGTGGAATTAAACTGGAGGAGGGGCAATACGTCTTTACAGCCGGGGGCCAGACTGTGTTGCTGCCAAGGGGGTGCAATGGTATGGGAGAGGGCTACCAATTGTACCCGTACTTTGGGGGCGACGAGGCCGCGCCGCATCCGATAACGATAGCGATTCAGGAACTGCCATAGAGAGTCACTGGTTTTCATCACATACGCTGCAGAAGGCCTGTATTTATATATCAATAAAAACCCTGAGCCATTGCTGACTCAGGGTTTTAAATTAATAGGAAGTGCCTGATATTACATCATGCCGCCCATGCCGCCCATGCCACCTGGCATAGATGGGGCGCCTTTCTCTTCTTCCGCATCTTCTGAAACCACACACTCGGTGGTTAACAGCAGACCAGCGATCGAAGCGGCGTTCTCAAGTGCAAGGCGTGTCACCTTCGTCGGGTCAATGATACCGGCTGCGAACATGTTCTCGTAACGGTCGTCGCGCGCGTTATAGCCATAATCAGTTTTGCCTTCACGTACGGCCTGTACTACAACAGAACCCTCGCCACCGGCGTTATAAACGATCGTTCTGAGCGGAGACTCCAGGGCAGTCTTGATAATCTGCACACCTGTCTGCTCATCCGCGTTGTATACATCGATGTTGTTCAGGGCATCAATCGCACGGATCAGGGCAACGCCACCACCCGCTACGATACCTTCTTCAACGGCAGCACGGGTTGCGTGCAGAGCATCATCCACACGGTCCTTTTTCTCTTTCATCTCTACTTCAGTGGAAGCACCGATGTAAAGGATAGCCACACCACCTGAAAGCTTTGCAAGACGCTCCTGCAGTTTTTCTCTGTCATAGTCAGAGGTGGTTGTATCCATCTGAGACTTGATCTGGTTCACGCGTGCCACGATGTCATCTTTCTGACCGGCGCCGTTTACCAGCGTTGTGTTGTCTTTGTCGATGATCACTTTCTCAGCCTGGCCAAGGTACTCCAGGGTCGCGTTCTCAAGCTTATAGCCACGCTCTTCAGAAATCACCGTACCACCTGTCAGGATGGCAATATCTTCCAGCATCGCTTTTCTTCTGTCGCCAAAGCCAGGGGCTTTCACAGCGGCAATTTTAAGGGAGCCACGTAGCTTGTTCACTACTAAAGTAGCAAGCGCCTCGCCGTCTACATCCTCAGAAACAATCACAAGGCCTTTACCAGTCTGAACTACCTGCTCCAATACAGGAAGCAGTTCTTTCATGGTAGAAACTTTCTTGTCGTAGATCAGGATATAAGGGTTGTCAAACTCGGCTTCCATCTTCTCCGCGTTCGTCACGAAGTACGGAGAAAGGTAACCGCGGTCGAACTGCATACCTTCCACTGTTTTCACTTCAGTTTCAGTGCCTTTCGCCTCTTCCACCGTAATCACACCGTCCTTACCAACTTTATCCATGGCATCGGCAATCATTTTACCGATTTCAGCGTCGTTGTTGGCAGAGATAGTACCTACCTGGGAGATTTCTGAAGAGTTCTCGATTTTCTTTGACTGTGAGCGAAGGTTTTCAACCACGGCATGCACTGCCTTGTCAATACCGCGCTTCAGGTCCATTGGGTTGGCACCGGCTGCTACGTTTTTAATACCAGCGGTGTAAATAGCCTGCGCAAGCACGGTGGCAGTCGTCGTACCGTCACCAGCCTGGTCAGCGGTTTTAGAAGCAATTTCTTTCAACAACTGGGCACCCATGTTTTCGATAGGGTCTTTCAGCTCGATTTCCTTCGCAACTGAAACACCGTCTTTTGTGATGGTAGGGGCACCGAATTTTTTATCAATGATCACATTACGGCCTTTAGGACCCAATGTAACTTTCACTGCATTCGCTAATTTGTCTACGCCGGCCTTTATCTTAGTGCGGGCTTCAGTATCAAATGTGATGTTCTTAGCCATAGTTTAATATACTTTTGGATGATGTTTTAAAGATCTTGAATTAAAGAATTGCCAGGATGTCAGACTCGCGCATGATTAGGTAGTCGCTACCGTCCACGGAGATCTCAGTGCCTGCATATTTGCCATACAACACTTGGTCGCCCACCTGTACCTGTGGCTTGATGAGGGATCCCTGCTCAGAGGTCTTGCCTTCGCCAACGGCTATTACTTCTCCACGCTGTGGCTTCTCTTTAGCAGTGTCAGGAATAATGATACCAGATTTTGTCTTTTCTTCTGCTGCAGCAGGAGCTACAATTACTCTGTCTGCTAATGGTTTGATGCTGATTGACATAGTTTCTTGTTATTATGTTTTATTGTTTATAATGATGTAATAACATGGCTACTCTATCATTTCCTGTGCCAAGACTGGGAAACTGCCACATTACGTCAAATTTACAGTTATAAACGGGCCTGCACCTGTCAGGTTTGACATAAACTGACACATGCGGGAACTTTCCGGATAAATGCTGACACAGGCGTTGCTGGGATTCCCAACAAAAAAGCCGATCATAAGACCGGCTTTCATGATATATGATATAAAGAGAACGGCCTTATTCGGCGGCCGTGTCAATCATTTCAGGGATGGCAGCTGCGTCCGGAATGGCGGCTGTGGTATCATTTGTTACACCAGGCAGCGTGCCGGGGGCAGCAGGAAGCTGTGACTGGCGCGCCCGCTCTTCGTTCACGCTACGGCCAACCGAATTTTCTCCGGCGGTATCCCCCAGCATATGAGTGCCAAGTGTCAGGATAACCAGGCCAATGGCAAATCCCCAGGTAAGTTTCTCAAGCAGGTCGCCGGTGCGCTTTACGCCCATCAACTGGCTGGTGCTGCCGCCAAACTGGCTGGAGAGGCCGCCTCCCTTCGGGTTCTGGGCAAGTACTACTAAAATCAGCAGTACGCAAACAAAGATAATGATACTGATAAGGGCGATATACATCTTAGCTTAAGTTTTGTAATTTTTCTATCTGTTCGGCAAAGTAACTCTTTTTTTCCGGATATTTCAAAAGGAGCTGTTCATATATTTTGATGGCTTTCTTCACCTTTCCCTGGTTCAGGAAGATGTTGGCAAGGCTCTCAGAGGCGATTCCCTTCTTGATTTTGGAATTCCGAAGCGAGAGGTCCTCCTGCGGCTCCTGCTTCATTTTCAGGGTTTGCATTGTCTTAAGCCGCGGGTTCAGCTTCAGGAACTGGTCGATGATGCTGTACTGGTGGTGCAGGGAGTCCGCCTGCTGCTCATGCGGATTCTCCTTCAGCACGTGGGTCTTGGTGTATTCTAAAATCAACTCGGGATGAAAGGAAACCGGCTGTTGCCTTGTTACCTCATCCTTCAACTGTAGGGACTCACCCATCCGGCTGGAGGCCATCCAATAACCCAGCGCATCAGCGGCATACATTTGGTCAATCTCGCTGGGGGTATATATGATCTCAGCCGCTTCCGGCGATACAACGCGGGAGGGGGTGGCTAAGTCATCTGTCTCCTCCTCAGCGGAAAAGTCGCCCTCCGCAACAGGGGAGTCATCAGGTGTCAGGCTGCTTTCCGGTTCAGCCATTTTCGCTGGTGCTTCACCATCCTCATCATCCTGGCCTACTGAGAACGACTGCGTGTCCTGCTTACCATTCTTGTCCTCTGCTTTCGGCTCTTCTTTCCGGGCCAGCAGGTCCGTAAAGGAATGGCTGAGGCTATTGATCGTTAACAGGTGTGCCAGTTCGTAGTGCGTGCCTTCTTCCGGATCGTGTATGGGTGCCGCCATGTCTTCAGCAGCCGGGTTACGGGCAGCTTTATATATATAACGGTCTTCTGATTCCGCTTCATCCTGTGCAGGTGAAACTGGCTGTTCATTCAGGTGATATGCTTCAGGTGCCGCGCCTGTTATTGCTTCAGGCCATTCTTCCGTTGCCTCTGCCTCACCTGAGAAATCTTCTGGTACATTACTTTCATCTGGTTCTTCCTGATATGTAGCCGGAAGAGGGGGCGTGGAAAGAGTGGCGGCTTCCGGGGCAATGGCTACTTCCGGCTCAGCAGAAGGCTCCTCAAACGCCGGCACCGGGGCAGGTGAGGTGTAGATCATGCGTTTCAGCACCTGCCGGTTGGTGGCGTAGGCCGAGGCCCGGCGCAGGCGCTGCGTAGAAAGCATGCTGCCTTTGTCGTGGGCCGATTTAGCCAGCAGGAGATGGGCTGTCTGGCAATACGGGAAGGTAGCGGCCACTTTCTCCAGCTCTTCTGTTTGCTGGTCCGAAATGGTTGATGCCTGTTGTATAAGTTCGAGAAACGCTGATTTATTCATGCTGCTGTGCTACTTATGCCTGCTAAATGTTACCAGTCTGCCACCGTCTTGTTAAACACGTCCGTCACCAGCCGCTCCGTCATCTGCTCTATCTGCACGTTGGATAGCTGTGTGATATCCAGGTCCTGCGGAAAGTCCTGCGAAATGGTAAAAGCCCTGTCAAAGTCCTTCTCTGGCTGCTTCGTGTTCGTAAAGCGCACCTGCACCGTCAGTGTCAGGCGGTTCAGGCCCGCAATGTCCTGCTGGCCCTCACGCTGAATGGCGGCAGGGGTGTAGTTAAAGCTAACAATCTGTCCTTCCAATTGCAAATCCCCCTGGCTCTGCATCACCGTTAAGTTTGTGTTCCGGCGGTAATAGTCCGTGAAATTGTTGGTCACGATCTGCGTGAGGTTAGCCGGCCCTTCCCCGGAGCTGTTCTCAAAATTCTGGATGGATATGCTCTTGATATCCGGGGAAATGGTGGTTCCGGTGAAGGAATACAGGCCGCAACCGCTGCATACAGCCAGCAGCAGCATGCCTATATAGGTTAAGGTTTGCAGCTTAATCTTCGATGTCATACTGTTTCAGTTTGCGGTAAAGGGTGCGTTCTGATATGCCGAGGTCCTGTGCGGCATACTTCCGCTTGTTGTTGTGTTTTTTCAGCGCCTTCAGGATGAGTTCTTTCTCCTTGTCCTCCAGTGACAGACTTTCTTCTTCGTATTCGTGCTGGATATCCTCCACCTTCTGGTCCTCGTAATCCTGCACCTGCGCTTGTTTAACGGGTAAGTAATATGGTTCCTTGTGTTTCGGTTCCTGGGGTTGGTACGTGCGGCCGTTGCCGCTGTACTGCTGCTGTTCGATGTTATCGAACAGGTGGCTGTGCTCTTTCAGCAGTTCCTGGTCGTTCGGCTGGTGCGTGATCATATCATATACCAGTTTCTTCAGCTCCGACACATCGCGGCGCATGTCGAAAAGGACTTTGTAAAGCAGGTCGCGCTCCGAGAAGTTGTGATCGCCGCCGTGCTCTTTCGCCAGCACGGCCGGCAGGTTATTCATCTGTTCCTTGGGCAGGTACTGGCGCAGTTTATGCCCGTCTACCTCGCGGTCGTACTCCAGCACCGATATCTGCTCCACCATGTTCTTCAGCTGGCGGATGTTACCGGGGAAGCGGAAGCCAATGAGTTCCTGCACCGCATCAGGTGTCAGCGTGATGGGTTTTACTTTGTATTTCTCAGAAAAATCCGCAGCGAACTTCCTGAAGAGCAGGTAAATATCTTCTCCTCTTTCGCGTAAAGATGGAACCGTGATAGGCACCGTGTTCAGGCGGTAGTACAGGTCTTCGCGGAACCTGCCTTTCTCAACAGCGTTGATCAGGTTTACGTTGGTGGCGGCCACGACGCGCACATCCGTCTTCTGCACCTTAGAGGAGCCTACTTTGATGAACTCGCCATTCTCCAGCACGCGCAGGAGCCGGGCCTGCGTACCAAGGGGCATTTCCCCGATCTCGTCCAGGAAGATGGTACCGCCGTCCGTTACCTCAAAATAGCCTTTGCGGGCTTCCTGGGCACCGGTGAACGAGCCTTTTTCGTGGCCGAAAAGCTCAGAGTCTATCGTGCCTTCCGGGATGGCGCCGCAGTTGATGGCGATGAACTGGCCGTGCTTTCGCGGGCTCAGTTGGTGTATGATTTTTGAGAAGGACTCTTTACCGCTCCCGCTCTCGCCCGTAATCAGCACGGTCATGTCGGTGGGTGCCACCTGCACCGCCACCTGGATGGCATGGTTCAGCAGCGGCGAGTTGCCGATAATCCCGAAGCGCTGTTTTATACTCTGTATATCGATAGTGCGCATTTTTTAAGGTTTGGAGATAGGAAGATCTGAAAATTGGAAGTGATAGTAGGGAGGAGAGGAACGCAGTGAATGCGTACAATCCATTTATTCCTGCTATTTTAATCTACCGCCTCTCCGAATAGGGTGCCAACGCTGCAGTCATGCACGAACACATTCACATAGTCGCCTTTTTGGTAGTGCTTCTTGTCAAATATCACCACCTTGTTCTGGTCGTTGCGGCCGCTCAGCTGCTCTTTCGATTTTTTGGATTTCCCTTCAACCAACACCTTGTGCACCCGGCCAATGTCGCGCTTGTTGCGGGCCAGCGATGTTTCCCGCTGCTTGTTGATGATCTCATCAAGGCGGCGCTTCTTCACCTCCAGCGGAATGTCGTCCTCCAGCTTTCGGGCAGCCAGTGTGCCCGGCCGCTCAGAATAGAAGAACATATAAGAGTAATCATACTGCACGTACTCCATCAGGCTGAGCGTGTCCTGGTGTTCTTCCTCCGTCTCTGTGCAGAAGCCGGCAATCATATCAGAAGATATCCCGCAATCATCCCCCAGAATCCTTCGGATGGCGTCCACGCGATTCATATACCAGGCGCGGTCATAGGTGCGGTTCATTAGCTCGAGCACGCGGGAGTTCCCGCTCTGTGCCGGTAAATGGATGTATTTGCAGATGTTGTCGTACTTCTTAATGGTGTACAGCACTTCATCTGTGATGTCTTTGGGGTGGGAAGTGGAGAAACGCACACGCAACTCAGGGCTCAGCAAGGCCACTTTCTCCAGCAGTTGCGCGAAATTCACCGTTTCTGTGCCGTCTTCAGCCGCCCATTTGTAGGAGTCCACGTTCTGGCCCAGCAGCGTTACTTCTTTAAAGCCCTGCGCTACCAGCGCCTGCGCCTCCCGCACGATTGAATACGGCTCACGGCTGCGCTCACGGCCGCGGGTAAAGGGCACCACGCAGAAAGAGCACATGTTGTCGCAGCCGCGCATGATGGAAATAAAGGCGCTCACGCCGTTGCTGTTCAGGCGTATGGGGTTGATGTCGGCATAGGTCTCCTCACGGGAAAGCAGCACGTTCACGGCTTTCTGGCCGCCGTCCACTTCGCTGATCAGGTTCGGGAGGTCCCGGTAAGCATCCGGCCCCACCACCAGGTCCACGATCTTCTCCTCCTCCAGCAATGATTTTTTAAGGCGCTCGGCCATGCAGCCCAGCACGCCCACCATCAGCCCCGGGTTCTTTTTCTTGTAGTGGTTGATCTGGCCCAGGCGGTTGCGAACCGTCTGTTCCGCTTTCTCCCGGATGGAGCAGGTGTTCAGGAACACAAGATCAGCCACGGCAATGTCGGAAGTTGTGTCAAAGCCCTGTTCAAACATGATGGAGGACACAATCTCGCTGTCAGAGAAGTTCATGGCGCAACCATAGCTCTCTATATATAGTTTGCGTGATTTCCCTGTGTTTGACTCCTGCGTTACATGCGTATCGCAGGCGGCGGCCTGCGCAGGGGTGCGGTTGTCAATAAAATCTATATCTACTATCGGATCCATACGAAATCTGTTTCTGCTGCAAATATACAAGAATCTCCTCTAAAAACGTGACAGAATGACAGGCGCATTTTTAATTACGCATCATGTATCAGAATCATGAATGGGGTTGTGCATAAAGCAGGGTTTATGCTGCTTCTGGCCTTAATTCGTGATTTTTAATTCGTAATATCTCATTCAAGGCGCAAAGGTCAGCCTTGCCCTAGCACTTGCAGGATTGCCTGCGCCTTCAGGAGGCACTCTGCATACTCCTGCTCCGGGTCGGAGTCATAAGTGATGGCACTGCCGACCATATAGGAGAGGTAGCGGGTGCTGGCATTGTACTGGATGCTTCGGATCACCACGTTAAAGTCGCAGTTGTTGTCTGGTGTTATATAGCCAAGGGAACCAGCATATAACCCGCGCCTGGTCACTTCCAGCTCCTCAATCAGCTGCATGGCGCTGATCTTGGGTGCGCCGGTCATGCTGCCCATCGGGAAGGCCCCGGTCAGGGCGTCCACAAGGTCCTTGCCCGGCTGCAGCTCGCCCACCACCGTTGAGATCATCTGCGATACCTGCCTGAAGCCATATATGCCGAACATTTCCTCTACCCGCACGGTTCCGGTGGCGCAGGAGCGGCTCAGGTCGTTCCGCACCAGGTCCACGATCATCATGTTCTCGGCAAGCTCTTTCTCGTTGTGCCGCAGTTGGTGCCGCAAGCGGGCGTCCTCCTCCGGGGTTTCGCCGCGGCGAGTGGTGCCCTTGATGGGTTGGGAAATCAGGTGATTTCCCTCTTTTCTCAAAAATCGCTCCGGTGAGGCACATAAGAGGTACCTGTCTTCGCACTTCAGGTAGCCTGAGAACGGAGTGGGGGAAGCCTCGGTTAAAGCCAGGTACAGCGGCAAAGGCTGCAGCAATACATCCTCCACATAAAACTCTATACAGTAATTCAACTCATACACATCGCCCTCCAGTATATGCTGCCGGATGCGCTCCACGTTTGCTATATAGGCCGCTTTCTCTACCCGTTGTTTCACCTGAACCTTTTGAAGGCTCGACGGCTGGGGCGTAGGGGTGCTGCAAATGGCGGAAATACTTTCGTGAACATTTGCTTGGGAGGAATAAACAGTAACAGCGTCTTCCTGAAAGTAAATGCAAAAGGAAGGGGCAAAAAAGTGAATTAACGGAAAGCCGACGGAGTCTGGGTTTTGGCTCTGCAGTCGCTCGACCTGGTTCTTCAGATCGTAGGCCAGGAAGCCGCAAAGCAGCGGGTGCTCCCGCTGCAACTGCCCCCGTAGACTCAAAAATGCCTCCTCCATATTCAAGGGTAACGCCGGCCCTGACGATACGGCCAGGAGATGCTCAAACCCCTGGTGCGGGTATGGGATGTTGTTCGGGTTATAGTAGGCTACGTGCGGGTGCCGATCCGCCCAAGCCAGCGCTTTTAACCGGAACTCCTCGAGCGGGACAGAAAGGCCAGAAGCCTTTATACTGGCAGAAAACATATATACGGCTGGTGAAGTCAACTCTGGTAACATTTAGGATGCTTGACGGCAAGAGGCATTGTCTCTTCGAAGCGAAGGATTATATAGTCTACCTTAAGCTCATGAACCCATGTTTAAAAGGAAGCGAGCGCGAGTTTGGCTTTTGCATCGATGCTGTTCTTGTACGCGTGGCCTTTGTAAGCAAGTGCCTTCCGGAAACAGGCTTTTGCTTTTTCCGGCTGATTGGCCTGCTGGTATATATAGCCAAGCTGTAAGGCAGCATTAGGCGCATAATAAAGCGGAGCATCTGCTGCTGTGGCGATTGTTAGTTTGTAAAATGCCGCTGCCTCCTGCAAATCGTGCAGGCCATGGTAAACGCGTGCTTTTCGGTACAGGTGTTCCACCCGGACAGGGAGGGGCGTAGTTGCAGAGATCTGCATGTTGGCCAGGTCCGTGAGCGCTTCCCGGTAGTACCCGCCATCCGCGTGCAGGCGCGCCTTCATCAAAGGCGGTACCGGCTGTTCGTTGCTCTCCGCGTAACTTACTGCGTACTTGTCTTCCTCTGTCTCTGCTATGCCCAATTGCAGTATCTGATTAAAGTGCCACTTCGCCTGCGGCAGATGATTGCCCAACAGGTGAGCGATATATAATTTATAGTGGGCAGACTTTACATAGTGCTGCCCCTTGTGCTGCAGCAGAAACAGTTTGTTTTCCGAGACAGATCTGGCATAGTCGCCCCGGTAGAGGTAGAGGTCGGCCGCCATGTGGTGTAGAAACGGAAAAGAGAGGTAAAGCTTCGAATATGGCCTTTCCTCATATAGCTTTAACGCGGCCTCGCCTTGGTTAGTCTTCTTGAGCAGGTGCATGGCCGCAAACCGGAAAAGCAGGTTATCTGGCTGCGTTTTTAAGAGGTCCGTTACCTGGGAAATGGCATGGGGCGCGTTTTCGGGCCTGATAGTATGCAGCATAATGGCATGCAGCAGCTTTGCCTCCTCCTGGAAAGGGTTTGGCTGCATTGCCGCCGTCTTCAGATTGGCCATGCCTTCCCGCACGCTTCCTATCAGCCCGATGATCTGCAGGAACCACTGGTATTGGTCGGGCACCGATCCGATCATGACCTGCATCACACCCAGGTTCTTTTTATTGGGCTGGAAGCCAGGCCACCGCGATGCATTTCGGGCGTACTGCAGGTAAGCTTTCCGGAAATCCCACGCGGCGGATAAACGGTTGCCGAATAACAGCTTGCTCATCGCCAGCTGCATCCTTACTTCAGCTGCGGCATAGCCAGCCCAGGGGCTGCGATCGGTCATCTGGGTAATTTTCTCCAGCCGCTTTTCCTGTGCTTCCACAAGCTGATCGTAACGGTTCTGGTCCTGTTCCACGCAAAGCTCCAGGAAATCATTGTAATTAGCAACCAGGAGAAGGGCTGCTTTGTCGGCCTCTTTCTCTGGGACAGCCGTGCGCAGGATCGTGCGGCTGCTATTGACTCTTAATTTCAAGAGCTCCCCGTAGGCATTTGCAAGCGATGGGGTAAAAGGGCTAGAAGCTGAAATGCCGGTGGTGATTGCAAAGAGGCACAGCAGCAAAAAAAAAGGATGGGGTTTAGCCATCCTTTTTAGAATTGTTTGAAAGCGCTTTCCGCTCACCATGTCATGTATTTAGAATACGCGTTGCTCTACGCCGGCAAGTATGCGGCCGCAGTGCTCACAAACGATCACTTTCTTCTGAGCGGCGATATCAGCCTGGCGCTGCGGTGGCACCGTGTTGAAGCAACCGCCACAGGCATCGCGCTTCACGGTTACAACTGCCAGTCCGTTGCGCACATTTCCGCGGATCCTGGTGTAAGCGCTCAGCAGCCGGTCTTCTATATTCTCCGCGGCCTTCTTGCGCTCCTTCTCCAGTTGCGTCTCCTCGTCCTCGCTTTCGCCTACAATCTGGTCAAGTTCTTTTTTCTTGTTCTCCAGGTCTTTGCGACGCTCGTCCAGGCGAAGCTTTGTGCCCTCTATCTCGTTGTTCTTCTGCTCGATCTGGTAGATCGCCTCGCGTATCTTCTTCTCGTTTATCTGGATCTCAAGTTTCTGCAGTTCAATCTCTTTGGTGATGGCATCGTACTCGCGGTTGTTGCGTACGTTCTGCTGCTGCTCCTCGTACTTGCGGATCAGGCCTTCTGCGTCTTTGATGCCCTGCTTGCGCTGTGTAATCGAGTCGTTCAGATAAGCAACCTCATCATCAAACTTACGAACCCTTACCTCATAGCCTTCAATTTCATCCTCTAAATCCTGAACTTCTTCAGGAAGATCTCCTCTTACTCTTTTGATCTCATCAAGCTGCGAATCTATTGTCTGAAGCTTTAAAAGCGCTTCAAGTTTGCTGGCTACAGTACTTTCCATGTATTAAAAGGTGTATCTGACAGGGTTTGTGTTTACTTCTGATATTAAGACTGCAAAATTAGGAAAGTTTTTTGAAATAGTGTCATAAAAAATTTCCTTTGTAAACACCTCGCTTTCATAGTGCCCGATGTCTGCGATCAGCAGCCGTCCTTCCGCGTCAAAAAACTCATGGTATTTAAAATCGCCTGATACAAAGGCGTCCGCGCCCTGCTGTAGCGCATCTTTTAGCAGAAAACTTCCCGCACCGCCGCACACCGCCACGCGCTTCACCTCTTTGTTACCAATGGAAGTGTAGCGCAGACCTGGCAACTGCATTTTCTCCTTCAGGTAAGCCAGGAATGCTGCTTCCGAAAGCGGGGCGGCCAGATCCCCGATCATGCCGATGCCCACTTCCTGGTTCTGATTCTCGAGGGTATAGAGGTAGTGCGCCACTTCCTCGTAAGGGTGCGCCTGTTTCAGGGCACGCATCACCTTCGTCTGCAGGTACGCCGGGAAAATCACCTCCACCCGGTTTTCCCGCACCTGCTCTGCCTTGCCTGCCTCACCGACGGTAGGGTTCGCCTGGTCTGACGGCTGGAAGCGCCCCGTGCCCGTCACCTGGAAACTGCAGTTGCTGTACTCGCCGATGTTGCCGGCTCCCGCCTGGTGCAGCGCCTGCAGCACTTTCTCGGTGTCCGCAACCGGCACTAAAGTGACCAGTTGCATCAGCGTTTGCGGCTTGCTCACCAGTACGCGCTGGTGCCGCAACTGCAGCTTGTCTGCTATTTTCGTGTTCACGCCATGCAGCACATTGTCTAGGTTAGTGTGGCTGGCATATATGGCGATGTTTTGCCGGATGGCTTTGAGGATGGTGCGCTCTACATAGCTGCGACCTGTCAGCGCTTTCAGTCCTTTAAAAATAACGGGGTGATGCGCCACCACCAGGTTACAGCCTTTCTCCAGCGCCTCGTCGAGCACAGCCTCGGTGCAATCCAGTGTCACAAGCACGCCAGTTACCTCGGCCTGTGCGTCTCCGGTCTGCAGCCCGGCGTTATCGTAGCTTTCCTGGTAGCGCAACGGGGCGAGCCGCTCCAGCACGTTGAGTATATCCTGTATCTTTGCCATTGCCATGTTATCGTAGGGTATCGCAGTGGCAAGTTAAAATTATTTTATTTTTACGCCTGATATATAACGCGATGAAATACCTGAAACGGATGCTCTGGCCTTTCTCCCTCCTGTACGGGGGCGTAACGCTGGTGCGGAACATACTATATGACCAGCGGGTACTTCCCTCCAAACGTTTCGGCTTACCTGTAATTGCCGTAGGCAACCTCACAGTGGGGGGCACCGGCAAAACACCCCTTGTGGAATACATCCTGCGCTTATTAGAGTCCTTTAAAGTGGCTACGCTCAGCAGAGGGTATAAGCGTCAGAGCAAGGGGTTTTTACTGGCTGATGATGAAAGCACCGCTGAAACAATTGGCGACGAGCCTTTTCAGTATCACCGCGACTTTCCGGGGGTAGCCGTGGCGGTATCCGAAGACCGCGTGGCCGGCATTGCACAGCTCCGGCAGCGGGTGCCGGGGCTGGAGGTGGTGGTGCTGGACGATGCCATGCAGCACCGCCCGGTGCAGCCATCGCTGAATATTATGCTGACAGATTACCACCGCCCATTCTACGAGGATTTTATTTTGCCCGCGGGGCTGCTGCGGGAGCCGCGGCAAGGGGCTGCCCGTGCCCATGCCGTGATCGTCAGCAAATGCCCGCCTCACTTAGGGGAAGAGCAGCAGGAAAGGATCCGGAAAAAGATAAAGAAGTACACTGCAGCTGACACGCCGGTTTTTTTCTCAGCGTTTGCCTATGGCCAGCCGGTGCAAATCGGGCTGGCGGCCGCGCCAGCCACCAAGGTTGTGCTACTGACGGGCATTGCCAACGCTGCCCCCCTGAAGGAATACCTGCACGCAACGGGATATGAGGTGGTAAAGCATATAGAATATCCCGATCATTATGATTACAAGGAGCAGGACCTGCAAAAACTCGGGCACCTGTTGCAGCAGCCGGATTATTCCGGCGCTACTATTCTAACCACCCGTAAAGACGCCGTTAAGTTGGCGGGAGCTGCATTGAAAAGTCATATAGCGGATCTCCCAGTGTTTTATATACCCATTGTGGTGAAATTCCTACGGGAGCAGGAGGTGTTTGACGAGTTGGTGCTGCAGCACGTGGGTCAGTTTGGGAAAGGCAAGGCCGGCTAATTCTCAGCACCGAACACCATCGATTTCCTCCGGCGTCAGAAATTATATATAATTCCCTAATTTTGAAGTGTGAAAAGAAAGATATCTGCCCTTTTACTTGCCGTGCTAGGCCTGCTGCTTTTTTACCAGGATGCCTCTGCTCAGATTATTGATGATACCACCAAACTCTTCTACAGCCCTAAAACCACACTGCAGCTATATGAGCAGGACATCCTGCGCGGGCGCTATATAGAACAGCCAGTCGATACACTGCTTAATAACCTGCACAACGAGCGCTACTGGTACAACGACACCGCCTTTTATCAGCACCTCGGTAACGTGGGAACCGCGTCGCAGCCGCTCCTGTACCAAATGCCGCAGAAAATCGGGGTGAGGCTCGGGAAGACAGCCTTCGACCGCTACGCCTACCAGCCCGACCAGATCAATTATTTCAATACCCGCTCTCCCTATACCCATCTCTACTATGTGCAGGGCGGGCGGGGCGAGCAGGCTTTTGAGGCGCTCCATACACGCAACATCACGCCCCGCTGGAACTTTGGCATTGCCTACCAGATCTTATCCGCAGACCAGCAAATCGGGCGTGCCTCCCAGGACAGGAGGACGAGGGGGTTTGTCGATAACCAGGCGGTGAAAGCCTTCACCCACTTCAGGACGGAGAATGAGAAGTACGACGTGTTCTTTAATGTCACGTTCATGAAGGTGGAGCAGATCGAGACAGGCGGCATCGTGCCTGACACGTCCCGGGCGACCTCTGCCAATAACTACGAGGAATCTATCCTGGCGCGTTTCGCGGAGGCGCCGGTGCAGCTCACGCAGGCATCTAACGAGGAGGGCCGCACCAACATCCACCTGCTGCACATCTTCAAGCTGGCAAAAGAGAACCTGAAAGTGTACCACAACCTGGACTGGCGCCGGCAGAGTAATGAGTACGTCGACGAGAACCTGAACACTTACAGAACAAGCCTTCAGGAAATCGCTACACTTAACAAAGTTTTCCTTGTATATCCGAACTTCAACTCCGTGGAAGAGCCGGGCTATAATTTCAGCCCGAACCGCACCAAAGATGCCACCACCTACCGCGAGTTGCAAAACGTATTCGGCTTAACGGGCAACAATAAGCTGTCGTCATACAATGCCTACGCCAAGCTGCGAAACGCCAACATGTCGTACAGTGCCATTACGCCCTTGCCGAAGGATTCTCAGGTAACAACCGACACCGCCACCCGCTACAGGGACGTGTTTCATACCGATGCTTACAACCAGGTGCTTATAGGGGGAGACATCAGGCTTTTCTACAAGAACCTGGCTGAGCTGACAGGGGAGGCGGAGTACCAGCTCGGTTCAGATTACCGGGTGAAGGGAAGAGCCAGGATTGGCGGGGCTTTCGGTACCCTTGAACGCGTGCTGCTTTCGCCCACCCGTGTAGAAGACTATATGATGAGCAACCACTATGAGTGGAACAACAGCTTCGAAACCTCAGTGACAGACCGCATCGGCTTTGGCTATGCAAGCAATATCGGCAAGCGCCAGTTCCTGCGGCTGAACGGCCATTACACCAACATCAAGCGCTATATATACTTTAACGAGCAGGCCATGCCGCAGCAGGCAAGCGGCAACCAGCGGTTCTGGGGAGGCGATATAGCACACCACATCCGCTTTGGCCCGCTTAATTTCAAGAATTTCGCCTCCTATACCAACACCGAAGAAGCGGACAAGGTAAGGGTGCCGGAGTGGTTGCTGGAGTCGTCCCTTTACCTGGAAGGCTACCTGTTCAAAAAAGCGCTCTTTAGCCAGGTAGGGATACAGGCAACCTACCCGAGCAGCTATTATGCCGATGCCTATATGCCCGTGACGCAGCAGTTCTACGTGCAGGATCAGTTTCTGGTGCAGTCGTACCCGATGGTGGAAGTTTTCCTGAATGCCGATATCAAGTCGGTGAACCTGTTCCTGAAGATGAGCCACGTGAACGACTCGCTGCTGGATCCGGTTTATTTCATGACGCCTTACTACCCCGGCATGCGCCGCAGCTTCGTGTTTGGTCTTAAATGGATGTTCTTTGATTAAAGCGGTGGCGGCGAACGCCTGATTCTATATATACCTATGTCTGATAGCCAACCTACTAAAACCATTCTGCGCCTGGAGTTGCCCACGGATCCGCGCTGGGTGAATATTGCAGAGAAAAACATCGAAGAGATTTTGGTGGACCATGCCTACTGCGAGCAGAAAGCTGCTTCTTCAGGTATTTCACTGATTGTGAAGTACCCGGACAAGACCCGCCTGGTGGAGGAGATGACCGACCTGGTGGCCGAGGAATGGAGCCATTTTGAGCGGGTGCTGGCCGAGCTGAAAAAGCGCGGGTACAGCCTTGGCCGTAACAGACCGGACGAGTATGTGGTGGAGCTGACCAAGCATATCCGGAAGGGTGACAAGCGGGAGCGGCAGCTGATGGACCACCTGTTGGTGAACGCTTTGGTTGAGGCGCGCAGTTGCGAGCGCTTCAAGTTGCTCTGGAAGAACATAGCGGACGAAGAACTGCAGAAATTCTACTATGAGCTGATGGTGTCAGAAGCGGGACACTACGTCAGCTTCGTGAAGCTGGCAAAAGAGTACATGCCCGCCGAAGAGGTAGATGCCCGCCTGAAGGAACTCCTGGCCATTGAAGCTGATATTATCCGTAACCTGCAGCCCCGGCCCGACAGGATGCATTGATTCTAATTGCTGAATTGTTGATTGTTAAATTTTTGGTTTGCTATATGGATGGTAACTCACTTGTTATATGGCTGGATGATTAAGTCTAACAACTGGCTTTCCGCTATTAGTTTATGGCTGGATTAACAACTTAACAGTCAATAATTCAGCAATCAAACTATCACGTTTTCTGCTTTTTCTTTTTGGCGGCCGGGAACAGGATGTTGTTCAGGATGAGGCGGTAGCCGGGGGAGTTGGGGTGCAGGGCCAGGTCCGTAGGGTCTTCCCCTACCAGGTGCTGGTAGTCTTCCGGGTCGTGGCCGCCGTAGAAAGTCCAAGTGCCGCGGGCGTAGGTGCCGTGCATGTAGCGTATCTCACCCAACTCCTTGTTCTCACCCATTACCACCACCTCCGGCTTAACAAGTCCTTTCCTGAAAGCAGTTGTTTGTCCCATAAAACCTTTGATGGTCTTCTCATGGTTCTGCGTGAGCATGGTCGGGATAGGGTCCCATTTAGCGGAAAACGTGAACAGTTGGAAATAATCGTTCGCCTCCGTTACCGGCCTCTCCTGCGGCTGCACGTCAATGTTCGAATACTCGTACTCCAGTGGGTTCCGGGATATTCTGAAGTCCTTAAAGGCTAGGGTTTTGTTAAAGTCAAGCTTTTGCTGGGCCTGCGGATCGGAGGCGTCCCCGTCGAACATGGCCTCTACAATGTCAACACCCTCAGCCGCAAGGGCAATGTCGTATGTGTCGGTGGCAGAGCACATGGCGAAAAGGAAGCCGCCGCCAGCGCAGAACTCCTTTATCTTGTTCACCACGCCCAGCTTCATCTCCGACACCTTGTTGAAGCCCAGTTTGGCGGCAGACTCCTCTAACTCGCGCTGTTGCTCCTGGTACCAGGGGTAGTGGCGGTAGCTGGCATAAAACTTACCGTACTGCCCGGTAAAATCCTCGTGGTGCAGGTGCAGCCAGTCATACTTTGGCAGTTCTCCCTTCACGATCTCCTCATCATATATCACATCATACGGGATCTCCGCATAGGTCAGTACCAGCGTCACGGCATCGTCCCAGGGCATCTTCGACTTGGGGGAGTACACCGCTACCTTGGGCACTTTCTCCAGTTTCATGATGTCCATGTTGGCTTCCGGGTTGTTGATCTCAGTGAGGATGCTGTTGTACTGGGCGTCGGAAATCACCGTGTAGCTGACACCGCGCACAATCAGCTCATTCTCCAAAGCAGGTATGTGCTGAAAGGCGAAGCTCCCGCCGCGGTAGTTCAGGAGCCAGTCAACGGGCAGGTTTTTACCCAGTACCCAGTAGGCCACGCCGTATGATTTCAGGTGATCCTTTTGCGCCTCGTCCATCGGCACCAGGATAGTGCTGGCCAGGGCGCGGAACGAAAGCAGGATGATAGACAAAAAAAGTGCGATGGTACGGAAAAACATGGGGTTCGTCTTTATAATATGATCCAATGTATAAAAATGATTCTTATTTAAAAAAATGCCAGTAACTTAGAAGCAATGCCTCTTTGGTATACTTAACGTAAATTTTACGGTAAGCGCATATCATTCCTATTGATGAATCTGATAGAAAATATATTGGAGGGCCTCCGGTCCATTCAGGGCAACCTGCTCCGCACCGTACTCACCGGCCTGATCATCGCCATCGGCATCATGTCGCTGGTAGGTATACTTACGGCTGTCGACAGCATGAAGTACTCTCTGACCCAGACTTTCTCTAACCTCGGAGCCAACGCATTCGATATCCGCAGGGCCGGCATGAACAACAGGGGCAGGAACGAAGGGCGCATAGAGAAAGTGTACCCGGTCATTAACTATGACCAGGCGGTGATGTACCGCGATCAGATGGCGAAGGACGCACGGGTGAGTCTCTCAGCCTTTGTTTCCGGGGCCACCGTGGTGAAAAGCGAGACAGAGAAAACAAACCCGAACATTAACATCGTGGCAGGGGATGAGAATTATATGCTCAACAACAGCCTGAACCTGGCCAAAGGGCGGGACTTCTCCACGTTTGAGCAGGAGCAGGGGGCGAATGTGGCCATCATCGGTGAGGAGATTGCTTCCACGCTCTTCAAAAACAAAGATGCGATAGGAGATTACGTAACTTTTCTGGGGCGCCGCTTCAAAATAGTGGGCCAGCTTGAGAAGGAGGGAAGCAGCATGGGCGGCAGCGGCGACCGGCGCATCATCATCCCGTTGGAAACGGGCCGGCAGATACCGCGGCAGGGAAACGCTACCCTGAACTATGATATTAAAACAGCCATCTACAGGGCGGACGAGCTGAACTACGTGATGGGAGAGGCCACCGGAATGATGCGAAAAATCCGCCAGGACCAACTGGGGCAGGAGGATTCTTTTGAGATCAGGCGAAGCGACTCGCTGGTGCAGAGCCTGGATGAAATCTCCGGTTACCTGAAGGCAGGTGGCTTTGTGATCGGGTTTATAACCCTGCTGGGCGCTTCGGTAGGTTTGATGAACATCATGATGGTTTCAGTGAACGAGCGCACGCGGGAGATCGGCGTCCGCAAAGCCCTGGGAGCCACGGCCTTCCAGATCCGGCAGCAGTTCCTGATTGAGGCAGTGGTTATCTGCATCATGGGCGGCTTTGTAGGAGTGGTGTTGGGTATCCTGATGGGCAACGGCATCGCTTCCCTGATCGGCGAAGGCGGCTTCATCGTGCCCTGGCTTTGGGTGCTGGTGGGCATGGCCATCTGTGTGATCGTCGGCGTTATCTCCGGCTACTACCCGGCTTTCAAAGCCTCCAAGCTTGATCCGATCGAATCGCTGCGGTATGAGTAAGAGCTTTTTGAAGGAAGTGATAACTTCCTGGTTTAAAGGTTATATATGATGTTTTCTCTGCTGAAGCAGCATCAGGATAAGGCAGACGACAATTGATTTTTGCGTATACCCGCTGTGCAAGTATATTCGAACCACCCCTGCTCGCCCCTACTTATCCAACGAGGGGAGTCAACAGCTTCTTCTTTAAACTTCAAAGAATGTAGATGTGTTAGGATAGGAGATAAGTATGAAATAGGCTATATATAAATCGAAGATTCACTCGAATTATGGAAGGCAGGAGCGGGTGTAAGAAAAACTCCCCTCCTTGGATGAGGAGGGGCAGGGGTGGTTGGACAGCTATGCAGAACCCGTTTGCTACTTATATAACATCCTACATATATAAAAAGCCCCCTGCTGGCTAACAGCAGGGGGCTTTTTATATATAGCTTCAGGCAGTGTTACTTTTTAGGTGCTGCTGTTTCTGTTTTAGCGGTGTCTTTCTCACTAGAGTAGGCCTCGTTCAGGGCGGCCACCACTTCTGAGGTAATGTCAAGCGTAGAGTCGCTATATAGGATGGCGCTGTTTCCGCGGGAGTAGGTCAGGACCATTTTATAGCCTTTCTCATCGCTGAGCTTTTTGAGGTACTCCTCTACACGGTCGTATATCTTTTTCATTTCCTCAGACTCCTCGCCGGCCAGTTCGTTGCCTTTGTTCTGCTGAAGAACCTGTAACTGTTGCTGCTTCTGCTGCAGGCGCTGCTCGGTTGAGGCTCTTTGCTGTTCCGTCATCCCCTGC
This sequence comes from Pontibacter saemangeumensis, assembly GCF_039541895.1. Taxonomy (NCBI): domain Bacteria; kingdom Pseudomonadati; phylum Bacteroidota; class Cytophagia; order Cytophagales; family Hymenobacteraceae; genus Pontibacter; species Pontibacter saemangeumensis. The sequence goes on from NZ_BAABHC010000004.1 coordinate 65,844, forward strand.
GCAGACTGCTGGTATCTCTCAACCTCTTTCTGGAATGCCTCGGCCTGGGTGCGAAGGTCCTGCTCCGCCTGCTGGCCTTTGCCCTGCAGACGTGTACGCGCCTCCTTGAAGTACTCATAGTTAGCAAGCAGTGAGTCGGAGTTTACATATACGATGTCTGGGGTGCCAGCAGCTGCAGTAGAGGCAGCCGACCCGTTTGATTTAGGCATTTGCTCGCAGCCTACCAGAAAGGAGGTCGCAACAGCAAGGCCTAAGGAAATCTTTAGAACGTTCACTATTTCTTTGGTTATGATTGGTTGAAAGAATTATCAGCTTAAATATAGCAGGAAACTTTTCCATTTACCTAATGCTTCAGCAGTTCGTGGTAAGTTTCTTCCGCCTCCATTAGCCCGGAGGCTGCCAGTTGTGTCAGGCGCACATGCTTTGTCTCGTTCACCAGCACCGGGTCGTACTTGGCCGCCACACGCACATAATTCTCTGTCCAGCCTTCCATCACGCCGTCCTTCACATCGTCCTCGAACAGCACTGTGAACTCGCGGCCTATGTTCTGTTCATAAAAGTGGCGCTTCTTTTTCTCTGAGAGAATCCGGAGCATGTCGGCGCGGCGGTTGCGATCCCTGGTGCTTACCTTGCCGGTCATTTCCGGTGCCAATGTATTTTCCCGCTCTGAATAGGGGAACACGTGCAGGTAGCTCACATCCAGCCCGTTCAGGAAGTTATAAGTCTCCAGGAAGTCTTCCTCCGTCTCACCCGGGAAACCCACGATCACATCTACCCCGATGCAGCAGTGCGGCATCAGCGATTTGATCGTTGACACGCGGTCGGCATATAACTCACGCTGGTAGCGGCGGCGCATCAGCTTCAGGATCTTGTTAGAGCCAGACTGCAGCGGCACATGGAAGTGCGGCATAAACCGGTTACTCTGCGCCACAAAGGCAATGATCTCATCTTTCAACAGGTTCGGCTCGATAGAGGAGATGCGGAAACGGTCGATGCCCTCCACCTGGTCCAGTGCCTGCACCAGCTCGAAGAAAGTCTCCACCCGTTCCCCGTTCTGCAAGCCAAAGTCGCCGGTATTCACTCCCGTGAGCACAATCTCCTTCACCCCTGATGCTGCAATCTCGTTGGCCGAACGCACCACATTGGCGATGCTGTCGGAGCGGCTGTTGCCCCGCGCCAGCGGAATGGTGCAGAAAGAGCAGGAATAGTCGCAGCCGTCCTGCACCTTCAGAAAGGTGCGGGTGCGGTCGCCGAAGGAGTAGGAGTTATGGAACGTGTTGGCCTCAGAAATGGGGCTGGCATATATAGCAGCCTTGTCCTTCTTCTCAAAAGTCTCCAGGATGTCGACCAACTGAAACTTTTCTGCGGCGCCCAGCACGGCGTCTACACCCGGTATCTCAGCAATTTCCTTTGGCTTGAGCTGCGCGTAGCAACCCACAATGGTGATAAACGCATTGGGAGAGTGCTTCAGGGCTTCCTTCACAATCTTGCGGCACTTCTTGTCTGCGTTGTCCGTGACCGAGCAGGTGTTGATGACGTAGATATCAGGCGTATCCGTAAACTCCACTTTCTCAAACCCGCGCTCCTGGAACATTCGCCCGATGGTGCTGGTTTCGGAATAATTTAGTTTACAGCCTAAGGTATAAAAAGCTACTTTTTTCATAATCAGGAGGCAAAGTTACAAACTTTCTGCCTTTATGCCGCTAAGGTTATGCTGTATTTATATGACTTAATACCTGTGAGGATATAGGGTAAAGGACTGTAAGAATGCGTTTTACAGCAGAAACATATGCCTTTAGCTGAATCTCCAAAACATGCTGCAATCCCCCTCTTCCTTAGAAGGCAGCGGCTACTTCTGAACGAAGTCCTGGAAGGACTGCTGCATATAGGCCTTCCCGTTTTGCATCTGTTCCTCCGTCACACCCGAATCCGCCGTAATCACCTGCTTCGCCACATTATCAAAGCTAAAGGTGCCCTCAGGTGCCATATAGCCGAACCCATCGTTGAACACATAAAACGCAAAAGGTGAAGTAGTAGGGGCTAACAGGTTCCTGCTCCACTTAAAGTCCTCGTGCGGAAGGCCAAGCAGTGCCAGCAGGGTGGCTGCTATATCTGTCTGAGATGCGAGGGTGGAAATGATCCCTGTATCTTTGATGGCCCCGCCCGTGAGGATAAAGGGTATATGGAATTTGGAAGGAGCGAAATTTGGGTCATTTCCCGGCAATGGATGCCCATGGTCAGCCGTGATCACGACCACGGTTTTCTGCCACCAGGGCTGTTGCTTCGCCTGCTCTATGAACCTGCCCAGGGCCCAGTCGGTGTAGTGTACACTGTTCCGGAATTTTGCCTCTTCATCATTTCCCTCGAATTCCGGCTCCGTGGGAATCTCGAAGGGTTCATGGCTGCTTAAAGTATATACCGTGCTAAAAAAGGGCTGGCGCTCGTTCCGTAACTCCTCCAGCACCCGCTCGAACAGCACATGGTCGTGCGCCCCCCATTTGGAATTGTAGGAAGAAGGATCGAAGTCTGCTTTTGCAGTGAGGCGGTCGTAGCCCCCGTTTGTGAGGTAAGACCGGATGTTGGCAAACTCGAGTTCACCGCCATAATAAAAGCTGGTGCTGTAGTTTTGCCGCTGAAAGACGGTGCTTAGCTGCGGCAGCTTTTCGGTTTTCTGCGGGTATTTGATGATAGAAGTAGTTGTCTGTACCGGGTAGCCGCTGAGCAGCGCCACCATGCCTTTCTCGCTACGGTCGCCGCTGGCATATAGGTTGGTGAAGCTGATGCCTTCCGCCGCGAGTCTGTCCAGGTTTGGTGTCACGCCTTTCTCACCCCCCAGGCTTTCCACCAGCTTTGCCGTATAGCTTTCCAGGATGATAAACAAGACGTTTGGCCGCTCCGCTACAACCATTTGTTTAGGAGCGTTGGTATCTACAGCGGCATAAAGCGACTCTACCCGCTGCGCGGCCTCCTCCGGCGGAATATAGACATAAAGCTCCTTGTTGATCTTGTTGTACTTCAGAAGGGCATAGCCCAGGTTCCAGGGCATGTTCAGCCCGGCGTGGTTCGCGAACGGGGTATTGGAAAAATAAGCCACACTCTGGTTGATCGGGATTTGCTGCCAGCCGCCGCGCAAAGGCAGCACCAGCAACGCGAGGTACAGCAGCGAAAGGCCGGCATAAAGCCACTTGCCGCCGCGCAGCTCAAATTTTTTCAGGTCGATGAGTTTTAGATAGAACAGGATTGAAATCACTGTGATGAACACCGAAACGAGCAGGAGCAAAAAAAGCGGGGCGCTGGCGGCTGAGGCAGCCATCTCAGCGGGGGTATTGAGGTACTGCAGGGGAGTGGCGTCCAGCCGGAACCCCCAGTAGCTGTAAAGCTCGAGGTCAGCGGCAAGCAGCACCGAGAGCAGCACCACTACTATATAAGTGTAGACGCGCACAAAACCCGAAGGCCGGAGCCGGGGCCACAGCGCAGAAAGCAACAGCACCAGGAAGGGTAGCAGGCAGAGGTAAGCCGTAGCCGATGCATCGAGGCGTAACCCATAGGCAAAAACCTTTAGCGTGTCGGAGGAGGTAAGCTCAGAGGACCTTTCCAGGTGGTAGATCAGGAAAACCCCTCTGGCTACCAAAAAAAAGAGCACCCAGAAGAGAAAGTAAAGGGGCTGATAGAAAAGCTTATTTTTCACCCTGCAAATATACAAGATAAGTCTCGCCCTATAAAAAAAGTACCCCCCACAGGATTTTTGTATGCTGTAGGCAGAAGTTGGGCGGGTATAAAAACGAAAGGGTTGATTTAGGGGAATTATATATGTTTTAAGCAATGACTACTCCAGTTCAAGGGGTAATTCTCACAGTTTAGGTGGTTTTTTTGAAAAACCCTTAAAAAAAACATGCCTTTTTGTTTGAAAGCAATTTTTCATATCTATATTTGCTTCACCTAAAAACTCAATCTAATCTAATACATGGCAACACTAAGATTTAAAGCGCTGGACCTGGTAAATCAGCGCAAAACAGCTGACATAACCTTACCTTCAGTAAACATTTCCGATTATTACGGCGAGAATGTGTTTGGCTTTGATGCAATGCGCGCCACCATGTCGTCTGATAATTTTAAACGTCTGCGCCGCATTATTGATGCCGGTGATAAAGTGGACCGTAACCTGGCTGATGCGGTTGCGTCTGCCATGAAGTCGTGGGCGATGGCCAAGGGTGCCACGCATTACACGCACTGGTTCCAGCCGTTGACAGGAACAACCGCTGAAAAACACGATTCTTTCTTTGACCTGACATCTGACGGGTCTGCGCTCGAGGCGTTCAAAGGCAGTGCGCTGGTTCAGCAGGAGCCGGACGCTTCTTCTTTCCCGAGCGGCGGTATCCGCAACACGTTCGAGGCCCGCGGCTACACGGCCTGGGACCCTTCTTCCCCGGCTTTCGTGATCGAGGGATTGAACTCCAAAACGCTGTGTATCCCTACTATCTTCGTCTCTTACACCGGCGAAGCACTTGATTACAAAACACCGCTTCTAAAGTCTTTGAAGTTCCTGAATGATGCGGCTGTGCCGGTTTGCCAGTACTTCGACAAAGACGTGAACAAAGTAAACACGACGCTTGGCATTGAGCAGGAATACTTCCTGGTGGACAAGGCTTTATATGCTGCACGCCCGGACCTGGTAATGACCGGCCGTACCTTGTTTGGCCACGCGCCTGCAAAGGGCCAGCAGCTGGAGGACCACTACTTCGGTTCTATCCCGAGCCGCGTGCACGCGTTTATGGTGGATTTTGAAAAGTCTGCCCACAGACTGGGTATTCCGCTTCGCACGCGCCATAACGAGGTAGCACCCGGCCAGTTCGAGTGCGCACCTACCTTTGAGGACGCCAGCCTGGCTGCCGACCACAACCAGTTGCTCATGGATATCATGGACCGTGTGGCAGACCGCCACGGTTTCAAAGTGTTGCTGCACGAAAAGCCATTTAAAGGCGTGAATGGCAGCGGAAAGCACAACAACTGGGCCATGAGCACGAACACGGGTACCAACCTGCTGGCTCCTGGTAAAAAGCCGAAAGAGAACCTGCAGTTCCTGACGTTCTTCATCAACACCATCAAAGCGGTGCATAAGCATGCGGACCTGCTGCGCGCCAGCATCGCTTCTGCCAGCAACGATCACCGTTTGGGCGCCAACGAGGCTCCTCCGGCTATTATGTCCGTTTTTGTGGGCCAGCAGCTTTCTGCGGTGCTGGATGAGTTGGAGCGAACTGCCAAAATACCGATGGAGAAAGGCGACAACATGTACCTCAAACTCGGCATCGACCGAATCCCTGAAGTACTTTTGGATAACACTGACCGTAACCGCACGTCGCCGTTTGCCTTCACGGGCAATAAATTCGAATTCCGTGCGGTGGGTTCCTCTGCCAACGTGTCTTCCCCTATGACTGTTCTGAACACGATTGTGGCTGATCAGTTGGTAGAGTATAGAAAAGCCGTAGATGAGCTGATCGATGGGCAGGGTATGAAAAAGGAACTGGCGATCATTCAGGTGCTGCGCGAATATGTAGTGGATTCAAAAGCGATTCGCTTTGAAGGCAACGGTTACTCCCAGGAGTGGGAAGACGAGGCCGAGAAGCGTGGCCTGTCCAACGTGAAAACCACGCCGCGTGCACTGGATATATACCACAATGAGGATGTGAAGGATCTGTTCAGCAGAAACGGCATCCTGACGGGGGTGGAGCTCAATGCCCGCCATGAAATCCTTCTAGAAGAATACATCAAGAAGATCCAGATTGAGGCGCGGGTGCTGGGTGACCTGGCGGTAAACCATGTGATCCCGACGGCTATCGCTTACCAGAACAAGCTGATTCACAACGTGCGCGGCCTGAAAGACCTTGGACTGGAGGATGAGTACACGCAAACGACTGTTGAAGCAATCAAGAAAATGTCCCGCCATATCACCACCATTCAGAAGAACGTGGATGAGATGATCGAGGAACGTAAGGTTGCGAACAAGATTGATGATGCGCGTGAGCGGGCAATCTATTACCAGGAGAAAGTGTTCCCTTATTTCGACACAATCCGTTACAGCGTCGACAAGTTGGAACTGATGGTGGACGATGAAGACTGGCCACTGGTGAAGTACCGTGAATTAATGTTTAACAGATAGTATTGTTATATAGCATAAACAGAAAAAGCACCTGGCCGGGTGCTTTTTCTGTTTATGCTATTTTCTTTAAACCTGCAGTATAGGAAGTTGTAGTTAATATACTGGAAGTAAATAGTTTATGATAGGCATATATAAGTAGCATTTAATTTCATTTCCTGATTTGGTGAACTACCTCTCCGCCGACTTTGGCGAGAATCAGGGGCAGGAGAACGAGCACGAGGCCAACCGCTATCACCTTGCGCAGACCAAGCCTTAAGATCAGTTTGCTCACGAGGTTACCCCGCAGTTCCTGCAGCAGGAATTTACCTGCCTTGGTCATGGGTTTGCCATGTAGCACCTCCCGGACCGTTTCCCAGTTTCCTTTCTCCATCTGCCGCTTCAGGAATTCTGTCACAGTATCGGTTGTTAGGATCGCCGCTTCCCGCAGCTGTTCCTGTTGCATATGGCTCCATCTTGCAAAGGATCGCATTGTAGCAGGAGCATGGATCGGGAAAAAATTGCGCATGTGTATCATATGTTGATTTACGTATTTGCTTCCGGCTTAGCTAAAGCCTTCGTGCTGATTTTGCGGGAAAAGTAGCAAGGATATATGGTAACCGCAAAGAGATCAAAGGGGGTAAGGCAGCAATGGTTGGTATAGTTTATATATCCTACACTGCCGCTTAGTTTCACTTTCGAATAAAGGTGTTAATTTTACATAGCTAGCCTTTGAACAAAGCAGGCGCAACTTCAGTTAAAAATACAAGCTGTCGCACATTATCTTTATGAACAAAACATATTGCCCGAGCCTCACAAGCTACCAGCGCCGGAAAACGCGCGTCGTGAACATCGGAGGCCTGCCCATGGGTGGTGATTACCCGATCCGGGTGCAGTCGATGACCACCGTGGATACGATGGACACCATGGGGTCGGTGGAGCAGTGCATCCGCATGATTGAGGCTGGCTGTGAGTATATCCGGATAACCGCACCGAGTATCAAGGAAGCAGAAAACCTCCGGAATATAAAGGCTGAACTGGCGAGGCGCGGGTATAACGTCCCGCTTATCGCAGATATCCATTTCACCCCGAACGCTGCCGAGGTGGCGGCCCGCATTGTGGAGAAGGTGCGCGTGAACCCGGGCAACTACGCTGACAAAAAAAAGTTTGAGGTTATAGAATACAACGATGACACCTACCAGGCGGAGCTGGACCGGATCCGGGAGCGCTTTGTGCCGCTGGTGCGTATCTGCAAAGAGTACGGTACCGCCATGCGTATCGGCACTAACCACGGCTCGCTCTCTGACCGTATCCTGAGCCGTTACGGCGATACGCCACTGGGCATGGTGGAAAGCGCGCTGGAGTTTTTGCGCATCTGCGAAGATGAGCAGTATTATGAGGTGGTCATCTCTATGAAGGCCTCCAACACGCAGGTAATGGTGCAGGCTTATCGTTTGCTGGTGCAAAAGCTGGATGAGGAAGGAATGCAGCCCTACCCGCTGCACCTGGGCGTGACAGAAGCAGGCGAAGCCGAGGATGGCCGCATCAAATCGGCTGTGGGCATTGGTACGTTGCTGGAAGACGGTTTAGGGGACACGGTGCGTGTTTCGCTCACTGAGGCACCAGAGGCCGAGGCTCCTGTGGCCCGGGCGCTGATCGACCGTTACGCCCACCGTGCCGAACAGGCGCAGCCGATCAAATCCATCTGCAATGTGCCGATCAACCCGTTTCAGTATCACCGCCGCGTAACGGCAGAGGTAGAGAACATAGGAGGGCAGAATGTGCCGCGCGTCATCGCTGATCTGAGCCGCCTGACGGATGTGAAGTACGCCGACTTGAAAAGCGTCGGGCACCTGTACTCGATGTTGCTCGATAAATTCAACATGAACGACCTTGGTGCGGATTTTATATATACCGGGGATCACCCGATCACCTTTATGCTGCCGAATGGGCTGAAGGAACTGGTGAATTATGTTCCCTGGCAACTGTCGGAGCAGCAGCGTGACCGTCATCCTTTACTTACCGCCAGGCAGTACCTTACTGCAGATATCCTGCATCCGACCCTGAACTTTGTGGAGGCAACGATCAGCGAGCTCACAGACGAGCTGATCGGGCGGCTGAAGCAGGACACTGCGGCGGTGCTCCTGTTACAGACTTCCAATGCACACGCCATGCCTGAGCTGCGGAAATGCTTTTTCCGGCTCATGAACAACAATGTGCAGAATCCCTGCATCGTCAAAAGGGCATTTGGCGAACTTTCTGACGATGAAGTACAGCTGTATGCAGCCACCGACGTGGGCGGTCTCCTCATTGACGGACTTGGGGACGGGGTGCTCCTGAGCACAGAACTGTTACCGGAGCAGGAAAAACCTGTTTTGCTGCATACGATTGATAAACTGAACAACCTGAGCTTTGGTATTCTGCAGGCGGCGCGAACGCGCATGAGTAAAACAGAGTATATTAGCTGCCCGAGTTGTGGCCGTACCTTGTTTGATCTGCAGGAAACAACGGCGATGATCCGGAAGCGAACAGACCACTTGAAAGGCGTAAAAATTGGCATCATGGGCTGCATCGTGAACGGACCCGGTGAAATGGCCGATGCCGACTATGGCTACGTTGGGGTGGGGAAAGACAAGATTGCGCTCTATCGTGGCCAGAACGTTATCAAGAAAGCCGTGCCTGCCGATCGTGCCGTGGATGAACTTATTGACCTGATAAGGGAGGATGACAAATGGATAGAACCGGTGCGGCTGGAGGAATAAACCTTCTGCCTTTTTCGATATGCATTTGATCTTACTCAGGCATAAAATGAGGGATTAGAGCAGAACATCTAAAGCAGCATTGCTTCACTACTATATATAAATTACAATAAAATTTTCTGAACCAAATCTTTTTCCTGCTGCCGCTGTTTATCTTATAGCAGCACCGAAGCCTAACCTTTACACTATCCTGGTGCTTACGAAACACCATTTATTACATGACGATATGAAGGGACTATTCGATTTCTCTGAAGTTTTGACTTACTTTTTCCGCAAGAAAGACCCCAGGCGCAAGTCTAACTTTAACTTGCGCACAATGCACACCATCAATAAGATCTCGATCCTGATGTTCCTGGCTGGTGTCGTTTATTTTATCATCAAACACTGGTAGCCTAAGTCTGTGAACATTGAGGAGTTTAGGTTGTATTGCCTGGCCAAAGCAGGCGCAACAGAAGAAACGCCTTTCGGTGAAGACACGCTTGTCTTCAAGGTGTCCGGAAAAATGTTTGCCCTCTGCAGTATCAACGACTTCGGGAACGGCATCTCGTTGAAATGCGATCCGGAAAAAGCCATCGAACTGCGAGAACTGTACCCCCAGGTAAAGCCGGGCTACCATATGAGTAAAGTCCATTGGAACACTGTGCTTCCGGAGGCGGGTCTTCCTGACGTGCTCCTGCGGCAGTGGATAGATGATTCCTACAGTCTGGTGGCCGCCAAACTAACAAAGAAACAGCAGCGGGAGATCGGCTTTTCTTCATAACTGCTTTCATACTAACTATATCTGGGTTTGTTTTTCATTTATAGAATGAAGCTCCTGCTTTTTTGTTAAAATCATATCCTGTTTGCCCACATAATTTATATATTACCGTAACATTAATTATAGGTATAGGTAACCTGTTTGCGCTCATTGCTTTACGAAACACTCTATACTACATCCTGTGTTAGCCTTGGAAGAAACAAGCAGGGAATGCGCATCGCTGGCTAGTGCAGAAGTAATTATTTTTTGCTATACTTGATAAACCCATCTATATAAAGTATGATCTTAGAGAACGAAATCGGGATTCTTTCTTTTCGGAATGAATGGCAAAAAGCGAGCATGAGTATTTTGTATACCTATGGATTCCTTTCGAACAGTTACGAGAGTTTTTTCAGAAAACATGGCCTCACCACACAGCAGTATAATGCACTTCGCATCCTGCGCGACCAATATCCAAAGCCTGTCTCCACTTCATTCCTCCGCGAGAAAATGCTGGACAAAATGTCAGATGCCTCCAGGTTAGTTAGCAGGCTTGGCGGAAAGGGTCTCGTAAAAGTCACGCAGAACGCTCATGATAAACGCCTGGTTAATATCGTGATTTCGGAGGAGGGCCGGAAGATCATTAATGATATAGACAAAAACCTGCATCAGCTGGATGCCCTGGTACAAGGGATATCAGAGGAAGAAGCCGTGCAGTTGGTTGATCTTTTGTACAAGGTGAGACAGTCTCTTCGGAATGTTAATGAATCCATTTCATCAGCTGAGTCAATAGACGCATAGTAGGTTAATCTAATAGCAGTATATAGGAGCTAGCGCTTCTTTCTGTCCTTTTTTTAATGAACAAAGCCGCGAAGTGAGGGAACTTCAGCGGCTTTGCTTTTATATAGCTGGTAAAATGGATATGGTTTATACCACTACGTTGATAATTTTGTTAGGCACGATAATGATTTTTTTCGGAGATTTTCCCTCTAAAAACTTGAGCAGCTGCTCATCCTGCACCACGGCCTTCTCCATCTCCTCGCGGGGCGTATCCACAGCAAAACTAATTTTAGTACGCATTTTCCCGTTAACAGACACAGGATATTCGAACGAGTTCTCCGCCAGGTATTCTTCCTTCCACTGCGGATAGGAGGCAAAACTGACGCTCTCGCTGTGTCCCAGCATTTGCCAAAGCTCCTCGGCTATATGCGGGGCATAGGGCGAAAGCACAATGGTGAGCGGCTCCAATATGGCACGCTTGTTACACTTCAGCTGCGTCAGCTCGTTCACGCAGATCATAAACGTAGAGACGGAGGTGTTAAAGGAGAAACGCTCGATGTCTTCTTCTACCTTCTTGATGGTTTTGTGCAACGACTTCAGCTCTTCGGCGGTAGGAGCGGCATCAGAAACGGCAAAATCTCCTTTGTTGTCGTGGAAGAGTTTCCAGAAGCGCTTCAGGAATTTGAGTACGCCGTCCATGCCATGCGTGTTCCAGGGCTTGAACTGCTCCAGCGGACCCAAAAACATCTCGTACATGCGCAGTGTATCTGCTCCCTGCCGCTCTACAATATCATCCGGACTCACCACATTGTACTTCGACTTCGACATTTTCTCGATCTCAATGCCGCATATATACTTGTCGTCTTCAAGTATAAAATTGGCATTTGCATACTCTGGTCGCCAGTTCTGGAAAGCTTTCAAATCCAAAACATCGTTATCAACAATGTTCACGTCTACATGCAATGCTGTTGTGTCGTGCTGATCTTTCAGTCCGTGAGAAACAAACGTATTGCTGTCTTTGATGCGGTACACAAAATTAGACCGCCCCTGAATCATTCCCTGGTTAATGAGTTTTTTGAAAGGCTCTTCTTCCACCACCAATCCCATATCATAAAGGAACTTGTTCCAGAAGCGGGAGTAGAGGAGGTGGCCGGTGGCATGCTCCGAGCCACCTATATATAGATCCACGTCGCGCCAATAATTGATGGCCTCTTTGCTGGCGAAAGCCTCCTCGTTCTTCGGGTCCATATAGCGGTACCAGTACCAGCTGGAGCCCGCCCAGCCGGGCATCGTACTCAATTCATATGGATACTGATCTTCGTATTTCCAGTCCACGGCGCGGCCAAGCGGCGGTTCCCCGGTTTCAGTGGGCAGGTAGGCGTCTATCTTTGGCAGTTCCAGAGGCAGCTCGCTCTCCTTGATCAGGTGCGGGATGCCGTCTTTGAAGTAAACCGGCACCGGCTCTCCCCAGTAACGCTGGCGGCTGAACACGGCGTCGCGCATCCGGTAGTTCACCTTGGCTTTGCCAATGCCATGCTCCTCCAGGAACTTCACCAGCACCGGGAGCGCTTCCTGGTACGCCAGGCCGTTGATGATACCGGAGTTGATATAATGTCCTTCTTTGGTGGCGTCCGCCTGCGTGTCGATGCTTTTCTGGGCATCCAGGATCGGCACGATGGTCAGGCCGAAATGCGTGGCAAAATTCCAGTCTCGCTGGTCGCCGGACGGCACGGCCATCACCGCGCCGGTGCCATATCCTGCCAGCACATAATCGGCTATATATACTGGTATGCGCTCCTGGTTATAGGGGTTAATGGCATAAGCGCCGGTAAAGACGCCGCTCACGGTTTTCACATCCGTCATGCGCTCCCGCTCCGAACGGTTTTTTGCCACCGTCACGTAATCCTTTACCTCCTGTCGCTGCGCGTTTGTGGTAATTTTCTCCACCAGTTCATGCTCCGGTGCCAGCACCAGGAAGGTTGCGCCATATACGGTATCGAGGCGGGTGGTAAATACTTTTATTTTTTCACCGGTGTTCTCAACCGGAAAGGCCATCTCAGCCCCAACCGATTTCCCGATCCAGTTGCGCTGCATCTCTTTGATCGGCTCTGGCCAGTCAATCTCTTCCAGTCCCTGTAGCAGACGCTCCGCATAGGCCGTGATCCGCATCATCCACTGCCGCATCAGCTTGCGCTCCACAGGGTAGCCACCGCGCTCCGACAGGCCATCCTTCACCTCGTCGTTGGCCAGCACAGTGCCTAAAGCCGGGCACCAGTTCACGACCGCATCCGCCACGTAGGTCAGGCGGTACTTCAGCAACATTTCTGACTGCTGCTGCTCATCCATTTGCTTCCATTCCCCGGCCGAGAAAACCGGCGTCTCCTCGTCGCAGACAGCTTTTACCTGGGCGTTTCCATGCTGCTCAAACTCCTGCACCAGTTCCGCGATAGGCGCAGCTTTGTCTGATGCCAGGTTGTAGTAGCTGTTGAACAGCTGCATGAAAATCCACTGTGTCCATTTATAATAGCCTGGGTCGGAGGTGCGCACTTCCAGGTCCCAGTCAAAAGAGAAGCCCAGGTTCTTGAGTTGCTCCACATAGCGCTGAATGTTCTCTTCTGTCGTGATGGCCGGGTGCTGCCCCGTCTGGATCGCGTACTGCTCTGCCGGCAATCCGAATGAGTCGAAGCCCATGGGGTGCAGCACGTTGTAGCCCTGCAGCCGCTTGTAACGGCTCACAATGTCAGAGGCGATATAGCCGAGCGGATGCCCCACGTGCAGGCCAGCGCCTGACGGGTAAGGGAACATGTCCATCGCATAGTATTTCGGCTTTTTGCTGTCGGCTGTTGCTTTAAAAGTGTTGTTCTCCTCCCAAAAGCGCTGCCACTTTTTCTCAATGTGGTTGAAATTATACTCTGACATTATATATGGCTGAATTCGTAATTTTAAGTTAAACCGCTAAGATAAATCTTAATTATTGAATTGTTGAATGGCTGCTTTCATAAATTGCGTCTTGATTGGATGGTGCAACGCCTGCAAGACTGAAGAGATGGGGGCGCTTTCTGGAAAAGACACTTATATATAAACGCACGTTTCAGAACTTCAACCCTACTCATCTATCGCCTATATCCCTGACATACTATACTTTAAAACATTTTAAAGATGAAAGCATTCAACAATTCGGGCGGAATCCGTAAATAATAGGAGGCAGATGATGGATAAAAAACACGACTTACTGGATATACTGCACCTGATCTACGTGATGGACCCGATGTGCTCGTGGTGCTACGGCTTTGCACCGGTTATAAAGCGGCTGGCTGCGGAGCAGGAGGGGACCCTACAGTTCAAACTGGTGATGGGCGGCCTGCGCCCACACACGGAACAGCCCCTCGACGAGCATATGAAGGAAGCACTCCGGCATCACTGGCAGGACGTGGAAAAAATTTCGGGACAGCCGATCGATTATGATTTCTTCAAGCGTCAGGGTTTTATATATGACACCGAACCCGGATGCCGTGCCGTGGTGACCATGCGTTATCTTAATCCGCCAATGGAGGCTGAAATGGCCGAAGCGGTGCAAAGCGCGTTTTACGCCCAAAACCAGGACGTGACGCAACCGGCAGTGCTGGCGGCGATTGCCTCTCAGTTTGGCGTGGAGGAAGACGCTTTCCTGGAGAAATTCTCGACGGAGGAGATGAAGGAAAAGACGCTTCAGGATTTTACATTAGCCCGCCACCTGCAGGCAAACGCTTTTCCGAGCCTGTACCTGCTCAACGGCACCAACCTGCACCTCCTCAGCCGCGGCTACCGGACCTACGATGGCATGTCTGCGCATTTGCAGCGGGCACTTGGAAAGCTGAAGGACCAGGAATAGCCCTGCATAATATGCGCCTGCAGCAGGTTCCTTTCTATACCCGCCCCTTTGTTTTTATCATGTATGGATGAAGCGATAGTGCTGCTAATTATTTATATTTAAATGGCATTTTAGCTTCGGATTATGCGAAAACACCATGCTCAGATGGGCACCTGCGATATCACGCACAAACAACTTCCCAAGCGGCAGCTTGTGCATGGGTCCGGTATCCGGAAAAGTATATTTGAGCTGATTAAGGCGGACCACCCCGGCTTTGATGAGAACAGCTACATCAGCGTCGAGAAACTGGTCGAGTACCGGAAGAAATACCTCGAGCAGTTGCTTCTCCGGGAAGTGGGGGAACTGTCGGAGGTGGAGCACGAGGTGATCAAAAGCATCAGCCAGCAGGAACTCCTCGCAACCAACATTGAGGAAGAGCTCTCCGAGAACCTGACACTGGGAAACCGTATGGCTGACAAGATCGCCTCGTTTGGTGGGAGCTGGCGGTTTATCTCCATCTTTTTTTCTTTCCTGCTGCTCTGGATGGCTATCAACATATTCCTGCTGTCTTCCAGGCCCTTCGACCCTTACCCGTTCATCCTCCTCAACCTCATCCTTTCCTGCCTGGCCGCCATACAGGCCCCCATCATCATGATGAGCCAGAACAGGCAGGAAGCTAAAGACCGCCAGCGCTCTGAACACGATTACAAGATTAATCTGAAGGCTGAACTGGAGATACGGCTGCTGCACGAGAAAATAGACCACCTGATCGTGCACCAGAATCAGCGCCTGATGGAGATTCAGCAGATACAGGTAGACTTGCTGGAAGACATTATGACGCGCGACAAGAATCAGCTATAGGCAATTTTTGGGAGCACTTCCTGCAGTGGGTCCTGCCCGTCCCAGGTGCCGGTAGAACTAATGGGCCTGAAGCGCGCGAACAACTCTTCGCTGTACCAGTTCTCTGCCCGCGTGCGTCGCATTACTTCCTGGTGCTGGGGGTCTTTGTAAGCAAACGCTTTCATCGCTTCCACAGATTCCCACACGCTGAACGTGGCCTGCCGCACAAACGGCAGCTCTCCCAACCCAATCGAGCAGTAAAGCCCTTCCGCTGCATCAAGCGATTTGCTTGTACGCACCCCGAACCGGGAAAAGGCAGGCAGCCGCCACCAGTTCACGCTGGCCCGGGTGAGCACTGCAATCGGGCCCTGGCTGTATTTCTCTGAAAGCACGGGCGCAAAAGGTTCTTTCCCGTCCCACTGCCCATGCTGCTGATAAGGCAGCAGTTTTACTGTCCAAAGCTCGTCTGTGTGTTGCTGATAGGCCTGCATATAAGGCGAGTGCAGCAAAAAAAAGTCTGCGGCAGCCTCCGTTTCCCAGGTACACAACAGGCCGTAGCGCCTGAAATTGGGTTTCAGGCTGAAACTCCTGCCTTGTCCACTGCCCAGCATTTTGTAAAAGAGCAGGCCCGGCACCTTCTCAAGTTTTGGACCTGAGGTTCCCATCTGTGCCAGCCCCCAGCGGATTTGGCCACTCCGTAAGCCGAAGATCGTCAGGGTTGTGAGGCGTGCGGTAAGTTCTGTATCAGATCCAGTCAAGGAGGAGGTGGAGTATAATTTTCAACACTATATAAGAAGCAGCTTTAGTAAAGTAATTCACTGTATATATGCCAGGCAACCTAAACAGAAACACCAGCTAAAGAAGAATGTTTAGCTGGTGTTTCTAATGAGTTTTTCAATACATCAAAAGCCTTTTTTATTAGGATTAAATGCTTGATCAATGGTCGTAGCATTCAGGTCGACAGATTAATGCATATGATTTTATCTCAGGCTACTTGTATGCAGCTGGTTTTAAAGATTTATCTTTTTATTGTCGCCTGCATTGGGCCGTTCACCGGTTAAAGCGGCTTTCACCATGCCATACAAGTGCACCATTACGCTGTTGGGCGCATCCCAATACTCCGCCTTGTCGATGGTTACCTTAATCAGGCCTACGTTCGGGTCTTCTTTGCCATTGGGGAACCAGGTTTTCATAGCTGGGTTCCAAAGTTCGTTGATCTTCTGCTGGTCGCGCAACACCTGCGCTTTGCCGGATATGGATACATAATTTTCGTTATCAGGGTCGGAGTAGCTCAGGTTAACATGCGCATCGTGCTCTATTTCATGCGATTTGCCTGAATGATACCCCGTGAAGAACCAGATGTCACCGTCCGGCTTCACCTCCATCGCACGCATAGGGCGGCTGCGAAGGCAGTTGTCTTCATCCATGGTGGTGAGCATGGCTACTTTGATATCCTTGATCATGTCGATGAGCTTTCCGAGATTTTCCTTTGTTGTTGGGTCGTTATTCATAGCTTTATATAGTCAGTTCAGCTTTAAATTACGGGTGCGGCGGCGTAGGGTTTATAATGGCAGGGTGCCGGCAGCCCTGTAAACCAACCGCTGAAACAAAAGCCGCGGGAACCTGTTTACACTCACTGTACTATCCATATCGATTTGAATTTTTTAGCACATATATATCTGTCAGGCGATGAGGAAGAACTGCTTATCGGTAATTTTATCGCCGACTCCGTCAAAGGTAAACAAGCTGAGCTATATTCGCCGGGCATTGCCAAAGGCATCCTGTTGCACCGCCTCATCGACCATTTCACCGACACGCACCCCGTGGTAGCAGATACCAAGTCACGCCTGCGGCCTAAATACAGAAAGTTCGCCCCGGTGGTCGGCGATATGTTCTACGACCACTTCCTGGCCGCGAACTTTGAGCACTACGCCCAGGAGCCGCTGCCGGCCTACACACAGCAGATATACAGCCTCATCCAGCGGCACTTCGACTTGCTGCCCCCGCGGGTACAGCACCTGTTCCCACATATGCGCCGGCACAACTGGCTGCTATCCTATGCGCAGGTAGAAGGCATTGGGCAGGCACTGACGGGCATGAGCCGCCGGGCTACATTTGTGTCGGGTATGGAAACGGCAGCGGAGGAACTGCAGGAAAACTATGGGTTATATGCTGCCGAATTTGCTGCTTTCTTTCCGGAGTTGCAGCGCTATGTAGCGGAAGTGAAGCTCGATTTGTTGAAGGTATAGCGGGCCGTTACAGGCATAGCCATAAAAAAAAAGGAGCAACCACCCGGCTGCTCCTTTTATATATAAAATTGTTATACTTAATGCTGATGACCGCCCTCGCCGTGTACATGGCCATGGTCCAGTTCTTCTTGCGTAGCTTCCCGCACTTTTTCAACTTTGCCTTTGAAGAAAAGCTCCTTGCCGGCAAGCGGGTGGTTAAAGTCCATTTTCACGGTTTCCTCCCCAATTTCCACCACACGGCCCTGTAGTTGGTTGCCTTCGCTGTCAGTCATCGGGATAAAATTTCCTTCTTCCAACATGTTGTCAGGCACACTGCCCTCCACTTCAAAAACATTTTTAGGCAGCTCAACCACAGCCTCCTCGTTGTATTCGCCGTAACCGTCCTCTGTGTCCAGCTTAAAGTCAAAATTGTCTCCTGTACTCAGCCCTTCCAGATTGTCTTCAAACTGGTCGGGTAAGCCGCTCATGCCATATATAAACACCATGGGATGTTCTTCGTTGGCTGTTTCGATCAGGCTCTGCTCACCATTCTCGTCCATAATGCGCAGCTCGTAAGTAAGCGTGACCACTTTGTTTTTTTCAATCTTCATGTTTTATTCTTTCAGAAGGTTATACAAGTGAATTTCCTAAAGGTAAAATATCTTATTCGGAAATCAACGGTAACAGGTTATCGCGAGTGTTCATTCTGCTGTTCTCCAAGCCGTTTCTCTTCAGCTTTTCATTAGCTAAGGCATGCACTCCGTCAGTTCCCAGGCGCTTCGGTAAGCGTTGATGCTTTCTACGTACGTAAGAAAAGCCGCATAGTACGGATGCTGGCTGAGGGTGGCGCTGTCGCCGACGATCACCAGCTTTTTCTTTGCCCTGGTCATTGCCACGTTCATGCGCCGGATATCAGCCAGGAAGCCGATCTCGCCTTTGTCATTGCTCCGCGTCATGCTGATGTAGATAATGTCTCGCTCCTGCCCCTGGAAACTGTCTACGGTGCCAACACTTAGGAGCCTTTTCTGCTTCAGTTCGTGCAAGAGCGGCATGTGCTCCACGCGGTCCTGCAGGTAATTAATCTGGGCACGGTACGGTGCGATCACCCCGATACGCAACGGCTCGTTTTCTTCCCCGTTGGCCGGGGCATATTTTTTCAAGAGGTGCGCCAGGTGGTTGAGCAACAGGTTGGCCTCGTCCGGGTTGGCAGAGCTGGAGCTTTCAGGCGATTCCACCTCGTTGTAGCCGCAGCCGGCCGTGTCCACGAATTCCACCGCCAGGCCCGGGGCAAAGTGCGGGTCAAACAGGTGCAGGTCGCTGCTGTGCACGCTCGCGTGTGCCTCCAGTTCGCCCTTGTAAAACTGCTGGTTCGAGAACTCCATGATGTGGTGGTGCATCCGGTACTGAGTTTTGAGCATCACCGACACCTCCGGCTGCCGCTCGATGCACTTCTCGAACAGCGTCTTGCTCAGCCCGCCTTTCTCCGCCTCAAAGGATTTAACCGTGGGGGGCAACTGGCAGTGGTCGCCGGCCAGCACCACGCGCTTCGCGCGGCTGATCGGGATCCAGCAGGCCGGCTCCAGCGCCTGCGCGGCCTCGTCAATAAACACGGTGTCGTACTCGAGGTGGCGGATGGCTTTGTTGGCGGCCCCGACAAGCGTACACGTAATCACCTGCACGTTCCTCAGCAGGTCGTCCGTGATGTACTCCTCCACGCGGTCGGCCTCGTCGAGCAGTCGCTTGCTCTCGGATTTAAAGAACTGGCGCTGCGCACGCTCCTCGTACCCGAATTTTCGCTTGTACTGGAAAGCCATGCGCTTGTATTCCTCAGCTGTCTTGCGGTAGTCCTTCAGGTTTTTATATGAACGGTGACTCATGATCTGGGCGTCCAGCGTATGCTCCAGCAGCACATCCGACACCCGCGACGGATTCCCGATCCTGATCACGTTCACGCCTTCGTTGGCCAGCTTCTCTGTCAGCAGGTCCACAGCGGTATTGGAAGGAGCCGAAACCAGCAGGCGCTGCTGCGTCTCCAGCGTTTTCAGGATGGCCTGCACCAGCGTGGTGGTTTTACCCGTGCCCGGGGGGCCGTGAATAATGGCCACGTCCTTCGCCTGCGCAATTTTGCGGACTGCCTCGTTCTGAGACGGGTTCAGGGAGGGAATCTCCTCCACCTGGGTATCCGTGAAGCGGGGAGGAGTGTCGCCCAGTAAGATATCGCGCAGCTCCGCCAGCCGGGTTTTGTAGGCTTCGATTACCTTCTTCATCGCGAACTCCATCTCACGGTAACTCATCTCGTCGAAGGTGAGGTCGATGCCGAGGCGGCCTTCCTCAATCCAATCCGGAAGGTCCTCCTTGTTGGTGGCCAGCAGCACCTTGTTGCGCCGCAGGCCCACGATCACGCCGTTCAGGTTCTGGCGCTCCCCGCTGCCGTTGTTGCTGAACACGGCTGCGGCCTTGCCCGTCTGGAACAGGTGGAGTTGGTCGCGGTCTTTGGTGCGTTCCAGTTCAATTACCACTTTGTTCCCGAACCCAATCTCTTCTTTGGTGATGGTGACCGGGTACCAACAAAAGCCCATGGCTTTGCGTTCTGCCACGGTGCTCTTCAAGCTCTTGATCTTGTACTGCTGTCGGTCTTCTTCCTGTTCAATCTTAAGCAGTTCCTGTACCTGCTTCAGTTCATATAGTATTTCGCTCATGTATCTCCAAAAAAGAAAGGCTGGCATATATGCTCCAGCCTTTCAAAATAATGTATTTATATCTCCAGGCAAGGCAGTTCTGTCCCTGCCCTGGCCATGTTTTTTCTGTCGCTTATCCTTAACAGTATTCGTGCATTTAAAGATTCAAATTAGGTGCGTTTGCCAAGCTCTTTTTAATGTGCATCAGAATGACGGGCAGGCACTATTTCAAGGCCTTCTTTTTCCGCACTTTCTTAGAGGCGTTACTCAGCCTGATCTGCAGGAAGATGGAATAGAGCAGCAGGATGAAGGCGGCCGCTCCCAGCACCGTGATCACTTTGTCTTTGCCGTAGCGCAGTTCCGAGGATTCGGCTAGCTGCGCCTCCAGGTCCTTGATAGTGCGCTCGCGTTTTTTCATGTTCGTCTGCAGCATCTTGATCTGGCTCTGCAAATCAGCCATTCGGGCGCTGATGATCCGCTGGTCCTGCACCGTCATTTTCCCTTCGCGCTGGTTCTCCACGGTGCTTTCCGCCACTTTTTTGATGCTGGCCTCCTTGATGGCGGCAATCAACTCGGAGTCGGTGTTGATGATTTTTTTCAGCGTCTCAATGATGCTGATCAGGTCGTTCTTGGATTTCTTGCCCCAGAAATTGCTGTTCTGCTGGTTGTAGAACTGGTACTCCAGCACCAGCTGCTCGCGCTCATTCATGAGGGTGGTCAGTTTGTCTTGCTGTTGGGCCTGCGCACCTACAAACCAGAGGCAGCACACAGCCAAGGCTAATAGTCTCTTCATCTTCTCTCCTAAACGTTACGCTTAATTTACATGCAAATATGGCCAACCGAAAGGGAAAAGCCTTCATTTATTTTTTGGACGGCCTGTAAAACAGCAGAATCAGCACAGGCAGTAGGTACAGGTCGGCTGCCACGGCAAAGACCAGGGTAAGGCTCACGAAGAGGCCCACGTAAAAGGTGGCGTCGAAGGTAGAGAGCACCAGCGTCAGAAAACCCGCCACTAAAATGCAGGAGGTGATGATGATGGCCTTGCCCGCCGATATGAAGGTGCGCTTGACTGCATAGGGCAGCGACTTCCCGGACATCAGCTCCAGCTTCAGCTTGCTCAGGAAGTGTATCGTGTCGTCGACGGCTATTCCGAACGCAATGGTGAAGATTATGGAGATGGAGACGGTCATATTGATGCCCATGAAGCCCATGATGCCGCCGATCATCAGCAGGGGAATAACGTTCGGAATGAGGGAGATAATGACCATGCGCCACGAACGGAAAATCAACCCGACGATCACCGCGATCACTCCGAAGGCGATGATCAGGCCCTGCATCATGTTAGACGTGACGTACGCGTTGTTCTTGTCGAGCAGAACAGAGCTGCCTGTGATGCGCGTGCGGAGGTATTCCGGGTTGATGTTGCGGCTGATGAAGCTGCGCAGCGAGTCGTTCTTGACGGTGGCAGCCGCACTGCCTATGTCTTTCATCTTCCCGGTCAGCCGGCCCTCTTTCCCATCCGGCGTCACCACGCTGCGCAGGTCGCTACGGTTCCTGAACGCCTGTAGCCGCTGTTTCACCTGCTGCATCCCGCGCCTGCTCTCCGGCAGGGAATAGTAGTCGGGGAGGCCGCCGTTCTGGGCGCGGTTAATGGTCTTCACCACCGTGGCTGGCGAAGTGACGAAGTTGAGGCCGTAGGTGTTGTAAAGGTAATTTTCCAGTTCCTCCAATTCCCGCAGCACCTCTAGGTCATATATACTGTGGCCCTCCACGGCGATCAGGTGCATCTCGAACGCGCGTACGCCGGAGAATTTTTCCTCAAAGTACTGGAAGTCCTGTAGAATCGGGTCATCATCTCCCAGATCCTCTAAAAAGGTGGTGTCCACTTTTATCTGGCTGATGCCGACAAGGCTGATAACGGTGATTAACAGGCTGGTTGTCAGAATTACTTTCGGGTGGCGGAGCACGAAGCGCAGCATGCAGCGCAGCAGGATAGGCCACGAAAAGTCTACCCGCCGGGCTCGTACCGGGTTGGGTTTTTTGAGAAGGAGCAGAATGGCAGGCAGCATGGTGAAAGCCAATATATAGGCCAGCCCGATGGCAATGGCGGTATATAGCCCGAAGTTGCGGATCGGCACAATGGCCGTGGTTAGCAGGGTGAGAAACCCGATAGCAGTGGTGAGCGAGGTGAGGAAGGTGGCCATCCCCACTTCCTTGACGGTGATTTTCAGGGCCGGCAGCTTCTTCATGCCCTGGCCCAGTTCGGTGACGTAGCGCGACAGGATATGGATAACATCCGACATGCCCACCACAAACAGGATCGTCGGCAGCAGCATCGTCATCACGTCGAGCGGCTTGTTAAACAGCCCCATCACCCCCAGCGCCCACAGCACCGACAGCAGCACCACCGACAGGGGAACCAGCACTCCCCAGGCGGTACGGAAGGTGATCCAAAGGAATAGAATAACGAGCACGATGGATGCTGACATGAAAATCACCAGCTCAATCTTCATCCTGTCCACGAACACCGACTGCGCCAGTGCCTTGCCCGCTATATGATGCTCTGTGAGTTGCAGTTGTGCCAGCCTGTTGTTCAACGCTGCCATCAAGGTGTCGCTGGCACCTTTGCCCAGGTTGTCTGCCGTCTGCACAAAAAGCGAGACCGATGTTGCGTCTTCCGAAAACAAGGTGCCTACCAGCTCCCGCGAATTATATATAGCCACGGAGTCCTGGGCATACCGCTCCGGTTCCGCCACGTGCAGGTAAGGGATCTCAAAGTACCCGAACTGTTCAATGATCGGGCTTTTGACGGTGGTAGGGGAGAGCACCGCCTCTACGTTCGGTTGCCGCTGCATATACTTTGTCAGGCTGTCTACCTTTGTCAGGAACTCCCGCTCAAACAGGCTGCCCTCGTTGTCAAGGCCGATCAGGATATAGTCGTTGTCGTTGCCGAACTTGTCGCGGTAGCTGAAAAAGTATGCCAGGTCCGGGTCGCCCTTCGGGAAGAAGTTGTCGAAGTTATAATCGAACCGCAGGCGGGTGGCGAAGTAGACGCTGCAAGCTGACAACAGGCCGATCGCGAGCAGGGTATAAAGGCTAAGTTTTCGGAGGTTCAAAGGGAGTGCTGTATAAACTGGCGGTAACTTGCGTCATTTCAAAATGCAAAGATACAACTGCATAACGGGGAATATGTTTGCTTAAAACGAATGGATTTGAGGCAGGTTATATAGGCGTTCGACATCTAATATCCATGTCAGCTGGTTCATCTGCATTTCATATAACCTGTCTGCTGATTCCTCTCCCTGGTGGGGAAGTGTTGGGTGCTGTAGAACAGCTTCGTGCGCAGGATGCAGGTGATAATGGATGTAGGCATATATAAGCGATCAGGTGTTTCGCGAGATTCAGAGCCACGAGCGGAGACAGGTGGATGGATCGCCGGAGCAAGGAATTCTGTCCTTTTACATCAGGAGAATCAACAAAAGCTATTATCTTTAACTTTAAACATGACACATAAATTGCCTTTATATAGATGAAGCAATATTTAGATTTGATGCAGCACATCCTCGACAAAGGGGTGAAGAAGGAGGACAGGACCGGCACGGGCACCCTCAGCGTGTTTGGTTACCAAATGCGCTTTGACCTGGCGGAAGGTTTCCCGATGGTGACGACCAAGAAAGTACACCTGAAGTCCATCCTGCACGAGCTGCTCTGGTTCCTGAAGGGCGACACCAACATTGCTTACCTCAAGGCGAACGGCGTAAGCATCTGGGATGAATGGGCGGACGAGAACGGTGACCTTGGACCGGTATACGGCTCGCAGTGGCGCAGCTGGCCAACCCCCGACGGCCGGCACATCGACCAGATCTCACAGGTGGTGAACCAGCTGAAAAACAGCCCCGACTCGCGCCGCATCATCGTGAGCGCCTGGAACGTGGCGGAGATCGAGCACATGAAACTGCCGCCGTGCCACGCCTTTTACCAGTTTTATGTGGCTGAGGGCAAGCTGTCGTGCCAGCTGTACCAGCGCTCTGCCGATGTGTTCCTGGGTGTGCCGTTTAACATTGCCTCCTATGCGCTGCTGGTGCTGATGATGGCGCAGGTAACAGGGCTGGAGCCGGGAGAGTTCATCTGGACCGGTGGCGACACGCATTTATATATAAACCACCTGGAGCAGGCGCAGTTGCAGCTGACCCGTGAACCGCGCCTGTTGCCGCAAATGAAGCTCAACCCGGAGGTAAAGGATATCTTCGACTTTAAATACGAGGACTTTGCGCTGGTAAATTACAATCCCCATCCCGCCATCAAGGCGCCGGTGGCGGTGTAGTGTATCAGCCGTTTTTACTTTGATTTATATAGAAGCAGGGAGGATTAGTGCGGCATGATAGTCAAAATCAAGGATGTTTTTAAGACCATCGGCACCCCCAGCGTCACCTACGTGAGCCGGAACGACGGGGAGTACGAACGGCTGCTGACGGAATACCTGGATGTTGAGGGAAAGCCCTGCCTCATCACTGGCCCGTCTAAAACCGGCAAGTCCACGCTTTACCAGAAGGTGCTCGCCGAAATAAATAAACTGCCGCTGATCGTGCGCTGCGACGATCAGCTGACGACGGAGGATGTCTGGCGAAAAGCGCTGGAGGATGTGAACTTCGACCGCATTACGGCTAACACGGCAGCGGAGGATACACAGGTAACAGGCAGCGCGAAAGCCGGTGGCAAGATAGGCTGGAGCTGGCTGGCCAACCTGATCGGGGAGGTCAGCCTTGGCCTTTCTGACAGGGTGAGCGAAAGCACCGCCCGCGAAAAGATCATCTCAAAGCCATCTCCCAAGCACCTCATCCCGGTGCTGAAAAACCTGCCCTATGTTTTAGTGATCGAGGACTTCCATTACCTGAAAGACGAGGTAAAGAAAAGCCTTTTCCAGCAGTGGAAGGCCTTTGTAGACGAGGAAGTATCGGTGATCGTGCTGGGCACCACGCACCATGCCGTGGACCTGGCTTACTCCAACAGAGACCTGGTGGGCAGAATAGCACATATAGAAGTCGGCACCTGGCACACCACCGATTTAGAGAAGATCATCACGAGCGGCTTCAATTACCTGAACGTCCCCCTTAAAAAATCCCTGGTAAAGTTCATCGCCACCGAGTGCGTGGGGCTGCCCATCATCACGCAAAGTTGCTGCCTGCGGCTGTTCTTCGACAGTCAAATACTGGAAATCGATCCTAAAAAAGCCATCTCCAAATCTGTTTTTACTAAAGAGGCTGTCTCCAAAGCCTTGTACAACGTTGCACAAACAGACTACAGCGTGTTCCGGGACATATATGAGGTCATTATCCGGGGATTCAGGAGAGGCGGGCAGAAGTATAATTCGTATGAGTTGCTGCTGTTGGCTTTCACCCTGGACCCGATCACGTTTAAGTTGCAGCGCCACGAAATTGACGAACGGCTGGCGCAACTCAGCATAAAGTTTACGACGCCTCCGCCAACGTCCATCAACAGCACCCTGGGCGTGATGAGCAAACTGCAGCAAAAATTTGACTTTGAGTTACTGGAGTGGCGCCAGAAACTAAAGACACTCTATATCCTGGAGCCATCGTTCCTGTTTTACCTGCGCTGGAAGGAAGAGCGAAAAGAAACCGATACACCCGCCACGGACCGCATCGAAAGGATATATGAGATCATTTTCAACGATATCCAGACCAAGTTTCCGACAATCCGGGTCAGGACCTAGGAATTAAATCTTTATTTGATGAGGGACAGTATGCCATAAAACCAAACTGCCCTTTATCTGTTCCCACTCAAACCATCTATACTATGAAGTTAAAAACATTTCTTACCGCCGCGTTAGCGGTCGTGCTGCTGCAGGCCAACGCCCAGCAGGCTACGCCGGATAAAATTAAAACCAACAAGGGCGATCTTACTATTCAGCCCATTGAGCACGCCACGCTCGTCCTGACCTGGGACAATAAAACCATCTATGTGGACCCGACGGGCGGCGCGGAGGCCTTTACGGGAATGTCCAAACCGGATGTGGTCCTGATCACGGACATCCACGGCGACCACATGAACCCCGAGACATTGGATGCGATTGATACGGAAGGCGCAACGTTTGTGGTGCCCCAGGCGGTGGCAGACCAACTGCCGGAGAAATACAAGGTCATGGCAAAAGTGGTCGGCAACGGCGAAAGCCTGATGGTGGATGGGATACCGATTAAAGCGGTGCCGATGTATAACCTGCCAGAAAGCGCCGATGCCAAGCACGTGAAAGGCAGAGGTAACGGCTATATCCTGAACTTAGGCAATAAGAACGTTTATATATCCGGCGACACCGAGGGCGTGCCGGAAGTGCGCGGGCTGAAGAACATTGATGTGGCTTTCCTGTCGATGAACCTGCCATATACCATGGATATTGACCAGGCGGCCAGCACCACGCTTGATTTCAAGCCGAAAATCATCTACCCTTACCACTTCCGCGGCCAGGGCGGACTCGCTGATGTGGAGGCTTTCAAAAAGCAGGTTAATGCGAAAAACAAGAACATCGAGGTAAGGCTGAAAGACTGGTATCCAGCGCAGTAACAGACAAGAAGTATTCGCTTAAGCCGAATTTTATTCTACCAAAAACAAGCATCATAAAGGGCCGGGGGTTTCGCTTCGGCCTTTTTTTGGGTTTGAAAACAGGTCTTTCAGTGAAACAGCCGTGGCAGTCTGTAGCCTACATATATAGATGCAGGGCCTACATTCAGCAGCTGATTTTTGCCTGTTCGGGCGGCCTTATACAGAGCCATGTTATATTTGATCACATCATCCCATTTCGCCGCGTACTCCCGATTCGTTGTTCTCCATGCTGCTCCATGTCGCACCGTTCACTTACTGCGCGGATTAAATTTTATCGAAAGCTGACAGGGCTGTAATTGGCCCTGTGTTTGCTTCTGTTTTTAAATTTGAACGGAATTCGATAGATTGAGTAAACGTTCTGCACCGCTGTACAGGTACAGACTTCATTTTCTAATTATAAATTCATATTAACCATTTATAAAACAACTGACTATATGATTCAAAGAGTCGTCTTCACCCTTTTAAGTGTGCTCCTCGTCCAGTATGGTGCCAGAAGCCAGTCTACCGCCCAAAAATATGACCCCAGTAAACTCGACCTGGTTTGGGAGGTGGTAGAGGAAAAATACCAGAACAAACCGCAAACGCTCTCCTCGTTAACACTGAAGAACACCGGCCAGCAACCGCTGCCGGCGAGTGGATGGGCGCTTTATTTCCATGCTTCCCCATCATTTAAAGCAGAAGGTGCCAACGCACCGGTTAAGATTGAGCATGTGAACGGCGACCTCCTCCGGATGGTGCCCACATCCAGCTTTAAAAGAATTCCTGCCGGATCTTCCCAAAAAATCTCAATTGTATCAGGCGGCCAGATGATCAATGAGTCGCGGGCCCCTGTTGGCTTTTACCTGGTGTGGGATGACAATAAAGCAAAGGGCCATCGTGTCGGGGAAGTCACCTATGAGAAACCAACTAAAAACATGGTAGGCTGGATTGAAGCGAAAGAGGTGTACGCCCAGAATAAGGCCATCAAAGATATCCCGGTTGAGAAATTGACAAAAGTATTCCCGACACCGGCCAGCTATACCGAAACCGGCAAAGGCATTACCCTTACACCAGCGGTGCCGATTGTGGCCGATAAAACGTTCAGCAAGGAAGCGGCTTTGCTGGCTGAGTACCTTGGCGGTGTGTTTGGGCAGGAGCCCCCGGTGCAGCCGACTGCCACCGGCAAAGCCATCAGGCTGCAGAAAAAGGACGGTTTGGGGCCGGAGGCATATGAGTTGCAGGTAACACCGCAGGAAGTGGTGATATCGGCTACTACGCCAGCGGGTATTTTCTACGGCACGCAGTCGCTGAAAGTACTGGTGCCGCCCACTGCGCTCGCTTCTCCTCAGAAATCTGTGGAAATCGTTGGCGTAAAGGTGTCAGATAATCCCCGTTTCGGGCACCGTGCCTTTATGATGGACGTAGCGCGTAATTTTCAGAAGAAAGAGCAGGTGCTTAAAGTGCTTGACCTGATGGCGCTCTATAAACTCAACGTGCTGCACTTCCACTTCAGTGAGGACGAGGCCTGGCGGCTGGAGATTCCCGGCTTGCCTGAACTTACCGAAGTAGGCAGCGAGCGTGGCCATACGATAGATGACGGGGAAAATCTGCAGCCTTCCTACGGCTCCGGCCCGGATGTGAACGCTTCCAGCGGCAGCGGCTATTACTCCAAACAGGAATTTATTGACATTCTGAAGCATGCCACCGCCCGGCATATAAAAGTAATTCCGGAGATTGAAACACCTGGCCATGCCCGTGCCGCCATCAAGTCGATGGATGCCCGCTATGCGCGCCTGATGAAGGAGGGCAAGAAGGCGGAGGCTGAGCGCTACCTGCTCCGCGACCTGAACGACAAGTCTGAGTACCAATCAGTGCAAAACTTCAACGACAACGTAATGGATGTGGCCCTTCCTTCCACTTACAACTTCCTGGAGAAAGTGACGGACGAAATACTGGCGATGTACAAAGAAGCGGGCGCGCCCATCGAGACCATTCACTTTGGAGGGGACGAGGTGCCACCGGGAGTTTGGGAAAAATCGCCTGCAGCACAGAAAGTAATTGCCGACAACCCAAAAGTAAATAACACCGACGACCTGTGGTACTACTTCTTCGCCAATATAAATGACATGCTGAAGAAGCGCAACCTGTACCTGTCCGGTTGGGAGGAAATCGGGATGCGAAAAGTACGTAAAGAAGGGAAGATGACCTATATCGCCAACCCTGATTTCGCGAACGAGAACTTTCACGTGGATGTGTGGAATAACCTCGGAAGCAACATCGACCTGGCTTACCGGCTGGCGAATGCGGGCTATAAAGTGGTGTTGACGAACGTGACGAACATGTACCTTGACCTGGCCTACCAGAAGGCGTACGAGGAAACGGGGCTGAACTGGGGTGGTTACGTGGATGTTGACAAGCCCTTCTACTTCATCCCGTACGACTATATGAAGAACATGAAGGTAGACACAGAGAATAACCCCATCGACCCGTCCATATATGCCGATAAAGTGCGCCTGACAGAAGCGGGAAAGAAAAACATTGTGGGGCTGCAGGCACCGCTCTGGACTGAAATGTTGACCACACCGGAGAAATTCGAATATATGCTGCTGCCCAAACTGCTGGGGCTTGCGGAGCGGGCATGGGCACCGGATCCTGCCTGGGCCAATGAAAAAGAGGCCGCCAAAGGCGAGACACTTTATCAGCAGGCTTGGTCGGAGTTCGTAAATGTGCTGGGCAAGCGCGAACTGCCACGCCTGAGTTATTACCTCGACGGCTTTAACTACCGCATCCCGACAGCCGGAGCAGTAGTAGAGAACGGCAAGGTGCTGGCCAATGTGCAAATGCCGGGACTTGTCATCCGGTACACCACCGACGGCTCCGAACCGACTGCCCAAAGCAAGGTATATTCCGGCCCCATTACTGCGAAAGGCACTGTGAAACTACGCGTTTTCGACCCGACTGGCAGAGGCGGCAGGGGGGTGACTGTAGAGAACAAGTAAGCTCACATTTTTCGTTACATAAATCAGAAGTTTATATATGGCAGCTCCCCGAATTGAAATCAACTACTGCACCCAGTGCCGCTGGCTGATGCGGGCGGCCTGGATGGCGCAGGAACTCCTGACAACATTCGAGACGGAAATCGGGGAGGTGGCGCTGGCGCCGGGAACCGGCGGGGTGTTTGACGTGCGACTGAACGGCGATTTGATTTATTCCCGGAAAGAGGCAGGTCGCTTCCCGGAATCAAAAGAGTTAAAGCAACTCGTCCGCGACCGCATTGCCCCGGACAGAGCTTTGGGGCACAGCGACAGCAAGAAGGATTGAAGAAAGGCAGCGTATACCGCTAAGCTATTATTTTAAATTATTTTGCCATAAAAAAGCGGGGGCTCTTCTGGAGCCCCCGCTTTTTTATATATAAAACTTGATAACCTGTCTATAAGGTCTTAGGACGATCAGGTCCTGTATTCATCCTGCGACGTCTTAACTCCTCATCCGTCAGGTTTGCGTCTGCATCCATATCCGTCCTTCGGTTTCTCAATTCGTCTGAGCTGAGTTTGTCGATATCAACGTCCGTTTTACGAACTGTTTCATGGATGTTCTCTACGTGTTCCTCCACATCCTTTCCGATCCTTACTTCTTCCACCACGCGGGCTTCTTTGTCCACCATCGGTATCTCAGCGTGCTCAGTCAAGGAGATATCGCCTTCCTTGAAACTGTTTAAATCAGCCGGAGTAGCGGCCCTGTTCACAGGCGTACGCTCCACGTGCACGTGCTCCTCACGCAAACGAAGGTGTTCTTCTACCGGCTTCTCTACGATGCGGCTACGTACGCGCACACCGCCTGTCTCAACTTCACGCTTACCAACCCGCAGGTTCTCCTCGATAATCGGAATAGATTTATCTGTGTTAGTGGTGTCAAGGTCTCTCCTTGTTGTGTCAGTCATTGCTGCGCCTGCTGCTCCGGCGGCGTAACCCTTCCCTGTTGTGCGCTCATCCAGGTTCACGGCACCATCCTCATCCATAATATCGGCTGCGCGTTCAGCTTCCTCAGTTGAAGTGGCATGTACCGTCACGACAGAACCATTGCGGGCATATTTTGAGTAATGGTCCGTGCGTTCATCGCTTCCGAACAGATTACGGAAAAATGCGCCAATGCTGTCGTTATCTTCATCTCTATCACGATCTAATCCGGGAGAGTTGGCTGCTGTTTGTGGTGATACATCGATACGATCTCTGGTGATACCATTAGATACTAAATGCTGTACCGCTGTTTGTGCTTCGGTTGAGCTGTCGAAAACTCCTACTACTGTATGTGACATAGTTCTTTCTTTAAAATGTTAAGTTTGTTTCAGGCGACAGTGCTAACAGTTTGAAGTGTTTGCTCTGTCGCTTTTTTACAATTGTTTTTATATAATTCTAATACGGCTGGTGCGGGGTTTGGTTTATTAAGAGCAATAGAGTTAATAAACTGTATATATGGATGTTAGATATAAATAGGATAGTATTTGTTTATATATGATACCCAAAACAATATTGGTAAAATGTAATTATTTATTTTAAATATTGATAAGCTCTTAATCCGATTTTGCTGTTTTAGAAAGAGAAAAGGCTAAGTGTCAGCCTTTAGTGGCAGACAATCTTATATTAGAGAACCATATATCCGGAGGGGTAGTTTTAGCATCAATGTGAAACTGACATGTTAAGAAGCGCGATAATACGTGTCGCAATACTGTTTAAACAGATAAAATAATTTAGTAGAAACACCTACCTGCTCATCAATACGACGACACTAAGGCAGTTACCTGCAGAAGTAAATCTTATAATATTTCTGAACATATCATTTATCTGCAGACCGGGCTATAAAGAAGAGGGGAGGGTATAGGTATTCCCTTATAAATATAGTTTGGGCTGCATCCATAATTGTTATGCTCATTAGGGACGAACGCGTCTAAGCTATCAATAACTAAAAAGCCGCACCCACATTGGCGCGGCTCATATGAAATTGACTTTTAACGATGCCCTTCAAACTGGACCATTTGGGGAATTAAGGATTTGTGGACCACAAACCCGCTTCTTTGATGAATACGCGCCTGTTGAGTTTCAGCTGCGCGATGATGAACTCCGCCAGGTCCTCTGGGTGCATTACCCGCTCCGGGTCGCCGCTGATCAGGTTGTTGCTTTGTGCCAGTTCCGTCACCACGGTGCTTGGCGTTAGCGCACTTACGCGGATATTGTGCTTCCGTACTTCCTGCATCAGTGATTCCGTCAGACCCATGATGGCAAATTTGGAGGCACTGTAAGCGCTTGTGATGGCCGCACCACGCTGACCGGCGGTTGAGGAGATGTTGATGATATCGCCTGAAGCACGCTCGATCATATCCGGTAAAACGGCGCGGGTGGTGTAATATACGCCCATCAGGTTCACCTTGATGTTTTTCTCCCACTCTGCAGGCTCTAGCTCCAGAAACTTGCCGAAAGTGGCTGTACCCGCGTTATTAATCAGGATGTCGATGGCCCCAAGTTCCTGCTTTACCTGCGCTGCCGCCCGGTTTACAGCATTTATATCCGAAACGTCCGCCGCTACCACGGCTGCTTTCACCCCCAATGCAGACACTTCTTCCGCTACTTCCCTCAGCTGGCTTTCGGTGCGGGCAAGTAACCCCACATGCACGCCCTCTTTGGCCAATGCCACGGCGACAGCCCGGCCAATGCCTTTTCCCGCTCCAGTAACCAAGGCTACTTTTCCTGCTAATGACTCCATATTAACTTTGTTTTTGGTTGTACATTGTTTGTAGCTACAAATATACGCGGTTCGAATTGAATGGATATAACACGTTTGGAGGGAGCGACTGCAAACTGGCAGTAGGGAAGCGGTTAGCCCAGTATTCTTCTTATCTCGTTGGCTTTCGCCATCATTTCTTTTGTCTGCTCTTCGTCCCGGGCATCAATCGCTTCCTTAAACTGCTGCAGTTGCGCTATATAGCCCGCCAGTGCCTCAGACACGTTTTGCCTGTTCTGGGTGAAGATGGGGCCCCACATTTGGGGGGAGCTTTTAGCGAGCCGCACCGTAGAGGAGAAACCGCTACCGGCCATATCAAAAATGTTCTTCTCGTTTTTCTCTTTGTCCAGCACCGTTAAGCCAAGGGCAAAGGAGCTGATGTGGCTCAGGTGCGACACATACGCAAAGTGCAGGTCATGCTCTGCGGCGGGCATATACCGCATCTGCATGTCCAGGGTATGGCAGAGCTGCTCTACCACTGCAAGGGCGGCCGGGTCAGACTTCTCCCGCTCACAAATGATCATGGTCTTTCCCTCCAGCAGGGAGGCAAAAGCTGCCTCCGGGCCTGAGTATTCTGTACCGGCAATCGGGTGTGTGGCAACAAACTGCCCCCGCTTCGGATGTGTCGCTACGGCGGCGCACAACTGCTCTTTCGTAGAGCCGAAGTCAAGAAGGGCAGCGCCCGCGGGCAACATATCCAATACCTCGGGCAGTTGCTGCAGGATGGTGTTTACCGGGGTTGCCAGCACCACCACATCAGCTTTGGCGACTGCCTCCGGCAGGGAAAGGATCTGGTCAGCAATCTTGCCGGCTAGCGCCTGCGACGCATGGCGGGGATTGCTGTCCACGCCTAAGATGGTCACAGGTGCTCCCTTCGCTTTCAAACCAAGTGCGAACGATCCTCCAAGCAGGCCGAGCCCGATAATACTGATGTTCATATCAAGATGTATGAGATAGTAAAGCAGCAGTCAATTTCCTGTTTTTAAAAGGATAGAAATTAAACCGTCTTCTGCAAATGTAGGATGATTTGCTGTAATTCTTCCCTTTGGCACTGTCTTAGTGCGAATCACACATGCGTTTTCATCGACAATAAAGCGTGTTATATAGAGCAAAGGATAAAAACCTGAAGGTGCCAGGATATCCTTTAGATGAACTGCACACCTAAATTCTATAGGAACTATTTATGCTATGGATTAATCAAAGAGATCTTTTTGGATTCGTTCCAGCAGGGAGTGCTGCGTCGGTAAAGCAGTATCCTCTATATGGCTGATGGTTCTGAGGCTGGTTACATTGGCTGAAAAAACTAGCTCCGCCTGCCGGAGTTCGTGCAATCCTATAAGTTTCTCTTCTAACCGCACCTGGCTTTGCTGGCACCAGCTAAAAATACGACGGCGCAAGACGCCGTTGATGCAGCCTGTCTCTAAGGGCGGGGTGTAGATTCCTTCATTCCTAACCCAGAAAATATTAGAGGATATAAATTCTGCTACAGCCCCCTGCCGGTCCAGCAGGAGCATGTCGTCTTTGGCAGAGGCTTTTTTTTCCAGGCCCGCCAGCACATAAAGAGGCGCATGGGGGCCTTTGAAATGGGAAAGCGGAGAGTAGACGGTGTTTGTCTGCTGACATACACCCACCCGCAGGGGCGTGGTTCCCAAAGGGGTGGCTGGATTCACCGTTGCCAGCCAGTCGGCCACATTTGTTTCTGGTGTGTACAAACCGGCACCTGACCGCCACACTCTTAGTTTTAGGCGGCCATGGAAAAGCGCCTGCTGGTGTGCTGCCAGTTCCAGCAGCCTGTCGGTAAATTCAGGGCAAAAGAAAAGCTGGGGCAACTCAAGTCCCAAGGCACTGGCTGCCTCCTGCATCCGCTGCTCGTGTGTCTTCCAGAAGCTTAGTTTGCCTTGCCGGATGATGACCGTCTCAAAGAAACCATCATTGTACTGAAAAGCCCTGTTCGTCAGCGGCAGCAGCAACTCGGCTTCTGGGATTATATGGTTGTTGTAGAGCAGCAAATTAATTGTGACCGTTTGATGACATCTCAAAGATAAAGCACCTGCCTGCCTGCTCAAACTAAATCCGGCGGTTCTTTGTTGACGTACTATAAAAATAACACACGCATCGCTATGATCTATTCTAAACTATACCTCCTGTTACCATTATTTTTTCTCTTCACCTCCTGCACCGAAGCCAGCACTGATCGCTCGACCAACATGGAGGCAAACGCGCCTGCCGTACCGGTTGACACGACAGGATTAGCCAAAGCCACTTTTGCCGGCGGCTGTTTCTGGTGCACAGAAGCTTACTTTGAGCGGTTGCAGGGCGTAGAGGCAGTGGTGTCGGGCTATTCCGGCGGCAAGAAAGCCAATCCGACATACCAGGAAGTAAGTGCGGGCGCAACGGACTATGCCGAAGCGGTGCAGGTATATTATGACCCGGAGATAATATCTTACCAGGAGTTGCTGGAAGTGTTTTTCGCCACCCACGACCCCACGACCCTCAACAGGCAGGGCCCAGACCATGGCAAGCAATACCGTTCAGTTGTTTTTTACCGTTCCCCGGAAGAGAAGCGACTGGTGGACGATTATATACAGAAGCTGGAGGAGGCAGGTACGTACCGCGACGATATCGTGACGAAGGTGCAGCCTTTTAAGAAGTTCTGGGATGCAGAGCCCTACCACCAGGATTACTATCGCCTGAACCCCAATGACCCTTATGTGCGCTCGGTGGCGCGGCCAAAAGTGCTCAAGTTTGAATCTAATTACGCTAAGATGCTTAAGCCGGAATACCAGGATTAAGTATTTTTTTATCAAATGCGACAAAGTGCTCGTAGTAGAATCCTGTACTAACTCAATCAATACAAAACTATGATGGGATTTATAATCAACCTGCTTGTGAGCGCGGCAGTAATCCTGCTGATGGCTTATGCTTTGTCCAGTGTGCATGTTAAAAGCTTCGGAACGGCCCTTTGGGTTGCTTTCCTGGTTGGCATCCTGAATGCGACCATTGGCTGGATCCTAAGAGGTATTTTCAACCTCGTTTCCTTCTTCCTGCTGGAAGCCATTGTCTCCCTGATCGTCACTGCCATCGTGATCAAATTGGTGGATATGTTTGTCAGCAATTTTAAGGTGGATGGATTCCTGCCTGCCTTGCTTATTGCGCTAGCTACTGCCATTGCCATTGCCGCAGTCGGATACCTGACGGGTGGAAGCGATGACTATGCGATGCTGCAGCACAGCCTCCAGCAAGCTGCCCTCGCCTTAAGATAAAGGGAGTAAAATTAAACGAAACGACCTGCACTTTAGAAATGCAGGTCGTTTCATTTAGGGGAAATGCTGTTCAAGTGTTAAGCTGCTACAACGTTTGCAGCTGTTCCATTTCCTCCTGGGTAAAAACTCGGGACCTTATCAGAAAACGAATGCCTAATGGTATTTCCAGGGAGAATGAGGCACCCCTGCCGGGTGTCACATCCAGTGTCAGTTGCGTGTGCCGCCAGTACTCGTACTGGTCTTTGGCCATATAAAACACACAACCGTGCACCTCACCGAGCAGCACATCGCTCTCGCCCACCCGGAACTCCCCCTCTTGGAAGCACATGGGAGTGGAGCCATCGCAGCAGCCCCCGCTCTGGTGAAACATCAACGGCCCATGCCTGTCCCGTAACTCGTCAATCACCTCTTTGGCTTTTTCAGTTACCAATACTCTTTTTACTTCCATCTGCATTTATTTAAAAAGAAAACCCTGCAGTATTGCTGCAGGGCTTCTGACATACACCTATCACTTAAAAGAAACCCAGCTTATTCTTATCGTATGAAATAAGCATATTTTTGGTCTGACGATAGTAATTGAGCATCATCTTATGGTTCTCGCGTCCGAAACCGGACTTTTTATAGCCGCCGAACGGAGCGTGAGCCGGGTAGGCATGGTAGCAGTTCACCCATACACGTCCAGCCTGAATGGCCCTCGGAATCTGGTAGATCTCATGCGCATCGCGGGTCCACAGGCCGGCGCCAAGGCCATACAAGGTGTCGTTGGCCATTTCAATTGCTTCTTCTGTTGTTTTGAATGTTGCGACTGACACAACGGGTCCGAAAATCTCTTCCTGGAACACCCGCATCTTGTTGTTCCCTTTAAATATCGTCGGCTTTATATAGTACCCGTTCTCCAGGCCGCTGTTTAGTCCGGCAGCACCGCCGCCGGTCAGTACTTCGGCTCCTTCCTGCTTTCCTATATCCATATAGGAGAGGATCTTCTCGAACTGGTCGTTGGACGCCTGCGCACCCATCATGGTGTCTTCGGACAGCGGATGCCCTACTTTAATGGCTTCGGTACGCGCTATCACGCGCTCCATAAAGCGGTCGTAGATGCTTTCATGCACGAGGATGCGCGACGGGCAGGTGCAGACCTCGCCCTGGTTCAGGGCAAACATCACTGCGCCTTCCACGCACTTGTCGAAGAACGCATCATCGGCATCGGCAATGCTTGGCATGAAAATATTGGGCGATTTTCCACCTAATTCCATGGTAACCGGCACCAGGTTCTCAGAGGCGTACTGCATGATCAGGCGTCCCGTCGTGGTTTCTCCCGTAAAGGCCACTTTCGCGACACGTGGCGACTGCGCAAGGGGCTTGCCTGCCTCTGTACCGAAGCCGGTCACGATGTTCAGGACCCCGGCAGGCACAATATCCTTGATCAGCTCCATCAGTACCATAATGCTGGTCGGCGTCTGCTCTGCGGGTTTCATCACAACGCAGCAGCCCGCAGCCAGGGCCGGGGCCATTTTCCAGGTGGCCATCAGCAGCGGGAAGTTCCAGGGAATGATCTGCCCCACCACGCCCAGCGGCTCCTGCAGGTTGATGCTGATTGTAAATTCGTCATGCTCCGACATGGTGCTTTCATCAGCGCGTATGGCACCGGCAAAGTAACGGAAGTGGTCGATACACAGTGGGATATCGGCAGCGCGGGTTTCGCGCAAGGCTTTTCCGTTATCAACTGTTTCAACGCGGGCCAGCATTTCCGCATTTGCCTCGATCACATCCGCTATGTCCAGCAATATTTTGGCCCGTGTGGCGGCGGATGTTTTAGACCAGGACTTGAAGGCCTCATGTGCGGCATCAAGGGCTTTCTCAATGTCTTCCTTGTTGCCCCTTGCGGCTTTTGTGAAAGGCTTTCCATCAATGGGAGAGAAATTTTCGAAGTACTCCCCGCTGGCGGGCGCCACCCATTTACCACCAATAAAATGATCATACTTTTCTTTAAAAGAGGGCCGCTCCAATACTGCCGATTTCTTTTCAGGCGTTGCTACTGTATCCATAGTGTTGGTCTTTTGTTTTATTTCATATTGTTTGACCCAATTACAGCAGATTTTTAAGTTTAAACTTCTCTTATCATATCGAAAACTATACTTATCATATCAGGTTGATTATGGAGAAGAAGGTTCATATATTGAGTGATCACTTATTGAAACCCTATGGCAGCCAGACACACACTACAACCAGTTCCTGTGCGCGATGAACGCTCGCTCTTTACTTTGGTCGAGAATAGGTCCGCGTATACCCTGGATGCCTGTGAGCTGAATGTGTTTGAAACTTATGAAGCAGCCAAAGGGGTTAAACTTGCCTTTGGCGACTGGGTGTTGACCAGCATGCTTCGCGGTAAGAAGGTAATGCACCTGACGGATAAGCCTGGATTCGACTACCTGCCGGGCGAGTCGGTAATCGTGCCGCCTCACGAGGTGATGCAAATAGATTTCCCGGAAGCTGAAAAGGAGAATCCGACCCAATGCATTGCCCTTGCGATTTCAGCAGAGCAGATCCAGCACACCGTTCAGCTTTTGAATGAGCAGCATGCCAAGGTAGAGGAAGGGGAGGAGTGGCTGGTGAATGACCAGTGTTTTCACCTGGCTAACAACGTGGAGCTGGCAGACATCATCAACCGCATTATCCGCATCGGAATGCACGAACACAGCCGCGAAAAGGACATTTTGGCGAACCTTGCCTTGCGGGAACTGCTTGTGCGGCTGATGCAGACACAGGCGCGGCAGCTTTTCGAGCATAATTACAACACCCTGGCCGGTAGCCACCGCTTCGGCTATATTATCCAGTATATCAAGGAAAACATCACCTCCAAAATAGACGTGGACAAACTAAGTGACAAAGCCTGCATGAGCCGCGCCAGCTTCTTTCGGAAATTTAAAGAAGAATTCGGCTTTACGCCTGCCGATTATATACTAAAGGAACGTATCCGATTAGCAAAGACCTATCTCCGCAATCCCTACAACTCTGTCACGCAGGCGTGTTATATGGCAGGATTTCATAACCTCAGTTACTTCATCAGGGCATTCAAAACCCAGGTAGGCGCTACTCCCAAAGCCTTTCAGTTGCAGGCGGTAGACATGCCAAAAATTAAATAAACCCAGACAACTGCTGACCTAACCTTCAGCATCACTTCTTCACCACCATCCCTTACCTTCCGCTACACGATCCTTACCCCGTATTTTCATCGTCGCTGATGCTGAACCATGGTGATGATTTCCACTTCTCATGAAGACGTGTGTTAAAACTTTTTTATATAT
This sequence comes from Pontibacter saemangeumensis, assembly GCF_039541895.1. Classification (NCBI taxonomy): domain Bacteria; kingdom Pseudomonadati; phylum Bacteroidota; class Cytophagia; order Cytophagales; family Hymenobacteraceae; genus Pontibacter; species Pontibacter saemangeumensis. The sequence goes on from NZ_BAABHC010000004.1 coordinate 104,785, forward strand.
AAGTTGGATTGGTTGCAAAAAAGGCAATGCATTGCGCCAAGTATTTTATTAATAAGAATTATTCTCTTAATTTCGCGGATAATTCAGGTACCGGCCATTGGTATGCCAATTCCTTTTTTATGGGAAAATGTGTACGATTACGCGCAAATGGAAGCTGCTGAATCATGTTAAAACTATAAAAAGGATCAATGAGTGTAACAGACTTTGCAGCTGCTGCAACGGAAGAGCAGGTGAAATCAATATTTATTGAAGAGAATCATATACCAGAAGAGTTTAAGCTGACACAGGAAATACACCAGCGGGAGTATCTTTCTGACGGTGAAATGATGAAGTGGGAGGGGGCTGTGCATACAGTTTATTCTCCGGTGGCTTTGAAAACGGCTGAAGGATATAAACGCAAGGTGATAGGTACTTACCCCGTCTGCACCGAGAAGGAAGCGATGGCGTCGCTGGATGCCGCAGTGGCTGCATACAACAATGGGAGAGGGCAGTGGCCAACCATGAGCGTGCAGGACCGGATTCGCTGCGTGGAGCAGTTCACGCACAAGATGATTGAGCAGAAAGACATAGTGGTGAAACTCATCATGTGGGAGATTGGCAAATCAGTGGCTGACTCTGTAAAGGAATTCGACAGGACGGTGGAGTATATATATGCGACCATCGACGCCCTGAAAGACCTGGATCGGGACTCTTCGCGGTTTGAGATCGAGCAGGGGATCGTAGCGCAGATCCGTCGCTCGCCGCTGGGCGTGGTGCTGTGCATGGGGCCATTCAACTACCCATTGAACGAAACCTTCACCACGCTCATTCCGGCGCTCATCATGGGAAATACACTGTTGTTCAAGCCGCCAAAGCACGGTACTTTACTGCATTACCCACTTCTACAGGCGTTCAAGGAATGTTTTCCGAAAGGGGTGGTGAATACCATATATGGCCGGGGACATGCCATTGTGCCGGCACTGATGCAGTCAGGAAAAATCAACGTACTCACGCTGATCGGGTCCAGCAAGGTAGCTGATGAACTGAAGAAACTTCACCCGAAGGTGAACAGGCTGCGCGCCATCTTAGGACTGGACGCGAAAAACGCAGCCATCGTAACTGAAAACGCAGACGTGCCGCTGGCTGTTTCCGAGTCAGTGCTGGGGGCGCTTTCCTTTAACGGGCAGCGTTGTACCGCCCTGAAAATCATATTTGTACACCGATCCAAAGTCGATCAGTTTGTGAGCCAGTTAAGCGAAGCGGTAGGCAAGTTGAAGATCGGAATGCCCTGGGAGAAAGGAGTGGCCCTGACACCTCTGCCGGAGCCACACAAGCCCGCCTACCTGAAAGACCTGATAGACGATGCCGTAGCGCTGGGAGCCAGCGTGATGAACGAGGGAGGCGGAACCACTTTCGAGTCTTTTGTGTACCCCGCGGTGCTATACCCTGTGAACCAGGAGATGAAAATTTACCGGGAAGAGCAGTTCGGACCCGTTATACCGGTGGTGCCTTTCGATGATTTGGAGGAACCTATCCAGTACCTGATCGAGTCTACCCATGGGCAGCAGGTGAGCATTTTTAGCAACGATGCCGCCGAAACTGCCGCTCTGATTGACCCGTTGGTGAACCAGGTAAGCCGCGTGAACATCAACTGCCAGTGTCAGCGCGGACCCGACACATTCCCGTTCACCGGTCGCAAAGACAGTGCTGAGGGCACTCTGTCAGTGGTAGACGCACTGCGTTCTTTTTCTATTCGCTCGCTGGTGGCTACAAAATTGAATGAGAATAACAAGCGCCTGATCAATGAAATCGTGAATGAGGGAAGTTCTAATTTCCTGAGCACCAAGTATATATTTTAGAATCACAGGCGAAGGTTATATACCAGAGCATATATAAAAAGGAGTCGCGGCGATTGCTGCGACTCCTTTTTATATATACCTAATATGATAATCAGTTGTTGTTAAATGGCATGGACGCCGGCCTCGGCGACGGCATGATCATTTTCGACGGTACTTCCCGAAACACCAATTGCGCCGATGACTTCGCCGTTGGCATCTTTGATTGGGATACCGCCCGGGAACGTGATAAGGCCGCCGTTGGAGTGCTCAATATTATAGAGTGGGCCGCCCGGTTGCGATGCTTGCCCCAGGTTGCCGGTGGGCATATCGAAAAAACGTGCGGTTCTGGCTTTTTTTATCGCTATATCCACGGATCCGAGCCACGCATTATCCATACGGGCAAATGCTACCAAATTTGCCCCGGCATCTACAAGGGCAATGTTCATTTTAAGGTTTAATTCCTGTGCTTTCATCTTTGCAGATTCGATCGCTGCCTGCGCCTGTGCTAATGTTATTCCCATTTGTTCTCAGTTATAGTTAGTTCTCAGCGTGTGTACGTGATACGTACGTAGAAAGGACTGTAAATTATATCATTATTCTATTTAACATAAAGTATATTATTAGTGACACTTAAATTAGATGTTTTACATCGTATATTATAAGTCTTATAATTTATATTATGTTAAGTATTATAGATATATACCATCATTCCTTTGATCATACTGCTCTGCTGGTTCAGAACCATCTGCCCGTTTGCTGCTTATGAGCAACACTTTCGGAAAATAAAAAAGGGAAACATTGCTGCTTCCCTTTTTTATATATGATTATGGCTAAACCTTACTGGTTCATCATCGCACTGATTTTATCGGCGTCTGTCTTGCGATCCAGGCGTGTGTAAAGCTTCATCAGGTTCTGCATTGTTGCCTGATCTTTCGGCTGTATCTCCAAAGCCTTTTCAAAGTATGGCAAGGCCGCCTGGTAATGCTTCTTTGCTTCCGCTTCAAGGGCTTTGCCTTTCTTCTGGTACGTAGCGTAATCCAGTTTAGCGGCTTTGTTGTTTACTTCTGCGCCTTTGTTGAAGTGCAACACGCCAAGGTTGTAATTTGCATCGAAGTTGTTCGGGTCAATCTCGATGGCTTTTTTGTAAGTGGCTGTAGCACCCTCTACATCGTTTTTACGCTCCAGCAAGTTACCTTTTACTGCCAACAGGCTAGCGTTTTTAGGATCAGCGCTAATCGCTTTGTCCAGTTTTTGCATCGCCTCTTCGCCACGGTCATTTTTCAGGTAATAGCGCAGCTCTTCCTGCATCATATAGACACTGTTCGGGTGTTCCTTCAGACCAGCGGCCAGCGTGTTCATCACTTCCTCTTCGCTGGCTTCGGTTGCCTGCAGCAACTGAATTTTGTTCTTATAAACATCCTCCGTCTTGTGTCCCATCTCGATCAGCTGGTCGTAGAAACCAACAGCTGCTGGATAATCTTTGTTAGCTGTTGCCGCATAAGCAGCATATATAACAGCGGTAGTATCAGTCGGGTTGATTTTGCTGGCTAGCTTATATTTATCAATCGCATTCGCCCAGTCCTGGCTGTTGTGGAACTCAACGGCCTGGTTCAGCACCTGGCTATATAGCTGCTCCTTACGCTCAGGCACCTGCTTTCCGAACTCTCCGTCTTTTCCGTCCAGCTCAATTGTCTTGTCATAAGACTCCAGCACCACGTTCGGTGTGTTCTCATCGGTGAGCTTGCCATAGATAGGATTTCCAATCATATCCTGGTATATCACGCCACGGTAAAACCAGGTTTTGGCTTTGTCTTTCGTTTTCTTGTGCTCGATGGCCTGGTTTATATCTGTCAGAGCTTTGTCCAGCGTACCGTTCTTATGGTTAAGAATGGCGCTGTTCACGGCCGAGTTCTGTGCACTTGCTACCGATATGCTTGCGGCTGCCAGGGCTGTTAAAAGTATTTTTCTCATGCTTATTCTTTGAATTGTTTGTAATTGTTTGTGTAACGATATATAACTGAAAATAATTCGATTATACGTCCTCCTCGGTCGTCTCCGGGTCAATCAGGTCCTCCGGCTGCAGCGTTTCCTCTGGCGCCAGCGTCGATTGATCCAGTATGGCTTCTTCCGCCTCCGCTGCTACCTCTGCTTCCATCTCTACCTTCGCAACAGACGAAATGCTGTCTAAATCGTTCAGCTTGATCAGTCGAACCCCTTGCGTAGCGCGTCCGATAACACGGATATCCCCCACGCGAAGTCGGATGGTGATGCCGGAACGGTTGATGATCATCAGGTCGTCGGTGTCTATTACCCCTTTTATAGCCACCAGTTTCCCGGTTTTATCGGTCACGTTCAGGGTCTTGACGCCTTTACCGCCACGGTTTGTGATTCTGTATTCATCCATGAGCGAACGCTTTCCGAAACCATTCTCTGACACTACCAGCAGTTCCGTGTTTTCGTTTTCTACACAAACCATACCAACAACTTTGTCGTCCGGACCGCCGAGCGTAATTGCACGTACGCCGGCGGCGTTACGGCCCATGGAGCGCACGTGGTTCTCATTGAATCGGATCGCCCTGCCCGACTCAAGCGCGATGATAATCTCGCTGCTACCGTTGGTCAGCTGCACATCCAGCAGGCGGTCTCCATCGTTAATGGAAATAGCGTTGATGCCGTTGGTGCGAGGGCGAGAATAGGCCTCCAGCACAGTCTTCTTAATAGTACCCTGCTCCGTGATGAAGACAAGGTTGTGGTTGAGTACGTAATCCGTGTTTTTAAGGTCATGCACATTCAGCACGGCGCGTACAGTGTCCTCTTTCTCTATCTGGATCAGGTTCTGGATAGCCCGTCCTTTTGCCGTCTTCCCTCCTTCCGGCAGTTCATATACCTTTAGCCAGAACACACGCCCAAACTCAGTAAAGAACAGCATGTGGTGGTGGGTGTTGGCTATGAACAGGTGCTCGGTAAAGTCGTTTTCCTTGGAGGCAGCCACTCCCCTCGAGCCAATGCCGCCGCGGCTCTGGCTGCGGTACTCACTCAGGGAGGTGCGCTTGATGTAGCCTTCGTGGGAGATGGTGATGACCATGTTCTCCTCCGGTATCATATCCTCGTAGTTGATGTCGCCGGTGCTGGCCTCGATGCTGGTGCGGCGGCCATCGCCGTAGCGATCGCGTATCTCCGTCAGCTCGTCCTTGATGATCTGCATGCGCAGGTCCTCGTTGTTCAGCACAGAGGTCAGGTAATCGATCTGCTTCATGATCTCATCAAACTCCTGCTGGATCTTGTCGCGCTCCAGGCCGGTGAGGCGCTGCAGACGCATATCGAGGATGGCACGGGCCTGGATTTCGGATAGGGCAAAGCGCTCCATCAGGCCGTTCCGGGCAATTTCCGGGTCGCGGGAAGAACGGATCAGGTTGATCACCTCATCCAGGTTATCCAGGGCAATCAGCAAACCTTCCAGTATATGGGCGCGCTTTCTGGCTTCGTCCAGCTCATATTGCGTTCTGCGGATAACCACCTCGTGCCGGTGCTCCACAAAGTAGAGGATCAGCTCTTTCAGGTTCAGTGTCATCGGGCGGCCCTTCACCAGGGCCACGTTGTTCACGCCGAAGGAAGACTGCAGTGCCGTGTATTTATAGAGATTGTTCAGCACCACGTTCGGGATGGCGTCGCGCTTCAGGTCGTACACGATGCGCAGGCCGTCACGGTCCGACTCATCGCGCAGATCCGAAATCCCCTCTATTTTCTTGTCGTTCACCAGGGCTGCCGTTTTCTCAATCAACGTGGCCTTGTTCACCATATAGGGGATCTCAGTCACGATGATCTGCTCTTTGCCGGACGGAAGCACCTCGAAATTGGCACGGCCACGCATCAACACACGGCCACGTCCCGTTTCGAAAGCTGATTTTATACCGTCATAGCCGTGGATGATACCGCCGGTAGGAAAGTCCGGTGCGGTAATGTACTGCATCAGCTCCGGAATCGTGATCTCACGGTTATCAATGAAAGCGATTACGCCGTTGATGACTTCAGTCAGGTTATGGGGTGCCATGTTTGTGGCCATGCCCACCGCGATGCCGGAAGTGCCGTTCACCAGCAGGTTCGGGAATTTGGCTGGCATCACGCTAGGCTCTTTCAGTGAGTCGTCGAAGTTGGGCACGAAGTCGACGGTGTTTTTCTCCAGGTCAGCCAGCAGTTCGTCCGCAATGCGCTTGAGGCGTGCCTCCGTGTAACGCATCGCTGCAGGAGAGTCACCGTCGATGGAGCCGTAGTTTCCCTGGCCGTCCACCAACGGGTAGCGCAAAGACCATTCCTGGGCCATGCGCACCATGGTTTCATATACTGACGAGTCGCCGTGCGGGTGGTACTTACCCAGCACCTCCCCTACGATACGAGCTGATTTTTTGTATGCTTTGTTATAAGATACCCCCAGCTCGGACATACCGTACAGCACGCGGCGGTGCACCGGCTTCAGTCCGTCCCGAACATCAGGTAAGGCTCTTGAAATGATGACAGACATCGAGTAGTCGATATACGCACCGCGCATCTCGTCTTCAATGTTGATCGGTATTATTCTTTCGCCTTCGATCATGTCTAAAATCTAAATAAATATAGGTTGGTTGTTGTAAGTATTAAAGGGCAAGTTAGGCAAAAAAGCCTTAAGAGCTATATAGGCTAATGCTTATTTCTGCTCTTGTCTCTCCTGTTGGGCGACGTTTCCTGCGAGGTCTTGTCCAGCTTTTCTCCCATTTTAGGGTTTTGCTTTTTCCAGATGGGGCGGCCTCTGTACTCCTGCTCGCCATGCGGATGCACCATGCGCACCTGGCACGCGCCGATTGGACAAGCTGGTTTACAGGATATTAACGAAGCAGATAGAAGCGTGAGCAGAAGAAGGGTGAGCAGTTGTGATTTAGCCATATAGTGATATTCGGAAGGGCCTGCTGTTGTCAGCAAGGCCCTTCTGTTTTTGTCTTACAAAATTAAACAAATTTGCGCACATAAACCAGCAAAACGGGGGCTATAGTTTGCTGTTCCAGACGCTTTTACAGCACCTTAGATCGGTTGAAAACCGTTTACGGTGAAGCCGCCATCCACGGCAAGTGTTTGCCCGGTTATATAGGCCGCGGCCGGCATACAGAGGAACGCGACAGCGCCCGCCACGTCCTCGGGCTTCCCCACCTTCTGCAGGGGCGTTCTGCTGATCACCGCATCATAAAAGTCCTGGTTCTGCAGCACGGTTTGCGCCAGCGGGGTGCTGATGTACCAGGGCGCAACAGCATTCACCCGGATTCCGTCCTTTGCCCACTCAGCCGCCAGGTTTCGGGTGAGCTGGTTCAGGGCAGCTTTTGTCATGCCGTAGATGCTGCCTGTGCGCACATGCGTCAAGCCTGCCACCGACGACACATGAATGATGTTCCCCTGTTCTGAGTTTTTCAGCAGCGGGTACAGCAGGCGATTGAGCTCAAAGGCGGAGCGCAGGTTTGTATTCATCACAAAGTCATATTCTTCCGTCGTGTAGTCCGCTGTCGGCTTCCGGATGTTGGTGCCCACGTTGTTTACCAGAATGTCGAGCCTGCCCCACAGTTCCTCCACTTCAGCAGTGAGGGCCTGCCGGCCTTCGGCCGTGCTAACGTCTGCTGCCAGCGTGTACAACCGGTCGGGATACTGCCTGCGCAGCTGCTGCAGGTCCTCTTCCTTGCGCGCCACGGCCAGTACCGCGGCCCCAAGGGATATAAAATCAGCTACAATTGCGGACCCAATGCCTTTGGATCCCCCTGTCACTACGGCAGTTCTGCCTGTTAATTGCCACCTGTTCATTGTCATCTTTTATCTTGATTTCTTCAGTAGAATACACTTTGCAGATTTGATTTGCTATCTCTGCAGCTGTAACGGATCCAATATTTATATCCTATAAAGCATACTAAATTCAACCTGAATTGATTAAATTGCTGTTATAATCTAACGGATTCCCAGCAGTAAAACCCTTTTTTTAGCGCTTTATTATATATCCTGCTATGTGCAAATTCGCCTTTTTATTCACGATTGCCTTTGCTTCGCATATCGCGCTGGCCCAAACCAGTCAGCCCATCGGGATAGACGCAGAACGTAACCTGGCTGAGTTGGGTAGCAGTACGAACGCGACGATGGTGCAGGTATATGACAACAGGTACGAAGGCATCAAAGGAACGCCATATTTTAAGGAGCATTGGGCGAAAGCCACCATAGCGGCAAACAACACGGTGTATAAAAATGTGGAAGTAAAATACAACGTGTACGAAAGCAACTTACTGTACCGCACCCCGAAGGGCGCGGAGTATGTGCTGCTGCCTGCGCGAGTAGACAGCTTCCTGCTGGTGGATGGGGTTACGCAGCAGAAATTCATGTTCAGGAAGTTTCCAGCACTAGCCGCGGAGGCCCCGAAGCTCGGGCAGCATTTTGCGTTGGTCCTGCACGACGGAAAGCAGGTGCAGTTGGTGATGGTGCCGCAAAAGCATTTAATGAAGGCTGATTTTAAAGGCCCTTACAGCGCCGGAAACAAATACGATGAGTTGCAGGACCTTCAAAGCTATTACCTCTTTGGCCCCGATCAGACTTTCATAAAAGTGAAGCTCAACAAGAAAAGCCTTTTAAAAGCGCTGCCAGGTAAGCAGGACAAGGTAGCGGCCTATATAGCCGCTGAACGCCTTGATGCCGGCAATGCACAGGGTTGGGCGAAAGCACTGGCGTATTATGAATCACTCTGATCATGAACTAGTTTCTCTAAAGTGCCTATGCAGGTAATTATTTTAGCTTGTTTCCCTTTAGCCGCTCCCAGAATTCGCTTAGGTACTGTTGGTCCACACTTGGCCTGTTAGTCAATTCCTCTACCTGCAGTTCCCCCTGCTGGTTCCAGCCTATATGGTATACAAACACATAATCGCCCCCGCTCTCGCGCCAGCCGTCGAACTTCCCGAACCGCATGTCTTTTAGGTAGACACCGCCATCTTCTGCCGCCTCCACCGCATAATACCCCTTCATGATGTCCAAAAGACGCTCAACTTTGGCATTACCGCGGTATGGCCTCAGAAGTTCCGCGCGCTGTGGCTCATACGTGAATCTGATCGCTTTATCCTCATCCAGCAGGGAATAAAACCCGTTGTAGTACCCGTCTTCTCCCTGCGCTGTCACGGACCAAAATATAGTGTTGAGCGGAGTTGGCTTGCTGATGTAAGAGCTGTAGCCGATCTGCTGCCGCTGCAGGCTGTGCTCGAAGGCTTTATCGGCAGTTGCTTTGGCCACAAAAGAGAAAAGTAAGTAGGCTGAGCTGATTATTAAGCCAGAGTAGTTAAGAAAACGCCTTTTCGGGTGGAGGCGGTGGAGAAACGCAGCCGCCAGCACGAAGAGCAGAAATGGAACAGTATACAGCGGGTCCACGACGAAGATGTTATAGAACGCGACGCCGTAGCGGCTGAAAGGCCAGAACAGCTGCGTCCCCCAGGTGGTGCAGCTATCGAGGAGCGCATGCGTGGTAAAGCCGAGGAAAAACAGCAGGCTCCATTCCCAGACTGTGGCCAGCTTTTGCCTGTAGACACGCTGCAGCAGCAGCCCAAGCAGAGGTGCAACGATGAAGGCGAATAAGAACGAATGCGTCAGGGAGCGGTGGAAGCTCAGCTGCTCCACAGTGTCGAGCAACGGATTCAGCAGCACATCCAGGTCTGGAATAGTGCCGGCGATCGCTCCCCACAGCATGGCTTTATTGCCGAGTTTCTTTCCGGCCACCGCCTCCCCGATCGAGGCACCCAATACGATCTGCGTTAATGAATCCATGAGCTTACGCGCTGTTTAGCTTAATATTGACTTCGAAAAGGGGCTTTGGCAACTCCCTGCCGCCTGCAAAGGTATAACCCGTTTACATCACTTTAAGCCCTACTATATATGGATTCAACCATCAACTTCATTATTGGTGTTGTACTCGTGACTGTGACAGCTGTTGACCTGATTTACACCACCTTTGCCCCTCGCGGGTCTGGCGTGATCAGCGGACCTGTAACGGTAATTGTCTGGCGGGTATTCTTAAATGTAGGGCGGATCATGAAGAGCAGGACCGTACTGACAGGAGCAGGCATTGTCATCGTTTTCTCCATTTTACTGACATGGGTGCTGCTCCTGTGGGCGGGGAATGTGTTTATATATTCTTCTGCTGATGACGCCATAGTGAACACTACCACCAAATTGCCTGCTGACCTGATGGAGCGTGTGTATTTTACAGGCTACACTCTGTCTACCCTCGGCAACGGCGATTTTGCCGCCGGAACTGACGGCTGGCGGGTCTTCACTGCCTTTATCTCCTTTTCGGGCCTTATCTTCATCACCATCGCAATTACCTATATGGTGCCCGTGTTATCTGCCGTAACCCAGCGCAGGGCGCTTAGCATCCGCATCGCCTCCATCGGCAACAGCCCCCAGCGCATCCTGCTGAACAACTGGAACGGCGAGAACTATAAAAAGCTGGAGGGCCAGTTTCAGAACCTTACCCAGGAGATCATACACCAGGGCCAGATGCACCTGTCTTACCCCGTGCTGCACTATTTTCAGCACGAAGACAAGGAAGCCTCGCTCCTGCCGAACCTGGCAGCCCTTGATGAGTCCATCACGCTCCTGCTGCTCTATATACCCGAGCACATGCGCCCCGGCGACCAATACCTGATCCCGCTTCGCAAAGCCATCACCACTTTTATCGGGTCGCTCACCTCGCTCTATATCAACCCAAAGAACACCGATGTGCCCGCGCTCCAAACGAACGAGCTGCAGCAGGCGGAAGTGCCGCTGCAGCAGGCGGACATGCAGCAGATAGAGCAGCTCAGCAAGCGCCGCCGGGCGCTGAAGGCGATGGTGGAGTACAACGGCTGGCAGTGGAAAGAGATATCGGCCCCGGTACTGGGAGAGGTAATGGATCTCCCCTCCATGCTTTAACGGATTATAGTCATCCGCTTGAACTCCTTTGTTCTGTCGAACATGTAACGGTAGGTGGCGTGCGTTTTATATATGCGCGATCCGACCTGCTCCACCACCTTCATCATTTTAGGGTTGAAATCTCCTATCCAGTTCATCTGCAGGTCATAGTACGGGATACTCGGATTTGCCTGCACCAGCTTTCCAGCAGATACCACCATGGCCGCTTCTACTCCTTTGCCCTGGTGTTCCGGTGCAATGCCGAAGACAATACCGTACATGGTGGTGCACGCCCCGCGCCAGCGATGGAATAGAAACTTTAGCTTGCCCCACAGGTCCATTTTCCCGTTCACATGCCTGAACAATTTGTTCAGTTCCGGGATGGCGATAAAAAAACCGACCGGTTCCTCATCAAAGTACGTGAACCACATGATGCGTTCATCCAGAATGGGCTTCAGGGAATTCATAATGCCTGCTGCCTGCGCCTCACTCATCTCCTTCACCCCTTCGTGCTTGGCCCATCCCTTGTTATATACCTGCCGGAAATCTTCTGTGTATTTCTTCAGCTCCTTCTTATCCAGGTGCCTGAACTGGTAGTGTTCGTTCTGTAGGATTCGCTTCGCTTTTTCATTGTATTCCGGGGGGAGCGGATCTTCCACCGTGCGGTAGTACGTGTACTGCTTGAAATATAGCCCGAAGCCGTAATTCTCCAGCAGTTCCCTGTAATACGGGAAGTTGTAGTGCATGCAATAATTGGGCGGGTAGAAACCGTCAATCAGCACGCCCCACCACTTGTCTCGCTCGCCGAGGTTTATCGGCCCGTCCATGGCCTCCATGCCACGCGCTTTCAGCCAATCGCGGCAGGCATCCAGAAGCATATCGGCGGCTCCCTGGTCATTGATACAATCAAAAAAGCCCATGCCCCCGGTGGGCTGCTCAAATGTTTTGGCGGTCCTGTGATTGACAAATGCCGCCACACGGCCAATGTATTTTCCTTTGTCGTCCTGTAGCAGCCAGCGTATGGCGTTGCCGTCACGGAGCAGCTTGTTTTTTTTGGGATCAAAAACCTGATTAACGTCTTTGTCTAAGGGACGGATATAATTCTTGTCCTTTTTATATAGCCGCACCTGCACCATCAGGAATTCCTCGGCGAGTTCAGGTGTGTTTACCTCTATCAGTTGCATACTTCTTACTTATGGCGTCGAAGAGCAAAGTAAGCTATAATCTGACTGAAAAGGAAGCACACTCCTCATCAGAACAGGACCGGTTAACTGAAGGCATATCTCACCATCCTACCTTACCTCCATTCTCTGGACTGAAGCAAGCATTGCGACTCGCACATGCAGACGCCATGGGGGATATATAAAAGCTAAAAGCAAATGAATGGAAGGAAGGAATGGGTATAAAAAAGAAAAGCCTCCAGATTTCTCTGAAGGCTTTTAGCTTGATGAGCCCCCTGCCGGGATCGAACCAGCGACCTACTGATTACAAGTCAGTTGCTCTACCAGCTGAGCTAAGGAGGCCTGTACTGATGTTTGGAAAAAGCAGCTGCAGTACAAACAGATGCTTTTTGGAGTGGAGCCCCCTGCCGGGATCGAACCAGCGACCTACTGATTACAAGTCAGTTGCTCTACCAGCTGAGCTAAGGAGGCTTTCACTTTTAGTATGCTTTACTGGTGATAAAGCGTTGCAAAAGTATGCGGAAGATTTATATCATGCAAATGCTATTCTAAAATATTTAAAATGTTTAGGATAAGCATTTGATGTTCAGGAGGAAATATTTTACCCCCTGAAAGCCTGCATTTGATGGTTTAACTGGTCGATCCTTTTCTGCGCATCGGCAATCCGGCCTTCGTACTCCTGGCGCAGTTTATCTGCATTCTTAGAGCGGGCGAAAAACTCGATGTTCGTGCGGAGCGTCTGTATGTCGTTCTGCAGGTGCGTGATCTCTCTGCGAATGGACTGCTCCCGCTGCTGTAACTTATGGCCAGCGTCCGGGCTGTGTTTCATCCGCTCTACCTGCAGCTTCACAAGCAGTTCCTCACGCTGCCCAAGGCTGAGGGACGGCACCCGCTCGATGTATTTGCCCATTAAGGCGATGAACTTCTCCTCCGCCTTCGGGCTGCTGCGCTTGTTGCTTTTGTCTAGCTCGCGCCATTTTGCGGCAAAAGCATTAAAATCCTCCAGCGAACCGACAGCAGTTGGATCAGCCAGCTGCTCTGCTATGGTGTCACAAAGCTCTACTTTCTCGGCAGAGAGCTTCTCAATCTCAGCACTCCTCGTCTGCTCGTTGGCCTGCTTACGGTCAAAAAACTCGTTACACGCTGAGCGGAAGCGCTGCCATATCTTATCGGAATGCTTGTCTGGCACGCGGCCAATCGTCTTCCACTTCTTCTGCAACTGAATCAGCTTTTCTTTGGTGGTGTTCCAGTCGTTGCTGTCCTTCAGGCTTTCCGCTTCCTCACAGAGTTCCGTCTTCAGGCGCAGGTTCTGCATCTTCTGCTCGTCCAGTGTTTTAAAGAAATGGTTCTTGTGCTGGAAAAAGGCTTTATAGTTGCCCCAGAAGCTTTTGTTCACCTCCTCGGCATACTCTTTCGGCACCAGCCCGGCGGCATCCCATTCCTCCTTCAGCTTCTGGATTTCGTCAGTCTTGTCGCGCCACTCGTTAATGCGCTCGGTATTAAAATCGGTGAATGCCTGCAGCCGCTCCAAAAGGGCGCGTTTCTTCGTCAGGTTTTCCATCTCGCGCTGGTTGCGCTCGTCGTGGTAAGCGCGGCGGCGCTCATGCACCTTCTCAGAGGCCTGGATAAACCGTTCCCAGATCGGGTCGCGCTGCTCGTTGGGCACAGGCCCGATATTCTTCCATTCCTCGTGCAGATGGCGCAGCTCCTGCAGGGCTTTGTTAATGCTTTGCTCGTCTTTCAGCGCCTCTGCCCGCTCCACCAGCTGTGTTTTCGCATCTAGGTTGCGCTTGCGGTCCAGCTCTTTCATCTCGAAGAACATGCTGCGGTTGTTGTAGAAGATGTCGAGCAGCGCGTGGTACGAATCCCAGAGAGCCTGCGCCTCCCCGGCAGGCACCGGTCCGATTGACTTCCACTCTGCCTGCAGTTTTTTAACTTCCTCGCTGCTGCTCTTTGTCTCCGCCGACTCCACCAGCTGACGCAGTTGGGCCAGCAGTTGCTGTTTGCGCTCCAGGCTCCGCTGGCGTTGTTCTTCCACGCTCTGCCGCTGCTGATGGCGCGCATCCCGATATGCTGTCAGCAGTTTCTCCAGGTCCTGGTGTTCTTTGGAGGTGTGGTAGGCAAAATCATCCTCCGTGCCGCCTTCCTGCTTAAATCGATCCAGGGCCTCCATCCGCTCTGCCATAAATTTCTGGTCGTAGTGGCGGTGCATCTCTACAATGGTTCTGTTGCGCTTGGCAGCGTCAGGACCTTTAAGGGCAATACTCAGGTGCTGGCGCAACTCCTCCAGTGATAGCTGGCTATAATCCACTACCTCCTCTACCTCTTCTTCCTCTTCATCCTCATGGTGCTGCTGCCGTGGCGTATCCTGGGCCGTGGGGGCAACTGCATTCGGTGCCGGTGCATCCTGCAAGGCCGGGGTGGCCGCCTCTAATTCTTCGGCAGGTGCTGTGGCCACCGGAGCATGCTCCTCAGCAGAGGATGTCACTTCTTTCACAGAAGCTTCCTGCAGCGCCTCCCCTTCCGGCAACTGATGATCCGCAGGGGTATAGGCAGAGGTCTCCGGCTCAGGGGCGGCTGCGGAGGCGTCTTGCACATCGGCATTCGCCTCTACAAAAGCATTTGTTATCTCCTCCGTCTTTTCGGCTTCCTGCTCAGAGGTCAGCGTCGGCTGAATCTCGGGCTGTTCTTCTTTCCGCACGGTGGCCTCTGGAGTGGCTTCTTTTTGTTTTCGTGCTTCTATCTCGGCAAGCCGTTGCTCCAATATATTCTTCGGCGACGCTGCGTTTTCAGTGGTTTGATTTGCAGCGTTCTGGTTTTCATGTTTGTTAGCCTCAGCTCCGGTAGTGTCCATATGATTAATATCAGTTGTCATGTCTGCGGTCTTTAAATCCTTCGCGGGCGCTCAGTTCAGGCGCGGGTCGACCGGATAATTTGAAAGTACCTTAAATTTACCACCCATTTCCCGCAAAACATTGCGCCAAAGGGTATCTGTGCCCAAATTAAATAATTTATTCGCAGCATTGTTGTTCACGATCCAAACATTTTTGTCGATCTCCTCCTGCAGTTGGCCAGAGGTCCAGCCTGAATAGCCTAAGAAAAATTTAATATCATCTGAGTTTATTAATCCTGCTTTGATCATTGAGCAGATCAAGTCAAAGTCTCCTCCCCAGTAAAGGCCCTCTTCCAGCTTTACGGCCTGTGGCAGGTTGGGCAGGCGGTGAACATAGTGAAGGGTGTTATATTGCACCGGCCCCCCCACTCCCAAGTCCACGTCAAATACATCCTGGTCTATATCTAAAACATCCGATAGTTTCAGGTTGGAGGGCCTGTTAAGCACCAGCCCAAAGGAGCCCTCTTCTTCGGAGTGGCTGCAAAGGAGTATGACGGTGCGCTCGAAATTCGGATCGCCTAAAAAAGGCTCCGAAATCAACAGGCTGCCATTCTGGGGTTGTGTTATGCTTTTATCTTCCATTATCCTCCCGCGCTCGTTATGTTTAAATAAAAAACGGATCCGGCAGAACAAGCCGATCCCCTTCATTAGTGTATATAATTATTCTTACGCAAAGCGTAGAATATGGTAACGTTTAGGAAACATAGCATTTATGCTTCCCCGGAAGCCGTTTTGAATAATCACAGAACCATGGTTTCAGCGCCCTTGCCAGACATCAGCCAAAAATTGTAAGGTGCAGCGGATAATTTCTTACTTTTGCCTAAAAATAAACACATGGCCCTGACACATAACATTGCAGAGATTCGAAAGAACTATGCGCGGCACGAGCTGACAGAAGACGCTGTCCTTAAAGACCCCATCGCTCAGTTTAACGTGTGGCTGCAGGAGGCTATCCAGGCGGAGGAAGCAGAGCCAACCGCTTTGGTGCTGGCAACGGTAAACGCCGCCGGGAAGCCCTCTGCCCGCGTGGTACTACTGAAAGATGTGTCTACGGAGGGGTTCATGTTCTTCACCAATTACGACAGCCGCAAAGGGCTGGAACTCGCGCAAAACCCCTTTGCCGCGCTTACCTTCTTCTGGCCTGCGCTGGAGCGGCAGGTGCGCATAGAGGGAAGCGTGGTGAAAGTAGCCCCTGGCATATCCGACACCTACTTCCACAGCCGCCCCAAAGGAAGCCAGATCGGAGCGTGGGCCTCACCCCAAAGCGCGGAGATAGCGAGCCGTGAAGTACTGGAAGAGGCAGACAAGCGAATTTCTGCTCAGTTCCAAAATACGGCTGAAATCCCGAGACCGGGCAATTGGGGGGGATACCAGTTACGGCCCGAGCGGCTTGAGTTCTGGCAGGGACGCCCCAACCGCCTGCACGACCGCCTGGTATATGCGCAGCAGCAGGATATGAGCTGGAAAATCATGCGGCTTGCCCCCTGAGGCCGACTCATTTTAGTTCTCCTGCTCCTGTCGCCCAACATAAAATACAATGGCTGAAATACTACCCTTGCGCGCCTGGCGCTACAACCCTTCCCTTGACCGGCAAATCGAGCAACTGACCGCTCCTCTGTTTGACGTAGTGTCGGAGAAGCAGCGGGAGGCGTTGTACCGCAACCCGTTCAACAGCATCCACCTGACGGTTCCGCTTGGGGACGAACCGGCAAAGCAGGCGGCCGCCACCCTGCAGGACTGGAAAGATGCAGGCGTGTTGCTGCAGGACCACCTGCCGGGCATCTATGTGTACTACCAGTATTTCCGTTTACCGGGCAGCGACAAAGAATATGTGCGAAAGGGCTTCATCTGCCATATCAAAGCTTATGATTGGAAGGAAGGTGTGCTGCTTCGCCACGAAAACACGATACCGAGCGCAGTGAACGACCGCATAGCGCTGCTGGAACAGACGGAAATGAATACCAGCCCTACCCACGGGTTGTATTCAGACGCGGCTTTCCTGCTGGAGCCCTATATGGATGAGAGCATTCTTTCTCCCCTTTATGAGACGGAGGATTACCAGGGTGCGCGCGATGTGCTGGCCGTCATCCATGACCATGAAGTGATCCGGTTGTTCGTCAAAACTCTTCAGGAGAAGCAGGTGCTGCTGGCGGACGGCCACCACCGCTACGAGGGCTCGCTGGAATACCGCAAAAAACGTATGACCCAAAACCCGGATCACACGGGTTTCGAGCCGTACAACTACCACCTCATGTACCTGACTAACTCCGAGCACGATGACCTGCGCATTCTTCCCACGCACCGCGTGCTGAAGCACATGGAACTGTCGGACGAGGAGTTTCTGCGGCGGCTGGAGGCGTATTTTATCATCACGCCAAAGGAAGACCCGCTGGAGCTGAACGAAGTGATTGTTGGCAAGCAGTGGGCATTCGGGCTGTTTCTGAGCGGAAATGCTTTTAAAATCAGGTTAAAGCCGGAAGTGCACCCGCAGATTGACTGGAATTTTCCGAAGGAGGTAAAGGACCTTGACCTGACAGTGATGCATTATTTTATTTTTGAAAAGGTGCTGGGCATATACCGGACGGCGCAGCGCGATTACAGTGGCCTCAGCTACGTCCGCAACTTTACTTCCTGCATCCGCCAGGTTGATTCCGGGGAGGCGCGGCTGGCGCTGATCACCAACGAAATTACCATGGAGCAGGTGAAGCGCGTCTGCTACAGCGGGGCCATCATGCCACAGAAGTCGACTTTCTTTTACCCGAAGGTGATAGGCGGTTTTTTATTTAGCTCAATCAAAGAAGATGAATTTATCACGGCCGCTGCTGCTTGCCTCTAACTCCCCCCGCCGCAGGGAACTGCTGGCGAGCCTCGGGCTCAGGTTTGAGGTACGCGTGAAAGACGTACACGAGGATTTTCCGGAGCACCTGAAGCGTGCCGAAGTGGCCGAGTACCTGGCTTCGCACAAGGCAGATCATTATATAGCCGATCTGCAGGATGAAGCCCTGATCACCGCTGACACGATCGTCTGCCTGGAAGAGCGCATTCTGAACAAGCCTGCTGACTATGCCGAGGCCTTCGAGATGCTGCAGGCATTGTCCGGGAAGGTGCATGAGGTGATCACCGGCGTGTGTGTGCTGACCAGGGAAAAGAAAACCGTCTTCCACGACACCACCAAAGTCTGCTTTAAAAGCCTGACCGAGGCTGAAATCGACTATTATATAGCCAACTACAAACCCTACGACAAGGCTGGGGCATATGGCATCCAGGAATGGATCGGGATGATCGGCATCGAGCGCATAGAAGGCTCCTATTTTAACGTGGTGGGGTTGCCCGTACAGAAGCTATATATAGCGCTGCAGGCTTCAGGAATTGTGGTCGCCTGAGCAGCGGGCGGTTTGGTAGCCGCGATTATTTGATTTCATTGCGTACTTTTGTGTTTTGGTGGCACAATAGCACCGCCTCCTTCCAATATTAGCATTTCAACAGCATGTCTTTTATCAAGTTATATTTAGCGCCGGGCAAAGAGCACTCCTTGCTGCGCCAGCACCCCTGGGTATTCTCCGGTGCCATCAGAAAAGCAGACGGGGAGCCGGAGGAGGGCGATGTGGTGGAGGTGTACTCCAGCAAGCGCGAGTTCCTGGCCATGGGGCATTACGCCCCGGGATCGATCGCCGTGCGAATTTTCTCGTTTGAGCAAACCGAGCCGGATGCTGGGTTCTGGAAACGCAAGGTGCAGCAGGCTTACGATTACCGCACCCGCCTGGGCCTGACGGACAACCCGCACACGGACGTGTACCGCCTCGTTTATGCGGAGGGCGACGGCGTCTCCGGCCTGATCGTGGATATATACAAGGACACTGCCGTGATTCAGACGCACACAGTCGGGATGTACCGGGTGCGGGAGCATATCGCCGCGGCGCTGCAGGAGATATATGGCCACCGGCTGCGGGCCATATATGACAAGAGCGCAGAATCGCTTCCGGCCAAGGCCCCGGTAGAGGCTGTAAACGGTTATCTCTTCGGTGAGTCTACGGGCGGCGTGGTGGTCACTGAAAACGAGAACCAGTTTTTTGTGGATTGGGAAAGCGGTCAGAAAACCGGTTTCTTCATTGACCAGCGGGAGAACAGGGCGCTGCTGGCGCAGTATGCGAAAGGCCAGTCTGTCCTGAACACCTTCTGCTACACCGGCGGTTTCTCGGTATATGCGCTGAATGCCGGCGCCCGGGAGGTGCACTCGGTGGATGTATCGAAAAAGGCAATCGAGCTGACGGTCAAGAACGGGGAGCTGAGCCAGGCGCCAGAGCGGCACGAGGCTTTCGCTGTCGATACCTTCGAATTCCTGAAGGGGAAAGAGGAATTATACGATGTGATCATACTGGACCCTCCCGCCTTTGCGAAAAGCCAGAAGGTCCGCCACAACGCGCTGATGGGATATAAGCGCCTGAACGCCGAGGCGATGAAAAAGATAAGGCCCGGCGGAATCCTGTTTACCTTCTCCTGCTCGCAGGTGGTTGACAAGTATCTCTTTAACAGCACAGTCATGGCTGCGGCTATTGAGGCGGGCCGCAACATCAAGATCATGCACCACCTCTCACAGCCTGCCGATCACCCAATTTCCATCTTCCACCCCGAAGGAGAGTACTTAAAGGGGCTGGTGCTGTTCGTGGAGTAAGAAAATTGGTGTCACGATCCCTAGCAACTCCTATACCTCTCCTACAGACGAAACTGCTTTATATATTTAGGAGAGGCTACTGGTAGAAAGGATTTAAACAGGCAGGAATTTTATATATAAACCTTCAGCGGGTAAAGAGCAAATACCATTATCAACTGAATACTGCGCACGCAGCTGTGCTATAGAACCCACCCCTGCCCCTCCGAGGAGGGGAATCTGCAGACAGGCAAATTGCAATGCGCATGAACCAACTGATAGTGGACTAATATCTTCATGCGAGTGACTGGACAGAATTATACTTTGATTTTCAATAAGATAGGAAAAACCTCGGCTATATAGCTTGTTCCTTCCGTAGGATGCTTTCTTCTGGAGCATCAGATTCAAAGACTCAGCTGAAGGAGTAACAGCCTAAGGTTGTAGCAAATCAAACACAGGCAGCTCCTGCGGCAGATCCATGCGGATGCGCCATTCTTTGGGGTAGTAATTATTCATGCGCGTCCCGACCTGCTTTGCCCAGCCCAACGGAACATCCCTATATTGCAGGAGCAACCAGTCGTTACCACTGCTGCCGAGGCTGATGTCCTCTTTGCGGAGATAGCGTACTGCCTGCTCCAGGTCCAGCTCAGCCGTTGCAAAAGCCTTCTTGTTCAGGTGCTGCGACAGCGCCAGGCCCTGCAGGGGCTTCAGTTTCCTGCCTTTCACCTCGGCCACTTCGGTGCCGGCATATAGCACATAGAGGTTCTGGTATACCTCGTCGGCGGCCTCAAACAGGTTGGCGGGTAAGGCCGAGATCACTTCGCCGTGCTGAAGCCATATATACCGCTCCGGCTGCTGCAGCCAGTCCTGCACCAGCGCCTGCTCCTTCTTGCCTGCCAGCGTCAGCTTGTATTTCTTCTTTTTGCTTTTGCTGTGATCCGCAACCCTTGCCTCACCAGCTTTCCGGATAACGGCCATAAAAAAGCCCTCTCCCTGCACACGGTGCGGGTAAAACCTGTACCCTTCCACGCCCTGCTGCCGGGAGGGCTCCACGCCCCACTCCGGCTGCAGCCGGAGGTGCACACTTTGGGCGTTTTCCTGGGCAGCCAGCCAGTCCATATTTGCCTCATTCTCCTGCTCGTTCCAGGTGCAGGTGCTGTAGATCAGCAGCCCTCCGGGTTTCAGGGCCTCCCACACATCCGTCAGGATGCGCTGCTGGCGTTGCGCGCAAAGCTTTACATTCTCCTCCGACCACTCCACCACCGCCTGCGGATCCTTCCGGAACATTCCCTCGCCGCTACACGGGGCATCAACCACCATCACATCAAAAAAATGGTGCAGCCTGCAAAAGTCCCGCGGGTCGTTGCTGGTGACCAAGACGTTGCCACTCCCCCACTTCGCTACGTTTTCTGCCAGGATGGAGGCGCGGCTCCGGATCACCTCATTCGACACCAACAAGCTTTCTTCCGACAGCAGGCTTGCCAGGTGTGTGGATTTGCCGCCGGGCGCGCCGCATAAATCGAGCACATGCAGGGGCTGTTGTACATCCACGGCCTGTTTCAGCGCCTGCTCCAGGAACATAGAGCTTGCCTCCTGCACATAATACGAGCCGGCATGCAGGAGCGGGTCGAGGGTAAAGGCGGGGCGCTCCGGCAGATAGTAGCCCTTCGATGCCCATGGCACCCTTGGCAATGCAGGGAAGGCAGCTGTTTTACCAGGGTTCAGACGCACGCTTACCGGCGGTGGCAGTTGAAGGGCCTGTACAAAAGCACCGTACTCGTTGCCCAGCAACCGCTGCATGCGTTCTGTAAAAGTGGATGGGAGTAGCATAGGATTGCAAAGGTACGGCTAAACAGGGGCAGATGAAAGCCGCCGTGTGAGCTGGTTAGGTCAGCTCGCCTTTAACAGGCGCAGGTACTCTTCTACAACGGGTATATCCGGGGCGCACCAATCATGATCGAGCAAATCCTGCGGGTGGACCCACTTGTAGTTGCGATGCTCCAGTAATTGAATGGTGCCGCCATCATATAGGCACCTGAAAGGGATGAGTTCTAACGCAGGGTTATCCCCTAACTGGTGCAGAACGGGCGTCATGCGGAATTGCGGCGTGATGTGCAGGCTAAGCTCTTCCCGTATCTCCCGCACCAGGCATTCTTCTTCTGTTTCGCCGGCCTCCACTTTGCCTCCCGGAAACTCCCACAGCAGCGGATCAGGCATGCTCTTGCTGCGCTGTGTAATCAGCACCCGCGCATACTGCTCGATGACGGCACATGTAACTCTTGTGATCATGTCGCGCTATAGCTTTACTTAAACCATATATAGCCGCGACAAATTTATATAAATGGGTTAAAAAGCCCGTATTAATTTGCGGAATTTTAAAAAAATGATTCGGCAGTAGCTGATTTGTGAATGTTATTGATGCCGCTACTGCTTTTGAGACTAATTTATACCTGGTAATATAGCGTGGATCATATTATTACATTTTCAACTAGATACTGCGCATGAAGATATTTTAAAGAACCAGCCCCTCCAGGGAGAGGAAACTGCAGACAGGTTTGTTGCAGTGAGCATGAACCAACTGCTAGGGGTACTAATCATATAGTGCTGATATGAATAAGAGGGGAAAGCTGAATTGATAGGGAATTCAAGCGATAGTGTGCTGTAGAAAAATAATGTGCTTCCGCTTCGCACGCTCCTCTTAAAGCCAGTTCTACTTGAGCTTGTCTTTGAGTATCTCGAATTCTACAGCCGGCGAGATGCGTTCGTAAAGGATATGGTAGACGGCGTTTGTGATGGGCATGGATACCTTCAGCTGCTTGTTCAGCTCGAAAATACTTTGGACGGCATAATAGCCTTCCGCCACCATGTTCATCTCTATTTGGGCCGATTTAACTGTGTAACCGTGGCCAATCATGTTGCCGAACGTGCGGTTGCGGCTAAACTGTGAATAGGCTGTGACCAACAGGTCGCCCAGGTACGCGGAGCCGCTGAGGTCGCGGTGGATGGGCATCATGGCGTCCAGGAAACGCTCAATCTCGAACATCGCGTTGGATACCAGCACAGCCTGAAAATTGTCACCGTAGTTCAGGCCGCGGGCGATGCCGCAGGCAAGGGCGATCACATTTTTCATCACGGCGCAGTACTCAATGCCATCCAGGTCATCCAGGGGGTTGGCTTTTACATAACGGTTGCGCAGCAGGCCACAGAAACGCTCTGCTGTCGGGATATCGTGCGAGCCGATGGTGAGGTAAGACTGTTTCTCGAGCGCCACTTCCTCCGCATGGCAGGGCCCGGCAATCACGAGCTGGTGCGAATTCGGCACCTGGTACTGCCGCTCCATGTATTCTGTGATGAGGATGTTTTGTTTTGGAATCATCCCTTTCACAGCCGATACCACTACTTTACCCGCGAAAGCGTCCTCGCGTAAATCAGTGAGTGCCTGTTGTACGAAGGCGGCTGGCACAGCCAGTATAACCCAATCTGCGGCGGCAACAACAGACTGAATTTCCGCAGATGGCTCCACATACCCTAGGTCGAACGAGACCTGGCTCAGGTAGCGCGGGTTGTGCTTGTATTGGTTCAGGTGCTGCACATCTTTCTTGTTGCGCATCCACCAGTGTACTCTTGCTTTGTTTTCTGACAGGATTTTAGCCAGTGCTGTTGCCCAGCTTCCTCCCCCCAATATGGCTACTTTTTCCAAACGTTTGGTATCGGTTAATGCTACTCTGTGTCTGCGGCAATAGCCTGCTTGTTGAGAGATTCTTCATCTTTCACGGCTACTTTGGCGCCATCTTTCAGGGTCTGAGAGACTGCCCTGAACGGGCCGGCCACTACTTTCTGACCTGCCTTAATGCCGCTCAGGATCTCGATGTTCTCAAAATCGCTGATGCCTGTTTTTACCTTGACAGTCTCCACGGTGTTGGTGCCGCTGTTATACACAAACACCACTTCCTCTACAGGGGCTGCGTTGGCAGCGGCCTGCTGGGCATTCTGCTGGTTCTGCGGACCCTGTTCTTCTTCCTCTTCCTCCGCGTCCTTTTCAGGAGCTGTTTCACCACCTGGGGCGTTGGGCGAGCGTGTTGTCACGGCAGATAAAGGTACGGATAAGACATTGGGTTTTCTTTCAGTGATGATGTCAACCGAAGCAGTCATGCCTGGACGGAAAGGGCGCCTGGTTATATCTGCCAGGTGGCTGTACGAATCGTTGATCAGGCGGATGCGGACCTCAAACTCAGTCACGGCCTCCAGGGTGGTGGCGTCTTTGGCGGTGTTGGCGATTGCCGTCACCACTCCTTTAAATTTCTCATCGCGGCTGGCGTAAGAGTCAACTTCCACATCCACAGAATCGCCCATGGCTACCCGTATAATATCGTTCTCATTCACGTTTACGCGCACCTCCATGTTGTTGAGGTTAGCGATGCGCATGATCTCGGTACCGGCCATCTGCGAGGTGCCCACCACGCGCTCGCCCTGCTCCACATTCAGCTTCGACACTGTACCGCTCACCGGCGCATATATAGTCGTCTTGTTCAGGTTCTCTCGGGCGTCTTTCAGGGAGGCTTGCGCATTCTGCACATTGAACTCCGAAGCGCGCACACTCTGCCGGGTGGACTCCACTTCGGCCTTGGTAGCCTCATAGTTGGCCTTGATCTGCTGCCACTCGGACTGAGAGATCACTTTCTGTTCGAAAAGGGGCTTGTTGCGGTCATAGTTCTGCTTCACCTGCGCAAAGTTAGCCTCTCCCTGCGCCAGACGGGCCTTTGCCTGCGCCAGGTTGGCCCTCATCGTATTCACGGAGGCTTCCTGCGCATCCACCATCGACTGGTAGTTATCAGGGCGGATACGGAGCAGCAGTTGTCCTTTCACCACGGAGTCACCTTCCTCCACATGCAGCTCAATGATCTCACCAGAGACGTCAGGGCTTATCTTCACTTCCGTTTCCGGCTGAATTTTACCGGAGGCACTCACTTTCTCTACAATTTCTGTTGTCTTCGCTTCTGCCAGCACTACTTCGGTGCCCTCCTCTTTTCCGATCCAGCCTTGTTTCTTAGCAACAAGTACCCCAACCAGCACCAGTACGAGCACCCCAATGAGAATAGGGATCAGCTTTGATTTTTTCTTAGCCATAATTATTTATAGAGAGATGTCTTTCCCCTGGTAGAAATCCAGGACTTTAAGTTTAAATGTGTACTCATACTTTGCCTGTGCCAGGTTAGACTGGGCAGCCCGGTAGCTGTTTGCCACGATGTTAAAGTCCACCGTGTTGATCACCCCGCTGTTCAGCCGTAGCTGTGCATTGCCGTAGTTTTTCTCGGCGGCCCTGAGCTGCTCTTTTGCGGCAACGTACCTGCGCTGTGCCGCCAGGGCATCCACATAGGCCTGTTCGATGGTCTGGCGCAGGTTGTTGCGGGCAATGTCCGCGTTAATCTGCGCATCCCGCTGCTGTAGCTTCGCACGCTGCACATTGCTGCGCACCTGCCACCCATTCAGGATCGGGACCTGCAGTGACAGACCGAAATTCTTACCCACGCCATCTCTTAACTGATCAAAGAACTCATAGGTCTCTCTTCTGAAAGTTGTTGCGGGGGTGTAAATGATAAAGGGATTTGTGCCTTCTGAGTCCGTGAACCCGATGGGCGTGGGCTGCAGCTGGCCTTCTTCAGCAAAACGGAAATCCCTTGCACTGGAATAAAACGTATTTAAACCAGCGAAGAAAGATAGCCTGGGGTAATAAGCTCCCCTAGCCACATCTAGGGCTTTCGCCGCACTTAACACCCGCAGGTCTGCCCCACGGATGGCCGGCAGCGTTTGCAGCGCCACATCATATACCTGGGCGGCATCAACCAGCACAGGGTCCTGGTCGGGCTCCGGGATCTCGGGGACGATGATTTGAAAATCGGCAGAGTTCTCCAGGTTCAGCAGCTGGATCAGGTTCAGGCGGGAGATGTCACGCTGGTTCTGGGCGTTGATCAGCTCCAGGTTATCAGCTGCATACTGCGACTCCAGGTCGAGCACCGCATTTTCTGCCACACTACCGGCATCAAACAGAATCCTGGTGCGCTCCAACTGCAGCTGCGTGAGGTCGCGCGTCATCTGTGATATTTTGATCAGCTCATCAGCAAAAAGAATATTCAGGTAAGAGGTGATCAGCTGAATAGTAATATCGTTCTGAGCCGACAACACCGCCATCTCATCTGCCTGCAAAGCAAGCTCGGCCTGCTTGATGGAGTTAATCTGCTGAAAGCCCATAAACAAGGGCAGCGAGGCGTTCACCTGATAGTTACTGGTGCGGCTTTGCTCGGAGCGTAATTCAGATGTCGTCGGATCGACATAAGTACCATAGTTAAAGTTGTAAGAAGCACCGCCGTTGATGGTAGGCAGCCGACCGAACTTTGACTGCGTCAGGTCTGTCTGGGTGAGTTCCTTGTTGAGCTGGCTTCTTTTTACCTGCAGGTTGTTCGCGCGCGCATAGTTAACGGCTTCCTCCAAAGACCAGATGCCGTCGCTGCCGCTCCCCTGCTGCTGGGCCACAGCGCCAGCCATCCCCGATACGGAAAGGCCGATGACCAGAAGCAGCTTTTTTGACATTCTTTTCATAGTGTTTTATTTTTATAGGTCGATGTTAGGAATATAGACCACGTGCTTCACCCAGCTCAGCTGCCGCAGGTATTCGAGCGTGATCGGCTTGATGCCGGAGTCCATTTCGATAAACTGCCGCGCCTGTTCATGCCGCCCTTTCCTGGACACGTTCATCGTGGCGATGTTGCACTCGTCGTGCGCCAGCACCGAGGCGATGAAGGCAATACTGCCCTTCACGTCGCCGGCGTCTATGATCAGGGTGTGCAGGGTGGCTGAGAAGTTAGAAGCGAACCCATCCACCTCCACGATGCGGATCACGCCGCCGCCCCTGCTTTGCCCGATTACCTCTACCTCCCGTTCCGCAGCCTTCAGGTTCAGCCGTATGGTGTTGGGGTGCATGGTGGATGCGTTGCCGATGGACCTGAAGGTGTATTTCAGCCCCCGGTCGGCGGCATGGGCAAAAGCGTCTTTGATGCGCTTGTCGTCCGTTTTAAAGTCGAGCAAGCCCGCCACGATGGCCCTATCGCTGCCGTGGCCCTCGTAGGTGCGGGCAAAGGAATTATAAAAGGTAACGATCGCTTCCTCCGGAGGCGCGCCCAAAATACGGATCGCGGCGCGGGCGATGCGAACAACCCCGGCTGTGTGCGAGCTGGAAGGCCCGATCATGACAGGGCCGATCATATCAAAAACACTGCTCCTCTCGGCCATACACCTTTTACCGCTAAAATATCGCAAAAATCAAATTTAGCGATAAAGTAAGAGTTTTGCTGCATTATAATATTAATTCAGGGATTAATAGACCAACCCCGCGTTTCCATCTACAAAAACAGGCAGAGCCTCCATCAAACACATGGCTGCTATCACTCATAAATGACCGGGTCTATCCTGTAGATGCCAATTCCGCGGAAAGGGTTGCCTGCGCCCGCGCCTATATATGGATTTAGTTGCGAACGCAATTATTTAGAAGCACACTGGTTGCGATAGCACATATTTGCGTTATTTGTGCTTCGGAACGTCAACTTGCCTATATAATCAGCTAATATGAAGCACCATTTTGATCCCGAGGTATTGGAGCAGCTAAAGCGGCTGGAGGAAAAATACGTGCCTCTGGGCCAGAACCTGGCGGCTTACCTGGAAGGGTTGTACCACACTGACTTCCTCAATTACTGGGATTATATACACCTCGACACGCTCCTGAGCCTGCAAAACCCCCGCACAAACCTTCCGGATGAGAAAATATTCATCATGTACCACCAGATCACGGAGCTTTACTTTAAGCTTTGCCTCGAGGAGTACCGGCAGATCGGGGACGATCCGCAGCTCACGCCTGAGTGGTTCGTGCGCCGCATCAAGCGCATCAACCGCTACTTCGACAACCTGATCAGCTCGTTTGATGTGATGGTGGAAGGGATGGACCCGAAGCAGTTTCTGCAGTTCCGGATGGCGCTGATGCCGGCCAGCGGGTTTCAGTCGGTGCAGTACCGCCTGGTGGAGATCGCCTCCACCGACCTGCGCAACCTCGTGGACAAGGCCAGGCGCGCGGCGCTGGGGCTGCAAAGCACGCAGGAAGAGATGATCGGCTGTATCTACTGGAAAGAAGGGGCCACCGAGGTCGCCTCAGGCACAAAAACCCTGACATTGCTGCGGTTTGAGGAGAAGTACACGGACCAGCTCATTCAATTTGCGAAAGAGTACGAGCACAAGAATCTCTGGTCGGTCTACAAGCGGTTGCCGCCGGAGGTGCAGCAGGATCCGAAAATAACGAATGCGATGCGCCTGCTCGACAGCAACGTGAACGTGAACTGGCCGCTCATGCACTATAAGTCAGCCGTGCGCTACCTGCAGAAAGACCCGGAGATCATCGCAGCCACCGGAGGCACGAACTGGCAGAAGTACCTGCCGCCGCGTTTCCAGAAGCGCATTTTTTACCCGGAGCTGTGGACAGCGCAGGAAGTAGAGGAATGGGGCAAAGGCTGGGTTGAGAAGGTGCTGAAAGATGTTTAGTTGCTGAATGTAAGTAATTAATTGTTTATATATAGGTGTGATACGCCATCAAATATTTTTCATGGAAGATAATATATAATTTTTGCCATAATACAACCGAATGTCTATATATGACTGTTTTGTTTTAGTTGAAATACCGAACTACTAACTATTCAACCTTGTTCTTAAACAACTAACAATTCAGCAATCAACAATCAAAAAGGTTTAAGGATAGATCCCTTACCCATACCTATATGAGAAAAAAAGAACTTGAGCTGGTGCTGGCTCCGGAGGTTGCCTTTGATGCACACCAGTTGGAGCACGAAATCCTGAAAAGTGCCCGCTTAAACCCGGAGGATATAAAGTTTGTGCACCGCGTGAAGCGCTCCGTGGATGCCCGGGGCCGCGAGGTGCTGGTGCGCGTGAGGGCGGATATATACCTTGATAACCCTCCTGCCGAAGTACTTCCCCCCAAATATCATTACCCGGATGTGACCAATGCCAGGCAGGTGGTGATTGTTGGTGCCGGACCAGCCGGTTTGTTTGCAGCCTTGCGCTGTATCGAACTGGGCATGAAGCCGGTGGTGCTGGAACGCGGCAAAGACGTCCGCAGCCGCCGGCGCGACTTGGCCGCCATCAACAAGGAGCATACTGTGAACCCTGATTCAAATTACTGCTTTGGGGAAGGAGGCGCCGGGACCTACTCAGACGGAAAGCTATATACCCGCTCTAAAAAGCGTGGCGACCTGCAGCGCATACTCCACATATTCGTGCAGCACGGTGCCACCCCCTACATCCTGTTCGACGCGCACCCGCACATTGGCACCAATAAACTGCCGAAAATCATCGAGAACATGAGGGAAACCATCCGCACAGCGGGTGGAGAGGTGCTGTTCGACAAACGCGTCACTGATTTCGTAATGGAGCAGGGCGAGATGCGCGGCGTGGTTACGCAGGACGGCATGGCGTATATGGGGGAAGCGGTTATCTTAGCCACCGGCCATAGTGCCCGCGATATTTTCGAGCTGCTGCACGCCAAGGACATCACAGTCGAAGCCAAGCCGTTTGCCATGGGCGTGCGGGTGGAGCACCAGCAAAGCCTGATCGACAGCATCCAGTACAGGCTGGAGGACCGTGGCCCCTACCTCCCGGCCTCTTCTTACGCGCTGGTGCACCAGACGCATTACAAGAACAGGCAGCGCGGCATTTTCTCCTTCTGTATGTGCCCGGGCGGCTTCATAGTGCCCTCTGCCACAGCGCCCGGCGAGGTAGTGGTGAACGGCATGTCCCCAAGCCGCCGCGACTCCCGCTTCTCTAACTCCGGTATTGTAGTGGCGGTGGAACTGGAGGATATGGAGCTCAGGAAATACGGGCCGCTTGCTGGCTTGCGCATGCAGCAGGCCCTGGAGGAGAAAGCCTGCCAACTGGCCGGCGGAACGCAGGCAGCCCCGGCCCAGCTGCTGCAGGATTTTACGAACCGCAAAACCAGCGGACAACTTTTGGAGACATCCTACCAACCCGGACTGGCCTCTGTGGATATGAATGCCCTTTTTTCAGAGGAAATGAGTTACCGCCTGCGCGAGGGTTTCAAAGCATTCGGAAATAAAATGCGGGGCTACCTCACCAACGAGGCGCAGATCGTCGGCGTGGAAAGCCGCACCTCCTCCCCTGTCCGCATTCCCCGCGACCGCGACACGCTGGAGCATGTGCAGGTAAAGCGCCTGTACCCTTGTGGCGAAGGCGCCGGCTATGCAGGAGGTATTGTGTCGGCGGCGATGGACGGCGAGCGGTGCGCGGAAATGGCCGCGCGCAAAGCTGGTGTTGCTGTTAAATAGTAAATATAGGAAGCCGCCAAATGCCCGGTCTACAGCTCAATAAAACTAACAAATTAGCCTGGATAGAGTAAAATACAGGAGCAGCATAGATAAAACGTAAGGCCGGTTGTGCGTTTTGAAAGCAATCCGGGAATAGTCTTTGGGCTGAAATAAGCTTTGCTATGCTTGTTACTTTTGTTGAACTGAAGAAATTATATATGAAAAAGACAGTTGTTTTGGGTGCCACAGATAACCCGACGCGCTATGCCTACAAAGCCGTGCACCGGCTGAAACAGCATGGCCATGAAGTGGTGCCGGTCGGCATAAAAAAAGCTGAGGTAGGCGGTATTCCGATTGTGACAGATAAAGCGGAAGGCATTGCCGATGTGGACACCGTAACTTTATATGTTGGGCCTCAGAACCAACCCTCCTGGTATGATTATATCATTGGCCTGAAGCCAAAGCGCATAATTTTTAATCCTGGCACCGAGAATCAGGAGCTGGAGCGCCTAGCGGAGGAAGCCAACATCCAGACGCTGCACCATTGCACGCTTGTGATGCTGGCTACGGATAGTTATTGATTTTAAAAAAATTATTATACAAACTAAAACCCGGTAAAATTCGGGACGTATAAAAGAAAAATTAAGCAGATGGCATTTGTTGTCTATGCTTAAAAAGAAGAAGGGACCTTAAGGCAAGGTCCCTTCTTTCGTTTACAAGTTGTTATAAAAAAGCAGCGCCCCGGTCCGCTATATATAGCCAAACCAGGGCACTGTTACTTTATGCAATTGATGCTGCTTCCTTCAGACAATCAGAAAGTGCAACGGATATACTATTCCGCATAGTTTGTGGTCTCACTTTCTTCCTCTTCCATCAGGTGGCGCATCGTGGCAGCCGTCGCGCTGTCGGGCAGCACTCCCGAGGCGGTGGTCTGCACTTTGTTCATCAGGCCCGATACCACCCGCATTTCCCCGTTCATGAGTGCATTATACCCGTCGCGGGCAACATCGGCCGGCTCAGAAAGGCTTCCGTTGGCAGCCTTGGTATGGGCTGCGCCCGCTCTTCTGAAGAACATGGTGTTGCTGGCACCCGGGCAAAGGGCCGTAACCGTGATGTTCGTGTCCTGCAGTTCGTTGGTGAGCGCCTCAGAGAAAGAGAGCATAAAGGCTTTTGTAGCCCCATATATGGCCATCAACGGGGACGGCATAAACGACACGACAGAGGCAAGATTCAGGATTTTGCCTTCGTTCCGCTGCTTCATGTCCTGCAGGAAAAGCTTGGTTAGGGCAACCGGCGTGTTGATATTCAACTGGATGATAGCCTGCTCCCGCTCCAGGTCTGTTTCATGGAAGAAGCCATGCAGGCCCGCACCAGCGTTGTTCACCAGCACGTCCACTTGAATACCGCTGCTTTTCAGTTCTTCATATATCTCCTGGGGTGCTTCAGGCCGAGTCAGGTCCGATGTGATGATGCAGACATGCTCTAACTGATGCTCATCCTGGAGGTCGTATCCGAGGTTCTTCAGCCGCTCCGTACTGCGGGCTACCAACACCAGGTTGTATCCGTCCTGGGCGAACAATTTGGCGAACTCCATTCCGAAGCCATTGGAGGCCCCGGTTATCAGTACTGTTTTTCCTTTGTTTTCTTCTTTCGTTGTTTTCATAGTGTGTGTTTGGTTTCAGTTTTAATTTAAAGGGAGCCTTCTCTTTTACCAACTAAATGGATTTTAGGTTATGCGTGATTAAAGGGGATATATGAGATAAATGATTTGGATAGGCATATGAAGGGCATCTGACGCTAATGAAAAAGACGCCTTCATTTAACATTAGGGTTGCAGTGTCAACAGGAAAGGCCATCCTATAGAGAATGGCCTTTCCTGTTGACTAATTTATATATAGGATCTTTTCTTATTCATTACCCCTCGCGGCGCAGCACTTCCAACGGGGGTTTGTTGAGAATGCCGCGGCTGTTGAGCATGCCGATAAACACGGTTAAGGCGGTGATGCCCACAAAAACCGGTAGCAGCGGGGCGAAGTCAGGAACGAAAGGCATTTCAAAACTGAAGACTGCCAGCGCCCAACTGGCACCCACTGATAAGATGATGCCTGTTCCGGCGGCCAGGGCGCCCAGCAACAGGTATTCAAAGGCATTGATGGTGAGAATCTGCTTACGGCTTGCACCCAGCGTACGCAGCAGCACACTCTCCTGTACACGCTGAAATTTGCTGATGTTCACGGAGCCGATCAGGACCAGCAAGCCAGTCGTTATACTGAATAGCGCCATGAACCGGATTACAAAGGCAATCTTGCTCAGTATCTCATCCAAGGTCTGCAGGATTAGCCCGAGGTCAATGGCCGACACGTTGGGGAAGCGCTGCACCAGCGTCCGCTGGAACTGGGCTGACTCGGCATCAGATTTCGTGCGTGTCATGAGCACATGAAACTGCGGCGCCTCGTCCAACACCCCCTTCGGGAACAGCACAAGGAAATTACTCTGCACCCTGTTCCACTCAACCTCCCGCAGATGCGCCAGCACGGTCGGCACCAGCGCGCCCTGCACGTTGAAGATGAGCGTATCGCCCAGCGAAACTTTCAACCGCTCTGCATACTGGTCTTCAAGTGAGATGGGAATAGGCCCGTCCTCCAGGGAAGCCACCCCTTTCCAGGTTCCGCCAACTGTTTTCTCCGAGTCTATCAACGTGTCGCGGTAGGTTACGCGGTATTCGCGGGTAAAGCTCCAGTCCGGGATTTCGAGCGTTGTGTCTTTCCGCACATCGGCGGCCGTCAGCCCTTTCATCTCGTCGAGGCGCATCGTTACCACAGGCACCATCTGCAGCAGCGGAAGCCCCTGCTCTTTCGTCAGCTGCGCCACCTGGTCTTTCTGCGCGTTCTGTATATCAAACAATACCAGGTTCGGCTGGTTCTCCGAGCCTGCAATGGCTACCTCGCTCAGGAGCAGGCGTTGCATCAGGAACAGTGTCGCAATTAGGGCTGTGCCGAGCCCGATGGAAACCGTCAGCAGCAGCGTCTGGTTATTTGGCCGGTACAGGTTGGCAAGGCTCTGCCGCCACACATAGCCCCAGTTAGACGGGAAAAAGCGCTTCACCAGCCGCATCATCAGGTGGGCGATCAGGGCCAGCACCACAAAACCCACCAATACACCACCGGTAAAGGACAGGGCCCGGAGCCATGTGCCTAGCTGCATGTAAGCAAACACCAGAATAAAAGCGACGATCAGGCCATATACCCCCAGGCGCAGTTTGTCCGGCTGCTTCGATACATGCTCGATTCCGGCACGAAGGGTAATGAGCGGGGACACGTTCCGGATGGTGAGCAGCGGGAGCAGCGCAAACAGGACCGAGATCACCAGACCAATGCCGATGCCGCCCGCCACTGCCGACCATGAAACCGCCACGGTCACCTCCACCGGCAGGAACGATTGAAACAGCTGCGGCAGGTACAGTTGGATAAGGCTTCCCAGGATCGCGCCGACGATGGAGCCGATCAGGCCCATGGCCGCCACCTGGAACAGGTAGATGAGAAACGCCTGTGTTCCGCTCATGCCGAGGCAGCGTAACACTCCGATAGTAGCCAGCTTCTCCCGTATATAGACATGCACCGCACTGGCCACACCCACACAACCCAGTAACAGCGCCACAAAGCCAACCAGCGCCAGAAAACGCGCAAGGTTAGTATAGGATTCGCCGGTGCTCTCTTTGCGGCTCTCGATTGTGTCGTAGCCGAAGCCTGCTTCCTCGAGTCGCGGCTCCAGTTTCTCCACCAGTTTGTCGGCGTCGGTTTCGGCGGGTAGCTTATAATAATGGTAATAGCTGATGCGGCTGCCTTTCTGCAGCAGACCCGTCTCCTCGAGGTAGCGCCGCGGTATATAAACGGCCGGTGCGATAGTTGCCGTCATGGCCGTCTGACCGGGTATTTTATGCAGGGCCCCCACAA
This sequence comes from Pontibacter saemangeumensis, assembly GCF_039541895.1. Taxonomy (NCBI): domain Bacteria; kingdom Pseudomonadati; phylum Bacteroidota; class Cytophagia; order Cytophagales; family Hymenobacteraceae; genus Pontibacter; species Pontibacter saemangeumensis. Next base: position 138,584 of record NZ_BAABHC010000004.1, read on the forward strand.
TCTCAAAAGTGAGTTTACCGACCTTGATTGAATCGCCGGGTTTGGTGTTGTACTGCAGCAGCAGTGTGTTATCAACAAGTGCCTTGCGGCCACCGCTCCTGAACGCCGTGCTGGCGGCTTTCGGCTCTGATTCTATCTCGCCGTAATACGGGAAACCGCCCGACTCCAGCGCCCGCACCTGCACCAGCCGCGTCCCCTGCGTGGACTTGAACACCACCATCGAGGCAAACCGCACCTCATCCGAACGATCTCCCCCAATTGCAAGTGAGTCAAGCAGCCGCTGCATCTTCGGCTCCACTTCCTTGTTACTGGCTATAACCAGGTCGGCTCCGATCAGTGACTTTGCCTGCCGGTCTATATCGGTGCGCAGGTTATCTGAAAAGGAGTTGATGGCCACGAGCGCCGCAATACCCAGCACGATGGAGGATATGAACAGGGCAAGCCTTCCGCGGTTACGCCTGCTGTCGCGCCACGCCATCTTCAGGAGCCAGCGCAGGTTCAGGTTCTTTTTACTTGCTATATGTACAATCGTGTCGGGCACAGGGTATGGTTTGCTAAATTATAGTTGATTGCTGTTTTATTTGAGTGTTACATATTGATTAGATAGCGGAAATCATATATGACACAGCGTTCAGGTATCCTAATCTCATATATAAAGTAGCGTCGATATCCTGCTACGCGCTCATTTAAACAGCTTTTTTTCTATTGATATTCTTCTTTGTCCACTGACACAGGCGCACCCGTGTCTGACACAACCGTTCCGCCTTTGATGCGGATGATGCGCTGCGTTTTCTCGGCCAGTTCCAGGTCATGCGTGACCAGCACCAGCGTAGTGCCCGACTCCCGGTTCAGATCGAACAGCAGTTGCTCTACTTTCTGGCCGGTCTCCTCGTCCAGGTTACCGGTGGGCTCATCCGCGAAAAGGATGGTGGGCCTGTTTGAGAAAGCCCTGGCCAGCGACACGCGCTGCTGCTCACCGCCCGAAAGCTGCGTGGGGTAGTGGTCGTGGCGCTCAGCCAGCCCTACGCGCCCTAGTAGTTCCATTGCCTGCCGCTGCACGTTCCGCTCGCCGCGCAGCTCCAGCGGAACCATCACGTTCTCCAGCGCCGTCAGTGTCGGGATCAACTGGAAGTTCTGAAAAATAAAACCGACGTACTGGTTGCGCACCTGCGCCCGCTCGTCTTCCGACAAGTTATCGAGTTTCACACCGTTCAGGACAACAGAGCCGGAACTGGCCCTGTCGAGGCCGGCGCAAAGGCCGAGCAGCGTTGTCTTGCCGCTGCCCGACGGGCCGACAATGGAGCAGGTGTCCCCCGCCTGCAGGGAAAAGTTGATGCCCTGAAGCACTGTCAGGTGACGATCGCCGCTGTCGTAGGTTTTAGTTAAATCTTTTATATCGAGTATTATAGACACGCCTGGTAGTTTAATTAAGTAGTAGGTGATGCACGAAAGCCAAAAGGATATATGATAAATTTAATCTTTAAACCAAATAACTCTTATGGCACGTTATTAGTTTTAAGCTTAGAAGTATAAATTTAGCAAACATAGTGCGAGACTGATGATTAAGAAGAAATATTTTATGCTTTACCTGGCGGCAGTGCTGGCGTTGTACGGTTGTGGCGATATAGAGAAAGCAGAACGCACCGAGGCCGGGCAGGAGGCGCAAGCAGGCGCAATCACTCCCAGGGCGGGTACCGAAAAATCTGAGACCAAGACCATCCTGTTTTTTGGGAACAGCCTGACGGCGGGATATGGGTTGGAGCCGGATCAGGCTTTCCCGGCCCTCATACAGGAGCGCATCGACTCGCTTGATCTGCCTTACAAAGTGATAAACGCGGGTGTCAGCGGTGAAACGACAGCGGGCGGCAAAGGCCGGATCGATTGGTTGCTGAAGCAGCCGGTGGATGTGTTTGTACTGGAACTGGGGGCCAACGACGGCCTGCGGGGGATCAAGACAGAGGAGACGTACAGCAACCTGAAAGCCATCATCGAAAAGGTGCGCAGCAAAAACCCCGAGGTGGAGATTTTACTGGCGGGGATGCAGATTCCACCGAGCATGGGCCAGCAGTACACCCAGGATTTCCGGGACGTATACACCCGGCTGGCGGAGGAAGAACAGGTGGGGCTTATTCCTTTCCTGTTAGAGGGCGTGGCCGGAAACCGCGAGTTGAACCAGGGCGACGGCATCCATCCCACCGTGGAGGGGCAGAAGATTTTGGCAGACAACGTCTGGGCAATACTGGAACCGGTTATCCTGGAAGATACGCCGGTGGCGAGCTCATGACTTTAAAAAATAAAACGGATTTTTAGCTTCTTCTACAACATTTGATACCTTGCGCCGTTATATGAGTGGCTAAAAGTTGAAATTTTATTTCAGGAAAACAGCAGCGGTTCCCTTTATCAGGAGCTGCTGCTGTTTTTTTTCTTTAGGGCTGGCGGTAGCTCAACCTCGTATATATGGCTGCAGCTTTTATAATAAACGCCATGCTGCCCCTTTCCACTTGCCTTATATATAGCTAAGGTTTAATCCTCATATCTCATTGTTTATCTTTGGTATCAGCTGTATAGCATAAATCCCAGACTGTCAAATTCACTATCTTATATACAGTATATAAAGTTGTCTCGCTATTTTTGTAGCTGATGCTCACATATTTATAGTTAGCGCGTTGCGGATGACGAAAAATATTTAAAAATTTATTTCATCTCAGGCAACCAAACCTCCGCTACCTTACATCTAAAGGTAAAAGAGCCACAAAGCTCCTGCGTTAAACCAGATCCAGATTATTTGATAAACCTTTACAGCGCGTGACAGAAGCAGAACTGATAGCAGGATGCCAAAGGGCAGACACCAAGGCGCAGAAGCTCCTGTACGAGCGCTTTGCCCCGCAAATGTACGGCGTGTGCCTGCGTTACCTCAAAAATGAGATGGACGCTGAAGAAGCACTGCTCAACGGGTTTATGAAGATTTACCAGTACATCGGCAAGTTCGAGGCAAAGGGAAGTTTTGAAGGCTGGGTGCGCCGCATTATGGTGAACGAGGCACTTGGGTTTTTACGAAAAAAAGAGCCCCTGCACCTGGCTATCGAAGACAACCACGTGCAGGTGGCCAGCACAGGCGGTGCCGACCAGGAACTGGCAGAGAACGAGCTGCTGGAGCTTTTAATGACTTTACCCGCTGGCTACCGGGCTGTATTTAACCTGTACGCCATTGAAGGATATGCCCATAAAGAGATCGCCGATATGCTTGGCATCACGGAAGGCACATCCAAGTCGCAGTTGAGCAAGGCCCGCGCCATGCTGCAGCGGCGGCTGACGGGCAAAGAGGCTATCGCTGTATAATGAAGGAGGAGAAGACCATGAGACCAGAAGACGTAGACAAGATATTCAAGGAGCGCCTGGGGAACACCTCCCCCACACCTCCCACCGACCTGTGGAACAGGCTGCAGGAGCGCATGCAGGCAGAAACTGCGCCACAGGAAGAAGAAACCAGGGTAATTCCACTGCTGGCAAGGGCCGAAACACGCACCACTACCTGGCTATACTCTTCCATTGCCGCCGCAGTATCGCTGGTGCTGTCGGTGGGTGTGGTCTTCTATAACATTCAAACCGGCACACCGGAGGTGAATGAGGTGCTGGCTGACAAATCAAAGACACTGGAGCTGCACGAAAAACCAGTTATCACCGCGGAGGCCCCTGAGATGACGGCTGATGCCGGAGCTACTACTGAAAAAGCCCCGAAAGAAAATAATTTGATTCCCCAGGCAACCGATGCCGCCCCTGCTGCATCTAACATTACAGAAGCGGATGCTAAACCGAATGCTGTAGCGAAGGCAACACCTAAAGTTGCGCATCTGAAACCAGCCAAAGCTATAGCAGCCAACAAACCCAAAGCGACAGTGCAGCCGGCCGTCGCATACAAAGCGTCCGAAAGAGCTGAGGAGCCCGCAGTAGCAGCACCGCAGCCAGCTGTGCAGCCTGCTTCGCTTGCCAGGGCAGCGGCCAATCTCAATGCGGAGCCCGTTGAGATCATTATCAAGCGCTCTGCAGCCTCGCCACCTGCCATGGCCTCGGCAGAAGAAGCCTCGAAAGGTTTGGATAAAAAGGCGAAGCTGGCCAAGAACATTTTCAAGCAGGTGCGCAACCTGGCCAGCGGCGAGAATGTGGAGCTTTCGGAAGTCGGCATCAACGCTGATAAGGTGGCGCTGAGTACGCATATCGGCAAACAGAAATTTTCAAAAGTTATCAATCTCTAACCCTACAAAACGATGAAACGAGTACTACTTCTCATGGCCATTTTCATGGCCACCGCTACCGGTGTGTTCGCTAAAGGCGATCTTACCGTAAGCCAGCGCCTCGGCAACGACCAGGACACCATCATCATCAAAATGGCGAACGGCGCAAAAATGATCCTGCAGCTGCAGAACATCCAACAGTTGAAGGCTTTCCAGAATTACAGCCTTGACTCGCTGATGCGCGAACTGAATAACTACGTGGAGCGGGTTGACCAGATGGAGAATTCCAACCCCGGTTCAAAGGACATGACAGTCACCTTTAAAGCCTCCGAATCAGAGGATGGAAAGGGCGGACAGGTGACCGTGACGGTGCAGGAAAACGACCCGCAGACCGGCGAAGTAAAAAAAGAGCGCCACGAGATCCGCATCAACAAAATATTCAAGATTGATGTGGAAGTGGAGGAAGACGGGGAAAACACAAAAGTAAACGTGGATGTGCCCACCAAAGCCGAACGAGACAGCACCCGACAGGCGCATCACGAGGAGCATTACAAGGCCACACGGTTCGGGTTTGACGTTGACCTCGGCCTCAATGCCTTCACGGGGGATGCCAACAACATCGTAGACCTGAAGCCGGGCGGATCGCGCTACGCAAGCTTAAACTGGCGTGTGAAGTCGCAGATCGGCGGCCGCAAGAGCCCATTCCACCTCGTATCGGGCCTAGAATTCGCTTTCAACAATTATATGTTCGACGATAACGTGATCGTAGAGGAAGAGGGCAACACCACTGTGTTCCGGGAGGTGGAGGAAGTGAACTTCGAGAAATCCAAGCTGACGCATTCTTCCATTAACCTGCCCCTGATGGCCACGCTGGAGTTTAAGCGGGAGAACGACAAAGACGGTTTCACGATAGGTGCCGGTCCATTTATAGGATACCGGCTGGGAAGCCACACGAAACAAAAGTATGAACTCGATGGCAGCACAGAGAAAGACAAGACACGCGACTCGTTTAACCTGAGCGATTTTCAGTACGGCATTGAAGGCGTGGTTGGGTACGGCGATCTGAACCTGTTCGCTAAATACAACATGAATGACCTCTTCAAAGAAAACCGTGGCATTCAGGCTAACGTTGTCAGCTTCGGGTTCCGTTTCTTCTACTAAGCCGTGTTTGAAAGTGAGGGATATAAAAAGAGGGGCCAGCAGCGCCCCTCTTTTTGCTTTATAGCGGGTTCCGCCTGAAGTTATCCATAATAATTGCCGCCGCCGTGGCCACGTTCAAGGACTCGGCTTTACCGAAAGCTGGAATTTTGATCAGTTGGTTTACCTGTGCCGCCACCTCCTGCCGCAGCCCGTTAGCCTCGTTGCCCAGCACCACAATCCCCTCCGGCTTCAGGTGCAAGGTGTGGATGCTTTCGCCTGCCAGGGAGGCGCCATATACCCTGAACCGGCCGCTGTGCTGCTGTAGCCACGAGGCCAGGTCAATGTAATGCACCTGCACCCGCGTGAATGAGCCCATCGAGGCGGCGATCACCTTCGGGTTGTACAAGTCGGCGCAGGTTTCGGAGCAGATGATTTTGCCGATGCCGTACCAGTCGGCAATGCGGACAATGGTACCAAGGTTGCCCGGGTCCCGTATGTCGTCTAAAGCGATCACCAGCTCACTGGCGTTTACCCGCAGTGGTGGCAGCTGCGGCATACGCGCCACGGCAAGCGCGGCGTTGTTGCTGGCGAAGGAGCCCGCTTTCACCAGTTCCTCCTCTGTCACCACATCAAACGCAAGGCCCTCGGGGAGGCTCTCCCTGTGTTGGCTGTAAAATGACTCTGTCATGAAAACGTATTCCAGCTCAAAATCGGCACGGAGCAGTTCCAGTACGCTTTTGGCCCCTTCTACCACAAAGGCTTTGTGTTGGCTGCGGTATTTTTTTAATTGCAGGGATTTGATATACTTTACAACTGCTTTAGACAACATAGTAGGCGATATAAGTTTGAAACCACGATTATACATATCTGTACTGGCATTTACAATGGCCTGCCTGCAAGCCTGCATTCCCACCAAATACCTGGGGGAGGACGAAAAGCTGCTGGTCAGTATCGCGCCAAAGGGACTGGAAGCCGTGGAACCCGGTGCCATCGAGGCACTGTACCAGCAGGAGCCTAACCGCCTCGTATTCGGATCGACGCCCTATCTGGCGCTTTACAATTTAGGTAAAAGGTTCTACGATCCGCAGAAGATACAGGAGCGCATTGAAAAGCAGGAAGCCAAACGCGACCGCAAGATAGCGGCGGCCGGCACCGACTCCACCAAGGTGGTGCGGCTGCGGACAAAGTTCGACAACCGCATCGACCGCCTGCAGGAGAACAAGAAGGAAGGGAACGTGCTGATGCAGATCGGGGAGCCTCCCGCCATATATGACTCTACCCTGATGGAAGAGACGATGGAACAGGTGGATATATACCTCAACTCAAAAGGCTACTTTAACCACCTCTCCAGTTATGAGAAGGAAGTGAAAAAGGACAAGCTGGTCTACATTACCCTCAACATCGAGGAAAACGCCCCCTACCGGTACACGGAGTTCAGCTATGACATCCCGGATTCCGCCATGCTGCGCCTGGTGAAGTCCACCGCTGACCGCTCACTGCTGCAACCTGGCGAGAAGTACGATGAAGAGGAGCTGAGCGCGGAGCGCGACCGCCTGTATGAGCTGATGAAAAACCGCGGCTACTACGACTTCGTGCGCGCCTATATCGAGTTTGAGGTGGACACCAGCTTTGCAGGCAGAACCGCGCAAGTCAAAACGATTATCCAGAATCCGGAGCAGGGAGTAAACCACCCGCTCTATACGATCAACAAGGTGTTCTTTAAAACTGATGCCGACCGTTTCGGCATCCCGCGGGACACGATCCGGTACGACGGGGTTCACTATGTCGCCTACAAGCACCGCTACTCCCCGCTTATCCTCGACAAGAAAGTAGACATCTACCCGGGGCAGCGGTACAGTCAGCTACGCACCTCCACCACACAGCGTAAACTGGCCGAGCTGGATGTGTTCCAGTTCAACAACGTGCTCTATAATAAAGCCGACGCCCCATCCGACTCCAGTTTTCAGCTTAACGCGTATATCAATGCGCTGCCTGCCAAGAAGTTTCAGGAAACGATCGAGCTGGGCCTTAACTTCACCGAGCGTACGCCCGGCCCGTTCTCCAGCGTCCGGTTGCGGGTGCGGAACCTGTTTGGCGGCGCCGAGAACCTGGATATCGGACTCAGAGGCGGAATTGAGGGCCAGATCAGCCTGGCCGACAACAACCAAACCGTGCTGATCCGGGAGTTCGGGGGGGACGTGGCCTTGTCTTTCCCCGTTATCCTGCTGCCTTTCACAAACAAGAACCTGCTGTCGGGCTACAGCCCGCGCACCCGCATCTACACCGGCTACACCAACAGCGACCGGCAGCAGTATATCCGCACAAACTACGAGCTGGGCCTGGATTATATATGGCAGGTGACGCGCAACCCGCTAAGGCCGCCCGTGATGCAGTTCATCTTCTCGCCTGTGAATCTCAACGTGGTGCAGGGAGAGATACTGGACCGTAATTTTGAGCGGAACCTGATCGCGAACAGCGAAGGCAGCCGCTCCTTGATCGAAAGTTTCTCCGACGGCATCATATCCTTTATCGGCTTCAACTTTATATATAACACAAACGATTTCACCCAGACCCGGAACGCCCGCTATTTCCGTGGGCTGGTGGAAGTGGGCGGACTGACGAAGGAGCTGGGGCTTGATTTGAGCAACAGCAATCTGCAGACGTTTCAGTATTTTAAGATCAACCCGGATTACCGCCGGTATATCCCGTTGGGCGGTTCCCGCTATTTCGTATACAGGCTGAACGCGGGTGTGGCCTCCCCTATTTTCGATTCTGAGATACTGCCCTATGAGAAGCATTTTTTCTCGGGCGGTGCCAGCAGCGTGCGGGCCTGGCAGTCGCGCCGGCTGGGGCTGGGCTCCTATGCCGCCGTCAAGCCTGTGGAGGAATCAGAGCCTTACCGCGTTGGCACCACCCGGGATTATGACTTGGAGCAGCCGGGCGAAGTGTTGGTGGAGGCGAACGTAGAGTACCGGTTCAATATCTTCAGCTTCCTGAACGGCGCGCTGTTTATGGATGCTGGTAACGTGTGGCTGCTGGAACCGGACAGCAACCGGCCCGGCGCTGATTTTAAGTTTAACCGGTTCTACAAAGAACTCGCTGTCGGCACCGGTTTCGGCCTGCGCCTGGATTTGTCGGTGCTGATTCTGCGCTTCGACCTGGCAACGAAAGTATATGACCCTGCCGGGCTATATGGGAACAAGTTTATCCTGAATGATTTCCGGTTTGGTGATTTCCTCACCCGAAACAACCAGAGCACCCTACAGATTGGCATCGGGTATCCTTTCTAACAAAGGACGCGCCTTGGCTGCGCCTCCCTATATATAAATTGAGTTTAGAAAGCGCCGCACACACCTGCGGCGCCTCTTTATCAGTAATTCAAAAGCTCTTCCATGGCTGCGGCTACCTTCGCTGCATTGGGGAGCATCATTTTTTCGAGCTCCACATTCAGCGGAACGGCCGGAAGGTTAGCCGCTCCTAAGGTATAGATGGGCGCGTCCAGTTGCTGGAAACAGTCTTTCGAAAGCCGCCCGGCCAGGGACTCCGCAAACGAGTTCAGCAGCGGCTCCTCCGTTAGCACGATTGCCTTGCCGTGGCGGGCGACAGATGCTTTGACTGCTTCATAATCGAGCGGGTTGAGGGTGCGCAGGTCCACTATTTCAATGGCCCCCGGGAACTGTTTGGAGGCTGCCTTTGCCCAGTATACGCCCATGCCGTATGTGATTACAGCCATGCTGTTGCCACGCCGCACTTCCTGCTCATCCGCCTGTTGCACGATGCTGGCCTTGCCCAGCGGAAGGATATAATGCTCATCCGGCTCCACCGTTTTGGCCTCCTCCGTTCCCGGCACCTTAGACCAGTAGATGCCCTTGTGCTCGAGCATCACCACCGGGTTTGGGTCCAGGAAAGCGGCTTTCATCAGGCCTTTCATGTCTGCGGCATTGCTGGGGTAGACTACTTTAATGCCGCGGATGTTCAGCAGCGTCGATTCGATACTGCCGGAATGGTAGGGGCCGCCCCCGCCGTAGGCGCCAATGGGCACCCGGATGAGCGACTGAACCGGGAACTGGCCTTTCGTCAGGTAGCAGCTTTTCGAGAGCTCCTCCACCAACTGGTTGATGCCCGGCCATATATAATCCGCGAACTGGATCTCCACAATCGCCTTAGCGCCCACTGCCGACATGCCCGCCGTGGAGCCGATGATGTAGGCCTCCTGGATCGGGGTGTTGAACACGCGGGTATCGCCGTATTTCTTTGCCAGCAGCGCGGCCTCCCGGAACACGCCACCCAACTTACCCCCCACATCCTGCCCGTAAAACAGTGCCTCCGGGTAAGCCCGCAGGATTTCGTCGACGGCATGAAGGGCCGCATCCACCATGGTGGCTTTTTCGGCACCGGCTGGGCTGCGCACCCCCTTTTGTTGGATGACAGGCGTAGGGGCGAATTCATGCTGATCAAAAGTCAGTGGATCCGGGGAAGGCGCTGCCAAAGCCCGTTCGTAGTCTTTCGCGACAGTCTCCCGCGCCTCCTGCTCCAGCGCATCAATCACTTCCGTAGCCACATAGGCTTCGAGCAGGATCTGTTGCATCAGCGGGATCGGATCATTGATGGCCTGTTTCTGCAGGTTTTCGCCCCGGTACCACTCCCTGCGGACGCCGGAGGTGTGATGGCCCAGCAAGGGCACTTTCGCATGCACCAGGACTGGCTTCCGCAGCTTTCGTGCATATTCAAACGCCACCCGCATTCCCTCATAGGACTCAACAAAATCAGCCCCGTTTACACGCAGGCGCTCCATGCCCTTGAATCCGGCAGCATATTCGTAGGCATCCATGGCGCGCATTTCCTTGCCGGTGGCCGATATGCCCCAATCGTTGTCCTGGACAAGGTATATGATCGGCAACCCTTTCAGCACGGCCATCTGGAAGGCCTCAGCCACTTCCCCCTCTGTCACGGCCCCATCGCCCAGGGAGCACAGCACAACCGGCTTCTCCCCCTCCGGCAGCAAACCCTGACCCTCCAGGTACGCAATGCCCTGTGCCATGCCGGTTGCCGGTATGGCCTGCATGCCGGTGGCAGAGCTCTGGTGCGGGATGGTAGGGAAACCGGAGCGCTTGAGGGCCGGGTGCCCGTAATAGGTGCGCCCCCCGGAAAACGGATCATCGGCCTTGGCCATGAGTTGCAGCATCAGTTCGTACGGCTGCAGGCCCATACCCAGCAGCAAGGAATCGTCGCGGTAATAGAGCGAGGCAAAATCGTAAGGCTGCAGTTGGAAAGCAGCAGCCAGTTGTATGGCTTCGTGGCCGCGGGAGGTGCTGTGCACGTACTTGCTGCAGGTCGCTTTGTTCTCTTCGTAGGTATCTGCCAGGGTTTTGGCAGTTAACATCAGTTTATATGCTTTTTTTAGCAGATCAACGTGCAGCCTTTCGGCTGCCATAGTCCCTTTTGGCATAGATTTGTATCGGTTTTCAACAAGGTACGAGTTTCCGGTATGGAAGTAAAATGTGCCGCCACGCGCGGTACTCCCGTCTTTATTAGGTAATTTTGCCACAAATCAGACGAAGCATATATGAATTTAATAGGCCTTCAAAAAGCTGCCGGCTTTCCTGTAGAAGTTTGCAACAGAAGGTGTCTTGCGTTGTCCCTTTGTCATTTTCATATTTTGAAATCTTTTTTCCGTGAGCATGTTTAGAGCCAAAGTAGAGGCGTTTATGCGCCAGTTTCAGAAAGACCTTTGCCGGGACCTGGAGACCTGCGACGGCGGTGCCACCTTCAGTTCGGACGAATGGCAGCATGAGACAGGCGGCGGTGGCATCTCACGCGTGATAGAGGGCGGGAATGTGCTGGAGAAGGGCGGAGTGAATTTTTCGGCGGTGCAGGGAGAGCTCTCCCCCGCTTTCCTGAAAATGCTGCAGATGCCTGATCCGGCGTATTTTGCCACTGGCGTGTCGGTTGTGATGCACCCCCACAGTCCGATGGTGCCGATCACGCACATGAATGTGCGCTATTTTGAGGCAGGCAACGGGCAGGCCTGGTTCGGTGGCGGCATCGACCTGACGCCTATCTACCTGGATCTGAAACAGGCCCGGGAATTCCATGAGCAGATGAAGGCGGTCTGTGATAAACACCACCCCTCATATTACCCGGAGTTTAAGAAGTGGGCCGACGATTATTTTTACAACGAGCACCGCGAGGAGACCCGGGGCGTAGGCGGCATCTTCTTCGACCGGCTGTCGGCCACCGACGAGATCAGCCTGGAGGACCGCTTTGCGTTTGTGAAGGATGTAGCCTACGCTTTCGCGCCTTTTTACACTGCCATCATGAATCAGAACCGCGACCTGCCTTATGGGGAGCGCGAGAAACAGTGGCAGTTGCTGCGCCGGGGCCGCTATGTGGAGTTTAACCTGGTATATGACCGCGGTACCAAGTTCGGGCTGCTGACGAAAGGACGCATTGAGTCTATCCTGATGAGCCTGCCGACAAACGCTTCGTGGCTCTATAACTTCAAACCGGAACCGGGAAGCCCGGAGGCCCAGATGCAGGATTACCTGAAGAAGGATATCGACTGGCTTAACGTGCAGTAACCGCATGGAAGAACTGGAGGAACTTGACCAGGAGGTGTTTCTATACCTCAACGACATGCACAGCCCGTTTTGGGACAATGCGATGCTGTTTGTGTCGAATAAGTACGTCTGGATTCCTTGTTACCTGGCACTTATCATATACCTTGTCTGGCGCTACCGGAAGCAGAGTATCCCGATGCTGCTCCTGGCGATTGTGGCAGTAGGGCTGGCAGACTTTATCGCCTCCGGCGTGTTCAAGCCTTTCTTCGCCCGCCTCCGCCCCTGCCACGACCCGGAACTGTCGGATGTGGTGAATCTGGTGAAAGGGTGTGGCGGCCGGTTTGGCTTTATGTCCTCGCACGCGTCTACCGGCTTCGCCCTTGCGGTCTTTTTCAACCTCATCCTCCCGGACCGCTACCTTGTTTTCAAGATCATACTCGTCGTCTGGGCAGTAGTTGTGTCGTACAGCCGCATTTACCTGGGGGTGCACTACCCGGGCGATACGATTGGGGGCGCTTTGCTAGGGGCTTTTCTGGCCTACTGCTGCTCACTTGGATATACTATCCTTTTGAACAAATATCCTTCGCTCGTGCGTTAAACCTTTACAGCAAGAAGCTGTTCTCTCAGGGATTACTCAACAGCAACAGGTTGCAACGCTATAACTTCTATTTCTTTTCCATACTACTGCTTCTCTACGCTGTTGCACCCGCAGCGGCGCAGAACAGCTACATACTCTCCGGCCGGGTGGTGGATGCTGAGACAGGTGAAGGCCTGGCCGGTGCGCTCGTGGCCATGAAGGAACGCAGCAGCCTTGGTACGACCACCGATGCGACCGGTGCCTATACCTTTGCTGCCCCGGCAGGCAGCTATACCCTCCTCGCACAGTACATTGGCTATCGCACCACCGAGCAGCAACTGGAGCTGAACCAGAGCCTGCAGCTTAACATAACATTAGCACCGGTTACCTATGATGTGCAGGAGGTGGAAGTGATTGCGGAGCGGCTACAACCCATAACGGAAACTTCTGCGATGGGGCAACTGGAGCTTCCGATAGAATCCATTAAAACGCTCCCCGTTCTTTTTGGGGAGGTGGATATCTTGAAAACGGTGCAGCTGCTGCCGGGTGTGCAGTCGGGCGGCGAGGGCAATACCGGCTTCTATGTGCGCGGCGGCGGGGCCGACCAGAACCTGGTGCTGCTCGACAAAGCGATCGTTTACAACCCCGGGCACCTGTTCAACTTCTTCTCTGTCTTCAACAGCGACGCTATTGAAAACACCACCATCATCAAAGGGAACATGCCCGCCCGCTACGGTGGCCGTCTCTCCTCCGTGCTCGATATCGAAAGCAGGGACGGCGACATGCTGGATTTCAGGGCGGATGGCGGGATCGGGCTTATTGCCTCGCGGCTGACGGTGCAGGGGCCGCTGCTGGAGGATAAGACAGCTTTCATTTTTTCCGGCCGCCGCACCTATATAGATGCTTTGCTCAACCCCTTCCTGGAGAACACGGAGCAGGGCGGTGTGCCATACCGGTTTTATGATCTCAACGGGAAGCTGCAGTACAACCTGACGGAGCGGGATGAACTGTCGCTGAGCGGCTACTATGGACGCGATGTGGGAAAGCTACGGCTCTCAGACGGCCGCTTTACCTCTGATTTCTTCTGGGGAAACGCCACCGCCACCGCCCGCTGGAATCACCGGTTCAGTGATAAGTTGCAGATGGATGTGAGCGGGGTGCTGAGCAATTATGACTTTCAGTTTTCATGGGACTTCGGCGGCTACAATACCCTTTTGCAGACGGGGGTGCGTGATTATTCCGCCAACATCGACTTCAATTATATCCCAAACGTACGCCACCACCTCCAGTATGGGGTGCAATACACCTACCACACGCTCCGCCCACGCACGGGAGAGGCCGAGGGCGAGGCGGGAGAGCTTTTCGGGACAGACCGCGTTTTGCCTAAATATGGCCACGAACGGGCCCTATATATATCTGACGATTGGAATGTGACAGACAAACTGCTGGTAAGCCTGGGGCTGCGCAACAGCTATTTTACACAGGTGGGCCCCTTTAGCTATTACCAGTTTAACGAAAATCAGCTCGTTACAGACTCTACCGCCTATGGTAGCGGCGATGCCGTGAAGACATACAGCGCACTGGAGCCGCGGGTGTCGGTGCGGTACCTGCTGGGCAGGGAAGCCTCTCTGAAAGCCGGTTTCACGAAATCGGCCCAGTACCTGCACCTGGTTTCCAATGCCTATACCACCCTTCCCCTCGATGTGTGGGTGCCAAGCTCCGCCATCGTCAAACCGCAGCGAGCCACGCAATATGCCCTGGGCTATTTTAAAAGCTTCGCAAAAAACCAGTATGAGGGGTCAATAGAAGTTTATTACAAAGACCTGCAGAATCAGTTGGAATACCGGGAAGGCTTTGCGCCCGGGCCAAGCAACCGCGATCTGGAATATGAGTTTGTGCGCGGCAGCGGCGAGTCCTATGGCATGGAGCTCTTCCTGCGGAAAAACTACGGCGACCTGCAGGGCTGGATCGGGTATACCCTGTCCAAAACCACGCGACAGTTTCCGGACCTGAACAACGGGGATGTATTTCCGGCCCGCTACGACCGCCGACACGACCTGTCTGTGGTGGGCAGCTACCGCTACAGCAGCCGCTGGACCTTTGGAGGCACCTTTGTGTTTGGCACCGGCCAGGCCACCACGCTGCCCGAGCGGCGTTACTACCTGGAAGGAACGGTAAATTATCAGTACGGCGACCGCAACAGCTTCCGGATGCAGCCCACGCACCGCCTCGACCTCTCCGCCACGCGCGAAGGCAAGGAGCGGGAGCATATAAAATCAAGCTGGACCTTTTCGATCTACAACGTATATGGCCGCCGAAACCCATTCCTGTATTATGTCGACAACGAAGGCAGCACGGCAAACCAGAACGTGAAGCTGCAGGCCAAGAAAGTTTCCATCATCCCGTTCCCGCTGCCATCCGTCACATGGAACTTTAGCTGGAAGTAACTATGAACAGAGCACATTATTTATATATGCTTTTGATGCTCGTGCTGCTGGGGAGCTGTGAGCAGGACCTGACGATTGAGCTGCCGGCAGGGAGTGAGAAGCTGGTGGTGGAAGGCCATATAGAGCAGGGCACTCCCCCATTCGTTGTACTGACCCGCACCGTCCCCGTGTTTTCAGAAATATCGCTGGCCTCGCTGGAGGAGAGTTTTGTGCATGGGGCGCAGGTAAAGGTTACGGTGCAGGGACAGGAGTTTATATTGGATGAAGTGCCCTCTGCGGCCTTCTCCGAGGAACTGCGGGAAGTGGTGAGCGTGCAGCTGGGCATTTCCGAGGCGCTTTTAAGTGGCAACACCGGGTTCCTATTTTATGTTTACACCACCGATGAACTCCTTGGGGAACTGGGAGAAAGTTACGGATTGAACATCCAGCACGGGAACCAGACGCTCACGGCTGTCACCACTATCCCGCAGCTCAACCCGATAGACTCCCTTTGGCTCGAGCCACATCCGGACCAGCAGCAGGATAGCCTGAAGACACTGTATTACCGCTACATCGACCCTGACACGCTGGGAAACAGCATCCGCTACTTTACCAAGCGCAACAGCGAGCCTTTCTATCCCGGCCTCTTCACCTCCGTATTCAACGATGAGCTTGTAAACGGCCGAATGATCAGTTTTCCGCTGGACCGCGGTGAGCCAAAGGGGCAGCAGGAAATAGACATGGATTTATATAGCTATTTTGGTGTAGGCGATACCATCACTATTCGCTGGGCTGCTATCGATCTGCCGCACTACCGCTTCTGGTTCAGCCTTGAAAACGAGCAGAACAGCAATGGCAGTCCCATCGGCACCCCCAACATCACCCAATCCAACATACAGGGGGGACTCGGTATCTGGGGCGGCTACGGAGTCACCTACCACAGGATCATTGTTGAATAAAAAAGAATATCATCTGGCATCACCGATCAATTAAGCGACCCTGTTCCCGAAGTTATATATAGAATTACCTCCCCAGCAGCCTTGCCACGTACTTTCCGATAATGTCGAATTCCAGGTTTACGGAGTCGCCGGGCTTTACGTGCTGCAGGTTGGTGTGCTGAAAGGTATAGGGAATAATGGCAACCGAAAAAGCGTCTTCTTTTGAGTTCACCACCGTCAGGCTGATGCCGTTCACGCAGATAGAGCCTTTCTCGACGGTAACGTTGCCTTTGCCCGCGTCATAGCGGAAGGTAAACAACCAACTACCGTTCTCATCTTCCACCGATTCACATACAGCCGTCTGATCTACGTGCCCCTGCACCACATGCCCGTCGAAGCGTCCGTTTGCCTGCATACAGCGTTCCAGGTTCATCATATCCCCTGCTTCCAGGCTGTTCAGGTTAGTCTTCTGCAGCGTCTCATCGATGGCCGTCACCGTATATTCGTCCCCGTTGATCCCCACCACCGTCAGGCATACCCCGTTGTGCGCCACGCTCTGGTCTATCTTCAACTCGTTGGTGAAGGGAGCGGATATGGTAAAATGCTTGTTCGTGTTTTCCTGCCGGATTGCAGTTATCCGCCCTAACGTCTCTATGATTCCTGTAAACATGATTCCTGTGCTTGGTTTTTAATCGTTATCTGAAGCAGTGACTGCCGGATGAGCTTACCTGCATCTCAGACGCATCAAAAATAACAGCTTTCCCTGGCTTATGTTCTCCTTGTCAATTTTAAAAGTTAATGTCCGGTTTAAGAGGCATTTTAAAGGAGGTATGCTTATTTTCGCAAACAAGTGTTTCAAGGACTGGTAATATAGGGTATATAGATACGATTAGATGCAAACAGACTCGTACAGACACAAAGGCATGCGCCGGGGATTGATAAAAGTATTGCAGGAAAAAGGCATTCGCGACCCCCGCGTTCTGGCTGCTGTTGAGGCTGTTCCACGACACTTCTTTTTCGAAAAGGCCTTCCTGGAGCAGGCGTACCAGGACAAAGCTTTCCCGATCGGCGAAGGGCAAACCATCTCGCAGCCTTACACCGTGGCCTTTCAGACGGAGCTGATGCAGCTAAAACCGACTGACAGGGTGCTTGAAATCGGAACAGGCTCTGGTTATCAATGCGCCGTGCTGTTGCAACTCACCCAGCAGGTATACACCATTGAGTATAACCGCCCACTGTATGAAAAAGCGGTCATGTTCTTTAAGAAATATGGCTTGAAGCCCCACACTTTCCACGGAGATGGATCGGAGGGTTTGCCGGCACATGCGCCTTACGACAAGATCATCGTGACGGCCGGGGCACCGGGAGTGCCCAGGAGCCTCGTGCGGCAGCTGACGCTCGGGGGTTCTCTCATCATCCCGGTCGGAAATGAGAAAAGCCAGAAAATGATGCGGATTACGCGCGTAGAAGAAGGTGAATTCACCAGGGAAGAGTTTCACAGCTTCAAGTTCGTTCCGCTGCTTGGCAAATCAGGCTGGGACTCCACCTTATAAAAAGGCCGCCTCAAGATTTGGTGCCCGGAACAGGATGCGTTGGGTAAGTATATTTCCTCCTTACCGGATTGCCGTGTATCTTTGTGGCCTCAAACAAGCATCGGTTTCATGCGCAAAGCAAAAAAAGTACAAGACTCTTACGTGATCATGACGGAGCTGGTGTTGCCAAACGACACAAACACCCTGCACAACCTGATGGGTGGCCGTATGATGCATTGGATGGACATCGTCTCCGCCATCTCAGCCCAGAAACACTCGAACCGGATTGTCGTTACGGCTTCCGTCGATAACGTGTCTTTTAAGGAGAGCATCAGGCTGGGAAACGTGGTGACGCTAGAGGCCAAGGTTACGCGTGCTTTCAACTCCTCCATGGAAGTACATATTGTGGTGTATGCAGAGGATATACCGAGCGGCAGGAAAGTCATGTCTAACCAGGCGTTTTTCACTTTTGTGGCGGTCGACCAGTTAGGCAACCCGATTGACGTGCCGGAAGCAGTGCCTGAGACGGAGGAGGAAGTGAAGTTATATGACGGAGCGCTTCGCCGGCGACAGCTACGCCTGGTGCTGGCAGGCCGCATGAAACCAAGTGAAGCAAAGGAATTGAAATCTATTTTTGAAATTAAAGAAGACGCGCAAGGAATCGGATAGTATATGGCAGGATTGCAGGCAGACGATATCAATGAGGAGTTCCTGAAAAACTTCTTCTCAGAAACCATCTATATGGTAGCGGGAGAAGCGCATGCCCCTGTCTCGGCAGAGGAGCTTCCGATGCCGCCTGCTCCGGAAGTTGCAAAAGTGTCAGATGAAAAACCGAAGCCAGCCGTCAGAAACCTGATCACGGACCACAAGCCGATTTCAACGCCGGTCATTCCGCATGTCCCGATCCCGCCTGTTCCTGCTAAATACAAAGTGGCGGGCGCAAACGACAAGGGTGTAGTGGTGCTTGTCACTGTCTCAGATGAAGAATTTGAAAAATTGCCACAGCTTTCATTTTTACAGAAAATCTTAGGGGCCATAGGGTTGAAACCTACAGATGTCGCCTATGTCAACAACCTGTCGGGGGCTACCGTTAAGTTCGAGGACCTGCAGCAGGAACTACAGCTAAGCTATATCATCAGTTTCGCCAGCCGCCTCGACACTGCGCTGCCGCACGAT
Source organism: Pontibacter saemangeumensis (assembly GCF_039541895.1). Taxonomy (NCBI): domain Bacteria; kingdom Pseudomonadati; phylum Bacteroidota; class Cytophagia; order Cytophagales; family Hymenobacteraceae; genus Pontibacter; species Pontibacter saemangeumensis. The sequence continues at coordinate 157,165 of NZ_BAABHC010000004.1, forward strand.
AAATTCACCTTATACCACCCCGTGATGCTGGGTGATGTACCAGTTGTCTTCTCTCATGCCCTGGCCAAGTTGGAGCACGATGTGGAGCAAAAGAAATTACTGTGGAATGTCCTGCAGCAGGTATTTCTGTAAAAGAAGCAGCGTATAGATCACAGGCACACCCGGCTATATATAAATTCTTATATTAAGCTTCAGCAGACGTCATATATCATATATATATCACAAAAGCAGCGGCCTTCCCATATATGGAAGGCCGCTGCTTTTAAATAGAAGAAGCTAAATATGAAAGCTTCAATTCAGGAAAAATTAGTTTAAAAGCGATGCCAGCTTTTGCTCCAACTCCGGTCCCCTCAACCCTTTGGCAATGATCTTGCCCTCCGGATCAACTAGCACTGTTTGCGGGATGGCCGTAACGTTATAGAGTTGTGCCGCACTGCTCTCCCAGCCTTTCAGATCGGATACGTGGGGCCAGGTAAGCTTATCTTTATCAATGGCCTGCAGCCACTTCTCCCGCGACTGATCCAGGGAAACGCCGAATATCTCGAAACCAGCCCCCTTGTCTTTGTAGGCATTGTACATTTTCACCACATTCGGGTTCTCTTTGCGGCACGGTCCGCACCAGCTTGCCCAAAAGTCGATCAGCACGTATTTCCCGCGCAAGGAGGATAGTTTTTTGGTTCCCCCGTCTGGCGTTGGCAAGGAGATATCCGGTGCAGTTTGCCCGATTGCCGTGCTCTTGAATGGCTTCAGGCGCTCGTTCAGAAGAATCGTGTACTTCGACTCCGGCAGGTTCTTATTGAAAAGCGTGGCCATGCTGTCTGCAAAAGCAAAGTCGTTGGTGGGGTCAATCAGGCTGGCAGTGCCGAAGGCGCCGACAACCGAGTTGGGGTGCTGTGCAATGAAGTTCTTCACTTGCTTCTGCATCACCACATACTCCTGCCGCACCGCCTCAGCTTCCTCATTGTTACCCTCCTGCATCGCCTTGTTAAAGCGCTGTTCGAGCTCCGATTGCTTCAGGCGGGTTTCGTTTACGAGCTTGTTTAGCTCCAGGAAAATTTTTGTGTCCTCAGAGCCTTCCACTTTTGCGGTACCGTTGATGTCTTTCGCATCGGCTTCCACGTTTATCTCGCCTTCGTCCAGAACCAGCATGAGGCCATTCTGCTGATCGAGCGTGATGCGGTAAAACGTTGGCTCCGTGATGGTGCCATTAAACTGGAACGACCCGTCCTGCGAAATCTGGGCCGTGTCACGGGCCACAAACTGCACCTCGCCTAACTCATACAGGTAAATCGGTCCTTCGGAGGCATTGCTCAGCTTGCCCTTGATGGTATAGTTATCACCGCCGTTAGAGGCGGTTTTGTTTCCCTGGCAGCTGGCCAGTATGGCAGCAGCTGAAGCAACAGCTGCTATGTTTTTCCAATTCATACGGTATAATTTATGCATTCAGACTTTCCCGTAGCAATTTATTTGCCACTTTCGGATCAGCCTTTCCTTTAGTCTTTTTCATGATCTCCCCCATGAACATACCGATCAGGGACTGCTTGCCAGCTTTGTACTCTGCTACTTTCGCCGGGTTGCCCGCAAGCACTTCATTTACAATCTGGCCCAGCTCCTCTGAATCAGCGGACTGCAGCAGGTTTTGCTCCTCAGCCACCTGCTGTGCCGTCGTTTCAGGGTGGTCCAACATATAGGGAAAGAGCTTTTTGGCTGCCACTGAATGGCTTACCTTATTCTCATCTACTAAAGCGATTATCTGCGCGATTTGTTCCGGGCTAAGCGGAAAGTCCCTGATATGCAGTTGCAGTTCGTTCAGGTAAGACTTCACCGGGCCCATCATCCAGTTAGAGGCCGCCTTGTAATTCGTGGTATCCTTGCAAAGCTCCTCGAAATACAGGGCAATCTCCTTTGCGTCTGTCAGCACGGCAGCGTCGTATTCAGGCAGGCCATATTCGCCCACAAAACGATTGTACAACTCCTGCGGGAGGCTCGGCATGCCTGCCCGGATGCCTTCCAACCAATCCTGCTCGATGATCAGCGGCGGAAGGTCCGGCTCCGGGAAATAGCGGTAATCATTCAGTGTTTCCTTTGACCGCTGGGGAGTCGTAATACCTGTATTGGCGTCGTAGCCGCGCGTTTCTCCTTCTACTTTCTCCCCACGTTCCAGGATAGCGATCTGCCGCTCGATTTCGTGCTCGATGGCGCGTTGAACGTTGCGGAAGGAGTTCATGTTTTTCACCTCTACCTTGGTGCCATATATGGTAGAGCCTTGAAGCATCACCGACACGTTGGCATCGCAGCGCAGGGAGCCTTCCTCCATGTTGCCGTCGCAGATCTCGAGGTATTCCACTAACTTCTTGATCTCCGTCAGGTAATTATAAGCTTCCACCGAATCCCGGATGTCCGGCTCCGATACGATTTCGATCAGCGGCACGCCCGCCCGGTTCAGGTCCACCAGCGTTTCCACCTCGCCCGGCAGGTGCATGGATTTACCGGCGTCTTCCTCCATATGGATGCGGGTGATGCCGATGCGCTTTTCTTCGTTCTCGGCATTCTTCACCGTGAGGTGGCCGTGTGTGCAGACAGGAGTTTTGTCCTGTGTGATCTGGTATCCTTTCGGAAGGTCGGGGTAAAAGTAGTTTTTGCGGGCATAAACGTTGTAGCGCGTAATGTCGCAGTTGGTGGCTAGACCCATTTTCACGGCCATTTCCACCACTTTTTTGTTCACACGCGGCAGCGTGCCCGGGTGGCCCAGCGTAATGACACTGATGTTGGTGTTGGGCATCATCCCGTATTCTGTGGAGTCTGCGGCGTATGCCTTGCTCTCCGTCAGAAGCTGCGCGTGTACTTCCAGACCAATTACTGCCTGGTATTTATCTCTTATGTCTTTATCCATCTGTTATTTTACAGATTAAGCGTTCAACGACTTCTTTAATAATTCCAGCGCTTTTGCCGGCACAGCCTGCAGGCCGGCAGTGTCCTTGCCTCCTGCCGTGGCATAGAACGGCTGCCCGCCGCCACCGCCTTTGATCTCTTTCGCGAGCTCCCGCACCAACTGGGTAGCATTCAGGTTTTTATCAGCAACCACGTTATCGGAAAGCATCACCGCGATCTGCGGCTTACCATCAATCTCCGCTGCCAGCACCAGCACCAGGTTGTCCACCACCTGGCGTAAATCAAATGCCAGCTTCTTCAGGTAATCGGCATTGCTGACCTCCACCTGCCCGGCTACAAAGTTGACGCCGTCGAGCTGCTGCGCATTTTGGGCAAGTGTATCTTTCAGGCTCCCAAGCTGCTTCAGTTCATGTTGCTCCAGTTGCTTCTGCAGCGCTTTATAATCCTCCTGCAGCCTATGAACCGCTCCGGATACATTGCTTTGGGTGCTCACGACTTCGCGCACAGCGTGCAGCTCATTAAGCTGCTGTTGCACGTAGTCTTCGGCCACGGCAGCCGTCACGGCCTCGATGCGGCGTACCCCTGCTGCTACTGAGCTCTCGGATACGATTTTGAAATAGCCGATCTCGCCGGTGTTGTAGACATGCGTGCCTCCGCAAAGCTCCACCGAATGCTCCCGGTCAAAAGCAATCACGCGCACGAACTCACCGTATTTCTCCCCAAATAAAGCCATGGCACCCATGTCTTTCGCTTCGGCAATGGGTGTATTGCGCTGCTCTTCCAGCGGAATGCTCTGGCGGACGCGCTCGTTCACGATATGCTCCACCTCGCGCAGCTGGGCCTCTTCTACTTTGGCGAAATGGGAGAAGTCGAAACGCAAGAGCTTTTCGTTTACCAGCGAGCCGCGCTGCTGCACATGGTCGCCTAATACTTTCCGTAAGGCGGCGTGCAGCAAATGCGTAGCAGAATGATTTTTACGGATATAATTGCGCCGCTCAATATCGATGTTGCTACGGAAGGCTGCCTCCAAATTTTTCGGCAGCTTAGACGTGATATGCAGAATCAGGTCGTTTTCCTTTTTCGTGTCCAGCACCTCGATCTGCTCGGTTTCCGATAGCAGGTAGCCGGTGTCGCCTACCTGGCCGCCGCTCTCGGCATAGAAGGGCGTCTGGTCCAGCACCAGGTGATACTCGCTCTTGTTCTTGGTCTTCACCTGGCGGTAGCGCACGATATGGGAATCCGCTGTATTGCAGTCGTAGCCGACAAACTCGTTCACCACGTCTGGCTGCAGGATCACCCAGTCGCTTTGCTCAGTGGCCGAGGCGTTGCGGGAGCGGTTTTTCTGCTGCTCCATTTCCACTCCGAAACCAGCTTCGTCTACCTTCCAACCATGTTCTCTTGCAATTAATGCAGTGAGATCGAGTGGGAATCCGAAAGTATCATATAATTCAAATGCCTCACGCCCATTTATCAACTTCATAGTACCCTCAGCTTTTCTTGCGTGAAGAAAGTTCAGGTTAGAGTCGTCACCTTCTGGCATATAGTCTATCTCCTGCGTGGCATAAAAAGACTTTTGACTAATAATGCCACTAATTCTTTTGAGTCCATTATCCAAAGTACGCAGGAAAGCGTTCTCCTCCTCCTCTATCACGCGTTGCACGAAGCTCAGCTGCTGCTTCAGTTCCGGGAACACGTGCGCCATCTGGTCGGCCAGCACGGCGGCCAGTTTATATAGAAAAGGTTTCTTGAAATCAAGGAACGTGAAGCCGTAGCGCACCGCGCGGCGCAGGATGCGGCGTATTACGTAGCCAGCTTTATTGTTAGACGGCAGCTGTCCGTCGGTAATGGCAAAGGAAATGGCGCGTATATGATCGGCCATCACGCGAATGGCGATGTCCGTTTTCTCGTTTTCGCCATATACAACGCCGGCTTCTTTGGCGATGTATTGGATCAGCGGCTGGAAAACGTCGGTGTCGTAGTTGGAGCGCTTCTTCTGAATGGCCATGCACAAACGCTCGAAGCCCATGCCCGTATCCACATGCTGCGCAGGTAGTTTCACCAGCGAGCCATCGGCCAGGCGGTTAAACTCCATGAACACGTTGTTCCATATCTCCACCACCTGCGGGTGATCGTTGTTCACCAGGTCTTTGCCGGGCACCTGCGCAATCTCTTCTTCGGAGCGCAGGTCTATATGGATTTCGGAGCAGGGGCCGCACGGACCGGTATCGCCCATCTCCCAGAAATTGTCTTTCTTGGAGCCGTAGAGAATGCGATCCTCGGAGATCATGGTTTTCCATATCTCAAAGGCCTCCTGGTCTTTCTCCAGGTTATCTTTTTCATCACCCTGAAAGACAGACACATATAGCCTGTCTTTCGGCAGCTGGTACACCTCTGTCAGCAGTTCCCAGGCCCACTGCAGCGCTTCCTTCTTGAAGTAGTCTCCAAACGACCAGTTACCCAGCATCTCGAACATCGTGTGGTGGTAGGTGTCGTAGCCAACTTCTTCCAGGTCGTTGTGCTTGCCGCTCACGCGCAGGCATTTTTGCGTGTCCGCAATGCGCTTGTAGGGTGCTGGTTTGTTGCCCAGAAAATAGTCCTTGAAGGGAGCCATACCCGAGTTGATAAACATCAGGGTAGGATCGTCTTTCACCACGAGCGGCGCAGAAGGCACGATCTGGTGTTGCTTGGAAGCGAAGAAGTCGAAAAACTTCTGCCTGATTTCAGCTGAATTCATGTATGAGTATTAAGCCTTTAGATATTGAGCGCTATACTTGTTGTTTAATAACAAAAAATATCGAATTTTTGTCAGACAAAACCCCGCTTGCAGGTGCAGCCTGGAAGCCTCAATAGAGGCAAAAGTAGCACTTTTTAAGCGTAATCAGTAGCATCCGCCTTAAATTTAGTGGGGCGGCCGCACAACATATAGCAAAAAAACTATGCCTTATAAAGAAAGAGAAATCGAGAAGCAATACTACACCATTGGCGAGGTGGCGGCCCAGTTTGACGTGGCCCCGTCACTTATCCGGTTCTGGGAGACTGAGTTTGAGCAGCTTAAACCAAAAAAAAACAAGAAGGGTAACCGCCAGTACACACCCAAAGACATTGAGACGCTGCGCTCCGTCTACCACCTGGTGAAGGAGCGCGGCTACACCATTCAAGGGGCCAAAGAAGTGTTGAAAAACAAGTCGGTGCAGACAAAGGACAAGATCGAAATCATTGAGTCGCTGGAGAAAGTGAAGGCTTTCCTGCAGGGAATCAAGAGCCAATTGAACACAAAAGGCTGATTGCGCCGTAAGCGGCTACCATGGAAGAGGAGCAGAAACTATATGAGGTAGCGATTACCCGGCTGCCTGGAATCGGCGCGCAGCTGACGCGCCAGCTGGTGAGTTACTGCGGTTCCCCGAAAGCTGTTTTTGCCGCTCCTCCAGGCAAGCTTCTGAAAATCCCCGGTATCGGGAACAGCAACGCCCGGAATATATTAGATGGTGCGAAAGCAGCGCTGCTGCAGGCAGAACAAATCCTGCGGCAGGCAGAAGAACTGCAGGTACAGCTGCTTTTCTACACCTCTCCGAAATACCCCGACCGCCTGAAACAAATTGCCGACGCACCGATCCTCTTGTACTTCCGCGGAAACGGCAACCTGAACCAGAAGCGCATTGTCAGCATTGTAGGCACGAGACAGGCTTCTTCTTACGGCCAGACAGTGACAGAGCGGATTGTAGAAGACCTGAAGCCGCTTAATGTTATGGTGGTCAGCGGATTGGCCTACGGCATCGATATCCTGGCGCACAGGGCAGCGCTGCAGGCTGGCCTTCCCACCATCGGGGTAATGGCCAGCGGACCGGAGGTCATATATCCCGCCGTGCACCGGAAATATGCCGAGCGTATGCTCACGCAGGGAGGCCTGCTGACGGAGAGCGTTTTCGGCACGAAGCCGGATGCCCCGCGTTTCCCTGCCCGCAACCGCATTATCGCCGGCATGTCGGACTGCACTATCGTGGTGGAAGCGGCCCTGAAAAGCGGTACGCTCATAACGGCCGACATTGCCCATAGCTATGACAAAGAGGTAATGGCGGTGCCTGGAAATATCTCGTCCCCTGTTTCAGAAGGGCCAAACTTCCTGATCAAGTCAATGAAAGCCGCTGCCTATACGTGTGCGCAGGATCTGGTGGAGCTGCTGAACTGGGACCTGGAAGATGCCGCACTTGCAAAGTCAAAATCCAAGGCTCCATTTTTTGATCCGGCGGAGTTTAACACGGATGAGTTGAAAGTACTGCAGGTGCTGCAGCAGAGCCGGGAGGAGCAAATGGACAACCTCAGTTGGAAGGCGCAGGTGCCAGTCAGCTTATTAGCCTCTGTGCTCCTGGGCCTGGAGTTTAAAGGCGTGGTGAAAGCCATGCCGGGCAAAAAGTTTATGCTGCTGGTTTAGGAAGATCTTCTTTTCCTGCTGATCAACAGGTATATATAACTTATTCCTTAAAGCGTTTTACAGGCTGTGTTTACGGTCTGCAATTACTTTATCGAACTCCCACTCAACCCGCGCCTTGAAGGGATGCCGGCGTACTTCACAGCTTTGCAATTTGGTGCAAACAGAGCAGGAGGTCTCAATGCAAGGGTCAGTGTGGATGAACAGCTCGATGCTCGGGTCGATTTTCTCACGAATTACTTTGCCCACTGCCTCTACTTCATCGTGCGCCTCCAGCACGTTCAGGTACCACGGCACCGTCAGATGGCAATCAATGTGCAGGGTAGAACCGTATTTAATAACACGCAGGTTGTGAATGTCAATCCAGTTCTCGCGGCGGTTCTCGTTGAGCACTTTCACGATTTCTTTCAACAGCGCGTAGTCAGCTTCATCCATAATGCCGGCTACGGAAGCGCGTAGGATACGCATCCCCGTCACACAGATTATCCCGCCAAATAAGATGGCCACCAGGCTATCGAGCCATACCATGCCGGTCAGGTAAATCAGCACCAGGCCTACCAAAATACCGGCCGTGGAATAAGCATCGGACATCAGGTGCCTTCCGCCTGCCTCCAGCACCATCGACTTCGACTTTTTCCCTTTCCGGGAGGTGCTCAAGCCAACAGCATAATTGATTACCCCGGATATGGCAATGAGTAAAATACCTATGTCCAGCTTTTCGAGCGGGACAGGTTCAATCAGGTTGTAAATTGATTTAATGATGATGATGCCGCCCGCCACGATGATCAACGACCCTTCGAGGGTAGCAGCTATGAATTCTATTTTACCGTGGCCGTAGGGATGGTTCTCGTCGCGTGGGCGCGCAGATAATAGGAGGCTGTATAATGAAAAGCCTCCGGCCACCACGTTGATAATGGACTCCAACGCATCGGTCAGGATAGCGTTGGAATTCGTCAGGAAGAAGGCGACAAACTTTGAAAGCAGCAGCAGCACCCCCACCGCCACCACCATAACCTGCAGCCTAATGTTTTCACTCTGATTCTTGATTTTCCCGAACACGTTGCCTTATCTCCTGAAAGTAAACCTAATGATGCGCAAACACTGCCATCAGGAAGCATTTGAGGGTAACAAAGGTAACAGAATAGGTTTGGAATTTCTATCTCGAAAAAGCGCAGACAGATAAACGATGACTAATTCGGTGAGGAAATGCATTTATTGGAAAGGCCATACGTGCTGCTGTTCTGAGGGGCAACAAGGCAAGAAATTTATATATACCATATATAAATTTCCAATTACATGGCAGAGCCGGATTTCTAACGATCCTTTTTAACTGATCATGTCGCTGAGGTCGAGCCAGTTCGGGTTCATGGACTCGATGAGGCGTTGCACATTGTCATCCCCCCCTTTCAGGATTTCCTGCTCGCGGTTGCGCGCTATTTCCTCCCTTTCATAATGCTCGTAATAAACTAGTCGCGGTTTTTCCTTCACAACAGTCATATTTTGGGAGGCGGGTTCTTTGCTAATTTCCTGAAGCTGCTTTTGTAGATCTCCTGCAACGCCCACCTTCAGGTTGTCGCTGGCCGGGCTGCCGAATATATACACGTAGTAGTGCGGGGATGATATTTGCATGTTTCTTTCTTTTCAATGCAGGCGCCATCCTGCCAAGCTTGTTGTTCGGCAGCACCTGTTACATTCAACGCTGGTGTTATGAGCTTATTGCAGGCTAACGAAACGGACGCTTTTTAAGTTTAATCAGAACCACCTGCTACTACCGCAAAATTAAAACTTGTATCTGCGCATGTTAGATTTTGCCGCCAATAAATTGTTACTGTCAGTAAAATCCCGCCATGACCTAGCAGGTATGATGCACTTGTGGCATGGTGAGTCTATTTTTCCATTAAATTGTTATTATACAAGTGATAATGGTTACGAATGCGCCCTTAATTTGGGTATAAAATTGCCAATAACCGATGAATCTATATGTAAAAGTTAAACTTGAAAAAAACAGCAAAGATGCCTCTAAACCCCAAACTACTGAAAGTGCTGGAAAAGATATACGAGCCGCAGGAGCGGTATGATCAGAGAATGCTTGGCAAGGACACGACGTTTATCACGAATGAGCGGGGAGAGCCGGTGACATTGTATATTGGCAAGCGACGGGAGGACGGCAGCATTGCCGGTGAGCGATATGTGCGCAGCATCGTGCGGGTGCCCGGTAGCTTTGAGATTGAGAAGAGCCACTGGGAGAACAAAGGCAAAGTTACCCGAAGCTAAAGCAGGCTATAGCTCTTCCAGGTCAAAGTCCCTGCCCTTGCCATACCGGACCAGGTCGTGCAGCAGGTAGATATCCAGGGTGTTGAGGTCCTTCACCCGGTATATCCCATCCTCCGGCATTTCCACCACCTGAAAATCAAATGATTCGCCATAGTTGGTGAGCCGGTACTTCTTTCCTCTCCGGAGGTTGTCCATGGATATTGCCATCGCTGCTGCCTTCCTTTTGTTGATTTCAGCAAATATACGGGTTGCCTGACTGAAAGAACAGCTCAATATGAATATATAGCCGCAACTGCAAATAAGCTCAGAAGCCGTATCTTTGCTTAGCAAGTGGCACTGGAGATTATATATGAGGATGCGCAGTATGTGGCGATCAACAAGCCAAATGGTTTGCTGGTGCACCGCACGCGCATAGCCGAGGAGAAAAAAGAGTTCGCCCTGCAACTGCTGCGCGATCAGTTAGGGTACCGTCTGTATGCCGTGCATCGCCTCGACCGCGGCACGTCTGGTGTGCTCCTCTTCGCGAAATCGCCTGAGGCAGCGGCTCAATTTACAAAAGTGTTTGAGGAGCGCCAACCGGATAAAACCTATTTTGCCGTTGTGCGCGGTTTCGCGCCCGAGGCAGGCACCATTGACAGCGCCATCCGCCCCGACAAAGACCACCAGCACAAGGAACCACAACTAGCAGTTACCCACTTCAGCCGGCTGGCCACTGTCGAATTGCCCATCCCTGTCGGCCCCTACCAAACCGCACGCTACAGCCTGGTGAAAATTAAACCCGAGACGGGTCGGATGCATCAGATCCGGAAGCACTTTGCCCATATCCGGCATTATATAGTAGGCGACAAGCGCCACGGTGACTGGCGCCACAACCGGATGTTTTTAGAGGAACTGAACAGCCCGCACCTGCTGCTGCACGCCGCGGCACTTACGATCAAACAACCTTTCACGGGGGAAATAATACAGTTAAAGGCACAGATGCCCCAGAACATGCGCCGCCTTTACCTGCAGTTCGGGTGGGACCCGGAACTGGCCGCTCAGGAGGCGATGCCATAGGCTATCGGTTTTGCTGCCTACTGTTGAATTACATATGGAGCACGCGCCTCACCATCTCCACCTGCGTGCGTGCTACCATGTCGTTGTGGGGGTCAGCATTCAGCACCATCAGCAGGTAAGCCATCGGTGACAGGCGCCAATCCTGCACCACCTTGCCGTTTTGCGAGCGGAAAACAACCTTGAAGTTCTCCTGGAGGGGCAGGTGCATGCTGTGGCACACTTCTGTGGCGCGCTTGACAGCCTGACCCAGTTCGCTCATGTTTTCGCAGCCGCGCTGCTCTAACAGGTCTGAGGCGTAGCAGGTAAGCTGCCTGTCTGCCAGGCTGTCTATAAAATCATCCAGCCGACTATATGTTCTGTTTTGCTCAATGGTCACTAACATAGGCACTGTGCTTTAAGCTTTAAATATTGGGAGGGCGCTGCTACACCGCCTTTGCCTGCCTGATGTCCCGCAGTTTCTCCAGCAGTTGCCGCTCTTCTGCGCTCAGGTGGGTTGGCAGGGATACTTCTATTTTTACGTAAAGGTCGCCGAATTGGTCTGCTTTGCCATAAACAGGCATGCCTTTGCCGCGCAGCCGCAGTGACTTGCCTGGCTGGGTGCCGGCTGGAATGGTCAGTTTGACTTGTCCGCTCAGGGTGTTCACCTGGGCATGCCCTCCCAGAATGGCTGTGTACATGTTCACGGGAAGGCTGGTGTACAGGTCATCGCCCCGGCGCTCAAACCGCGGATCGGGCAGCACCCGCACATTTATATATAGATCGCCGCTGGTGCCGCCGCCTGTGGCCTGCCCTCCCTTGCCCTTGATGCGGAGCTGCTGCCCGTCGGCCACGCCAGGTTTGGTGCTGATGCGCAGCTGCTGGTTGTGGAGGTTGATGAGCCGGGAAGTACCGCTGTAGGCCTCCTGCAGCGTGAGCTCCAACTCAGCCTGGTAATCCTGGCCTTTGCGGGCCTGGCTCCTGCCCCTGCCTGCCTGCCCGAACCCAGCGCCGCCTGCGCCGCCGCCGCCAAAAAACTGTTGGAAAAAGTCAGAGAAGCCGCCTCCTCCACCTCCGCCGCCGAATATATCACTGAAGTCTCCCTCGTAATAACCACCGCCGGGCTGGCCGTAATATTGACCTCCGCCTCCCGCACCTGCATTCTGAAACTGCCGCCAGTTGGCGCCTAACTGGTCGTATTGCTGGCGCTTGTCTTTGTCGCCCAGCACTTCGTAGGCCTCACTGATATCTTTAAACTTAGCTTCTGATGCTTTATCTCCTTTGTTTTTGTCAGGGTGATACTTTTTGGCCAAACTGCGGTAAGCCTTCTTTATCTCAGCTTGCGAAGCAGTTTTATCTACCCCAAGTATGGTATAATAGTCCTTGTATTCCATTTGGTAGATGCTTATGATTTAAAAAGCGAACATTGTTAGTGATTTAACGAGATCAGCTAGTTGAAGTTAACATGAAATCGTACCCAAAAAAGAAGCACCGCATGTGGGCGGTGCTTCGGATATATATGGATTACTTGCTGATGCTTATATGGTGTCTGTAACAACCAGCAAGGCGTAGATTATACCCGGAACCCAGAACAGCAGGGTCAGGATAATGCTGATCCAGAACGAGGTGCCGATGCCGTCGTGCAAAAACACCGCCAATGGCGGTAGCAGGACCGCCAGGATAATCTCGACGATGTTGGCACCCCCGCCATTCTGGCGGAAAGCTTCTTTCATTTCTCTTTTCAGCTCCTTTTTCTCTGCTTTAGACATGTCAGCAAGGCGTTCGTTCGCCATCGCCAGGGCTTCTGCCTCCGCCACGGTTATCTCCCGCTTCTCAAGCGAAAGGGTTGTTTTTTCCGTAGGAGCCTTCACTATCCCGGCAGATTTTTTCTGGACAACAGCCGGTGCCGGTGTAGCAATGCTCGCCTCTAATGCAGGAGCGGCAGGCGCAGCCACTTCGTCGGTAATGGGCACCGCTACAGCCGCCATGGTGGGAGCGGGCGCTGTTGTGGCAGGCGCTGCTTCCGGAGCAGGTTTTTCCTTGTGTGTGTTGTAGGCTTCCGGCTTAGTGGCTGAAAAGCGGTAGTACTCTGCCGAGCTACAGGAAAATAGCATCTGGCCCATTAACAGCACTACAACAAAGTGTAGTAAATTTTTAACTCTCATAGTTGTGGTTTTTAAATGAAAAGATCATGATTAGGGGTGAGAACACTTATACTGCCTGCCACACATCTCTCCTCCACTATATAAGGGCGCTTTCACTTCTGTACAATACTTCTTATGCCTTGTTTTTGTTATCAGATTTACCTGTTTACTTTTTTTCAGGCAGGATTATCTTTTTCCCGGTCACGGTAGGGCTGCAGGGTTTGCTGCAGGCTTTGCTTTATAAGCTGTTTTAAGTGAGCCCACTGCTGCGGATCCCCCAAAGGAAATTTCTGGTTCACCTCCAGTTCAATGCCCATATACTGGCGGTCGTTAAACTTTCGGCGCAGGTATGTCGGAAAACCGTCTGAAATACCCAGGTAGGGATAATTATACCTGACGAGCACATCAGGGTCAAGTTGATGCAATTGCTGTTTCCAGGCACGGCAGAAGGCTTGCTCGGAGCTACGACTGGGGTCGTAGAGCAGCCCGATATCACCTATACGCTCCTCTTCATGCAACACAGGCGTAAAGGTATGCACCGCAATGTGCAGCACCTGCCTGCCGGCCATCACAAAGTCATGCACGAGGCTTTCCACCCGTTCGCGGTACGGTTTGTAATGCTCCTTGAGGATCTGCTGCTTCTCCTGTTCCGGTAATTTCCTGGTAATGGACGAGAACAGCTGCTTGTGGTGCAAAGACCTGTTCAGTTCTACCAGCAGGCGCGTGGTGTCGGCTAAAAATGATTTCTGCGCCAGGTCCTCCAACTCCAGGTAGAGGTCTTTTGCCCCGATGTCGTACCCTTCGTGCGAGGCAAGTAAAGCTTGGTGTTCTTCAAATAAAGGGTTATAGGCGGCGGGAACATTGTTTCCACCGTGTTCACAGGTTAGTAAGAGTCTTAACATGGTTTATCGTGTAGGAAGATACCACCTTTTTGCAGGCAAACCGCCAGTTGCCGGTATACTTCTTGTATTTTCTGCTCAGCCGGGTTTTCGCCGGTTGCTTCCAGTATACGTTTCGCTAAATTGCCACGGGAGGTAATGGTGTGGAGGATATAGGCTACTGCAGGATCGTCTTCCAGTTCCGGTGTTTCCCGTATCAGGTGCTGCCAGATCTCCCCGACCGTCTTGCTCCCGGACCCACGAAGCCCAAAGCAATGCAGGAGGCCCGGGTCTGTAACAACCGCCTGCTGCCCTTCCCGAATCACATCCAGCAGGATGCCGGCGAGCATGTCCTCCTTAAACTCCTTGAGGTGCCGCAGTGCAACCCAGCGCTCCGCAACCAGCACCTGCAGCACGCCCGCCACCGCCCGTAGCACTGCTATATCCGCCGCAGGGCTCTCCTGGATGTCGAGCAGGCGGATTTCAATGGCATTCCGGCTGAAGCGTGCGATCGCGCCTCGGGAATTCAGGAATTCATCCTGCAGTATTCCATCTGTATCATAGGGGGCCACGGCTTTAAATATAGGCTGGAAGATCTGCTCATCGTATTCCTTTTTCGTGAACACGGCTTCCGGTATTATCTTGCCCGCTATCGCCGGAATCCTGTCCTGGTTATGGCGGTATACGTCCAGCCGCGTGTCCTGTAGCCCCGTCACTTTTCCGTCCAGTATGGGGGAAGAGGCACTGAGGGCCGGGATGAGCGGCAGCAGCACCCGGATGGCTGCGTGCAGTTTCCCAAATTCCGCATCATCCGCGAACGGCAGGTTCAGGTGCGTGCTCTGGAGGTTGGCCCAGCCGTGCCCGCGGCAGTCGAAAATGCGGTTATAGGCTTCATACACGGTATTATAGTCGTGCGGCCAGAGCCTAGTGTCCGTGTAGGGGTTCATCAGCGGATGCGCCCCGGTCGGCAGCAGCATGCCGTTGTATTTCAGCAGCATCTCATTAATCTTCCGCACATGCCACTGAAATTTGCTTTCCAACCCTTTCAGGGTATCAGCGGGGCCATTTGTTTTTAATTCCACCACGTGCAGCACCAGTTCGTTGCTCCAGGCTATATCCCCGAATTCCACATCCGACAGGTAGGCGCCCACCTCATCATATATGAGCATGTCAGTGATCGGGAGCACCCGCAGGTCATCACGCTGCACAATCATATATTCTAACTCTACGCCAAAGCCCTCGAACAGGTGTAGCGGCTGGTGGTGCTCATTCATCGATGCGGATGTTTTTGTTGGTGTTTATTCGTCGTTTAATGGATTTGATGATAGTGGCATAAAGCTCCTTTTTCAGGATGGTGTCCTCCACACCGGCATCTATGCTGGGGTTGTCGTTTACCTCAATCACGTAGGCTTTGCCGTTGATCTCCTTCAGGTCTACCCCGTACAGGCCGTCGCCGATCAAGTTAGCGGCTTTTAGCGCCGTATGCAACACATGAAAAGGGACCTGCTCGAATGGCACCACCTCCCCGTCGCCCTCCTCGTCCTGTTTTCTCTTGCCGTTCCAGTTATAGATCTGCCAGTGCCCTTTTGCCATGAAATACTTGCAGGCATACAGTGGCTGCTTGTCCAGCACTCCGATGCGCCAGTCAAAATCTGTGGGTATATACTCCTGCCCGATAATCAGCTCTGAATCCGCCAGCAACAGGTCCAGTTCCTTTTTCAGGCTTTCCGCGTCCTTCGCTTTCACCACGCCCTGCGAGAAAGAACTGTCCGGTTTTTTGAGCACGCAGGGCAGCCCAAGCTCCGCCTCCACCCGTTCCCGGTTGTCCTTGTGGATGATCATGGTTTTCGGCACTGGCACCTTGGCTTTTAGCAGTAACTCGGCAAGGTACACTTTGTTCGTGCAACGCAGAATGGACACAGGGTCGTCGATCACGACAAGCCCGTCGGCATGCGCCTTGCGGGAAAAACGGTAAGTATGATGGTTTACCGCCGTCGTCTCCCGGATAAAAAGGGCATCAAACTCGGCCAGCCGGCGGTAATCGTCCTTGGTGATCAGTTCGGTGTAAAAGCCCTGGCACTCGGCCGCGTCCACAAAATTCTGAATGGCTTTCTCATTGGATGGCGGCGCTTTCTCGTG
Organism: Pontibacter saemangeumensis; assembly: GCF_039541895.1. NCBI lineage: Bacteria > Pseudomonadati > Bacteroidota > Cytophagia > Cytophagales > Hymenobacteraceae > Pontibacter > Pontibacter saemangeumensis. The sequence continues at coordinate 172,950 of NZ_BAABHC010000004.1, forward strand.
CGGGTCCACCAGGATCGCCAGATCATATACCCTCCGTGTGACGCGGGCACCCGAAAAGCGGTGGCGCGCAAAATAGGTCTTGGCAAAGCGCTTCAGGTCCGGCCGGTGGCTTTCCGGCACCTCATTAACCGGAATTGGCGAGATGCTCTGTAGCACCCACTCCTCCTTCAGCACAAATTGCGCACGCAGCAGAGGAGCCTGAAAAAGGTCGTGCAGCTGCTTGCACAGCTTTTCGTACTTCAGGGCCACATTGTGCCCGAAATAGATGCTGAGGGTGAAAGAGTTGGAGCGAAGCCCGGCCAGGCTTTTCTGGATCAGGTCATTGATCTCCACCGTTATCGCCCGCACGATGGTGGGGCTTTTAAGGTCCTGCATGGTCGTGACGCTCGGGATGGCTTTATGGCCACGCGCCTCCGCCAGCAGCGACACATAATAGCCGGCGCTCTGGTAACGGTACGACCGGCTGAGGTTAAACACCCTCGCGTTCTTTATATCGGTGTAAGCTGCGTCTGTGAGGTAGGATTGCGTGTCTACCACTTCCGTGCCTTCCGTTGCCTCATCCCAATCTTTGGGATGATCGACAACAACAATTTTTCGCATGTTCTATTTTTGCTCAGTTTCTTTTTGAATGGCAGGTTGTATGGCCAGCAGGTTAGCATCGAAGGTGGCCATGCCCAGCATGATGGAGTTGATCAAGTGGGAGGCTTTCACCTCGTAGTAATTGTCCCCGAAATAGGGATTCTCCCGGTAAGGGTCCGCGACCACAACGCTTCGCTGGTCTTCGGCGAAACCGCAGAGCACCACGAAGTGCCCCATCGGGAAACCGTGCACATCATCGTATATGGATTTGTCCAGTTCATCTACCATTTCGCGGGCACTCTGGTAGAGGTAGGTGGCGCTGAGTCCGGTAAGCAGCGGGATATCGCGGTCAAAATACTCGCGCAGCATCGTCTTGGTCAGGTCGCGGCAGCGAAGCTCGCCGCCGAGCTGCAGAAAATCGATGTACGCGTTGGAGGCCCGGTGAAGCTTGCTGCCTTTCTTGACATCCATCTGCTGCTCCAGTTTTTCGATGATTTCCTCGTTACTGAGGATGAACCAGGTCGGGTCAAAGATATGGAGATTGTAGGTGTAGATCCGGGCACGGTAGCCCCGTCGAAGCGCATGGCAGGCCAGCAGCACTTCCAGTGTCCCCCCTTCGTCCAGGTAAGGAACCTCCTTAATCACCTCGCTGAGTGAGATCGGATCTTTGAAATATCGGTATACGGCATGCAGGCTGGTGGGCCCGCAGGTGGAGTCGTCTGGCTGCGTGTGGATCTTGATTGGTATCACGTCTGTTAGCGCTCGTTATGCAAGGTGCTGCAATGTGCCCTTTATACGCGCACGATGCTAATTGTTATTTTGTTATTCCAAGATAAATGTTGCGCAGGTTCCGGGTGTATGTGGCATATCTCTTGCACATTCACTGGCTATTGAGAATTAAATTGATTAAATTCATTAAGAAAAAGCAGGAGCACTTATATGAAGAGGATCATAAAAGATAAGGAAAGGCAAAAAATAGCCCTTGCCCTGTGCGCCGTGTTTGTGATCATTATTGTGGCAAACTGGTGGGTAAGTTGCAGCATGACGCAGGTGAGCAGCCAGTTTGCATCGGTGTACCACGACAGGCTGGTGCCTGCCCTGGATATTGCCGCCATGCAGGAGCGCTACTATCAGAACAGGATGCTGCTGGAAGAGCACCTGCAGGAAGAGGATCCTGTGCAGGAGCAGCGTATCGAGGAAAGCCTGCAGCAGCATATCCGGGAGATAGACTCCTTATCCGCGAAATACGAGGCGACTTACCTGACAAACCAGGAAACAAAGGATTTGGAGCAATACAAGCATGCGGTGAAGCGGCTTACTGCGGCGCAGGCGCGGTTTATAGAACTCAGCAGCGGGGACAATAAATCAGCTGCCGCCGATTTATATGAAGCGGAGGTAGTGCCTGCTTTTAACCAACTGCTGATGCCCATGCACGCGCTCAGCAAACTGCAGCAGGATGTGGGGCACGAATTATATGCTTCCGCAGAAAGACAGCTTCATTCCCTGAAAATGCTTGCCTCCCTGGTGGTCGCTTGTGCGGTGATACTGGCTTTGCTGGTAGGGGTTCTGTTGCAGACTAACCGCCACAAAATCAGGATAAAGCCCCAGCAGTTTCATCTGAATTAAGCCAGGAGCTCCTGGTAGGCGCTTTTCACCCGCTCGAAGTTGAACTGCGCCAGCGCCTGCTGCATCAGCTCCGCGATTTTATCATTGCACAGGTTGCCGATGCTGCCCTCGTGCGTGTGCGCGACTTCCGCTGCCGGGGAGAAGGTCCCTTCCTCGATCTGAGCGCCCACAACCTTGTAAGCGTCCCGGAAAGGCATTCCCTGCAGCACTAGCGCATTCACCGCATCCACACTGAACAGGTACTGGTACTTTTCGTCATCCAGTATATTTTCACGCACCTGTACCTGCGCCAGCATATAGGTCATCATCTCCAGGCAACGCTGGATATCCTCCAGGGCCGGGAACAGGTTTTCCTTTAGCAGCTGTAGGTCGCGGTGGTAGCCGGAGGGCAGGTTGATGAGCAGCATGGAAATCTCGTTTGGCAGTGCCTGCAGCTTGTTGCACCGGCCGCGCAGCAACTCAAACACGTCCGGGTTTTTTTTGTGCGGCATGATGCTGGAGCCGGTGGTGAGGTTGTCAGGAAGCGTAATAAAGCCGAAGTTCTGGTTCATGTACAGGCACAGGTCCATGGCCATCCTGGCTACCGTGGCAGCCACCGAGGCAATGGCCGTCGCCACTACCCGCTCGGATTTGCCGCGGCCCATCTGTGCATAGACCACATTGTAGTTCATGGATTCAAAGCCCAGCAGGTCTGTCGTCATCTGCCGGTTGAGCGGGAAGGAGGAACCATATCCGGCTGCGGAGCCCAGCGGGTTTTTGTCGGCTATTTTATAGGCGGCGTGCAGCAGGTGCATGTCGTCCACGAGGCTTTCGGCGTAAGCGCCGAACCACAGGCCGAACGATGAGGGCATCGCTACCTGCAGGTGCGTGTAGCCTGGCAACAATACATCTTTATACCGTTCGCTTTGCTGTTGCAGCATATCGAACATGCCTTTCACGCCTTCCACTGTGGTTTGCAACTGGTGGCGGAAGAACAGTTTCAGGTCGAGCAGCACCTGGTCGTTGCGGGAGCGGCCACTGTGGATCTTCTTGCCCGCGTCCCCCACGCGACGCGTAAGTTCCAGCTCCACCTGCGAATGGATATCCTCCACACCCGCCTCGATGGCAAAAGCTCCTGCCTCGATGTCTTTATATATAAGTTTCAGATGCTGCTGCAACACCTCCAGTTCCTCTGGCGTCAGCAAGCCGATGCGCTCCAGCATGCGCGTGTGCGCCAGCGAGCCTAGTACATCGAAAGGGGCCAGCTGCAGATCCAGCTCCGCATCCTTGCCCACCGTAAACGTTTCTATTTCAGCGGCCGTGCCGGAAGTTTTCTGCCAGAGTTTCATATATAGATTTGAAGATGTGGAAATTTTAAGATTTGAAAATGTGATAATGTGAGGATGTGCGAAGGCTACTGATGCTTATATATGACTGCGATATATGGCTATGGCCAAAAAACAATTTGATAATACAGCAAAGTAACCATTAAGCAATCAGCAATTGAAAATCACATCACCTGCTCCAGTAATTTTATATATAAGTTGATGCCTTCCTCTATTTCATACAGGTATATATACTCATCTGCCATATGGGAGCGGCCTGAGAAACCCGGTCCCATCTTCAGGGACGGAACAGGCAGCAAAGCCTGGTCGGAGGTAGTGGGAGAGCCGTATGATTGGCGGCCCAGTCTCAAGCCTGACTGCACCAGCGGGTGTTCCATGGGGATAGACGATGGTTTCAGGCGCATGGAGCGTGGTTTGACCTCTGCTTTAACGTGCTGCCTTATTACCTCCAGTACCTGCTCCATGCTGTATTTGTCGGTGAGGCGCACATCCACGGTAAACCGGCAGTTATCCGGCACCACATTGTGCTGCGTGCCTGCCTGCACCATTGTCACGCTCATCTTAACTGGTCCCAGGTGCTCCGACTCCTCGGGAAAGCGGAAGTTCCTGAACCATTCTATATCAGGCAGCGCCTCATAGATGGCATTCAGGCCTTCTTCCCGTGCTGCGTGTCCTGCTTTTCCCTTCGCCACGCAATCCAGCACCAGTAGCCCCTTCTCCGCCACGGCCAGGTGCATTTCGGTCGGCTCGCCCACAATGGCGGCCTCCAGATGCCCCAGTTGCGGCAGTATATACTCAATGCCGTTTCTGCCTGAAATCTCCTCTTCCGCCGTCGCCGCCAGAAGAAGGTTATAGGCCAGATCCTCCCGCTCATAAAAATAAAGAAACGTAACAATTAATGAAACCAGGCATCCCCCGGCATCATTGCTGCCCAGGCCAAACAGCTTGCCGTCTTCCAGAGTGGCCGCAAACGGATCGCGCGTCCAGCCCGGGTTTGGCTTTACGGTGTCGTGGTGCGAGTTGAGCAGCAGGGTTGGCTTGGCTGCATTGTAATGTCTGTTAAAAGCCCACACATTATTCAGCGAGCGGTGCGCTTCCACGTTGTGCTTTGCAAGGAACTGCGCGATCAGATCGCCTGTCTTATCTTCTTCTTTGCTGAAGGAAGGGGTTTCAATCAATGATTTCAGCAGCTCTACGGCTTCCTCGTAAAGTTTCCGGTCCTTCATGCTCCTTAGTTATTTCTCTTTGTGGTAAAGCTGCTCCGCCTTAAGGGAAGATGTTTTGATGCCTTTGATCATGGCAGAGCTGAAGCCATGGTGCTCCATTTCATTCAGGCCGGCAATGGTGCACCCTTTCGGAGAAGTCACTTTGTCGATTTCGTTCTCCGGGTGGCTCTGAAAGTAAAGCAGCAGCGAGGCGGCGCCTTTGGCCGTTTGTGCCGCCATCCGCAACGCATCCGCCGCATGAAAACCTATTTCGGTGCCGCCCTGTGTGGCCGCCCGGATGGAACGCAGGAAAAAAGCTATCCCGCAGGCACAGAGTGCCGTGGCCGAAGTCATCAGCTCTTCCTCTATCTCTACCGTTTCGCCTACCGCCTCAAAAATCTCCTGCACCAACGCCCGGTTCTCCTCCGATGCCTTGCTGCCCGCAATGCAGGTCATCGACTCCCGGATGGCGATGGCGGTGTTGGGCATGGCCCGGATTACCTGCACCTCCTGTCCGACACGCTGCACAATGTCCTCTACCATCACCCCTGTCACGATGGAAACAAACAGGTGACGCGCGGGGTCAATGCTGGGCGCGATGGTGTCCAGCACATTGTCCAGCTGCTGCGGCAGGATACTCAGGATGATGATGTCTGCACCCGCAACCGCTTCGGCATTGTCGGTGGTTACCTGAAAACCTTCCTTTTCCATGCTTTCCAGGTACCGGAGATTTCGGCGGGTAAGGGTGATATCGGCAGGTATGTATTTCCCGGAAGCAACCATGCCCTTGGCCAGTGCCGTGCCCATGTTGCCGCCGCCAAGGATGGCTACTTTTTTCTTTTCTGAACTCATATTGGTTGGTGCGTTTAAAAATTTCCCGCCAGATGCAGGAGCAAAGGCTTAAACAATGTAACAAGCTATATATAAGCTATAAGGTAATCAGCGTTCCAGCCTTCCCTCCTGCTGCCATCCGGCTAACGGCGGCGGCATCTCCTATCTGTACCGCCCGCACGCCCTGCTCGAGCGCGGCAAAGGCATTATCCAGTTTCGGGATCATGCCCAGCGATACCACCCCTGTGTCCTTCAGCTCCTTATATAAGGTTTTGTTGATCTCCGGAATAACAGAATTGTCGTCTTCTGCATCCTGCAGAACGCCCATTTTCTCAAAGCAGTAGAACAGCTTTACCTCGTAATGCGGCGCCAGTGCAGTGGCCAGGACGGAGGCAATGGTGTCCGCATTCGTGTTCAGCATGCTGCCGTCTCCGTCGTGCGTTAAGGGTGCGAAAACAGGCGTAAGGTCAAGCGAAAGCAAACCCTGTATGGTGGCCGCATTGATATTCTTTGACCCTGCCACGTCTCCTGCATAGCCATAATCCACTTCCCGCACCGGCCGCTTCTGGGCATATATGGCATTGCCATCAGCACCTGTCATGCCAATGGCATTGCACCCCAGCGCCTGTAACTGCGCCACGACCTGCTTGTTGATAAGCCCGCCGTAAACCATTGTCACCAGCTCCAGCGTCTCAGCATCGGTGATACGACGCCCCTCCACCATTTTTGGTGTTATGCCCAGCCGCTGCCCGATGGAAGAGGCGATTTTACCGCCACCGTGCACCAGGATCTTGGCGCCACTCACCGAGGCGAAGTCGCTCAGAAAGCGGTGCAGTTGCGTGGGGTTGTCCAGTATATTGCCCCCTATCTTAATGATATTCAGCTCTTGCATAAGGAATTGCTTCGCTTGAAAAGACTTTTACAGGTGTCTAAGACGCTGTAAAGCTGTTAAATTATCTTAAATTTTCCAGCAGGCGCTTCAGCACTGCCTGTGCGGCGTACGTACGGTTGTTAGCCTGCTCCAGCACCAGCGAGTTCGGTCCGTCCAGCACCTCGTCGCTCAACTCCACATTGCGGCGCACCGGCAGGCAGTGCATCACCTTGCCGTTGTTAGTGGACTGCAGCTTCTCATTCGTCAGCATCCAGCCCTCGCCCTCTGTCAGCACCTTGCCGTAATCTGTGTAGCTCGACCAGTTTTTGACATATATAAAGTCGGCGTCGTGGAGCGCCTCCTGCTGGTTAGTGGTTATCCGGGCATTCCCCGTGAATTCGTCCGCCAGTTCATATCCCTCCGGATGCGTGATCACGAAATCCACCTCCGCTTTTCCCATCCACTCGGCAAAAGAGTTGGCCACGCACTGCGGCAGCGCTTTCACGTGCGGAGCCCATGTCAGCACCACCTTTGGCCGTTTTCCCGCAGGGGTGTTTTCTGTGATCGTCAGCAGGTCAGCGAAGCTCTGGAGCGGGTGCCGCGTCGCAGACTCCAGGCTTACCACCGGCACCTTGCAGTAGGCGATGAACTTACGGAGCAGGTCTTCGCTGTAATCCTCCTCGCGGTTCTGAAGTTTCGGGAAAGAGCGGATGCCGATGATGTCGCAGTAACGTCCCATCACGGCTGCCGCTTCTTTTATATGCTCTACCGTGCTGCCGTTCATCACGGCGCCGTCCTGCGTCTCGAGCGCCCAGCCTTCTTTATCCATGTTCATCACCATCACGTTCATACCCAGGTTCACGGCTGCTATCTGGGTGCTCATGCGCGTGCGCAGGCTTGGGTTGAGAAAAAGCAGGCCAAGGGTTTTGTTCTCTCCCAGGTGCTTGTATTCGTACGGATTCTGTTTCAGGTGCAGTGCCTCGTTTACCAGATCCTCTAGGTTGGCTACATCCTGCACAGCGGTAAATTTTTTCATTAGTTCGTTTGTATGGCGATGGTATGAAGGATAGACTCAAACGCAGACAGAAAGGTGTCTGCTTCGCGGGCGCCGATGCACAGGGGCGGTAATAGGCGCAGCGTGTTTTTATCGGAGGAGGAACCGGTGAAAATACCGTATTCCGTCAGCAGTTGCTTGCGTATGGGGCCGCATGGCTCCTCTAACTCCACCCCGATCATCAGGCCTGCGCCCCGTACGTCGCGCACGCCCGGCAGCTGCCGCAGCTCCTGCATCAGCCTGTTGCCGATATGCGCTGCGTTCTCCATCAGTTTTTCATCCTCCAGCACTTCCAGCACCGCGAGTGCAGCCACGCAAGCCAGGTAATTTCCACCAAAGGTCGTGCCCAGCAGCCCGTGCTTCGCCTCAATCGACGGGTTGATCAGCACGCCGCCTATCGGGAAGCCGTTGCCCATGCCCTTGGCCACCGTGATCAGGTCAGGCTGAATCCCCGCATGCTGATGCGCGAAAAACTTTCCTGTTCGGCCATAGCCCGTCTGCACTTCATCCAGGATCAGGAGGGCGCCAACCGTTTTGCAGCCAGCCGCAATTTCCTGTAGAAAAGCCTCCTCCGGCACGTGTACGCCGCCGACGCCCTGCATGCCCTCTATGATAACGGCAGCAAGCCCGGAACCATGTGCCTGCACAGCTTCTTTAAAAGCCTCAGTGTCATTTAGTGGAAGGAATATGACGTTATCCGTTTCGTTGATGGGCGCCTGTATGGCGGGGTTGTCGGTGACGGCGACGGCAGCGGAGGTGCGGCCATGGAAGGCGCCCTTGAAAGCGATCACTTTTTTGCGCCCCGTATGGAATGAGGCCAGCTTCAGGGCATTCTCGTTTGCCTCGGCACCCGAATTACACAGGAATAGCTCATATTTGTCGTAGCCACTCAACCTGCCCAGTTTGTCTGCCAGTTCCTGCTGCAGTGGCATCTGCACCGAGTTTGAGTAAAAGCCGATGTCGTACAACTGGCGCGCGATGCGCTTGAGGTAGTGCGGATGGCTGTGCCCGATGGAGATTACAGCGTGCCCGCCGTACAGGTCGAGGTAGCGCCGTCCGTTCTCGTCCCAGAGGTAGGCGCCCTGCGCCTTGACAGGCGCTATATCAAAAAGCGGATAAACGTCGAAGAGATTCATTTCGCTAAGTTTTAGATGTAAGAAGTTAAACAGTAGATGAAGTACTTCACGTACATGATCGGTTTCGTTAAAGAGTGTTGCTGATGGTATATATAAAAAGGCCTGTAGCCTTAAAAGGCCGATGCCTTCAGGTTAAGACCCGCTTTTTCATCGAGCCCAAAAAGCAGGTTCATGTTCTGCACCGCCTGCCCCGAGGCACCTTTCACCAGGTTGTCAATCATGCTGGTAATAATCAGATGCTCGCCCTGCTTCTCTATATATAAGAGGCATTTGTTGGTGTTCACCACCTGTTTGAGGTCCGGCGTACTGCTGCTGATCGACACAAACGGGTGCGTTGCGTAGTAGGCGCTATATAAATCTATCCCCTCGCTTTGGCTGAGCCCGCTACGCATATACGACGTGCACAGGATGCCACGGGTAAACGGCCCTCGGTAAGGTACGAAATTTATGGCGGGCACTTCCGTTCCCTGTAAGCTCTGCAGGGTACGCCCCAGCTCGCGCAGGTGCTGGTGGTTGAGCACTTTGTAATTGGAAATGTTGCCGCTACGCCAGCTGTAGTGCGAGGTGGGGCTCAGGCTCTGGCCCGCGCCGGTGCTGCCGGTAATGCCGCTCACGTGCACCTCCTCCGTCAGCAGGCCTTCAGCGGCCAGCGGGAGCAGCGCCAGTTGCATGGCCGTGGCAAAGCAACCCGGGTTAGCGATATTCTGCGCCTGTTGTATCGCCTCACGCTGCAGTTCCGGCAAGCCATATATAAACGTGCGGCCGGCATCCGTTACGGCTGCCTCCTTTGTGCCCTCGTTCCAGCGGAAATCCTGGCTCAGGTCAATAACTTTTATATGCGCGGGTATGGCATTGGCATCCACGAAGCGTTTGGCATCGCCGTGGCCCACACAGAGGAAAAGCACGTCCACATCCGGCAGCAATGCCTCTGTAAACTTCAGCTCCGTGTCTCCCAGCAGGTCTCTGTGCACTTCGTGCACCGGCTTCCCGGCTTGGCTGCTGCTCTGGACAAAAGCGATGTCGACGTTGGGGTGGTGCAGGAGCAGGCGCAGCATCTCACCGCCCGTATACCCTGCGCCGCCTACTATGCCCGCCTTCACCTTTACTTCGCTGCCCATGCCGAGTCGCTGTTTATGCTGTGGTACATTTTGGTCTGGTTGCCGAAGATCTTCGCAAACCCTTTCACGTCGTCCGAGGTCCAGGCACGGTTCATCTCCCCATAGGTGCCGAACTTGTTGCTCATCAGGTCGTGCACGCTTTCGATGCCCTCCACCTGGAAGCGGTAAGGCGCCAGGAGCACAAACACTTTACCCGTTACGTTCTGCTGCGTGCTTTGCAGGAAAGCCTCGATGTCGCGCATCGTCGGGTCGAGTAACTGGCCTTCGTGGAGCCAGTTGCCATACCACACCGACAACTGGTCTTTCCAGTACAGCTGCCATTTCGTGAGCACGTGCTTCTCCAGCGTATGGTGCGCTTTGATGATGACCATCGGCGCGGCCGCCTCAAAGCCCACGCGCCCTTTGATCCCGATAATGGTATCGCCCACGTGGATATCGCGGCCGATCGCAAAAGGTGCGGCAAGTTCCTGCAGGTACTGGATTGCCAGAACCGGATGCTCAAACACCTGCTCGTTCACACCCACCAGTTCTCCTTTCTCGAACTGCAGCGTGACACGCTCCGACTGCTGCTTGCTCAGCTGGGTCGGGTAGGCTGACTCCGGCAAAGGCAGGTTGGAGGTTAATGTTTCCTTTCCGCCGACCGATGTGCCCCATATGCCTTTGTTGATAGAGTACTGCGCTTTTTTGAAGTCCATTTCCACGCCGTGCTCCTGCAGGTAAAAAATTTCCTCCTCCCGCGACAGCTTTTTATCCCGGATGGGCGTGATGATCTCCACTTCCGGTATAATGGCCTGGAAAATCATATCAAACCGCACCTGGTCGTTTCCGGCACCGGTGCTGCCGTGGGCCACATAATCAGCCCCAATCGATTTGGCGTAGTTAGCGATGGCAAGGGCCTGCGTCACGCGCTCGGCACTCACGGAAAGCGGGTACACGTTGTTTTTCAGCACATTGCCATATACCAGGTAGCGGATGCAGCTGTTGTAGAAATTCTCAGTCTCGTTCAGGTGCGTGTGCTTTTTTGCTCCCATGGCGTAGGCCCGGCGCTCTACATCCTGCAGTTCCTCCTCCGAAAAACCACCCGTGTCTACAATTGCGGTGTATACTTCCAGCCCCAGTTCCTGGGCAAGGTAAATGGCGCAGTACGAGGTGTCTAATCCGCCGCTAAAGGCTAAAACTACTTTTTTCATGTTTATTTCTTTTACTGATATCAGGCCGCTCAGGCGGCTGACATGTTAGAGTTTTGATTTTCGGAAGTTTGGTTCTGACGCTGGCGGTGGCGCGTCCAACGCTCCTGCACGCTGTTCACTTTGGGCTGCGGCTGCTTCTCCACAACCGGCAACGGCACATAGCCCTCCTCCTTGGCAGGATCATAGAGCATGGCGGTACAGAGGCAGTTGCTTCTGTTTTTGCTCTGCAAGATCTCAAAATTCACGCAACTGCGACAGCCCTTCCAGAACTCCTCGTCGTCTGTCAGTTCTGAATAGGTAACTGGCTTGTAGCCGATGCTGGAGTTAATGCGCATCACGGCCAGGGCCGTCGTCAATCCAAATATTTTGGCGTCCGGGTATTTGGTGCGTGAGAGTTCGAATATCTTATTTTTGATCTGCCGGGCCAGCCCGCTCTTGCGCAGGTCCGGCGACACGATCAGGCCGGAGTTGGCCACGTACTTGCCGTGTCCCCACGTTTCGATGTAGCAGAAGCCTGCCCACCGGCCATCGGCGTGCAGGGCAATTACAGCTTTGCCCTCCAGCATCTTCTGCGCGATGTAGTCAGGGGATCTTTTGGCGATGCCAGTCCCTCTGGCCTTCGCCGACTCTTCCATCTCGGTGCAGATCTGCTGTGAGTGGATGATGTGTTGCTCGCTGGCAACGGTAACAATGAATTCGGATTGATTCATTTATTTAAAAATATATATCCCTGCTGTGCTCGCGCACAGTGCAATAAAACATTAAGTAAAAAAATGATGTAGCAAACACGCACAAAGCATCTTTGTGTGAGTGAGTTTAAGCTATACAGGAAGATTGGTTGAAGTATGACTACCGCATAGGCAGTCAAAGAGTACGCCGGCCTAGGGCCTGTAGCGGACTACAGATGAGTTGATCCTAAAAACTACCCCCACGGGAAGGATAGAAAAAGTCGCACGCTTCCGGAGGGAAGTGTGTTTTATCATGTTTGATGATAAACGCGCCTTTTTTTGCATTGCTTTAGTAAGTTGTTAATAAAAAGGTATGGTTGTTATACCTATATGAACAGTACAAATGTTTCACATTATTTTTTTTATTTACAAGAGATGTCGCTAAAAATGTGCAAAAATTTTAAGTGTTCACATCCTCTTTTAAATAAATATCGCTGAGCCTGATACCGTTACAACTTTATATGGCACCCTAATGATTCCTTCTCATTCTGATTCTGCGGCAAAAGCCCTACCTTGCGGGTCTCAACACAGGCATAACACCAGCAGCAGAAGCATCGTTTCGGATATATGAAAATATTTTCATGGAGGGTAATGGCGGGTTTGCTTTTCTCAGCGATTGGGATGGTCTCTTTGCTGCTCATGCGCCAGCCGCTCACCGCGGCGGTTTGGCTGAGCTTTGGCAATGGCCTCATTTTGTCTGATCTGAAGTTTACTGGAACGGACGAAAAGGGAAACACTTACCTCAAGCCTGTCCCCCCGGTGAGGTACTACGTGGCCATATCGCTGATTGTGCTGGCAGTGCTCCTGCTTGCGCTGCAGGTGTACCTCGACTTTCAGAAAACCAGCTCATCCACTTAAAGTAAAACAAACGCTAACTTCATATTGCGGCGCAGCGCTTTATAATGCTAACATTCCCGCCGGTCATGCCGGACAGAGATCATATCCTGCTTTGCAACACCAGGTCCACATCTACTATCTCTGCTTCCCGGCGCAGGCGAATGCGCAGTTTGCGTCCGGGTTTGCTTTCCAGGAGTCGCAGCAGCTCAGGCAGCATAATATCGCTGCAGTTCCGGCCATTCACATGCAGTAACTGGTCGCCGGGCTCCAGCCCCACAAGTTTCGCCGGCGAATCCTCTATTACATTCGAAACAATGTAAAAATTTGTGCCGGGCAAAGGCGTGGTCACTTCAAAACCTGCCATGTTGTAGCTAAAAGGCTCTTTGAAGCGTTTGTTGGGTATCATGATGAGGCGGTTGTGCGGGTAATCAAATATCACCGTGAAGCGCGAAAGAATATCAGAACCGAGGTTGCCGTTGCGGTCGCCCACGTTCAGCGCCAGTTTAATGGACGACTCGTCCGGGTAAGAGGCCGTCAGGTCCTGCAACTCGTACTTGCCAAGTGAGAATGCCTCCAAGCGCCCGATCTGACCGTTAATGTCGCCGCTGAGTCCTCTGCCCAGATATGCCTTCATCACTTTCTGGGGTAATAAAAGACGCTCATCGGAGGGCAGGTAAAGGGAGATGCTGTTGCTGGCACCGGTGTCTACTACAAGCTTTACCCTCACCGTGTCGCCGTTGTGCTGCCGTATCTTACCATATACATAGGGCTTTGTGCCCTCTATATACAAAGGATACTCCTCTGCCCTGCGGCGCTTTTTAATTTTTTGATCAGGCCTGTAGAGGGTGATGACACTGTTGCTGTAGTTGATCTTGACAATAAAATTTTTGAAGATGTTGTAACCAATAATCCCATGCACCGGCATTCCCATGCGCGTGGAAAGGTTAAAGACATCCTCCATCAGCACGAACACCTCGTTATTCACCCCGCTGATGCCGGGCAAATGCAGGTCGTTGCCCTTCGATTGATACGCTTCGATGGAATGGCCTTCTCCCAAGCCCCGGATGCTGATCTTGTTCACATCCCTCAGGTCCAGTGAGTCGGCAAAATACAGGCGGGTGATCAGCGTGCTTTTTACCCCGGAATCTAAAATGAAGTTGAGTGGCTGCGAACTGTTGATCCTGACAGGGATGACGATGAGGTTGTGAACGAGCTTGAAAGGGATTTTTACGCTTTTGCGGTTGGTGGTAAAAAAGACCGTGTCTCTGTCGTACGCAGGCAATTCCTGGGCCTGTGCCACAGGCTGCAGCATAAACAGGGACAGTAAAATCAGTATCAGGAATCCGGCTCGTTTCATACCCTGAAAGTAAAAGGGTGATAGATAGTCAGCTCATTTTATAAACATACGCAATAGCAGACATAAACAACTATATAACAAGCTGTTATTATTTATGATTCCGATAATAAGATGGATTTTTTCAGAGAGAGTGAGTACCCGCTCATATAGAGGGTGTTATCTTCTCTTTTTTCGGGCTGCCGCTACATCTGTGAGGTTTTTGCCTTTTTCCCGACCGAAGAAAAGAAACTTTGGGCTACCTATAACCTGAGAGCCGTATATGCCGGAATGCCCGGAGAAGAGGTATGCCGTTACGCAGACCAGGGCCATATATACACTGCTCTCTGCCCCGAAAAGCTCAATGGCCATGATGGTGCACGTGAGGGGGGTATTCGTAGCCCCGGAAAAAACTGCCACAAAGCCCATACCGGCCAGCAGGGCAATAGGCAGCGGTACCACCAGCGACAGCGCGCTGCCCAGCGTGGCCCCAGTGAAAAAAAGCGGCGTCACCTCCCCTCCTTTAAAACCTGCCCCCAGCGTGAAGGCCGTCAGCAGCAATTTCACGAAGGCAGCATACCACGGCTGCACCTGCTCAAACGACTCCTGAATAGTCGGTATGCCCAGGCCGATGTATTTTGTTGTGCCCATGCCCCATACCACTACCGCTACCACTGCCCCGCCGAGCAGGGGGCGGAAAGGAGCATAAGCGATGCGTTGCTTGAACTGAGCCGAGAAAAAATGCGTGGACTTGGCGAATATCATGCCCGTTAGCCCAAAAACCGCCCCCAGCAGTAAGGTATACCCAATACCGGAAATGGTGACCTCCGGAACAAAAGGAATGGCGTAATGGGTATGGCCAACGCCCCAGGCCAGGCAGGTATAGTCAGCAATAACGGCAGCCAGGAAACTTGGCAGGAGCGCCTCGTAGCGTAGCCTGCCCAGGATAAAAACCTCCAAACCGAAAACAGCGCCGGCCAGCGGCGTGCCGAAAAGGGAGGCAAACCCGGCGCTTATCCCGGCGATGATCAGCACCTTACGGTCGCGGGGACGGAGCCGGAAAAGGTACGTGAACTGATCGGCGAGGGTGCCGCCCATTTGCACGGCCGTGCCCTCCCGCCCGGCTGAGCCGCCGAACAAATGCGTGGCCAGCGTGCCCAGCAGCACCAGCGGCGCCATGCGGAAAGGAAGCACCTGCCGCGGTTGCTGGATCTCCTCCAGCAGCAGGTTGTTGCCTTTCGCGGCGCTCTTGCCATAATAATGGTATAACATGCCAATGGCCAGGCCACCAAGCGGCAGCAGCCATATGATTACTTTATGCGCCTCACGGTAACCCGTCACCCAATCAAGGGCAACCAGGAAGAACGCCGAGGCGCTGCCAGCCGACACCCCCACCAAGACACAGATCACCAGCCACTTCAGCAGGTAGAGGAAGGCCGTTGCCTGCTCACCGGCAGAGAGTGCCTTGCTTAAGAGTTTTTTATATATGCTTTTTTGGGGGGTATACTGCTTTTTCATATGCTGCTGCCGGCAAATATACAACAAAGGCATAGCAATGCTTGCCCATTTGCAGGAGTCATCAGCCGTTGCGGCGGGCGCCGGCGGTTCGGGGTGTTACCCCATCACCCAGTGTATAAATATAGAAAATGTCAAACATATACCAAAAGATGTGCTTGTTGCATCAGTTGGTTTTAAGAATGCTCCCTCCACAAATGCGCATATACCCAGGGGCAGCAGCGGGTTTAAGAAGAGCATTTCTTCAATTGGATTGTGCGAATAAAAATCGAGCGGCACAAAATGCCTGCGCCCCAACATCCTCAAACAATATAAAGTAGTATTTGCACTAAAACTATGGCGTGTAATTCAGTAAATAGGTGCTTTCAGTGGGCATAGGTTGCAAAAAGCCAAATTTAAAAGCATAATTAAGTATCTTTGAGTTGAGCGAAAGCAGCTCTGCCACAGCTAAATTATACTATTCTCATCAATGCATTATATTGACCTTCTCATTTTCGTACTGTACATGTTGGCAATGCTGGGTATCGGGTTTTACTTCCTGAGAAAGAACGAAGGGGCAGATGACTATTATGTGGGCGGACGCAGGATGGGGAGCGGGCATATCGGGCTGTCGGTGGTGGCGACCGATGTTGGCGGCGGCTTCTCCATTGGCTTAGGGGGGCTGGGCTTTACGATGGGCCTTTCCGGCTCCTGGATGCTCTTCACCGGCCTGCTGGGTGCCTGGCTCGCAGCCGTGTTCCTGATCCCAAAAGTGAAGAATAATCCTGCCTTTGCTAAATTCCTGACTTTCCCGCAGATCTTCGGGTACTATTTTAATGCCCGGGTGGCGCTGCTGGCGGGCATTATCTCCGCCATCGGTTATACCGGGTTCACCAGCTCGCAGATCCTGGCGGGCGCCAAACTCGCCAGTGGCACCTTCGTCAGTCTCGACCTGAACACGGCGTTGCTGATCATGGGGGTGATTGCCGTGGTATATACCGTCATGGGCGGCATGAAAGCCGTCATCTACACCGATACCGTGCAATGGGCTATCCTGATGATTGGGCTCGTTTTTATTGGCGTGCCGGTTTCATTCCTGGCCGTGGGGGGCGGTATAGAGCAGCTCAGCTTCGCCAACCTCCTTGACATCTCCTGGCTTTCGGAGCAGAGCGGCAGGAGTATGTCCGCTATCCGCACGACCCTGCCTCCCGGTTTCCTGAGTCTGACGAACGTGACCTGGCGGCAGCTGGTGAACTGGGCGATCACCATCATCCCCATCTGGTTTGTGGGCATGACGCTGTATCAGCGCATTTACGCCTGCCGCGATGAGAAGACTGCAAAGAAGGCCTGGTATATCGCCGGGCTGTTTGAGTGGCCCGTTATGGCTTTTATGGGCGTGAGCCTGGGCATTCTGGCGCGCGTGGCGGCGGAGCAGGGAATGTTTGACGCATTGGGTGCCGGCGCGGTGGTGGACCCGGAGACCGGGCTTCCGATGCTGCTGCGCACGGTGCTGCCGGTAGGGCTGATGGGGCTGATGCTCTCCTCCTACTTCTCCGCCATTCTCTCTACCGCTGATAGCTGCCTGATGGCTTCCTCGGGCAACATTGTGTCTGACGTGATCAGCCACTTCCGACGCGTGGACCCGGAGGCGCCGTCAACGCTGCGGCTCTCGCAGCTGGTGACCCTGGCGGTGGGTGCCTTTGCGCTCTGGCTCGCCACCACCATGACCAATGTGCTGGACATGATGCTCTACTCTTATGCCTTTATGGTGTCTGGTTTGTTTGTGCCGATCATAGGGGCTCTTTTCTGGAAGCGGCGCAGCAGCGTGGCGGCTTTCTGGGCTATGCTGGCGGGAGGCGCGGTTACAGTGGTGCTGCAGGTATATAGCGTCTCCGCCCCGGTAGCCGGTGCCGACCTGCAGGAACTTTCCGGCTTCCTGCAGCCTTACTTTCCGGCGGATATGAGCGGCAACTGGACAAACCTAGGGATGGCTGAGCTACAGGAGGTGGTGGAGCAAACCCTTTCTGCACACAGCATTATTCATATCCCGTGGCTGCAGCTCACCTTCCGTCTGCCGCTCCCCCTGGATCCGAACCTATATGGCCTCACCGCCTCGCTCCTCCTTTACATCACGTTAACGTATATATACCCGGATAAGAAAGAAGAAAAACCATGGAAGAAAGCAACAATGTCTCCTACAGCATCTACACACCCGCTAACCCACAAGGTTTAGACAGAGACGAAGTGATTGATTTCCTCTTCCACCACCTCGACGAGTACGGAGACGAGCGGGAGGATATTGCCAGCTGCATGGACTATGCGCTCTCAGAGGCGGAGGGCAAGGGAGGCGCCGTGCTGGTGGCCCGGGAAGGCGGCAAGGTGGTGGGTGCCCTCATCCTGAACAATACCGGCATGAGCGGTTTTATACCAGAGCATATACTGGTATATGTGGCGGTGCACAGCAGCCAGCGCGGCAAGGGCGTCGGAAAGAGGCTGGTGCAGCTGGCCGCTGACAACACCACTGGGAGCATTGCCCTGCACGTAGAGCCTCAGAACCCCGCCAGGCGCCTGTATGAGAAAATGGGATTCACAAATAAATACCTGGAGTACCGCTTACTAAGATAAAAAATGGCTGTTCTAAAGCTATACCGCGAAAAATTAAATCATAACTATCATCACCTTAACAAGGTCTTTCAGCAGCATCAGATAGACTGGGGGGTAGTAACGAAGCTCCTTTGTGGAAACGAGCTGCTGCTACGGGAGGTGCTCGCGCTTGGTGTAAGGGAGATACACGACTCCCGCGTCACCAACCTGAAGGCGATCAAGAAAATAGCGCCCGACGTGCAGACTGTCTATATCAAACCCTCTCCGAAGAAGAGCATACCCGACATCGTGCAATACGCGGACGTCAGCTTCGAGACAGAATTGGACACGATACGGATGCTGTCGGAGGAGGCGGTGCGGCAGGGCAAGACGCATAAAATCATCATCATGATTGAGATGGGTGACCTGCGCGAGGGTGTGATGGGCGATGACCTGGTTTCTTTCTATGAACACATCTTTGAATTGCCCGGAATAGCCGTGATCGGTTTAGGAGCCAACTTTAACTGCCTGCACGGCGTCATGCCCACGAAAGACAAACTGGTGCAGCTAAGCCTTTACAAGCAGTTGATCGAGGCGACCTTCAGCAAGAAGATCCCCTGGGTTTCAGGCGGGACTTCCGTTACCATCCCCTTGCTATTCAGCCACCAGTTGCCCCGGGGCATCAACCACTTTCGTATTGGGGAGGCCTTGTTCTTTGGCCTTAACCTCTTCACAGGCGAGACATTCGAAGGCATGCACGACGATGTGTTTGAGCTGGAGACCGAGATTATCGAGCTCACCGAAAAACCGATGGTGCCGCATGGCATGCTGGCCGAGAACCCAAGCGGCGACAGCTACGAAATTGATGCGAACCTTTATGGCAAGACCTCGCACCGCGCCATATTGGATGTCGGCTTGCTGGATATCAATCCGAAGTTTCTCATCCCGAAAGAGGGACAACTGAGCGTGATCGGGGCAAGCTCAGACATGCTGGTAGTAGAGCTCGGCGAAAACAATGAAAACTACAGGTTAGGTGATACGCTGTGCTTCAAGCTCCGGTATATGGGGGCACTCAGCCTGCTCAATTCGCGCTATATAAACAAAGAGGTAGTGGTATAAGCGCTGCACTTAAAGGCTTTATCTAATTAATACCAGAACACTTGTCCTTTCATCGCGCTTCCGTTTACTGCTGAGCCAATCTTTACATTTCGCTTGAATCTGTGACTGGAGGCTGCGCAGGAATTGATTTCGCACGCAACCACTAATCAGCTGACTTTGAACATATAAATAACATTTAAGCAAAAGTCACGTCTCTTAATGGAATATTAGTAGAACCGATTTCCTAATCTATTATTCCAAGCCTGTACATGCCGAAGCTTCAGTTGGTAAAACGCATTCTCTATCCTCTGCAGGAGTTTATCAAAGCAGAAGCATTCAGCGGCATTCTTTTAATGCTGGTCACCCTGGCGGCTATTGCCTGGGCCAACTCCCCCTGGTCCGAGACGTACGACGCCGTCTGGAACACCCCACTTACCATTGCCTTCGGCGAGTACGGCCTTACCAAAGCCACCATCCTCTGGATAAACGACGGCCTGATGGCCATATTCTTTTTTGTGGTGGGCCTGGAGATAAAACGTGAGATGCTGATGGGGGAGCTCGCCTCGTTCAGGACAGCTGCATTCCCCGTGGTGGCGGCATTGGGCGGTATGTTAGTGCCGGCCGGTATATATGCTGCTTTCAACTACAACACAGCGGGTCTGAGTGGCTGGGGCATACCCATGGCGACTGATATCGCCTTTGCCCTGGGTATTCTGACGCTGCTGGGGAACAGGGTGCCTCTGTCGCTCAAGCTCTTTCTGGTGGCTTTCGCCATCGTGGATGATATAGGTGCGGTGTTGGTTATCGCCTTATTTTATACCGCGCAAGTGGATTACCTCATGCTTTGGGTCGCCATGCTGGTGTTCGGGATACTATTAGTTCTTAGCGCGGTTCGTGTAAACAACATTTGGATCTATGTATTTCTCGGAGTGATCATGTGGTTCGCGTTCCTGAAATCCGGTGTGCACGCTACCGTGGCCGGCATCCTGCTGGCCACCACCATTCCGATCCGATCCAAAATAACGGATGAAGATTTTATATCCACCACCGACACTATTTTGGGGGAACTCCAGGCCTTTCATTATACCCGGACAGGCGAGGATGATGAGCAACCGGAGGAGGAGAATTTTCAGGCTGCGGTGCACACGCTGGAGAATAACTGCGAGGAGGCTTTGTCTCCGCTGCACCGGCTGGAGCACTCACTTCACCCCTGGGTCGCTTATTTCATTATGCCCGTGTTTGCGCTGGCCAACGCTGGCATCTACATCGATGCAAACCTGACCACGGGGTTCTTTAACGCAATGTCGTGGGGAATCATACTGGGCCTGATCATCGGAAAGCCGGTGGGCATTCTGCTTTTTACCTCGTTTGCCGCCTTCACCGGGCTGGTGTCAAAGCCTGACTCCTTTAACTGGCCCCAGTTGATCGGGGCAGGGCTTCTAGGTGGCATAGGGTTTACAATGTCAATTTTTATAGGGAATTTGGCCTTCGCGGCATCCCCCTTCCTGGCGCAGGCAAAACTGGCCATCCTGTTAACCTCTGTTACGGCCGGGGCAGCAGCTTACCTGCTGCTCCGGTTTGCCTCCTCCCGCCAAGTTGAAGATTCTGAATGATTTTTACTGAGTTTCAGAACAAATTGAAGTGGCTATTGCCCCTTCCTTGTTTTATATCGCGCAAGACGGATAAACGGCAGCAAGCCCCTTATGCCAGTATAGCGTCTAAAAAGCCCAGTTTCTCTTCGTTCTTGTCCTTGAATACCAAAAGCGGAATATCCATATCCTTTCGCAGCACTTTCTCCGTCACGCTGCCGAGCACGAACAAAGCCGCGGCTGTGAGGCCCTTCGCCCCTATTACCAGCAGATCGGCATGAAGGCGTTTCGCTTCTAATACAACCAGGGCCCCTACATCATCCTGCTCCTCCTGCCGCACCAATATAAACTCAGCCCTGTCCTGCAGTTCCGGGAAGCGCTCCAGAAGATTGTCGTACTTCTTATACGCAAAGCCCTGCATGCGCCTGTCGAACTCCTCATAGCTCATCCCGAGCGTGATATACCCTGTCGGGACCTGGTATACATGCAGGCAAGCCACCTGCACATCAGGCTTTGCCAGGGCAGAGTGCAGAACGCGGTCGAGGGCCATCTCGCTGTATTTAGAGAAGTCTACGCTTACCACCACCTGTCGCAGCCTGGGTTCAAACGCCTCCGGAACAAACAAGACACTGTTCCGGCCGGTGCGCAGTAGCTTCTGCGCCAGCACGCCGCTGCCATGCAGGCGAAGTTTACGACCAACCAGAATAAGGTCCACCTGTTTTTCTTTCGCCCAATGCAGTAGTTGCTTCAGAGGGCTTCCCGCCTCTATCATTACCTCGGTTTCTACCTGCGGCAATGCGGCAAATGCCGTTTTTATTTTAGCGGAAAGCATTTCCCTAATATTCGCTTCGGAGGAAACATTCTCCTTCTGCAGGTTGTGCAGGAGCTCAGAAGGCACATCGAGGCTTTTCTCGATATGGATGAAACTCACCTGCGCCACCTGTAGCTCGGCGCAAATGTAGGCTGTGTATGCAATCAGGGTGTCATCTACCGGGCTAAGGTCAAGGCCTACCAGTAGTCGGTTTAGCGTTTTCATTGTTCGATTTTTTTAAGGTTCATGAAGGATTAAGGCTATGCTTTGCGATATTGTTTTGCAACTAAATGAGCGTAGGCGGGTAAGTAATGCTATCTTACGGTAATATCCTAAAAGATATACGTTAATTCAATGTCAGATGGCCTACCTGCTGCTCTCAGGGTTTGTATTCGCCTTTTCCGCGCCGTTGCTTTATCGCTGGATGGGGGAGCGCGTGTTTCTGCTGATGTTGTTGTTTCCTCTCCTGTTCCTGGTCTACTTCAGCGTGCAGGCTCCTGTTATACTGGCTGGTAACAGCATTTCAGACACGATAAACTGGGTTCCTGCGCTTGGCTTAAACCTACAGTTCCGGCTAGACGGGCTCAGCCTTTTGTTTTCGCTGCTGATCTCTTTTTTCGGTTTGCTGATAATTCTCTACTCCCGCGGCTACCTTGGCCAGCACCCACTGCTGGGGCGGTTTTATATGTACCTCATCCTGTTCATGGTCGCCATGCTGGGGGTGGTAACGTCAGATAATATCTTTTGCCTCTTCCTGTTCTGGGAACTCACCAGCATCAGTTCTTATCTGCTGATAGGGTTTAACCATGAGGAGGAAAAAGCCCGAAGTGCAGCGTGGCAAGCCTTGCTGGTGACCGGTGCGGGCGGTCTGGCGCTTTTAGGGGGGCTGCTGCTGTTGGGCCAGGTTAGCGGGGAAAGCACTTTCAGCGGCATGCTGGAGAGCGGCGCATCGGTGAAGGCAAGCCCTTTGTACCTGCCCTCGCTCCTGCTGATCCTGCTGGGCTGTTTTACCAAATCCGCCCAGTTTCCGTTTCACTTCTGGCTGCCTAATGCCATGGCGGCCCCCACGCCCGTGAGCGCCTATCTTCATTCGGCCACCATGGTAAAAGCAGGCATATACCTGCTGGCGCGTTTAACTCCTGCTTTAGGCGGCACGGATGTGTGGCAGTATACCTTAGTTTCTGTAGGTGGCGCTACGGCTTTGTTGGGCGCAATCCTGGCCCTGCAACATACCGACTTAAAGGCAATATTGGCCTATACCACCATCAGCTCACTGGGGCTTCTCGTAACGATGACAGGCATCGGAACAGAGTTGGCGATGAAGGCGATGCTGGTATTTTTAGTGGCCCACGCCCTATATAAAGGCGCTTTGTTTTTGGTTGCTGGCGCCGTCGACCATAGCACCGGCACCCGGGAACTACACGCGCTGCAGGGGCTGGGCAGCAGCATGCGGTGGACGGGCGCCGCCGCTACCCTGGGTTCTCTCTCCATGGCGGGCGTTATTCCCTTTGTGGGGTTTATGGGGAAAGAATTGCTTTATGAGGCATCGCTGGGACTCAGCATCATGAACATTTTTGTGCTCACAACTACGGTCGTGGCTGGAGTGGCATTCGTGGCCGTGGCATTCATGCTCAGCCTCAGGGTTTTCTGGAGAAAAGTGAATATCCCGACCCCAGTGCAGCATGCCACCTCCCCCTTCCTCTATATGCCGCCGCTGGTACTGGGGCTTTGTGGGCTTGTTTTAGGTTTATTTGCCAACTTGCTGCTGGCCCCAGTATTAGAGCAGGCGGCACATAGTGTACTGCCCCGCCACCGGCCAGAGTTGGTGCTTGCGCTGTGGCACGGCCTCACGCCTGTACTTTTGCTGAGCCTGCTTACACTGCTGATGGGCGGTTTAGTATACTATTTTCTACCCGGCCGACGCTTTCATTCCACCTCCCTCAACTGGATCTATAACTATGGTCCGGATAGTATTTACCATCTGGTATTCAATGGCTTCCTGAAAGGTTCTAAATATTTTATACGAAACCTGCAAAATGGGTATCTGCGTAACTACATCATCTATATCATCCTGTTTTTTTGCGGTCTTCTGATCTATGTGCTACGGCGCGATGAATTAGTCGTCCATCTCAGCGAAAGGCGTGGACTGATCCAGGAAATCAGGCTATATGAAGTCGTGCTGTCAGTGTTGGTAGCAGGCGCGCTTTTATATTTATTGGGTACGCGATCCCGCCTTACCTCCATCGTGGTGATGGGTTTAATAGGCTATTCGGCGGCTTTGTTTTATATACTGTTCGGCGCACCGGACGTGGCGGCGACGCAGCTGCTGATCGAGACCCTTACGGTGGTGATGTTTGTGTTGCTGCTGCACAAAATGCCCGCGTTCAGTTACCTCTCCCACCAGTTTCTCCGGTACTATTTTATCGCGATCTCCGTAATTTTCGGGGCTGTGATGACCTACGTGCTGCTGCTGGTGCAGGAGCATGCGGTGGAATCGGAGTTGAAGCGTTTTTACGGAGAAAGCAGCTACCTGCAGGGCCACGGCAAGAACATCGTGAATGTTATCCTCGTCGATTTCCGGGGACTGGACACCATGGGCGAAATCACGGTGCTGGCCGTGGCGGCAATCGGTATTTTTGCGCTCCTGCGCCTCTATCCGAAGAAAGGGGGCAAGACATGAGAACGATCATTTTTTCCACGGCCATTCGCCTCCTCACGCCTGTTTTCCTGCTCTTCTCGGTCTATATCCTGATCAGGGGCCACAACCATCCGGGCGGGGGCTTTATTGGCGGGCTGATCGGGGCGATTGCCTTTGTGTTTCATGTGCTGGCCCACGGGGCGAATGCCACCTCACGCGTTTTCTTCAGTCTCACATTCTATTTTTACCCCCGCCAGGCTGGGCACAGCCGGACCCGCTATGCCATGCAGATTTTGAATGCGAATATCCGGAACCGCAAAAACTCAAACCAGCCACACCAGTGGAACTTTGTCTTTCTGCACGTGCGGCCGGTGTATCTGATGGGCCTCGGGCTGCTCCTGGCTGTGACCAGTGGTACATTTTCGCTCGTGTTGCAAAAGCCTTTTATGACCGGTATATGGATCGAGCATGAAATACCTATCATCGGGGCATTGGGCACTCCCTTACTGTTTGATATAGGCGTGTACCTGCTGGTGATGGGGATGGTGCTTAAGCTTGTTTTCTCTATGTCAAAAGAATAGCCTATGGAGCTGCTGCTGCCAATTTTGATCGGGATTCTGTTTTCGGTAAGCCTGTACTTTATCCTGCACCGCCACCTGTTTAAACTAATCCTGGGGCTGATTTTGTTTGGCCTGGCCACTAACCTTTTCCTGTTTGTGGTGGGTGGGCTATCTGACGGGGGTGTCGCCATCATCGCGAAAGGCCAGGCCACCGCAGACAAGGTGTACCCTGACCCGGTGCCGCAGGCGCTCCTGCTGACTGCCATCGTAATTGGTTTTGGGATTCAGGCTTTCGCCATCGTGCTAATCCGGAGGGTCTATCAAATATTTAAGTCGAATAACCTGGATGATCTGAACAAGACAGATATAACATGAGTCGCTTTTGCTGATCCGCCCTTTCCTGTCTATCCCCCCACCTGTTACCCGAACCATATATGACACGTCCTGACCTACTGCTTATGCTGCCGCTGCTCCTGCCGCTTTACGGGGCAGTGCTTTGCCTGCTGGCATGGCAGCGCGTGAAGGCGCAGGCGGTAGTAGCGGGGTTGGTGCAGGCCGGCTGGCTGGCGTCGGCTGGCGTGTTGTTCTACCAGGTGTATCAGCGGGGTATCCTTTCAACAGACATCGGAAACTGGCCTGCACCCTTGGGCATCACCCTCGTGGCGGACCAGTTCGCCGCACTTATCCTGCTGAGTGCCACAGTGGTTGGCATGGCGGTCTATATGTTCTCGCTGTTGGGCCTGGATTACTCACGCAAAAGGTTTGGGTATTACCCCTTGCTGTTACTCTTGCAGATGGGTGTTTCAGGTGTTTGCCTCACGGGCGATATGTTCAACCTATATGTGTGGTTTGAAGTTTTGCTGATCTGCTGCTTTGCCCTGCTGGCATTGGGCGGAACAAGGGCACAATTGGAGGGCACTTTAAAATACGTCACAATCAATTTTGTCGCCTCCGGTTTGTTACTGACAGGTATCGGCGTTATGTACAGCCTGTATGGCTCGCTTAACCTCGCCGCCCTGGCGCAGCTGGTGCGGCATCCGGATAATCAGAACCTGCCGCTGCTTTCCATGACCAGCATTTTCTTTTTGACAGGGTTTGGGATAAAATCAGCTATTTTCCCATTGTTTTTCTGGCTGCCCGCTTCCTACCACACGCCTCCTATCGCCATTTCGGCTTTTGTTGCCGGCCTTATCTCCAAGATCGGCATCTATACCCTAATCCGGCTCTTCACCCTCATTTTCATCTCTGACCTGGGCTTTATGCTACCGTTGCTGCTGGTGCTTTCCGGATTAACCATGGTGGTGGGTGTGATAGGTGCCGCCGCACAGAAAGACTTTCGGAAAATACTTTCGTTCCACATCATCAGCCAGATCGGGTATATGCTGATGGGGCTGGCGATTTATACGCCACTGGCCCTGGCAGGCAGTATTTATTTTATCATCCACAACATCCTTGTAAAAACAAACCTGTTTCTCGTGAGCGGTGTCGTCGCGCAGCGGCACCACACCTTCTCTCTGAAGAAACTGGGAGGCTTGTATTTAAAACAGCCCCTGCTGTCACTCCTCTTCCTGCTGTCGGCGCTTGCTTTGGCTGGGGTTCCGCCCTTGTCTGGGTTCTGGGGGAAATTCATGCTGGCCAAGGGGGGCTTTGAAGCAGGCAACTACACCATCGTAGCTGTGTCGCTCTGTGTGAGCCTCGTCACGCTGTTTTCCATGACAAAAATATGGAATGAAGTGTTTTGGAAGAAAAAAGACAAACCGGCGCCATCTCCCCCGGATGTAATTCGCGCGGGGAACGTATCCGATAAGCTGTTGTATGTGCCGGTAGTGTTCCTTCTCCTGTTTATTCTCCTGATCAGCCTATATGCCCAGCCTGTGATCGTGGTGGCGCAGCAAGCTGCCGATCAGTTGCTCAACACCTCATTTTACATAAACACCGTACTCCATAAATAGGAAGAACCGGTTCACTTAAAAAGATAAAAAAGAAACGTATGCGACTTTTCTATATACACAGCGCCATCGCTTTTTTGGGTGTATTCCTGACGCTGCGGGAGGAGCGACTGCCGCTCCCTTATAATGCCGTAAGCGCCTCTGTGTTTTTCCTGCTGCTCTTTTTCGTGCTTTGGCTCAGTTCGTGGTTTTACAGGCGCACTTACTTCCATAAACTTCCAAAGGGGATCATGTTCGGGCTCTTCTTCCTGAAGGAAATGCTGGTGGCCAACGTGAAGGTGGCTTTCGATATCCTCACACCCCATTACTATATGCGGCCTACTGTCATTGCCGTGCCACTGCGGGCCAAAACGAACCTGGAGATTATGCTTCTGGCAAACATGATCACCCTGACGCCCGGTACCCTGAGCATCGACGTCAGCAAAAACAGGAAAATACTGTATGTGCACGCCCTCTACGTTAAAAACAATGATGTTGAGAAAGTGAAGCAACATATTAAGAATGGGTTTGAGCGAAGACTTTTAGAACTGACGGGATGAGCTTGTTCCAGTCAACCCTGCTGCTGTCGATGGTGATGCTGAGCTTGTGTCTGCTGCTGACCGTTGTGCGCTTTGCCATAGGCCCTTCCCTGCCCGACCGCGTCACCGCCTTCGACCTGATTGTGGCGAACGTGATCGGTATGATTGCCATATACACAGAATTATCAAACAACCAGGACCTGATCGACGTGGCCATGATCCTGTCTCTTTTCGGTTTCCTAGGCTCGGTATCTTTTGCTTACTATATGATGAGAACCACAAAATGAAGATGCCCGATTCTATGGATTTTATGATGATAAAGGAGATTATCAGCTGCGCATTTATTCTTGCGGGCGTTTTCTTTATGCTGGTGGCCACCATCGGCCTGCTGCGGCTGCCGGACTTTTATATCCGGATGTCAGCCATCACGAAAGGATCCACGCTGGGGGTGGGACTGATCCTGCTGGGGCTGGGCATATACTTTAACCAACCGAGTATGCTGCTGAAAGTGCTGGCCATCATTGTCTTTACTTTTAT
The DNA here is from genome assembly GCF_039541895.1 of Pontibacter saemangeumensis. Lineage (NCBI taxonomy): Bacteria > Pseudomonadati > Bacteroidota > Cytophagia > Cytophagales > Hymenobacteraceae > Pontibacter > Pontibacter saemangeumensis. The sequence continues at coordinate 200,560 of NZ_BAABHC010000004.1, forward strand.
CACCGCGCCGGTGGCTGCCCATGTTATCGGGCGCACGGCGGTTCAGAACAAAATACCCTTCTGGGAGAAAACGAATCTAAAGGAATTTAAAAAATACCTGCACCGGGAGCATCTGGAAGAAGTGGTGAGCCAGGATAAGTACAAGGAGCAGAAGCTCAGGAAGAAGAATGCTGCGCGTGACGGGGGTGCAAAATAAATGGCCGCATGGGTTCTGCATACTTAGTTAAAGCCTCCACCGAGGTAAGTTTATACTCAGGGTAAGACATGGCAGTAAGGCTACCGCCAAAAACACAGCCGGTGTCGATGTTGATCGTGTTATTCCGCCAATGCGGCTCCTGCACAGGCGTGTGGCCATATACCACGACAGACTTTCCGCAATATTCAGCAGCCCAGTCCAGCCTGATCGGCAAGCCTTTTTCGTCCTTTCCGCCTGAGACAGGCCCGTAAAGGCACAACGCGCGCACGCTTTTGGAGTTGCTGCCATGCAGGCGCTCTTCCAGCCCGGCATGCGCAACGATCAGGCGCCCCTCATCGAAAATAAGGTGATGCGGCAAGGTCCCCAGAAAATCTTTTACACGAGTTCGGAAAGCGTCATCGTAAGATGCTAGCTGGGCTACCGTTAGCTCCAGGCCGTGCCGTACCTGCACGTTGTGGCCCAGCAGCATGCGGTGAAGTTTGTCATCATGGTTGCCGCTCACGCAGTAGGCCAGCCCCTGTTCCATCAGGTCCATTACCAGACGCAGCACCTCCGGAGAGTTTGGACCGCGATCTACCAGGTCCCCCACAAAAATCAACTTGCTCCTTACTTGCGACTGGGATATATACCGTTGCTGCTCGTGTAGTTCTACAGCGTATCCCAGTTGCTGTAGCAGCGCCAGCAGTTCCTCAAAGCAGCCGTGGACATCCCCGATTATGTGGAAAGGTCCCCGCTGGTCCGGATGTGCCGCGTAGTTTTGCTGCTGCTGATCCTGTGCAATCATAAACAATAGGTGCTGTAATTGAATAATTAAAAACGCAGAGCCGAAAAAGCCTTCTATATAAACAGAGGAAACGGCATGTAAGTTAGTTGAAAGTCATCTTTTTTGTAGAAATCCCTCGAACTCCTATCTTTTGCGGTTGAGGTTGGCCATGTTTCTTTCTAATTTTAGCATTCTTATATAATTGCTCCGATACGAGCATCCGCAATGCCTCATTATAAAAAACACAAGATCCCGCTTCTCTGGCTCCGGCGCCATACCTCTGGTCGTGAATTCATGCTTGTCTCCAGCGTACTTGTGGGGTTCACAGCCGGACTGGCAGCGGTTGTGCTTAAATCGCTGGTGCATTATGTTCAGCTCCTGCTGGCCTACGGAAACCGGCTGTTAGACCAGCCATACTGGCTCGTGGTTTTCCCGGTTGTGGGCATCCTGTTAACCGTGCTGGTGGTGCAGGTTTTTTTCAACGGCAGCATCGGGCGCGGCACAGCCAACGTTCTCTATACAATCTCGCAAAAGTCAAGCCTGGTGGAGCGCCACAAGATGTACTCGCATGTGCTTACGAGTGCGATCACGGCAGGCTTTGGGGGCTCGGCCGGTCTGGAGTCCCCCATTGTCGTGACTGGTTCCGCCATTGGGTCCAATTACGGCAGTGATTATCACTTGAACTACCGTGACCGCACGTTGCTGCTGGCCTGTGGTGCAGCGGCTGGCATTGCCGCCGTGTTCAATGCGCCCATTGCGGGCGTGCTCTTCGCGATCGAGGTTTTGCTCACCGACATCAGCATAGCTGCCTTCACCCCGCTGATTATATCTGCGGTGGTGGGAACGTTGTGTTCCAGGTTTATCCTGGAGGAAGAGATCCTGTTTAATATCGGGCAGCGCGATTTCTTTGCGGCAGGCCATGTCCCGTATTATGTGCTGCTGGGCATTCTGGCCGGGATCGTATCGGTTTATTACACGCGCATGGCGCTGCGGGTGGAGGAGGTTTTCGAATCGTATCAGACCAAGGTCTATACCAGGGCGCTGGTGGGCGGGGCGCTGCTCGGCCTGCTGATCATGCTTTTCCCGCCGCTGTTTGGCGAAGGGTATGACAGCATCATGGTACTGGAGCGTAACAATGCGGATAAGCTCCTGCAGGACAGCTGGCTTGCCTTTTTCGGAACGAACGAATGGCTTGTGCTGGGCTTTGTGGGGGCACTCGCGCTGATGAAAGTCTTTGCCACCACGCTAACGATTGCCTCCGGCGGAAACGGGGGGAACTTTGCACCGTCCATGTTTGTGGGCGCGTGCGCCGGATACTTCTTTTCCCGCATTATAAACCTGCTCCAGATCAGCAACTTACCTGTCAGTAGCTTTGCGATGGTGGGGATGGCCGGAATACTGAGCGGTGTGATGCATGCCCCGCTTACGGCCGTATTCCTGATTGCGGAGATCACGGGGGGATATACCCTGATGATACCGCTCATGATCGTCTCTGCCTCTTCGTTTGCCATGGTGAAGTTTTTTGAGCCGTACTCGCTGGACACCAAAAAGCTGGCACAAAAGGGGCAGCTCCTGAAGGGCAACAAGGACCGCACCATTCTACATATCATGAAAATCAGCCACCTGATAGAGAGTGATTTCCAGCCTGTGGCGCCGGAAGCCACCCTGGGTGAACTGGTACAGGTAATTGCCCATTCCCGCCGGAACATCTTCCCGGTCGTGAATGCGGCAAGAGGACTTGAAGGAATTATCTACCTGGAGAATGTGCGGGAGATTATGTTCAAGACTGAGAAATACGATACGGTGCGGGTACGGGAGCTGATGGTGAAACCGCCTGCCGCAGTGCAGTTTAATGACAGCATGGCGGAGGTGATGAAGAAGTTTGATGAGTCCGGTGCCTGGAACCTGCCCGTGCTTCGGCAGGAAGAGTACCTCGGATTTGTATCAAAGTCCAGCATCTTCACTAAATACAGAAAGCTCCTGATCAAGACAACGAACGCCTGATGGGGTGATATCATCAGAAATGAAGCATTTAGAATGGCAGGGCTGTAAGTTGGAGCTATGCGCGGCCCCTCCTCTTAAAGCTTTTCTGCCTGTGCATCTAACCCGGCGACAGACAAGAAACCATCCATCAGGCAGTCTTTCCAGTAGCTGAAGACGGAGTTTTCCCTGTTACGTGACACATTGATCTTGCCTACCCGTGGGCGCTCCCCCTGTTCGGCCGGGTTGCTGTCTTTCAGGGCAAGCCAACTGGCAAGCTCAGAAAGGATCTCTTTTCCGACAGATTGCTCTCCACCTGTGCCTTTGGACAATAATTCAATTTCCAGGTTACGGTAGAGCAGATGGAAGGTGCCGGTGGCCCTGTCGTTGTTAAGTTCCACCTTAAACCTGCCACGGCTCACGTGGCCGCTCTCAAACCGGACAAAGGCAGTAGGGCCTAATATAGGGTTCAGGATCTCCGGGTTTCCGGACCCTATTTCTCCCTTGATCCTGTGGTAGCCGTTCTCATTCAGCAGCGGCATATAGACCTCCAGGTGCATCGGCAGTTTTCCCATCACCAGACCACTTGCCTGAATGACCGCAGGGTTTTTCTCCGATATATGTGCGGGCATGTTGCTCACGTTCCGCATTTTAATGTTCAGTTGCTGCAGGCTTATATTTCCGGGTTTTGCCGCCTTTGGCACCAGCTCTGAATAGTGTATATAACAACTATTTACCTCCACCGAATCTAGCAGGAACTTCGTTTGTATCTGTTGGGCGAGCTCGTGCGGAAGCGGTTTACTGCCTTTGTTCTCAAAGTTCTGTTTGTCTTTGAAGGCCTTCAATTCTGGTCCGGTAATTAGCAGGTGCCGGGCGATGAAATTGTTGTGCCGTGAGTGAGCCGGGTAATTCAAGCCACTGAATCTTACTTCCGGCACCACCAGTTCCGTGTAGCTGACCGCCCTATCCTTTGCACGGGATAAACCGGCAGGATCCGTTGTGGGCTTAAGCTTTACCTGCTTTGCCATAAGCGCCCGACTTTCTGTATTGATATAGATAGAGTCGGTGCTGCCCCTGTAGGTGCCGTCCGGGAAAAGGAGGCTGGCCTTACCTGCTTCCACCAAGATCTTATTCGCATAATATGCCCTGTCCGGTGCCTGGAATGACTGGCTGTCGAGTTTAAAGTCATCTACAGTGAGATCAAAAAAATCAATTGACAGGATGTTTTCCGCTGCGTCGGGGCCTTTCCGATATTGCAGACGAGCGGAGTTTACATCAATCTGGCCGATCTGGAGCCCCTTCAGGATGCCTTGTGCCGTTTGATACAGCGGCTTTTGTTGCTGCGTTGTATCCTCCCGCATCACCGTCACGAGCAGATCGGGCTGCTGCACCTCAAGCAAGCTGAGCGTCAAAGGGCGCCCGAACAGCACATTAATCAAGCTGAGGCCCTGTAGTTCTATATGGCTTGATTTCAGACAGAGCAGCGTTTGCGCCACTTGCTGTTGCTGCAATTGCTGCCAGCGCCCATAATCCGGCACAAGCGACAGGCTGTCCGCAGAAAGCAATCCAGTAAAGGGGGAGGCTTGCAGGCCGTACAGTTGAAGCTTGTAAACGCCATTGGATCGCTTTTGGACCGTTCGCTCTAATTTAGCCTGCAGCCAGATGGTAAAAAAGAAGAACCCAACAAACAGCAGCAGAGACACACTAAAAATCCATGCCCCAACCTTCAACCAATGTTTCGCTTTTGAGGCTCCCTTATTATTCTTATATCTCACTATTTACTTTTTCTAATGTAATTTCTAGTACGGGAATCGCGCACTTGTTGCTTCATCTGGAAGAAAATTGCCAGGACGGCTATTCGTTTTATTAAAAATATTCTATAATTTCTATGAACAACCGTTCATTTGTATATATATAGGGCGGATGAAAGAGAAGTGGGATGAAAAGAAAAAACCGCTGATCGAAACAGCCCACCGGTTGTTCTCTCAGCATGGCTACGATGCCACCTCCATCAGGGCCATTGCAAAAGAGGCTGGTTTTATATGGGGTTGTTGTACAGCTACTTTGAAAGCAAGGAGGAGTTGCTCCGTGAGATATTCAACAGGGGAAACAGAGACATCGAAGCATCCTTGTCCGTGCCGTGGCATGACACGGCCGAAACGACTAACCATGGAACGCTGGAGCAGCATATCCTGTAAACCGTGCAGATCCTAAAACAAAAATATGCCTTCTGGCGTTTGCTGCACAGCCTGCGCCTGCAAAACAAGGTGGTGGGGCACGTAGTGGTACAAATAAAGGCACATGTGGCCTTTGTGGAGGAAAAGATAAAAGAGAACATGGAAGGAGCAGTCGTTCCGGCCCCGGCCTTAGAGGCGAAACTGCTTTTTGCCGCCATCGATGGGATGGCCAATCATTTCCTGCTGCTGAACGATTACCCGATTGATGAAGTGGCCTCGCTGCTGATTCAGAAATACAAACCCCTTCAAAATAAAAAACTATGGAATCTCCGAAGTGGCTCGATCGCATCCTCTACCCTTTCCGGCACCACACCCTGGCGTTGCAGTCGGGGCAGCTTCATTATATAGATGAAGGGGCAGGCGACCCCATTGTGTTTGTTCACGGAACGCCCACCTGGTCGTTTGTGTGGCGGCAACAGGTAAAATCGCTGAGCCGCAGCTACCGCTGCATTGCACCAGACCACCTGGGCTTCGGGCTTTCAGAAAAGCCGGCGCAATTCGCCTATACACCTGAGGCACACGCTGAAAATTTAGAGGAACTTATACATCACCTGCAGCTCAAACACATCACGCTGGTCGTACATGATTTTGGAGGCCCTATTGGCTTGCACTATGCGCTTCGCCACCCGGAGAACGTGAAAAACCTGGTTATCCTGAACACCTGGATGTGGAACCTGCAGGATGAAAAGCCGCTGCAGAAGATCAGCAGGTTTATGAGCGGCGGTATCGGCAGGTTTTTATACATGCAAGGCAATTTCTCTGCTCGTATACTGCTCCCGAAAGGATACCATGAGCGCAAGCACCTGACAAAGGACATCCACCGCCATTACCTCAAACCCCTTTCCTCCTCCGCTGACAGGCTGGGAACCTGGCGATTTGCGGTGGCATTGAACGAAGCTAACCCATTCTTCACCCGACTCTGGGAGCAGCGGGAAAAGCTGAATCCTATCCCGAAGCTTATCATCTGGGGGGAGAAAGACAATTTGCTGCCGCTGCGCTGGCTCGCCAAGTGGAAACTGACGTACCCGGATGCCCAGGTGGTGCCGCTCAAAGCCGGTCATTTTCTACAGGACGAAAAAGGAGGCGAGGTATCGGAAGCCATACGCTCTTTCCTGGCTCAGCCTTCCCAACCTATATAAGCGTGATCAAGAAACGGCTTTATTATATATAACTATATACCTAGAGCTAGGCTCTGCTGGCTGAAAAGGCTAAACAGCGGCAATGCATTTATTACTTTGCTTGGGTATAATACCCCTATCAGTTGGTTCATGCGCATTGCAAATTGCCTGTCTGCAGATTCACCTCCCTGGAGGGGCAGGGGTGGGTTCTATAAAACATCCTCGTTCGCAGTATTCAGTTGACAATGTTATAAAACCCTTATTTCTTGTGCCGTTCCTCCAGCACTTTCACCACGTCTTTGAGTTCCATGCCTGTGGCTGCCAGGAGCACCAGCAGGTGGTAAAGCAGGTCGGCGGCTTCGCCTTTCATGGTGTCCAGCTTGCCGGCGACAGCGTCGATCACCGTTTCCACAGCCTCCTCGCCCACTTTCTGCGCGATTTTGTTCACGCCTTTCTCAAATAGGAAATTCGTGTAGGACCCTTCCACTGGGTTTGTTTTGCGTTCCTGAATCACCTCCTCCAGGCTGGCGATAAACCGGATGGCCGAAGCGCGGTTTGAATCTTCTTCCTCCCCGAAGCAGCTAGTAGTGCCGGTGTGGCAGGTAGGGCCGTTTGGCTTCACCTTTATCAGCAGGGTATCGTTATCACAATCGCGGGTAATGCTGACGACGTTTAGCGTATTGCCCGACGTTTCGCCTTTTGTCCAGAGGCGGTTTTTAGAACGGGAGAAAAAGGTCACAACCCCTTCCTCACGCGTTTTGTCCAGCGCCTCCCGATTCATATAGCCCAGCATCAGCACCTGTGCTGTCAGTTCGTCCTGTATCACGGCTGGCACCAAGCCGTTCGTTTTATCAAAGTCAAGTTCCACCTTTATAAGTTAAGAGTTAAGAGTTAAAAGTTAAGGGTTTAGAGTTGCGAGAGGTATTCTCAGTACTCAAACATGCAATAGCATTTTATAGCCGTACATCCACGCCCTGTTCCTTCAGGAAACGCTTCAGGTCGTGTACCTCCAGTTCGCGGAAGTGAAAAAGGCTGGCCGCCAGGGCAGCATCGGCATGGGCTTGGAGAAACACGTCCGCAAAGTGCTGCATCGTACCCGCCCCTCCCGAGGCTACCACCGGAACGCTAACGGCTCTGGCCACGTCACCGGTTATATCCAGGGCAAAGCCGCCCTTGGTGCCGTCGTTGTTCATGCTGGTGAGCAGTATTTCGCCGGCTCCCAGGTCTGTCACCTGCTTTGCCCAATCTACGGTGGCGTGCTCTGTTTCTACGGTACCGGCGCGGGCATATACCTTCCAGCCGGTAGCGTCGGTATGTTTCGTGTCTACGGCTACGGTGATGCACTGGCTTCCAAAGCGCTTGGCCAGTTCCTCCACCAAAGCGGGGTTCCGGATGGCGGCTGAGTTCACCGACACTTTGTCGGCACCGGCTTGCAGCAGTACCTCCACATCGGCCACGGCGCCAATCCCACCCCCAACAGTGAAGGGTATGTCTATATGGCGGGCTATATCGCGCACCAGCTCCGCAAAGGTTTTGCGCTCCTCGTTGGTGGCGGTGATATCCAGAAACACGAGCTCGTCTGCCCCCTGCTCCGCGTACCATTTGGCAAGTTCCACCGGGTCACCGGCGTCGCGGATGTTCTCAAAGCGCACGCCTTTCACCGTGCGCCCGTTCTTGATGTCGAGGCAAGGAATGATGCGTTTAGTCAGCATATATAAATCGTTCTAAATCTTTCAACTGAATGGTGCCTTCATAGATGGCTTTGCCGATAATGGCGCCTGTGACACCGATTTCCTGCAGCTCCTCTACATCCCGGATCGTGGTGACGCCGCCGCTGGCAATGACACCTGCTTTAGGCAGAGTGGTTTTGAGGTGACGGTACGTGTCGAGGGAGGGACCCTGCAATTTGCCGTCTTTGCTCACGTCGGTGCATATAAACAGCTTCGCCCCTGTCTGCACATAATCGGATATAAAATCATCCAAAGTAAACGCGCTTTCCTCTGTCCAGGCGCTGATGGCGATGTTAGTGCCTTTAAAATCAGCACCAATGATGATTTTCTCCGGGCCGTATTGCTGCAGCCATTGCTTCACGGTTTCCGGCTCGCGCACGGCGATACTGCCAGCCGTGATCTGCGCAGCGCCCGCTTCAAATGCCTGCCGCACCGCCTCCTCCGACTGCAGCCCCCCGCCAAAGTCAATGGAAAGGCTGGTGTTGGCCGCTATTTTCTCCAGCACCGCCAGGTTTACCGGCTTTTTCGCCCTGGCCCCGTCCAGGTCCACCAGGTGCAGGCGCCTGATGCCGTGGCCCTCGAAGCGCTTGGCGACCTCCAAGGGGTTGCTGTCGTAGGTGGTTTGCTGGGCAAAGTCGCCCTCGGTGAGGCGCACGCACTGGCCGCCGATCAGGTCAATGGCTGGGATGATTTCCATCATATAGCTAAAAAGTTTTGTAGGATACGGGCGCCGGCAGGTCCGCTTTTCTCCGGGTGAAACTGCGCGGCATAAAAGTTCTTGTATTGCAGGGCCGCCGAGAAGGGTTCCGGGTAAGAGGACCGGGCGATGGTATATTCGCTCAAAGGAACATAGTAGCTATGCACATAATAGACATATTCCTGCTCCTGAATTCCCTCGAACAAAGGCGACTGCAGCTGCTCGAGCTGGTTCCAGCCCATGTGCGGCACTTTCAGCGTCGTCTGGAACCGCTTTACCTGCAAGGGAATGATGCCCAGCAAATCGGTATCGCCTTCCTCTGAGTGCTGGCACAGCAGCTGCATGCCCAGGCAAACGCCAAAAAAAGGCTGCTGCAGCGTCGGGAGCAGCTTGTCGAGGTTACGCGCTTTCAGCTGCGCCATAGCCGAGGAGGCTTCTCCAACCCCCGGGAAGATCACTTTGTCAGCCGCTTGAATCGTCTCGAAGTCGGAGCTAAGGGTGGCCTGCACCCCGAGTCGCTCCAGCGCAAACAGCACCGACTGCACATTACCCGCTTTATAATCAACTATTACTAAATTCATCCCTTTGAATTAAAAATTCATAATTAGAAATTAGAAATGAAAAGTCTTACAGACCCAATCTGGAAATAAAAAAGCCTGACCCATTTCGGAGTCAGGCTTTTGGATATACAGTTTACAGGCTTAGCATATCCATAGGCAGACGGCTCCGAAGCGAGTGCTGCGTGCGTCATGGTGATGCATATGGAATGTTTTGAACGCCATTGTTACAAATATAAAACATGCAGGCTACTTTCGATAAGGAAATAGCAAATATTTACAGCAGCGTGCCCGTCAGCAGGGCAGCGGCAATGGAAAAATAAATCACCAGACCGGTTACATCCACCAGTGTGGCGACGAAGGGCGCTGAGGACGTGGCCGGATCAAGGCGCAGGAGGCGCAGCAGGAACGGGATCATCGAACCTGACAAAGTGCCCCAAAGCACAATCCCGATCAGGGAGAAACCCACCGTCAAAGCAATTAAGAAGGCAAATTCCCCATAGTCATAGAAGCCCGCCTGCTGCCACAGGATGATGCGCAGGAAACCGACCACGCCCAGGATCAGGCCCAGCAGCACCCCAGACAGCACCTCTTTCCGCATCACATACCACCAGTCGCGGATGCCCAGTTCTTTGATGGCCATGGCACGGACGATGAGGGTGGCTGCCTGAGAGCCGGAGTTACCGCCGCTGGATATGATGAGCGGGATAAACAGGGCCAGCACAACCGCCTGCTCAATCTCGGCTTCAAAATATCCCATGGCAGACGCCGTCAGCATCTCTCCAAAGAAGAGAATCATGAGTACGCTGGCCCGCTTCCGCACCAGCGTCAGCAGCGGCGTTTCGGTATAGGACAGCTCCAGCGCCTCCAGACCGCCAAACTTCTGAATGTCCTCGGTGTCGCGGCGTTCTATCTCATCAAATATATCATCGAAGGTTACGATGCCCACCAGCACGCCACTTTCAGAAACCACCGGCATTACCGCCCGATCGTACTTATCGAACTGCTCAATGGCTTCTTCCTTGCTCATAGTGGTGGTGAGGCTGACAAACTGGTAATCCATTAATGATTCGATGGTCTGCTCCTCGTCTGCCATCAGCAGCTTTCCTATCCGGATGTCATCCACTAATTTGTTTTCTTTGTCAACCACATAGATATGATTGAGGGTCTCGGCCTTTTTTCCGTAGCGTTTTATGTTGTTCAGCGCTTGCTGCACGGTCCAGCCTTTTTTTGCCTGTATATAATAAGGTGTCATGAGGCGGGCAATGCTCTTCTCCGGGTAACCCAGCAGGTTTAGTGCGATACTTTTCTCCTCATCCGACAGCAGGTTGATGGATTCTTTAATGAGCAGGTCCGGGAAGTTCTCGAAAATCTCGGTTCTATCGTCCGGCGCCATGTTCTCCAGCATTTCCGCCGTGTCACGCGAGCCGATCTCCTTCAGGATTTTTTCCTGTATGTTGTAGTTGAAGTAAGTGAAGACTTCTGCTTTCTGAGAGCCAGGCAGCAGCAGAAACGCCAGTGTCCGTTCCTTAGGAGCCAATTCGCTGATCACTTCCGCTATATCGTTCGGGTGCCGGTTTCGAAGGTCCTCGAAGTTAATATCGGTACGAAAAGTATCCAGTGCTTTTACCATGATAAGAAATAACGATGATTGCTATGAAACTTTACTCGATCAGCTTAAAACAGTTGCTCATACCTTAAAAACAAACAGCTTGGCTCCGAAATGGGCCAAGCTGTTTGTGCATACCACCTATATAAAAACTAAAGAATATATGTCCTGAACAGGCTGCTATATATAATTGATCAATCTAAAAGCTCTCCCGCAATGCGTAGGTCTGCCGCATGCGGCGGATCAAGCGCGCGGACTCGTCGAAGTTCAGGGTTTGCTGCCCGTCTGAGAAAGCCTCTTCCGGCTTTTGGTGCGTTTCATAGATGATTCCATCCGCCCCGGCCATCACGGCTGCCAGCGCCATCTCCGACACGTAGTCTCGAAGGCCGATGCCGTGCGACGGGTCCACGATCACCGGCAGGTGCGTTTTGGCCTTCAGCACCGGCACGGCGTTCAGGTCGAGGATGTTGCGGTACGCGTTCTCGTAGCCGCGGATGCCGCGCTCGCAGAGCATGATGTTCTCGTTGCCGTTCGAAAAGATATACTCCGCCGCCTGCAGCAGCTCCTCGATGGTGCCGGAGATGCCGCGCTTCAGCAGCACCGGCTTCTGTGCCTCCCCCAGCGCATCCAGCAGGTTAAAGTTCTGGCTGTTGCGCGCCCCTACCTGGAACACGTCCACGTAATCGATCATCTCTTCGATCTGCGAGACCTGCATCACCTCTGTAATAATCTTGATGCCATGCTCGCGGCAGATACGGTGGAACATCTGCAGACCCTCGATGCCCATTCCGCGGAACGCGTAAGGCGAGCTGCGCGGTTTGAACACGCCGCCGCGCATGATCTTCACGTTGTTCTCTTTCAGGTGCGCCACCACCAGCTCAATCTGCTGCTCGCTTTCTATGGAGCATGGCCCGGCCATGATGCTGAAGCTGCCTTCGCCCACCGTCACGCCATCCCCTAAATCAATGCGGGTAGGCTCCACGCGCCACTTGCGGGAAATCAGCTTGTATTCCTCGGACACCCGATGAATGTCTGCCACCCCCGGCAGCTGGCCGATGGTGCGGATGTCAAAATCCTTTTTCCCGATGGCCACCAGGTAATCGCCCCGCTGCGTTTTCACCTCGCTGGCCTTATAGCCTATTTGCTTTACCTGCTGCAGAATATTTTCTTTCAGTTCGGCAGGTATGCCTTGCTGCAGTTGTATGATCATATCAGTTTTTGATGCCTTGGATGAAAGTTTCGATGTTTTCTTCCAGCGTCCCCTCCTTCGCCAGCGCTTTAATGAAGGCGCTGCCGATGATGGCCCCTTTCGCGTGGTGGCAGGCCTGTGAGAACGTGTCGCGGTCGTGGATGCCGAAACCGATCATGCCGGGGTTTCGCAGCCCCATCTGCCCCACTCGCTGAAAGTAGTCGGTATTAACCACAGCCTGGCCGGTGGTGCTGCCGGTGGTAGAGGCGGACGACACCATATAGACGAAGCCATTGGTATGGCTGTCGATTTCGCGGATGCGCTGCTCCGGCGTCTGCGGCGTGATCAGGAAGATCTTGCTGAGGTTGTTCCGCTCAAAGATTGCCTTGTATTCCCGCACGTAGTCCGATAAAGGCAGGTCGGGCAGGATGATGCCGTCGATGCCTACTTCGTTCGCCTTTTGGCAGAAGCGCTCCACGCCATACTGCATCACGGGGTTCAGGTAGCCCATCAGCACCAATGGGATATGGGTATGTTTGCGGATATCCTGCAGCTGCTCGAACAGCTTCTGTATCGTCATGCCGTTTTTCAAAGCTACATCGCTGCTCTGCTGGATGGTGGGGCCGTCGGCCAAGGGGTCGGAAAAGGGCATGCCCACCTCGATCAGGTCCACGCCGTTCTTCTCCAGCTCCAGGATGATCGGCACCGTATCGTCCAGGTTGGGGTAGCCCGCGGTGAAGTAAACCGACAGCAATCCTTGCGGCTTCCGCTCAAAAAGAGTTTTAATTCTATTATCCATTCAATTCAAATCGGTCTAAGTAGGTTGACAAATCTTTATCGCCCCGGCCTGACAGGTTCACCACCACCACATCGTCCGGCTTCGCGCCTATGCGGTCGAGTGCGGCCAGGGCATGCGCGCTTTCCAGGGCCGGGATAATGCCTTCGAGCCTTGTCAGTTCCAGCACTGCCTGCAGCGCCTCCTCATCGGTGATGCTCGCAAAGATGGCGCGCTTCGAATCGTGCAGGTGCGCGTGCAGCGGGCCCACGCCCGGGTAATCGAGTCCGGCGGAAATGGAATATGGTTCCGTCACCTGCCCGTCCTCCGTCTGCATCAGCAGGGTGCGGCTGCCGTGGATGATGCCTTCCTTGCCCAGCACCGACGTAGCCGCCGATTCACCCGAATCTATGCCCATGCCGGCTGCCTCCACGGCCACCAGTTTTACTTCGGACACATCCAGGTAATGGTAAAAAGCCCCCGCTGCGTTGCTGCCGCCGCCTACACAGGCCACTATATAATCCGGATTCTCGCTGCCGGTTTTCTCTTTCAGCTGCCACTTCATCTCCTCCGATATAATCGCCTGGAAACGGGCCACCATATCCGGGTAAGGGTGCGGCCCCACCACCGAGCCGATGATATAATAAGTGTCTTCCGGGTTGTTGATCCAGTCACGGATCGCCTCGTTGGTGGCGTCCTTCAGGGTGCGGCTGCCGCTGGTGGCGGGTACTACGGTGGCGCCCAGCATCTTCATGCGCGCCACGTTCGGGGCCTGCCGCATGATATCCACCTCGCCCATATATACGATGCACTCCAGCCCCATCAGGGCGCATACGGTAGCCGTGGCCACACCATGCTGCCCGGCGCCAGTTTCGGCGATGATGCGGTGCTTGCCCAGGCGCTTCGCCATCAGCACCTGCCCCACCGTGTTGTTGATCTTGTGCGCTCCAGTATGATTCAGGTCTTCCCGCTTGAGGTAGATCTGCATGTTGTGCTTTTCAGAGAGGCGCTTGGCGAAGTAAAGTGGCGTCGGGCGGCCCACGTAATCTTTGAGCAGCAGCTGCATCTCCTCCTGGAAATCAGGCTCCTGCATGATTCGAAGATAATTCTGCCGAAGCTCCTCCACGTTCGGATAAAGCATCTCGGGTATATAGGCCCCACCGAATTTCCCGTAGAAGCCATTCTCATCAACTGCGTATTTCATCTTTTTAGATGTTAGGTTTTAGACAGGAGACAAAAGCATTTTCAGGTCCTATGTCTCATCATATATGTTGTTCAGCCACTGAAGACTGTATACAGCACCATTGTGTGCTTATGCTATATTCCGCTGTTGTGTCCTTTGACCAACGGCAATGTATTGTATGCTATTCAGAAAGAATCTTTTTGACAAAGCCTAAATGCCGAACCTCCCTACCAACAAGATCTTTCCAGGATGTCAGAGAAAAGCTTGGTAAAAGGATTCGCCTGCTTCTTGCCTGTAGTTTCACCCTCTTACTTTCATCTCTCCCAGCAGTTGTTTCAACTCCGCTACTTTTTTCAGGCCCGGCTCCTGCTCAAAGCCACTGTTCACATCCACGGCAAACGGTTTTGGTTTGAGCTTCGCAAACTCTTTGCTCTGCAGGTTCTCCAGGTTCAGGCCGCCGCTCAGGAAGTAGGGCTTGTCTGAGATGTTGTCTTTGAGCAACTCCCAGTCGAACACCACGCCGTTTCCGCCGTGCTGCTTGCCCCTGGTATCAAAGAGGAAGTAGGTGCAGTAGCGCTCGTACGGCAGCGTGGACAGGAACGAAAAACCGTCCCCCACCGAAAAAGCTTTGATCACGCTGATGCCTGCCTCCTGCAGTTCCTGGCACTGGCGGGGCGTTTCCGCGCCGTGCAACTGTACCAGGTCCAGGTGATATAGCGCCACCTTTTCCCGGATAACCGCTGTCTCCTCATTCACAAAAACCCCAATCTTTTTAATGCCTGCCGGAAGCGAAGCTAGTAGATCAGGCGTGATTAGCTCTCCGACAAAACGCTTTGAGCCTTGGTAAAAGATAAAGCCCATGAAGTCAGGTAGCAGCGCCGCCACCTGCCGGATATTTTCCGGCTCGCGCATGCCGCACACTTTCACCTTCATGCCATAGTCTCCTTTTTGCCCTGCAGCGCCCGCAGTTCTTTTATGAAGGCCGCCGCCGCGCGTTCCGGACGGCTGCTTGCCATAAAGCTCTCCCCGATCAGGAAGCCGTTATAGCCAGCCTCCTGCAACTCCACCAGCGTCTGCGGCTGGCTCAGGCCGCTTTCTGAAATCTTCGTAATGCCGGCGGGTATATGATTGGCCAACTCGAAAGACAAACCCACGTCCGTTTTAAAAGTTTTGAGGTTGCGGTTATTAACCCCCACCACCGTCACGTGCTCGTGCAGGGTATTCTGAAGCTCCTCCAGGTCGTGTACCTCCAGCAGCACTTCTAACCCCAGCGTGCGGGCAAAGGCAGCCAGTTCTTTTAACCGCTTCGGCTCCAGGGCCGCGGCGATCAGCAGGATGGCATCGGCCCCGATGGACTTGGCTTCCACGATCTGGTACTCATCCACCACGAAATCTTTGCGTAGGATGGGGCAGTAATTGTACTTGCGGGCCGTCACCAGGTCTTCGTTTTTGCCGCCGAAGTAGTTTGTGTCAGTCAGGATAGACAAAGCAGAGGCGCCCGCCTGCATGTAACCGATGGAGGTCCGCTCCACCGACACGTAGGGGTTTATATCGCCTTTGGACGGAGACTTCCGCTTGATCTCGGCAATGATGCCGCTCTTGTCCGGGCGCAGCAGGTAGCGCTCCAGCGAAAGGCAGGTGGTCTCGAAATAAAGGCTTTTCTCCAGCAGCTTTACCGGGAACAGGTCCTTCCGCTCTGCTACTTCCCTGTATTTTTGGGCGATGATTTCGTCGAGAATATTCATATATGTTGAGTTGATCAAAGATGATGCAGGGACTGGCTGTTTAAGCCACAGCGAGTTCCTTGTCCTGTAATAACCTGTTAAACAAATCGTACGCCTTCCCGGAATCAAGCGTCTCCTGCGCAATTGCCACAGCCTCCTGCGGAGCGAGTTCCGGGCGGGCTGTAACCAGGGCCATGCCAGCGTTGGCGGAAACGACGGCCCGCTGTGCCGCAGTACCGGCGCCCTGCAGCACCTGCAGGAATATTCGCGCGGAGGAGTCTATATCCCCTCCGCCCTGTATCTGCTCGCGCTGCAGGGTTGGCAAACCCAGCGTATCGGCATCATATAGGGCTTCCCGGTTATCGGAAATTACCTTAAACGGGCTTGTCAGCGAAATTTCGTCATAGCCATCCAGGGTGTGGATGATGCTATAGCGAACGTCGGGCTGCTGCTGAAACAGATAGCCGTACATGCGGGCCAGCTCCAGGCTGAACACACCTACCATCTGGCGCTTCGGGAAAGCCGGGTTCACCATCGGGCCCAGCATGTTGAAGAACGTCTTCACACCCAAATCCCTGCGGATGGGGCCCACACTCTTCATGGCCGGGTGAAACAGCGGTGCGTGCAGGAAACAGATGTTGTACTTGTCGATGCTGCGCTCTAGTTTGCCGGTATCGGTGGTGAACCGGATGCCGAGCGCCTCCAGCACGTTAGACGAACCACAGGACGAAGACACGCCGTAGTTGCCATGCTTGGCCACATGCACGCCGGCGGCTGCCACCACAAAAGAAGACAAAGTGCTGATGTTGAACGTGTCTTTGCCGTCGCCACCTGTGCCGCAAAGGTCAATCGGGTCATAGGCATCCAGGTCCACGCGGTGGCAGAGCTCGAGCAGCGCGTGGCGGAAGCCCTCCAACTCCTCCACCGTAATGGAGCGCATCATATAGACCGTCAGGAAACTGGAAATCTGGGTCTGGTTGTACTTGCCGGCCGTCACGTTGGACAGTACCTCCCGCGCCTGCTCCCGGGAAAGCGTCTTGTGTTCGAATAAGTGATTCAGTATCTCTTTCATTACTTTAAGATTTGACACACAGGATGTAAGACGCAAGACTGATTATTATAATTTGTCTTATGTCCTGTATCTATTGTCTTGCTTCTATTTCAGCTTTCCAGCCAGTTTTTAATGATCTGCTTGCCGTGCTCGGTCAGCACCGACTCCGGGTGGAACTGCACGCCGCGCACGTCGTGCGTTCTGTGGCGCAGGGCCATGATCTGGCCGGTCTCATCCACGGCGGTGGGCACAAGGCACTCCGGCAGGTCCTGCTCTACTAACCACGAGTGGTAGCGGCCTGTTCCGAACTGCTGCGGAATGCCCTGGAAAAGCGGTTCGTCCTCGCTTACCACGCGCACCGGCGTAGCCACGCCGTGCCACACCTCGCTGCTGTTGAACAGCTTGCCGCCATATACCTCTCCGATGGCCTGGTGGCCAAGGCAGACGCCGAACAGGCTCCTGTTCGAACCGTAGGTCCGGATCACGTCTTTGAGGATTCCCGCCTCGTCCGGTATGCCGGGGCCCGGCGAGAGCATGATTTTCTGGAAAGCACCTACTTCCTCCAGTGTGATCTTATCGTTTCGCCGCACGGTGACGGTGGCGCCCAGTTCCTGCAGCAGGTGCACCAGGTTGTAGGTAAACGAATCGTAGTTATCTATGACAAGAACATCCATATCAGTTAATTTCTTGGGCTATTTGAAGGGCGCGGCGCAGCGCCATCAGTTTATTGTCCACCTCCTGCAGCTCGCTCTCCGGGTTAGAGGCGGCCACGATGCCTGCACCGGCCTGGTAATATAGTTTGTAGTCTTTGCTCAGAAACGAGCGGATCATGATGGCGCTGTTAAAATTGCCGTTGAAGTCGAGGAAGCCGATGCAGCCGCCGTAAAAAGCGCGGTTGGTGGTTTCATAGCGGTCTATGAGCTGCATGGCCATATGCTTCGGGGCGCCGGACAAAGTACCGGCCGGGAACGTGCTCGCCACCATCTGCAGTGAATCCTCCTGCTGATGCAACTGCCCGGACACCTTCGACACCAGGTGAATCACGTGCGAGTAAAACTGGATCTCGCGGAAAGTCTCCACTTTCACGCTGTGCCCGTTCCGGCTCAGGTCGTTGCGCGCCAGGTCCACCAGCATCACGTGCTCGGCATTCTCCTTCGGGTCGGCCAGCAGCTTCTCGGCAAGGGCGGCGTCGGCGGCATCGTCGCCGGTTCTCCGGAACGTGCCGGCAATCGGGAAAATGCTGGCCTTTTTGTCTTTGATCACCAGCTGCGCCTCCGGCGAGGAGCCGAAGATTTTGAAACTGCCGTAGTCGAAGTAGAACAGGTAAGGCGACGGGTTCACAGAACGGAGCGCGCGGTACACGTTGAACTCATCGCCCTGGAAGGCCTGGGCGAAGCGCCGGGAGAGCACCAACTGGAACACATCGCCCCGGAAGCAGTGCTGTTTCGCCTTCTCTATGTTCTTCAGAAACTCGTTGCCGCTGATGTTGTGCTCCTCCTCGCCAACGGGCTTAAAGGTATAGCTCGGGATGTTGCGGCTGTTCAGCAGGGCCTCGAGCTGCGAAATGCCGTCGTCGCTGCCCTCGTGGTAGGTATGCGCGAAGATAAAGGCCTCGTTGGTAAAGTGGTTGATGGCGATGATGTGATGGTACACCGCATAGTACAGGTCCGGGATCTGCTGCCGGTCCGGGCGGAGGTTCAGCTTTATATCCTCGAAATACCGCACCGCATCGTAGTTCATATATCCGAACAGGCCATTGTGGATGAAGTTGAAGTTGTTATGCTCCTCAATCTCAAACCCGCCGGCGAAGGCCGCCAGTTGCGCCGGCACGTTAGTCGCGGGCGTAATGTCGGTGTGGCGCACGGTTCCGTCCGGGAAGGTTTCCGTCAGCACCTCGTTTTCCGCCCTGATGCTGGCCATCGGGCTGCAACATATATAAGAGAAGCTGTTTTCGGCGCCGTGGTAGTCGGAACTCTCCAGCAGGATGCTGTTCGGGAAGCGGTCGCGCAGCTTCAGGTACACGCTTACCGGCGTCAGCGTGTCGGCCAGCAGTCGTTTGTAGGTGGTACTGATTTTGTACTTCTTCATCGTTTTATATCAGGGTACTAAACAAAAAGCCCGCTATTCCTGTGAACAGCGGGCTTT
Organism: Pontibacter saemangeumensis; assembly: GCF_039541895.1. NCBI lineage: Bacteria > Pseudomonadati > Bacteroidota > Cytophagia > Cytophagales > Hymenobacteraceae > Pontibacter > Pontibacter saemangeumensis. Next base: position 219,514 of record NZ_BAABHC010000004.1, read on the forward strand.
AAATTTTTTATCGTGTGCTATAGGATGTCGTCTGATCTATATAGCAGTGCTGTCCACGTTCTGAGTTGAAACGTGCCACCACCAGGCCATATGAATGTTAACTATCACTTTCTATATCGTATTAATTTCGCAGCGGGAAGACAATATTATTTCCTCTTTTGCAAATCTATCCGCTTAACTGTGAATTCCCAAATTTATTTTGATTTTTATTTAGCGTCTATTCTTCCCGCTGCAAAGCCTTCTCCTGCCGGATGGCCACTTCGTTCGCAACCGAACCACAAGTACTCCGGATCAGGTGGTTGTAGAACACGATACATTTACCGAACACTTCCACCGACAACCGCTCATTTACATTGTGTACCAGCTTTGCGCTTTGTCGGGTCACCACCTGCGGCGCAAAGCGGTATATGTTGTCTGTGAGTCCGCTGTAGTGCTTGGAGTCGGTGCTTCCGGGGAAAAGGGCCGGCACTACAGCTGTCACTTCCGGGAAGGTCTCCCCGATAGCGTGCGCTAACGCTTTGTAGGTCCAGGTATCCGTGGAGGTTACCGGTGAGGGTGGGGTATATAAACCGCTTACCTCCACCTGTACCCGCTCATCATCAATGGTCTTCAGCACATGCGCCAGCACGGTCTGCTGCGTCTCACCGGTGAGGATGCGGACATTGAGAACGGCCGTCGCCAACCGGGGCATGACGTTCTCTTTCTGCCCTGCCTCCAGTATGGTTGGGGCCATCTGCGTACGGACAAGCGCATCGGTGGCCTGGTCCCTTGTCAGCTTCTTCAGCACGCGTCCTTTGAAAAGGCCGTAATGCCGCATGACAAACCTGTATTTCCCTCCAATTTTGTCAGCCAGCAGTTCTACGGTTTCCCGGGTGGCAGGCGTCATGTGCGGCTCGAACGGGTGATTATGCAGCCGGTTGATCGCTGCACTTAATGTAAAAATGGGCGAGTCTTTTGGTGGGACGGAAGAGTGACCGCCTTCGCCTTTCACTGTGAGCAGCAGGTTCAGATTCCCTTTGGCTGCAGTGCCTATAAAAGCAATGGGCTCTGCTATGCCCGGAACGATTTTATCTGCCACGGCGAGCCCTTCGTCAAAAACGGCCTCCAGCTGCACCCCCTGGGCCTGTAGATAAGCAGCGATCTCCCCCGCTCCCGATTTCCCCCCTGTTTCTTCATCATGCCCGAAAGCGAGGTACAGCGTACGCTCCGGCTGGTATCCCTCCAGCACCAGTTGTTCCACCGCCTCCATCATGGCGACCACCCGGTACTTGTCGTCCATGGCCCCGCGGCCCCATATATACCCATCCTGCACGATGCCCTTAAATGGCTGGTGTTGCCACTCGTCTTTCGTTGCTTCCTCCACAGGCACCACGTCCAGGTGCGCACTCAGCAGCACAGGTTTTAGCGTATGATCTTTGCCTGGCCAGGTATAGAGCAAGCTGTACTTGTTCACGACCTTTTTCTGTAGCTGGTTGTGCAAGGCAGGAAAAGCATCCTCTAAATACTGATGAAGGCCTAAAAAAGCGCGCGCATCAGCATTTCCGGGCGCCACCGCTGAAACTGTTTGATAGGTAATGGCCCCTGCGAGTTTATGCATGGCGTTGGGTGCCACCGCCGTTACCGTGGTATCCGGAACCGCGAAGGCTTGCCCATAGAGGCATAGCTGTATTAAAACCAAACATGAAATGAATATTATATATGGCTTCATTACTTTCGGGTTCAGCAGTGGGAAAAAGAGGAGCCAGTTTGATGGAGACAGGAAAAGATCCTGCCGGAAATGCATGAGCCTACTAACTGGCGGTCGAATCACTATTAATTGTACGGGCGATTAGACTTGCAGTTCAGCTTGTTCAGCCTCAAAAACTTACATTTCTCCCACGCTGGATTTCGGCTGCCACTGCTTATAATTTAAATATAGAGAATTATCATATTTGCTGGCTTTCTGAGCTTTTGCTTCTTAAATTTGTAGCCCTTCGTTCTAACGAGATGATTTAAGATGAAATTAGCGCGAAACGAGTTACTTTACAGAGAGTCTTATATAGTCATTGAATATAATTACGTGGATGACCTGCTTTACGTAAATTGGCGGGGATATGTGAATTATGACACCGTGACGGCAGGCTGCGAGAAAATTCTCCATTATATGGTGGAGCGCGCATGCTACAAAATCCTCAACGACAATACCAATGTGGAGGGAATCTGGTCAGGCGCGTCAAAGTGGGTGGGCAAAGACTGGATGCCCAGAATGCGAGAGTCTGGTTTGCAGTGCTTCGCCTGGGTAAAGTCACCGAGCGCCTTAAGCCAGATGTCAACCGACAAGGCCCTTAAGTATATAGAGGATTCGGATCTGGTTAAGTTGTTTGACGACAGGGAGCAGGCCATGCTGTGGCTTCAGACCTGTTAATATTCATACCTGCTTCCCCCCTCCTTGTGGATCAGGCATAACAGAAAAGGGATAGCGTTGGCTATCCCTTTTCTGTTATGCGCAGTTTTACTTGTTCCGCTTTACAAGGTGCCTTTTGTGCTGGGGATGGAGTTATCCAGCGGGTCCCGCTTCACGGCCATGCGGATGGCTCGCGCGAAAGCCTTGAAGATGGCCTCTATTTTATGATGCTCGTTCTGCCCGGTCACTTTCACGTTCAGGTTTGATTTGGATGTGTCGCTGAAGGACTTGAAGAAGTGAAAGAACATCTCCGTAGGCATATCCCCCACTTTCTCCCGCCTGAACTCCCCTTCCCAAACCGTCCAGGGCCTGCCGCTGAAATCGATGGCCACCTGTGCCAGGACGTCGTCCATGGGCAGCAGGAAGAAGCCGTAGCGGCTGATTCCGCGTTTGTCCCCGAGCGCCTGCAGAAAGGCCTCGCCTAAAGCCAGTCCCGTGTCTTCGATGGTATGGTGCTCGTCAATGTGCAGGTCTCCTTTCACCTGTATAGTCAGGTCGATTTTCGCATGTTTGGCCACCTGCTCCAGCATATGGTCGAAAAAGCCAAGGCCAGTCTTAATGTCCATGTTACCGGTACCATCCAAATCCACTTTTATCGTGATGTCCGTCTCTGAGGTACGGCGCTTTACTGTGGCCTTGCGGGAAGCAGACTGTGTGAGGAAGGTATATATATCGCCCCAGTTATTTGTGGTCAGGGCTGCTCCTTCTGCAGGGGTTTCGCCTATATAGATAGCTTTGGCCCCTAGATTCTGCGCCAGCTTCACGTCCGTCACCCGGTCGCCGATCACATAGCTGTTGGCCATGTCATACTCTCCCGCCAGGTAATGTTGCATCATCCCAATGCCCGGTTTGCGCGTTTCCAGCCCCTCGTGCTCAAAGCTGCGGTCAATTAATATCTCATTGAACCGGATGCCCTCGCTCTCCAAGATTTCCAGCATCTTGTTCTGGTAAGGCCAGAAAGTGTCTTCCGGGTACGAATCAGTGCCCAGCCCGTCCTGGTTCGTGACCATCACAAACTCATAATCCAGCTCCCGGAAAATGCGGGCCATGTTGCTGATGGATTGCGGAACGAAGGCAAACTTCTCGAAAGAATCTACCTGGAAATCCGTTTTCGGCTCAATCAGTATGGTGCCGTCACGGTCTATAAACAAAGCTTTTTTCATGTTTGATTTCAACATTCGTTTGGCGTAGCAAGCTTACGGGACTATTGCGAATTGCCGTACCGCTCTGCTTGTTACGGGACTATATAATAAGTTAAAACGCTGCAATGGCCTGTAACAGCTTTTGGTTCTCCTCCAGGGTTCCGACCGTTACTCGGAGGCATCCCGCACAACCCGGAAGGCTGGATCTGTTGCGGACCACAATGCCTTTCTCCAACAGATAGTGATATAGCCGGTTGGCATCCTTCACCTGCACCAGGATGAAATTAGCGTCAGAAGGGAATACTTTCTCCACAGCTGGCAAGGCCGGCAGCGCCTGCATCAAAAGTTGGCGCTCCTGCACAATCTTCTCCACCATATCCTTCAGGGCTTCGGTTTGAAAAAGAGCCTTCAGGGCAAGTTCCTGCGTGGCTTCATTTATATTGTAAGGCGGCTTGATCTTATCCAGCACCGCGATTAGCTCGGCGGAGGCAAACGCCAGGCCGAGGCGCAGGCCCGCCATCCCCCAGGCTTTCGAAAATGTCTGCAGCACCACCAGGTTCGGGAACTCAGCCAGCCGCGTGGTCCAGCTGGGGCTGTCGCTGAAATCTATATAGGCTTCGTCCAGCACCACCAGGCCGTTGAAGTTACGTAGCACCTGTTCTATGCTTTCAGACTCTATGGCGTTGCCTGTTGGGTTGTTGGGGGTGCAGATGAAGATGATCTTGGTGGTGGGTTTTACCTGTGCCAGCAGCTCCTGCACCGGTATCTGGAAGTTAGGGGTAAGCTGCACCGCCTCCAGCGCCACATCGTTCAGGTTGGCCGACACTTCGTACATGCCGTAGGTGGGCGGCAGGTGCAGCATGGCGTCCTGCCCCGGCGTGCACACCATCCGGAACAGCAGGTCAATCGCTTCGTCGCTTCCGTTTCCCAGGAAAATCTGCTCCGGCTGCACGCCCTTAATCCCGGCGATGCGCGCCTTCAGCTTTTTCTGGTGCGGGTCCGGGTAACGGTTGTAATTTTCACCGGCCAGGCTGCCGAGGTTGTTTTCGTTGGCATCCAGGAAAATGCTGGCGTCGCCTTTGAACTCATCGCGTGCCGAAGAATAGGCTTTCATCTTCAGCACGTTCGGTCTGATTATATCATTCAGGTTAAACACGGTTCACCTCTTTTAGTCGTATCGATACTGCATTTTTGTGTGCCTCCAACCCTTCGGCCGCGGCCATTGTTTCAATCGTGCCGCCTATGTTCTGCAAGCCTTCCGGGGTGATGTGTTGGAACGTGATCTTCTTCACGAAACTGTCAAGCGACACACCGCTGTAGGCCCTGGCATACCCGTTGGTAGGCAAAGTATGATTTGTGCCCGAGGCATAGTCACCGGCTGATTCCGGGCTGTAATTGCCTAAAAACACGGAACCGGCGTTCACAATGCTATCCAGCGCCTCTTCAAAATTAAGGATGGACAGGATCAGGTGCTCCGGCGCATAGAGGTTTGAAAAGTCCAGCATTTCGGCGATGCTGTCAAACACAAGGCCCAGGCTATTACCCAGTGCTTTAGAGGCAAAATCCTCACGCGGCAGCACTGCCAGCTGGGCCTCCAGTTCCGCTTCAACGCGATCTAAAAACACCTCAGAGTTCGTCAGCAACACCACCTGCGAGTCCGGCCCGTGCTCGGCCTGCGAGAGCAGGTCAGCGGCCACGAAAGCCGGGTTAGCCGACTCGTCCGCGATCACCAGCACCTCGGAGGGGCCTGCGGGCAAATCGATGGCTACGCCTGCCTTGCTTACCAGCTGCTTTGCCACGGTGACATACTGGTTTCCTGGGCCGAATATTTTATATACCGCCGGCACGCTCTGCGTGCCATATGCCATGGCCGCAATGGCCTGTGCCCCGCCGGCTTTCACCACCCGCGTCACGCCCAGCAAGGAGGCGGTATATAGAATAGCCGGATGCACGGTACCATCTTTGGAAGGCGGCGTGCAGAGCACAAGCTCGCGGCAACCGGCAATTCGGGCTGGCACCCCCAACATCAGCAGCGTGGAGAACAGGGGCGCTGTGCCTCCGGGTATATATAAGCCCACTTTCTCAATGGCCACGCTTTTGCGCCAGCAGGTAACGCCCGGCATGGTTTCAATCTGGTGCATCGGCTCCGCCTGATGCGTATGGAACACCTGGATATTGCTGTAAGCCTGCAGAATCGCCTCTTTCAACTCCACCGTAAGACTGGCTTCCGCAGCTGTTATCTCCTCCTGCGTAACCAGCAGTTGCTCCAGCTGCACACCGTCATATTTTTTTGCCAGTTCCAGCAACGCCGCATCGCCACGCTCCCGCACCTGCTTGAAAGTTTCCAGTATGCCCGCCTCCAGTTCCTCCAGGTTTTTAGCTGGTCGCTTTACAAGCTCCGCCCACTGTTCCTGCGAAGGGTTTATAATTTTGCGCATGGCTTAAACAATCATTTTTTCGATTGGAATCACCAGGATGCCCTGTGCCCCGGCATCTTTGATTTTTTCAATGATTTCCCAGAAATCATCCTCATTAACAACAGAGTGGAGCGAGCTCCAGCCATGCTCCGCGAGGGGAAGAATCGTGGGGGACTTGATGCTTGGCAGCAGATCACTGATTTCCTGAAGCTTATCGTTCGGCGCGTTCAGCAGGATATACTTTTTCTTTTGGGCACGCTGCACAGCCTGAATCCTGAAAAGCAACTTGTCCAGAATCCGTCGCTTTTCCTCGCTCAGAGTGTCGTTGGCGATCAGCACCGCTTCTGATTTGAATACGCGCTCCACCTCTTTCAAACCGTTGCTGATCAGGGTGCTACCAGAGCTCACAATGTCGCAAATGGCTTCAGCCAGCCCGATACTTGGGGCGATCTCCACCGAGCCACTGATGGTATGGATATGCGCCTCTACGCCCTGCTCATTCAGGTAAGCCTGCAGCAGGTTGGGGTACGAGGTGGCAATGTTTTTCCCGTTCAGGTCCTGCACCGACTCATACTGATCACTTTTAGGAACGGCAAGCGAAAGGCGGCACTTGGAGAAGCCCAGTTTCTCAACCGTCAGGGCCTGCTTTCCTTCCTCTACCAACACATTCTGCCCCACAATGCCGATATCTGCCACGCCGTCGGCCACGTAGCCGGGGATGTCATCGTCCCGGAGGTACAGGATCTCGAGGGGGAAGTTAGTGGATTCCGTCTTTAGTTTGAGGGAGCTGGTGATGAAAGAGATTCCACATTCACGGATCAGCTTAAGCGAGTCTTCGCTCAGCCTGCCGGACTTCTGGATTGCTAATCGTAGCATATGGGGCTGTTTTATATGGTCAGGTTAAAAAAATGGGTAATTGCCTTTGCTGCTTGCAAAGTACATAAATTGGGTCAGTACCCGATGGGGCCGTATGTTTTTGTTATTCCTCTTACGAGGAATGATGGATGGAATGGAAATGTACATGCGCAGCCGGGGCAACAGAAATTGCCAGAAAGGATCGGGTGCTATATATAGAGTATGTTGCCATGTACGATGACGCAAAGTAAAGCTGATTTTTGTATATATAAAAATAAACCTCAAAAAAAAAGCAGCGGTACGTTTGTGCCGCTGCTTTTTTCGCTCTTAATTATACCGAAAGAAGTTCAAAGAGCCTCTTGAAAATAAATCTACAAACAATCATCTGTGTCAAAATTTATGGGCAATGTTTATTTTAGATAACACAAAGCCTCTATCCCCCTCAAAAATTAATACCCCTTATACCCACAGCGACAAAAAAAGTTGTATCATTTTTTGGGGTAGGTTTTAAAAAGCTTGAACATGGCTCCTGCAGCAGTTATCGTATAGCAATAAAGTACAGGCTGCTAGCTGAAGGCCATCACGCCTCGGCAGAAAGAGTGTTCACTATGCAGCATACAAATTTATATCTGCGCCAAAACAGCTTCATGCTTCTATTAGACTTGCAAAAGCAGCACTCGACGTAGGCACCTCCCAGGGCTGCATCTTCCATGATCGGCCTTTATTGAACAGCAAAAGCCGGCACCCTAACAGGCACCGGCTCTTGCTGTTCAATAAAGGCCGAATTTCCGCTATTACTTCTTCAGTACCATTTTAATCGTTTGTACGCCAGAAGTAGTGATCAGGCGGGCGAAATAAACACCCTCCGGCAGGTTACGGCTTTCGAAGTCATACTCGTAGACTTTACCAGCCTCTGTCACGCCCCGATCCACTTTCTTCACCAACGCACCTTTCACGTCATACACTTCCAAAGCGAAGCTCTCCTCTTTCTCTGAAGAGAAGGTGATCGCTGTTCTGTCAGTGTAGGGATTGGGGTAGTTGAAGAATTTGGTGCCTGCTAACTCAGGGGCTTCTGTGGCTGCAGCTACTGCTTTGCTTGTAGTTGAGCCGCCCTTCACCGGTTGGTGAATAACGATTGAACCGCCACCTATGACATCAGAGGCTTCAGCATAATCTTCTGCACCAGATGTGCCGATAAGGTTATCATAAACAAGCGCATCTGCAGCATCCCAAATTCTGATACGGAATCTGTCGTTATTCGCTCTACCTTTAGCATCACCGTCAGTGGCTATAACTGTAAATTTAAATCCAGCCAAACCATTCAGGGTACCTAAGCCTCTGTAAGTTGCTTTATCAGGAGCTACAACTAAGCTCATGGATTCATGAGACGTGCTCTTGAAATTAAGCTTACCAGCAGTAAACTGGAACTCTGTGTTACCATCTACTTCTGTTGTATTGCTCTTACCTGTTTTATATTTCGCTACAAATCCGAAGTTAGCTTTACCAACTGCCTCATTGCCTGCTAAGCCATAAGCTGTAGTTCTAACTGCACCTGCTTTTGAATCTATCCAGCCGCCACCAGTTACAAAACCACCATTTGGATCATAAATTGGAAGGTAAGCACTTGAAGTTGAAGCAGCACAGCCATTTCCGGTAACAACCTCTACCAAATGAACTCCAACTGGAAGTCTGCCTAAATTAAAGCTAACTATTCCATTCAGTGAATTATCAGATTTTACTACAGTGCCATTTAGCTTGATGCTAACGTTTACTGCGGAAAGGTTAGTTGTAACATCCTTAACAAGTACAGCTATATTGACATCTTCACTTATACTTCTTGGAGTACTAGCATTCGACACATCTAATGTAACAGTATTGATGGTTAATGTTCCATCTATATACTTCACAGTGTAGTTGCTCAATTTAGCATCTGTACTTAAAGCAGTAACTACAGTACCAGCAATTGAATATGAAGTAGTTATTACTTCTCTGTTAACTGCTCCAGATACACTAGCAGTATAACCTGTAGCAGGATCAACTTGACCACAATATTTGCTCATGCTTGGAGCAGTGATGGTCAGGAGCGCTGGTGTGATGTTGGCAGTCGTGGAGGCAGTGGCAGCGGTCAGGCTGTAGTTAGCGTCAGAGATGGCTACACCGGCAGTTACCGATTTGGCAGTTCCTACATTTGCATCTGCGAATTTAGCGTTCGACACAGTCACGGCTACTGCCGTACCGTTCACGCCTGTTGCACTACCAGTGGCAGTGGCTACATCAGTACCATCGTACACCTTGTTATCGGCAGCGATAGCAGCTGTGATAGACTTGGCTGTGATCGTGGCATTGGCTGGAGTTACTGTGCCCAGGCTGTAGTTGCCGGCGGCAGCACCTGAAAGAACCACGGTAGCAGTCACCGTTCTTGGACCAGCATCGGCAGAGGAGAAAGCAGCAGCGCTAACATCTGCAGTTACATCGTCACCTTCGATCACTCCGCTCAAAGTAGCAGTAGTACCTGGCGCAGCCGCTGTGCCGTCATATACTTTACCAGCATTGGCTAAAGAAGCAGTAATGCCCTTCGTAGTGATAGTGGCAGTGGCAGTGGCAACTGAGGTAAGGTTGTAATTGTCTTTGTCATCGCCTGCAAGAGAAGCACCAGCTAAAGTTACTGTCTTACCAGTGCCAGCTGAAGCTGTAGCGAAGGTGGCTGTACCCCCAGAGAGAGTTACGGCATCTTCACCAACCACACCGTTCAAAGAGCGAGTCAGAACAGCGGCTGAAGTGTTGCCATCGTAAACCTTGTTGTCAGCAGCGAAAGTACCAGTGATTTCCTTGGCTGTAATATCAGCTGTAGTAGTACCAACTGAGGTCAGGCTGTAGTTACCAGCGTCAGCACCAGCAAGAGAAGCACCAGCTAAAGTTACTGTCTTACCAGTGCCAGCTGAAGCTGTAGCAAAAGTAGCAGTACCACCTATAAGGCTTACTTCGTCACCTTCTACTGCGCCAGCTACAGCACGTGCCAGGACTGCGGCAGAAGTGTTACCGTCATATACTTTTCTTTCAGCGGTGAAAGAACCTGCCAGCGCCTTCGGTGCGATCACCAGAATACCTGTGCCGTTTGCAGCAGTGTAGTTGCCGTTGTTCAGGGCAGCTACCACGGCATACCTTCCGGCAGCAGTTGGAACATCGTCAGCACCAGCATAAGTTACGTTCACTTCTAACCCAGCAGGTGAGGTAGTAACTGTAGCACCCTGTGCAGAGCCGTTATAAGTCTTATCTAACCCAGCCACAGTAATTGTAGCAGGAGCTTGAGTAATAGTCAACACAGCTGGAGTATTGCTCACTATGTAGTTCGCCAACTTGCTGTTCGGGTCAGCTAAAGTAGCAGTGATAGGATAACCACCAGCAACAACATCGCTAGTCTTAGTAGCAGTAGTCGCGTAAGAAACTGTGATACCATCACTCTCAACTGCACCAGAGAAAGTACCAGTCAGCTCTGGATTGTCAGTGCCGTAAACTTTCGACTTGTTTGCAACAACCACCGCTAAGGGCTTCTGAGCGATCAACAGGTTGTCTTTCACTGGAGCGGCTGTATAGTTAGGATTATCAAGTGTAGCTACTACCTCATAAGTGCCCGCGTTAGTCTTGCCGTTGTTGCTAATGTTCACGCCAGTCAGTCCAGCAGGAGAAGTAACAGCCGTAGCTGACTTTACTGTGCCGTCATACTCGAAAGACAGGTTATCTAGAGCAAGCGTAGCTGTCGCCTTGTTAATCGTGAAGCTCTTGCTGTCTGAAGAACCGAGGTAGTTAGCGCTTTCACTAAATGTTGCAGTAGCAGTATAAGTGCCTGCGTTGGTTGGGGCTGTAGTTGATGAATAAACAGTTGGTGCCACTCCTGAATAAGTTACCGCAACTACCTCATCCAATCCACCCGCTCCTGTCACGTTGGCAGAACCTGCTTTAGATGAACCATCATATGTAGCATTGCTTACAGTTACTAAAATTGTGGTATGAGCTTTAGCAATTACAAGAGATCCTGTACCGTTGGGAGCTGTGTAGTTGCTGTTGTTCAGGGCAGCTACCACAGCGTAAGTGCCGGCAGCGGTTGGAACATTGGCAGAACCAGCATACGTCACGTTCACTGATAAACCTTCAGGTGAAGTGGTAGCTGTGGCACCTTGGGCAGATCCGTTGTAGGTCTTCTGCAGGTCAGCCAAAGTGATCCTTGCCTGTGCCGGAGTGATTGTTACTGTAGCAACTTTGCTGCTGCCGGAATGGTTGGCACCACCTGCGTAAGTAGCCGTCACACTGTAAGTACCTGCATTAGTTGGAGCAGTGGCACTGGATGGGTAAATAGTTGAACCGGTTCCTGCGTAGCTGTAAGTGATGTCTTCAGCTGTGTTCAAACCACCAGCACCAGTTGCCGTAGCAGAAGCAGCGTGAGCACTACCGTTATAAGTGGCCGTTACGTTTTCCATGCTTACAACAGAAGAGGCCTTGCTGATGCTAAGCATGCCGCTTACAGCAGTGGCCGTGTAGTTGGCATTGTCAAGGGAAGCATTTGCTTCATAAGTACCGAAGTCAGTACCGGAGCCAGACACACTCACACCAGTTAAACCTACTGGATAAGTAGTTGCCGTAGCTGACTTCTCAGTACCATCATACACATGAGACAGAGTAGCCAGAGTAAGTGTAGCAGTTGCTTTGTTGATAGTGAAGTTCTTGCTGTCGGAAGAAGCCAGGTAGTTGGCACTCTCAGCATAAGAGAAAGAAGCCGTGGCCAGGCCGGCATTGATGTTGTTGCTGTAAGCGGCAGCGGGCGTGATGGCCAGACCAGGACCTGTTACGCTTACGGAAGCGGGCGTGATAGCCTCACCGGTGTAAACGAAAGGAGTTCCAGTGATAGTTACTATTGTAGTAGTAGAAGCCTTATTAACTGTTAATGCAGCATTACCACTACTAGCTGAATAAGCTGCATCAGCTGCAAAACTTGCTGTAACTCCAGTTGGATAAGAATCTGCATTTATACCTGCTAAACTGGTTCCGCTGAGTGTTGCAATGCCAGCGCTATTAGTTACAGCAGTTACTACAGAGTTTCCATTCAAGGAAAATGAAATTGTTTTACCCGCTACTCCATTAGTATTTGAAGTTAAAGTAGCTGAAAGAGTAGTTGTACCACCATAAGTTCCAGTTGCAGGGGCTACAGCAAGAGAAGTAGGCCATATATTATTAATTACAACATTAACTGTACCTGCTAGACTTGTACAGCTTCCCACTGTTGCAGTTACCGAATATGTTCCACCAGCTGTAGAAGTGATATTCGAAATAGAAGGCTCTCGTAAATTTGATGTGAAATTATTTGGTCCAGTCCAAGAATAAGTAGCTCCAGATATTGCTGAGGCTGATAAATTTAAAGTTCCGCCTACAAAAAGTGGGCTGTTGCTCGAAGCTGTAGGGGCAGAAGGAACTGGATTAATAGTAAAATTTATTCCATTAATGGGGTTATTAGTTTCAGGATTTATTGATCTTATTCTTACTCGATATGATGTGCCTTGAGCAGCTGTGGGTATCGCTCCCTCTATAGTTAAACCTCCGTTACCACCACCTGTATCAGTAATTCGACCAATCTCACCTAAATTAGATGTTCCAGCCGTATTTGTAAGTTCTGCAATAAAAGTGGCCCCTGCTTTAAATTGGCCAGTCACACTATTATTTTGAGCAGAAATTTTATCAAAGCTAATGGAAATAGGACCTCCTATACAGAATGTAGAGCCAACTACTGTAACATTACTAATTCCAGCATCCGTGAAGTTTGTTACAGCTATACTTCCAGACTCACCAGTAGCCGTTAACACAAAAGCAACCCCTAAGTGATTTTCCTTAACTAAAAACTGGTTATTAAAAATATTTCCATTCTGATCCGCAATAGCAAAGAGGTCATGAGGATTAACGCAGGTAGCTGGCTTGGGAGTTTCTTCGAAGCTGAAGTCCACTCTTTCACCCGGCTGCCAGCCTGAGCCGGTAATGGTCACATATTGACCTGGAGAATAATCATCTTTGTCAGTCGTGACCGTTTGCGCCTGTGCTCCAAAAGCACTAAGCAGAAAGAACACCAGCACCAGCAGCCCCCGCTGGAAGTTTAGATTATCCCGTAAATGTTTATTGCGTAAAAATTCTACATTCATGTGTAAAAAATTAAGTTGTTGAATTTGATTTTCACGCAGCAATGCCCTTACCAGGGCAAAATGCTGCGGCATCAGGCGTAGCTGTCCTTATGTCTTCCTGGAAGCAAACGGGACTACAGTGGAACTCTCTGAAATTAATTGATATATTTTAAGATAAAATGAAATGCTATTCGGAATGAAACTTTAGCAATGACTCGATAGTTCAAATTTACGTTAGTATTATACCAAAAACCAAACTATTTGTTTCAAATATTTATATATTTAATTTATATATTTATATATACGAGTTCAATAAGTTATATTATATTATGATAAGTTGTTCATAGTCAGGCCGGTATGAAATCCATTTAATTCATATACATCTTACTTTAGCATTTAGTGAGCCGCCATCTGAGCTGCTTTTATGCTATCTTTGCTGCTTCTGAAAAAATGGTTACTCTGGCATAATTTTTTCTCTTGCACCAGCTATAATTAACATCGCTAAAATTTCTTTTTCACTATGAAAAAACGTCTTTCCCTCCTCTTGCTGTTTTTCTTCTTCGGCCTATATGCTGCCTCCGCACAGGTTGTGTTGCCGCAGGCCAGCCCGGCAGCAATGGTGAAGCAAACAATCGGTTTAACAGATGTTACCGTTAATTATCACGCCCCGAGCGTGAAAGAAAGAAAAATATTTGGCGACTTGGTGCCCTATGGCTCTTTATGGCGGGCGGGTGCTAACGAGGCTACTCTTATCACTTTTACTGACGAGCTGTTTCTGAACCACGAGCGAGTGCCTGCCGGTACGTACTCCTTCTTCATCTTTCCACAAAGCGATTCGCTGTGGCAGGTGGTCTTGAACAAGGATACCGGCCTATGGGGACTGGAAGGATATAATGAGTTGGATGACGTGGCGTACCTGGAGGTAGAGCCAGTGAAAAATGAATTCAACGAGACCATGCAGTTCTCCTTCTCCGACATTAGTGCCAACAAGGGCAAGCTAAACCTGGTGTGGGAAAACATGAAAGTGAGTCTTGATATCGAGACGGAGGTAGAGAAAAAAGCGCTGGCTAACATCAACGATGCGCTTGCCAAAGCAGCTCCGGACGATTGGTATGTTTGGGCGCAGAGTGCCGAGTATATGCTCTCCAGAAAAGAGCATCACCAGAAAGCGCTGGAGTGGATCAATAAATCCATCTCCATCAAAGATAATTTCTTTAACAACTGGATCAAAGCCAAGCTTTATGCTACGAACAATGAGTACCAGATGGCTTCGAATCTTACGGCCAAAGCCATTAAGTTGGGATCATCTGAGCCGGAAAGCTACAAAGAGTATGCAAGCCAGATAGAAACGGCTTATAACGACTGGAAAAAGCGCAGGTAATACCTGTAAAGAGTCAGAACGAGCAGCGGGAAGTATATTTCATATATACTTCCCGCTGCTCGTTTAAGCCATCATCAACGTCAGAATTTTGCTACAAAACGAAGGTTGAGGCGCCGGCCGGTCAGGAAGTTCGGAACGGCATATGTCAGACCGTTGACATCACTCACGTAGGTATAAGACACCCTGTTTTTCGCGTCAATCAGGTTCAGCACCTCCAGCCCGATCCAGAGGCTTTCGAGCGATACCGTTTTCCGCTCCACAAGGTCGCTTTCCAATACAATGAGTTTGGAGAAACCCAGATCAACGCGCTTGTATGATTTGCCTTCAAACGCATTGCGGTACTCCGGGCGCCGGGGCGGGCCAAAAGGAAGCCCGCTTCCATAAACTAAGTTGAGGTACATCCGGATGGTCGGGTTGTCGGGCAGATGGTCCTGGAAAAATACGCCCACATTCACCAATTGGTCAGATGGCCGGCGGATGTAGCCCTGCTCCTGCTTCCCGGTCACCTCACCCTGTGGGTTATATATAGTTAATGAATCGCCCTGCACATCCTCCCTCGTCGTTAAAAGCCCAAGGCTCAACCACGATTCTGCCCCTGGTATAAACTCGCCGTTCACCCGCACATCAAATCCTGCGGCATAGGCTTTGGCGTTGTTTTTAGCATAGTAGCGCAAGCGCACGTTGTCAATGTCATAGGGAATAACATTGGTCATCCATTTATAATACGCCTCTGTCGTGAGCTTAAAGTCCCGGCCCCAGGCTTTGAACAGGTAATCGCTCCCCACGATGGCATGCACCGCCCGTTGCGCTTTCAGCTGTGGGTTGAGCTCCCCGGCAAAATTGCGCAGTTCCCTGTAAAAAGGCGGCTGATAATACAACCCGAGTGCTGCCTTGAATGAGAGATCCGGATTATGGCGTGTGATGAAGGCATACTGTACGCGGGGTGAGATGTTCAGTTCACGGTTATAATTCCAGTAGGTGGCACGTAGGCCATAGGTAACCGTTTTCAGCGAATCCAGTTCTAAGGTATGTTGCATATAGCCACTGTAGCGCATCGTGCTCAGGTCGAGCTGCGAACCTAAGAAATAATTTTGAGAGACATAATCAGCTGAATCCACAAAGCCGTACTCCGCTAGCTCATCCGAAATATTCTCTGCGCTTGCCTTGGCACCGAACTGCAGGTGGCTGCCCTGGTGCAGGCGCCAGCTGTTGCGGATCTCCGCGGTGCCAAGGCGCGCGCGCAGTGTGTTGCGGGCATGGTCATACTGTGTGCCAAATCCTAATTCCTGCTGACACTCGCCTATGTTGCTGCCTGAGGTGCTCACATCGCAGAGACGGTAGTACGCCTCCACATCCCGGAATTCGCGCTCCCATGAATGCACGGCCGAGAGCAGCACTTCCGTGGTATAGGTCTCCGAAAAGCGGTGCGTCAGGTTCAGGCCCGCCTGGTAGGTAGTGTATTCCATCAGCTCCTGCCCGTCAAAGCCTACCTGTAAGCGCAGCGGCGCCTGCCGTGTGCCAAAGGTCGTAACCTGCGTCTCGGGCTCTACCGTATAGTTGTTGCGGGCATAGCTCCCCAGGATGCCCAGCGTAGTGCGGCCTTGGGGAACAGTGTCTTTGCTGAGGTCAATAGTTATATAGGCTTGCGCATCTGTAAATACAGGATTGTACTTGCCATCTACGGGCAGCCCCTGCAGCAGGTACCTGCCGTTTTTGTGACGGGCCCCGAAGAGGTAAGAAACCTTTTTATTCTTTGAGGCAGATTCCAGGTGGAGGGTGCCTCCCGTTAAGCCGCCGCTCACCGAACCGGCGAATTTAAGGGGCTTTTTGTATTGTATGTTGAGGACGGAAGAAAGCTTGTCGCCGTATTTTGGCTGCCATCCCCCAGAAGAGAAGGCAATGTCCGCTACAAGGTCAGGGTTAACAAAACTGAGCCCTTCCTGCTGCCCTGCCGTAATCAGAAACGGGCGGTAAATCTCTATGTTGTTGACGTAGACCAGGTTTTCGTCGTAATTTCCGCCCCGAACCGCATATGTGCTGGATAATTCGTTGTTGCTGGTAACTCCCGGAAGCGTGATCAGCACCTTGTTGAAATCGCCGTAGGCAGAGGGCAGTGTTTTAATGTCGCGCGGGTCCAGTTTTGTGACACTCACCTGCTCGCGCGTATCCTGCTCGTTCTTGCCGCGTACGTCTAATGTTCCCAGTTGCTGGTTGTTCGGCTGCAGTACCAGTTCCAGGTTCAGGGTTTCTCCCGGCATCAACAGTACCGGACGCTCCAGTACCTGATAGCCCAAATATCTTACCAGCAGCACGAGCTCTTTCTGCGCCGCTACCCGCAGTTCAAAAGCACCGGTGGCATTAGTCTGTGTGGCCAGCGAAGTGCCCTTCACCGCGACTGTTGCCAGCTCCAGGGGCTGCTGCTCCGGATTACGTAAGGTACCCTTGATCAGGGCATTTTGTGCTGAAGCGGCTAACGGTAAAAGCAGCAAGACCCACACCGACAGGTATTTCAGCATCACAGAAAACTATTTGGAAGAAAGCTTGAGATCTGCAATGGTCTGCAGCGGATCTGAAGAAGTGAAAACAAAACTCCCGGCCACCAGCACATCCGCGCCTTTTTCCAGCAGCAGCGGGGCATTGTCCTGGTTTACTCCGCCGTCAATCTCAATAATCGCCTTCGAATTCCGGGTAATGATGAGGTCTTTCAACGCCTCTATCTTGCGATAGGTGTTATGGATAAACTTCTGGCCGCCGAAACCAGGGTTGACCGACATCAGGAGCACCATATCCAGATCCTGGATCACATCTTCCAAAAGCTGCACCGAGGTATGCGGGTTCAGCGCCACACCGGCTTTGGCCCCGGTGGCCTGGATCTGCTGCACGGTGCGGTGCAGGTGGTTGCAGGCTTCTATATGCACGGAAATGGTGTCTGCGCCAGCTGCCCTGAACCGCTCTATATATAGCTCAGGCTCCTGGATCATCAGGTGCACGTCCATCGGCTTCTGCGCATAGCGTTGAATTGCCTCCATCACCGGAAAGCCAAAGGATATATTAGGCACAAATCGGCCATCCATGATATCAATATGCAACCAGTCGGCCTGGCTCTTGTTGAGCATCTCTACTTCTGCCTGCAGGTTCGCGAAGTCAGAGGCAAGTACTGAAGGAGCTATAAGTGGGGTCATGGCTGCAAAGGTAAATCTTTAATTAAACTAAGGAAGAAAATTTGCCACGGATTATGGCGCTAAAGGCTGTTATAACTTCACGAAACGGAGCGTAACCACACGGCTGCCCGAGCGTAGCCGGCACAAATACAGGCCCGTTTTCAGTTGCCGGGGCTCCGCCTGCAGTACCTGTTCTTTTCCTGCGTTTGCAAAATCCTGCCTGTACAGCACCTTCCCGGTCATATCCAGAATATGCACCTGCACCGGTTGGCTCCACCAGTCCTGCCCAAGGGCCAGAACGATGGCCTGATCCTGAACCGGGTTCGTGATATAAGCGGTGCTGCTTAACGGCATTTGTGGCAAAGCGGTTAAGGTTCTGCTGTAAACCGGTATGCCATACCCGACAGCGCTGTCCGGTGCGGCCGCATTACTCCCGCTCTGGCGCAGGAGCTGTATCATTTGCATATTTGTTTTGCGCGGATTGGCCTGCCAAAGGCTTGTGACGAAGCCTGCCATAATGGGGCCTGCAAAGGAAGTGCCGTTGGATTGGACTACAGCACCGCTCGTAGAAAGCACATACGCATTGCGACCAAGCGCCACCACATCCGGCTTCACCTGCCCGTCTGCGGATGGGCCGAAGGAACTAAACCCTGCTTTCACGCCAAGGGAATCCACAGCCCCAACCGCAAGCACGGAGTCCGCATCGGCGGGTGCGCTTATATAGTGCCAAGGTTTGCTGCCGTCGTTTCCGGCACTTACGACTACCAGCATACCGGTGGCCGCGGCCATATCGGCTGCTCTTGAAACCAAGGTGGTGTTTCCGTTGAGGTCTTGGTAGGTATAACTGGTGGAGGGGCTGTCGAAAGTGGTGTAGCCTAAGGAAGAGTTGATGACGTCGGCTCCGGCGCTATCGGCAAATTCCGCGGCCAGCAGCCAGTTGATTTCTTCAATGTTATGCTCCGTGGCGGCGTCTTCGGTGCGCAGCAGCAGGTAACTAGCCGCGTAGGCCGTACCTATTATACTGCCGGGTGCATAAGCGGCCATTGTCGACAGTACAGCTGTGCCGTGTCCGTCGGCGCCAAAGGCATTCTGCTGCTTCTGCACAAAATCATAAGTGCCAACCATTTTTTCCTGCTGGAAAAGATGCGAAAAAGCAACCAGCGTATTCACCTCCGGAAAGCCAGCATCCAATACCGCAATGGTCATGCCTTCTCCGGCATACCCGGCTTCGTGCAAGGCTGTTGCCCCCAGCATAGCCGCCTGGTGAAAAGCCGGCCCGTAGTCTCCTTCTGCCGGGGCAGTCTTGGCAAGAGCTGTCAGAGGTTGCACGTCCAGGTCCTGCATTGATTTTGACAGCAATCCCTTAGAAGGTGCGGCAATTCTATTCAGGGTCCGGGTGCTTTGCACAAAAGGCAAAGCTTCTATTTCCTGCAGTTTCCCTACCTCGCATTCCACCACGGCTGCATTGAACCACCGGGAGGTATACCAGACCTGTACGCCCAGCGACTTTAAGCCTTCCACGTAGGCAGGATTCACGGGTAAGTCCCGTGATGAGAGCGGTATATGCTGCCGCTCGCGCCGCTCCAGCGCCTTGGGAGAAAGAAAAGCCAAGGGCTCGTTGAGGGAATAAGGCGTATTCGCCTTATCCGTAAAATAAATCAGACGCTTTTGCTCCGCTTTACCTGCCTCACTTGTTGACTGCCCATATGCAGAAAGGAATGTTAAATACAGGATGCTGAATAAGAGGAGCCGCTGTCGCATTGCTATCTTGTTCCGTAGGTAATCAATTCTTCGTGCCGCTCATGGCCGTCCAGTTTATAACCTTCACCAAACTCACATTGATCATCAGCACAAGGTTCAAATACAACCCGGTTGTATATTCTATATACAAGTCCTACTCCCTCAGCATAGACTTCCTTGCGCTCATCAATTCTTATTGGGTAAGTTTCAGGGCTATTTTGTATAACAGTAACTGTATTAGGAAAATTTATTTCACCTACATCATATGAGGCACCAACATTAGCATAAGTATATAATTCTTTACCATCACGAATTTTAGAATTCCGTATCAATACAACATTATCATTATAAAAATGGTCATTAAAAGCATCGCCCACCCATTCACCACCTTCTTTTATAGGAAATACAAGCTTTACATATTTTGTATTATCTCGTGTTAACTGTACCATATTATTTGAAATTGATACAGTCATAACTGAGTCATCCTTCCAAATACTGTTTTCATTAGTTCGAACTGATCTTATAACTTTGTAGACTAATGCGTTAGTCTGATCATAAAAAGAGGTGTCAATGCGCTCACGCATTTGAAAGCGTAAAGTATCACCCTTATTGAATTTAAACTTGATATCGGTCACATTGTAAATGCGATAGGCACCGATCTCGAGTGGGTAATAGTCGTAGCCCATGGCCTTCGGGTCAGGGTCTTTGTACTTATCTTCACAACCGGCCACGATGCCAGCCAATACCACCAGGAGCAACAGCGCTTTTCTCATTATTGTAACACGTCGAGTTTGATATAATCCAGATTGTAATTCGACTCTATCCAGCCACCGCCAACCACATCGTCGCCTTCATAAAATACTGCTGCCTGTCCTGGAGCAATGGCATGTACACCCGACAGGAAATGCACTTTCATCTTGTCGCCTTCCTGCTCAATAATCGCCTCGGTGCCGGCATCGTTGTAGCGTACCTTGGTTACTGTAGGAATTGGCTGATCAATCAGGTGCTCGTATTTAGAGAGGCTGAGCTTGCCAACGGTCATCGCGTTTTTTGACAGCTCCTCGTAGTTCCCAAGCACTACCTGATTTTTATCCTTCTCAATGCGTGTTACATAGGCCGGAAAACCTAAAGCGATGCCTAAGCCTTTGCGCTGCCCTATGGTGTAGAAAGGATAGCCCTCATGCTTGCCTACCACCGTGCCATCCTCCAGCACAAACTCGCCTCCGGCCACCCTTTCCTCCAGGCCTTCAACGCGGCGCTTCAGGAACCCACGGTAGTCGTTGTCCGGGATAAAGCAAATTTCGTATGACTCCGGCTTGTTCACGAGTTCGGTGAAGCCACGGTCCAGCGCCATCTGCCTGATCTCTGATTTATGCAGTTTGCCCAGCGGGAAAATTGTGCGGCTCAGGCTCTTCTGGGAGATACCCCATAGCGCATAAGACTGGTCTTTGTGCTCATCGAGCCCCTTCGATATGATATAACGCCCGTTCTCTTCGCGCACGTTGGCATAATGCCCGGTCGCGATAAAGTCGCAGCCCAGTTGGTCAGCGCGGCGCAGCAAAGCGTCCCATTTTATATGGGTGTTGCACAGCACGCACGGGTTGGGGGTGCGGCCGGCCAGGTACTCGTCAGTGAAATGGTTGATCACATAGTCGCCAAATTCCTCGCGGATATCAATGATATAATGCGGGAACCCCAGCTGTACGGCAATGTTACGGGCGTCGTTAATGGAGTCGAGACTGCAGCAGCCGGTTTCTTTCTTGCTGGCGCCGCTGGAGGCGTAGTCCCAGGTTTTCATGGTCATCCCCACCACTTCGTAGCCCTGCTCGTGCAGCATCACGGCAGCCACCGAACTGTCGATGCCGCCGCTCATGGCTACCAATACCCTTCCTTTGTAACTCATCTATATAAAAAGTGTATTTCTGCTTAAATATTTTAATTTCATGCAAATATAGCAACAACTATACAGTTATAAAGATTCAGGAATGCAAAATTGGCTCATCGGTTCTGCCCCTTCTTCCTATTAACCAGCTTATCCTACAAAAAAGACATAAAAAATTGGCATGGTTCGGGAAATGGGATTTACTTTGAGTGACAATACGAGTATATATACTTTTTACATATAAACAAAGCAAACAGTACCATGGGCTTACGTACCTCTGTGATAGTGAATGGCATAAACAACCTGAGTGACGCTCGTTACTGCGCCGGCATGGGTGTGGATATCATCGGCTTCAACCTGAAGCTGGACGACCCGGAGCGCATGAAACCGGATAATCTGAAAGAAATAACTGGCTGGCTGTCCGGCGTTCAGATAGCCGGGGAGTTTACCCGTGCGCGGCCGGAGGTGATCAATGATATGGCGGAAGAGTTCGGCCTGAATTATATACAGCTCGACACGCCATACCTGATCGATGAGATCGAGGAAATAAACCGGCCGGTTATCCAGAAGATTTTCATCAATAAGGACACCGTGGAGAGCGAGCTCCTGGAGATGATGGAGCTATATAGCCCGGTGGTGCATTCCTTTATCGTTTACTCCGATGATTTCGTGACAGTGGACGAGACAAACATGAAATTCCTGAAGAGCCTCGCCAGGGAGTATAACGTGTACATCGGCTTCGGCATCGACAAATCGAACATCAGCACTATTCTGCGCAAAATAAAGCCAGCCGGCATTGGGTTACACGGGGGCCATGAGATTAAGCCGGGCCTCAAGGACTTTGATGAACTGCAGGAAATTTTTGAGGAAATAGAGGAAGCCTGACTTACTTCATTCATCGCTTTTGCAGTTTCTTGCTGATTTACAACCAGATCCCATCTTACATTAAGTTGCTTTTTTACAGGTAATTAATGCTACACATCTAAACGTTAAATATAATGAAGAAGCAACAACTGCTCCTGCTTTTGCTCACACTCTTCTGTATGCCGCTCCTAAAAGCCCAAAGCCAGAATGACAGGGTTGAAATTCCGCTATATGGCACTAAAATTCCGAATGAAGTTGCAGGACCGGATGAAGAAACTGCCTCGACAGAAGGTGGAATCCTTCGCTACAGCAAAGTGCGTAAGCCGACGCTTGCCGTTTACCTACCGCCCAAAGGGAAAGCCACCGGTACCGCCGTCCTGATATGCCCCGGCGGAGGCTATGGTATAATTGCGGCGCAGCATGAAGGGTATGATGTCGCGAAGAAGTTCAATGAGCAAGGAATCGCGGCATTCGTACTGAAATACAGGTTGCCAGATGTTAAAACATCCTCTCAGCCGGAAGTTGCACCGCTGCAGGACGCGCAACAGGCCCTGCTCCTCATCCGTGAGCGGGCAAAGGAATGGCAGGTGAATCCTAATAAAGTGGGCATCATGGGCTTTTCCGCAGGCGGGCACCTCGCCTCCACCGCCGGGACGCACTTTCAGAAGTCTTATATTAACAACCCAAAGCAGACAAACCTGCGTCCCGACTTTATGCTGCTCCTGTACCCCGTGATCAGCAGCGACACAAGCATCGCTCACCAAGGGTCTTTCGACAACCTGGTCGGTAAGAACGCTCCTGCGGATGAAGTAAGTGAATTCTCAAATGAGACAAAGGTGACCGCTAAGACACCTCCAACCTTTCTGGTGCATGCCTCCGATGACAAGGGGGTGCCGGTGCAGAACAGCCTCGTCTTTTACGAGGCGCTACTCGAGCATGAAGTACCGGCAGAACTGCATGTTTATCAAAACGGTGGTCACGGATTCGGTTTGAATAATAAAACTACGACTGATGCCTGGTTTGAACGTTGCATCAACTGGCTAAAGAGCAACAAATTCATATAGCAAGTAGCTTATAAAGTTTATATATAAAAAAGGGCCCGTGAAGAGTTTAAGCTCACGGGCCCTTCTTTTATATATAGGAAACAATTACCTCAAGTTGAATTTGAACTGCAGGTATTTAATCGGCATTCCCTCAGCTATATAGTGTCTCTCGTACGTGGTGTAAATCCCCATTGTGTGCTGCTGCAGGTCCGATTTATATAAGTCTGAGGTGCAGCGCAGGTCTTTTATATGAGCACTACGCTCCTGCAGCACTTCAAGTGTATATTCGTATAGCAACAGGTTATCGGTTTTGAGGTGCAGGATCCCCTCAGGCTTTAGGATCGTCTTATATAACTCCAGGAATCGTGGCGAAGTAAGGCGGCGCTTGATATCACGGTCGCGCGGGCGCGGATCCGGAAAGGTCACCCATATCTCATCCACCTCCTGTGCCGCGAAGTTATCATCCAGCTGTTCTATAAATGTGCGCAGGAAGGCTACATTATTCAGTTCCTCCTCCTCCGCCATGGTGCTCCCTTTCCAAAGGCGGGCACCTTTTATATCGCTCCCGATAAAGTTTTTGTCCGGGAACAGGCGAGCCATCCCAACCGTATATTCCCCGCGTCCGCAGCCCACTTCCAGCAGGATCGGGTTATTATTCTGGAACTGAAGTTCACCCCACTTTCCTTTTATCTGTCCGTAAAGATCATCCCCCGGCTCTATTACATTATCCCGCTCTCCGATGGCGGCAAACTTTGCTAACTTAGATCTTCCCATGAAGTGTTATAGTTCCTCAATTTCTGCGACTACAAAGGTACTGCCTCCGATAAAAATAACCTCATCCGGGGCAGCATTTGCTTTGGCCGCGGCTACAGCCTCCGACACGGTGTAAAATTTTGCCCCCTCCAGCCCAAGGCCCTGTGCTTTAGCATATAAGTCCTGCACAGGTAATGCCCTCGGAATAATTGCCTGGCAGAAATAATACCTGTAGCGCTTTGGCAGCAGGTGCAGAATGGCGGTGATATCCTTGTCGTTTACAGCGCCGAACACCATGTGGACCTGCTTTGGCTTTAATCCCTCCAGCTGCTTTAGCACTTGTTTAATACCGTCCTCATTGTGACCTGTATCACAGATTGTTAAGGGTAAATGATTCAGCACCTGCCATCTGCCCTTAAGCCCTGTCAGCGCCTTCACATTGGCAAGTCCACTGCGCAGGGAGGTATGGGTAATGTGATACCCTTTCTCATGAAGCAGCACCAGTGTGAGCAATACGCCAGGCAGGTTGTATTTCTGATAATTGCCTGCCAAGTCCAGCTCTAACCCCGGCAGAAACGACTTTTCATTCCGGTATACCTGCATTACCTGCCGCTCCAGGTTGGCTTCCGTCACTTCTATCCTGAACTGATCGGGTGCAAAGAACAAGGGAGCGCCTGCTTCCTCCGCCCTTGCCTCGAAAACCTCCTGCGCCTCCAGCTGCCGGGTACTTATCACGGCTGGCACACCGGGCTTGATGATGCCGGCTTTTTCAGAAGCGATGGCGCTGATGGTGTTGCCGAGCAGGGCCTCATGGTCGTAGCCGATGTTGGTAATCAGGGAAATGTCCGGGTGAATGATGTTCGTGGAGTCTAAACGGCCGCCAAGCCCTACTTCTATCACGGCCACGTCTACCTGCTCCTCTGCAAAATACTTGAAGGCAAGCGCGACCGTCATCTCGAAAAAGGAAGGCTGTATCCTTTCAAACAGTGGCTTGTGTTCTGCTACGAATTGAACCAGGTAAGCCTCCGGCAATTCCTGCCCATTGATGCGGATACGCTCTGTGAAAGACTTGAGGTGCGGTGAAGTGTAAAGCCCGGTCTTATAACCTGACTCCTGCAACACGGCCGCTAGCATATGCGAACTGCTTCCTTTGCCGTTGGTACCAGCCACGTGGATCGTTTTGAACTGTTGCTGCGGTTGCCCCAGGGCCTCGCAAAGAGCAATTGTGTTATGCAGGGTTTTCTTAAAAGCAGCATTGCCGATGCGGTGAAACATCGGCAATTGCTGGTATAAGTAATCAAGACACTCTTGATAAGTCATATATAAAATGTACTAACGCGGCTTAGCGCGAGGTAATCCTGAAAGTAACGACACCGGAAGCCCCGGAGTTTGCGGCTCCTGAACCTGTGCGGCTGAATGTTGTTTTCTGAAGCTGCTCTTTGTACCAGGCAACCACTTGCGGCGAAACATTGCTCTCCACCACATTGATCCCGGTCAGGTTGCCATCCGCATCAATCTTGATAGAGAATTTGATGATGCCGGTCACATTGCTATAGGGGTCCTTGCGGGGCTCAATATCATACCGCCACCCAGGCATGTTCAACGATCCTCCTGCTCCGCCTCCGGCTTTACCGTACAATGATTTGGCGTCTACTTTGCCTTCAGGGTCTCCTTTGTCTCCTACCGCCCCGTCGTCATCCCCATTGTTGTTGCCTGTGGCTGCATCCGTTGTGCCGCTTTTTCCGTTGCCGGTGCTGGTTGTGGGCTTGCCGGGATATAGAGATTTTGGCTTTTCAGGTTCCTTCTTCACCACTTCCTCTGTCGGCTCCGCTTTCGGCTGCGGCTTTACCTCTTCCTTGGTAGGTTGGGGCTTGGGCTGTGGTTTGGTAACCTCCTTCACAGAGACAGGAGCTTCGGCTGTGGTGGTCGTAACTTTTGGTGTCTCGACCGGCTGAGGAGGTGACGGGGGCGTTGCCTTGGCAACAGGCTCAGGTTCCGGTAAAGGATCCGGCTGCGTAGGGGCTGGTTTGCTGTCCTCCACATTTTTAGAAACGTTTGCCGCCGCCATGGTCTGCACATCACCGCTCCCCACGGCATCCAGGCCAAAATTCAGCTCTATCCCATATTCCGGGGCAGGTGGGTCCGGCGCACGCCAGGCCAGCATATAGATCAAGAAAAGCAAGAGCAGCACGTGCATCCCGATGCTGACACCAGCTGCGATGCGCCTGTTCTTTTCTTCCTCCTCTGATTGGTATTGGGCAATAGCCATATCTACGTAATTATTCTGTTGGTACGGTAGCCAATGTTACACTCGCGTTCAGGTTTTTAGCGATACCTGCCACTTTTACCAGGTGCTCTACCGGCACGCTTTTGTCTACATGTAACACCACAGCCCCCTCTTCTGTTCCTTGCAGTAGCGCCGTAAGCTGTGGCTCGATTTCCTCGAGTGCGATCGGCTTCTCATTCAAGTAATACTTTATGTCTTTGGTAATGGTCACGCTTACCTTTTGCATGACGATATCGGAGGTCTTGCTGCTTGGTAAACTAACCGGGAGGCCGGACGGGGTTACAAAGTTGGAGGTAAGCATGAAGAAAATCAGCAACAGGAAAATGATGTCAGTCATAGACGACATGCTGAAATCGGCGTTTATCCTGTTTTTAGAGCGAATATTCATTACTATAGCTGTGGTTCTTGTAAAAGATCAAGGAACTCAATAGAAGAGTATTCCATGGCGTGCACGATACTGTCGATCTTAGACACGAGGTAGTTATAACCTACATAGGCCGGCAGGCCGATGATCAGACCGGTAGCCGTTGTTACCATGGCCTCATATATACCGCTCGACAGCAGCTTCGGGCTAACACTTCCCTCTGCCTGCGCAATCGCGATAAACGCACCGATCATACCGGTCACAGTCCCTAGGAAACCAAGCATTGGCGCAGCACCCGCCACAGTAGCAAGGGCAGCAAGGTTCTTCTCCAGTCGGCTAATCTCTATCTTGCCCACGTTCTCAATCGAGGTCTCAATGTTCTTCAGCGGGTTCCCGATTCGGGTAAGGCCTTTCTCCAGCATGCGGGAAACGGGGGTGTTGGTCTGGGCGCAAAGCATTTTGGCTCCGTTAATATCGCCGGCCAGCACCATCTTCTTAATCCGCTCATTGAACCCATCGGGGTTTTTAGCGGCTTTCTTCAGTGTCAGGAAGCGTTCCACGAAAATGTAAATGGCCGCCAGCGAAAGCAGGGCCAGCGGAATCATCGCCCAGCCACCCGCGAGAGCGAGGTCAATTAGCCTTACAGATTCCGGTGCCGCTTCGGCGCCCTCCGCCAGGGCTGCAGTAGTATCAGCTGCTGTTGTTGTGATTTGTAATAAGAGTGAGGTCATGTTAGTAATTAAGTACCCAAATAGTTTCTCCGAATGATTTTCTATAGCTTTTTAGAGCCGCCTTCGCCTCATCTGGCGTTGCAAAGTCGGCTATTGATACGCGATACAGTTTAGCATTTTGCCCTGGCAGCAGCATTTTGGAGTCGTATCCCTCCTTGCGTACGGCCTCACGGCGGACTTCTGCATTTCCTGAAGTGGAATATCCCCCGATGATGATATATGAACGCCCAGTTTTGGCGTTAATTGTGAGTACCTCCTCTTTGGGTTTCACAACCTCATCAGACACCTCCTCCGATGAATTAACCTGCTGGTTTACCGCATTATAAGCAGATTCATCTAATGCACTGCTTTCACTTGCGTCAGTTACTGTACCTGCTGGTGAAGCCTCATTTTCTATATCCTCATCTGCAGCGACTGTCGCAGCACCTGGTAAAATGGATATATAGGTTGAATGCTTCTCATCCTGTGTAAATGGCACAAAGTCAGCAGCATACCTGTTTGCAGCTGCATCAGTACCTGCGGCATAACTGCTATTGAAGAGAGACACCGGGTTCAGGCTGCTGATATTATAGTCGGCCTGAAGCGACAGGAAATACAGCGCAGTACCCGTTAAGCCTGCCAACGCCAATCCGGCGGCTACATTGTAAGCACGCTTCAGGCGCTTACGCAACGGCTGCCTTTGCAACTGATGCTCCTGCTGGCGCTCTTTAATGAGGGCGCGCAGCACAGCCGGCTCCTCTACCCGTACAGGACGGGCAACCAGTTCAGGCAAGCCGAAACTGGCCTCCAACAGGTTATCGCCTTCCACATACTCAAATTCTATTTTGTGCTCTTGGCTGTACCTGAATACTCCAATTCCGCTTAAGTCGTAGCGTTTGTCTGTCTGCAGATGGGTTTTGGCCTGGTGCACAAAGGAAGCCACCAACTGCTGCGCCTCTTCCAAGGAGATGTTGTTATGGTAGGCGATTGTACTGATCAGCAGGCCGTCGTTCAGCACCAGCTTTTCGTTGAACGCAATCTTTTTGGAAGGCGGAGCAAAAGCGTGCTTCACCGGATTGATTTTAGCAGACACATACCGTGTGATCAAACCGCCAAATTCGGGGATGATGACACAGTCATGGTCATAGAGCAGTGACTTAATATGCTTTTCAACCATAAGCAATTAGTTAGAATGAGTAAGTAACGCCTCCAATCAGGTTAATACTTTTGCCTGGGTAGTTCACGAACCTTTCGTATTTCTTCCCGAACAAGTTATTGGCCATCAAAAATACAGTAAAATTGTTTGTGAAGCGATAATCCGCCTTCACATTCAGGTCTACAATTGTATCTGTTTCCCGCAGCACAGTGGCTCCATCTGGAAGGGTATCCTGTCCATATGAACTTCCAATATAATAAAGTTCTGAGTTAAAGAGAATCTTGTCGTAGAAGTTGTAGGTGCCGTAAATACTCGCCATCAGCTCCGGACGATGGAAGGGTTGCTCTAAGGAAGACATGTTATAGCTGTTATAATCAGCCTTTACACCCAGGCGGAATTCATCCGAATAATTAAATGAAGCTTCTGTATAAAAGTTTAAAACATTTGTCACACCGTCATCATACAGCAACTCAAATTTTGCCGGGTCCAGCAGGGAGTTGTTGTAGAAGTACAGGTTCCTGAAATTCTGGTAGGCCACCCGGGCATTCAACTGCACATAGTTGGCAATGTTCGCCTGCATTCCCCCATATATCTCCAAGCCTTTGTTGATGTCTGCTACCTGTGCCTCAGGCGCCAGCCAAGGGTTTTCCTGGGTCAGCTGATATAAAGTAACTCTTTCCAGATCGCCCCCTAACCCAGCATATAACAACAGGTTACCCTCTATTGGCTCAACCCCAAGTCGAACCATCGGGTATATGTTAAACTTGCGAGCGTCGTTGATGGTATCGCCAGTATAGGCTACTTTGGCACCTAATGTCAGGCGGAAAGCGCTAAGCTGACGCTCGTAAGCGGCATTTAACTTTACAAAATTCCGGCCAACGGTAACAGAGTCTTTCTGCGACAGAAACGACAGATCTGCGTCAACTTTAAAGGCTGATGCTTCGTCAATGCCGTACTCGCTGCGCAGCTTCAGGGCAAGGTTGCTCTCGCTCATGTCGTAGCGGTCGTTCAGGTACCGGAACTGCACATCGGCCTTGTACTGGAAAGGCGCATCAGAAGAATGGTTGTGCAGAAAGCCTTCCGCCGATATACGGTTAAACACCTGCCGGATGGAGTCTTTGTCTACTTCCTGATCTCCTTCTAAGGCAGGCTCATATCCATAGAAATAGTACTTATCCCGGCCGTAGTTCAGTTTTCCTCCTGCAGTAAAGCCCTGCATATAGCGCTCGCCATGCAGGCTGATGGCAGAATTAGCGACGGCGGAATTGCTTTTATCCACTGGTCCGCGGCCAGAACCTATATGGCTCACTTCGGCGCCGATATCTGATGTTTCGCTGCGTTTGTTATGGAAATACCCTTTCAGGTATAAGGAGGCATAATTCCCGATTCCCGCTTTCAGGTAATTGCCGTAAAGCTTTGTCAGCTCGTCCTGCTTTATGGTCAGCACCCGCATCTGCAGTTCTATATCCTGCTCCGGCAAACGGTAGTCAGCAAAGCGATAGCGCACGTTGCGGTCACCGGATACTGGAGGGTCAATTCGAAATTTCTCGAAGTTCCGGGCGGCCTGCGGCAGTTCAATGACGCGGTCCTTCTCAACTACCACTTCCGTGTCTTCCAGTTTGGCTCCTTCACCCCATCCCTGCGTTTGCGCCTGTACATTATTGAGGTAACTGTACCCAACACTCAACACAACGGCAAGAGAGGCTAATCTTAATTTATTCTTCATGATAATGCTGATCCTGTTCTAAACTTAAAGCACTTAAAATTCCAGACCTACTCCAGCCCTGTTGTATCGCTTTGCGGCTCCATATCAAGGGAATCGACTTGTGGCAGTACATCCAACGAGTCGTTTTTCTGCTGCAGGTTCAGAGAGTCGCTGCCGGGTGCCAGCTTTGGCTGGGGCGCCTGCAGCTGTTGCTGCGTTTGTGGGGTTGGATTTCCTGTCGTTTTCCCCTCCATCTGTGCGAGTTTTTGCTTTGCCTCCGCCACAATCTCCTTGTTCGGCGCATTTTCGATGATAGAGTTTAGCGTAGCCTTTGCCTGGAACATCTCGTTCTGGGCCGCATAATTATCCGCGATGATCAGGAAGGTCTTGCCAAGCCAATAGTCGTAGTTTGAGTATTTGTTATTAAAGTCAAAGGCTACGTCAGTCGACTCCTTGTATTTTTTCTGCTTGTACAGGATCTCGGCAATCAGGTACTGCGCCTCTGCGCCGTTCACGTCTGTGGCTGAAGCCACCGTTTCCCGAAGCTCCGTAAGTGCCTGTTCGAGGTTGCCCTGTGCGTACGTGGCCTTGGCCCTGTATAGTAAGGCGGAATTATAGGCGTTCAGCGAAGCATTGCCCTGGCTGATCAGCTCGTTGGCCGCTCGCTTGGTCGCAGTATAATCATTGGTCTGGTAGTAGCTTTGCATCAGGCCTGTCAACGCTGTCTGCTGCTCTTTCCTGTTGGTTGCCAGGTCGCGTAGCCGGCTGTAGTACTTAATGGCCTCCGGGTAGTTCTTCGCTTCAAGCTCCAGGTCAGCCACCCGCTGAATACCCCTGTTTACATACTCAGACCGGTTTTCCTCAATTACCTGCTTCATGCGCTGCAGGCCTTCCTGCATGTTGTTCTGGCGCAGGTAAGAGTCGGCCAGAAAATAGCGGGCATCGGCTGCAAAGGTGCTTTTCGGGTAAGCCTTTAAGTAAGACTCGAACTTCGGGATCGCCTGATTGTATTTCTGGCTGAAATACAAGGTCTTGGCCGCCTCATACTCTACGCTTTCTAAAGCATCGCTCTCAGGGTTCGCGGACTTGAACTTGTCCAGGTAAGCATCAAATTCATTGCTCCTGTTCTCGGTACCGAGCATCTCCTGCAGGCTGTACAAGGCGCCGCTGGCTACGTTGGCAGAGGGAAACTCCTCCAGCACACGCTTCTGGTCGGCGATCGCCAAATCGTTCTGCCCAAGGTTTGCATAGGCTGTGCCACGCTTCTGCAATGCGTTCGGCACCAGCTTGCTGTCGGGCATGGCACTGATCAGCGTGGTGAACCCTTTTACCGCTGCCTGATAGTTGCCTGACTCATAATCTATTACAGCGATCTGGTAATAGGCATCATCGAGGTAGCGGGATTTTGGATACTTACTGATCAGTTCCTGCAGTGACTCCTTGGCATTATCGTTCCGGTTGTTGATGCTCAGCACCACCCCTTTCTGGAACAGCGCATAATCACGGTCCGGGGAGCTGGAGGAAATCACCCGCTCATATAGCTTCAGGGCCTCATTGTAATTTTTATTTACATAGTAGGTGTCAGCCAGGCGCAATGTCGCATCGTTGTAGTTGGGGTTGCTCGGCTGTATCGCGTCCACATATGCTTTGAAGTGGGTCTGCGCTTTGTCATATTCCTTGGTGTTGAAATAGGCGTAGCCAATGCCGTAGCGCGACTTGGTGTAATAGTCTTCCTTGGTGTTCTGCGCGGTGCGAAACACGGCGGCATAGCTGTTGATGGCGTCTTTGTAGCGGTTCCCGATGGAATAGGCTTCGCCTTTCACAAAGTGGCTGGAGGCGGTTACCTCCTTGTCGTAAGGGTACTGCAACGACTTATCCAGCATCTGCACCGCCTGCGGGAACTTCGCATCGTTGAACAGGTTGACCGCGTAATAGTACGTCACGCGCTGGTAAGTCTGCAGAATGCGCCAGCTTTTGGTGGGCAGGTTCTCGATATGGCGAATGGCCTCGGCATAGTTGTTAGAGCCAAAGTAGGCCTCACTCAGCAGTTTGTCCGCTTCCTCCCCCTGCTCCGAGCCAGGGTATTTCTCGTTGAATTCAGCAAGAGAATTAATCACCTCCCGGAAGTTCCCGAGCTCATAGTTCACCTGGGCGTACTTTAGCGTGGCGGACTCTGTCACGCTCTTGTCCTGGTCGTTTTTTCTTGCCTGGTCGAAGGCTGTCAGCGCAAACTGCTTGTTGTTATCCTTCAGGTAGCTCAGGCCAAGGTAATAAGCGGCATTCTGCCCCAGGGAGTCTTTCTTCAGCGCGACTTCCTTGAAGTTGGCGATCGCATTTTTATAATTATTGTTCTTATAATCCGTAAAGGCTATTTTGTACTGCACCGTCGGGTCCAGGGTGCGTTTGCCGTTGGCAAACTGGCTGAAGTATTGCTCCGCGGTTTTGTAGTCAGCCTTTTGGTAATAGGCATCTCCCACCAACAGGGCGATGTCGTCCGTCTGCTGCACAGGAGGTGTTTTTGCGAGCGCTGCCTCCCCATATCGGATCACTTCATATATGTCATTCTCCTTGTACAGGATCTCCGTGATCATATAGGGGACGATCTTGGCATATGCTTCGTTCTTTTCCGCAATCTTCAGGTCGGCTTTGGCGGCGGCATAATCGCCTTTGCGGTAGGCTATATAGCCGGCATAGTAGTTTGAGGCGTACGCGAAGCGGTGGTCGTCGTCCCGGAAGCCGGTGGTTTTGTTCTTGTCGAAGTAGATCTTGGCGTTGTCAAAGTCCTTGGTTGCGAAGTAAGAGTAGCCCAGCTTGAACTCCAGTTCCTTGTTCTGCTTGATGCCGAGCAGGTGTGTGGGGGCCTGCTTCAGCAAGTCGATGGCTTTCTTGTAGTCTTTCTGCTCGAAATAATAAAGGCCCAGCTCGTAATTGGCCAGCGCCGTTTTCGGGTGCGAAGGGTAATTGCGCGCAAAGTTCAGGATAAGCTGCTCCGCGTCCGGGTGAAACAGGTACAGGCCACTGAGGGCATAATAATACTGGGCATCGGCAGTTTTGGCATCATCGCCCATCAACTGTATATACTTCTGAAACGCCTCCTGCGCAGCGCCATACTTGGCTCTGTCGAAGAGCTCCAACCCCTCATGGTAATACCGCTCTTCATTGGTAAAAACTTGCGTGTGCTGGGCAACCGCTATATGCGATCCACCGGTCAGAACAGATGCAAGTGCTATTTTATACGCTATCTTCATATTTACATCAATTGCCTTTACAGGCCTTCAAACAACTCTTCGTTTCAGGAATAAACTCTTGTGCGGATTGGATTTGCCCCCTGTTGCTGCGGTGCAGCCACCTCATCCAAAGTTAACAAAATTTGATTAGCAGCTGCCTACAAAATGAAATTCTTCTGCATCGGAAGACATAAATATCGTCGATTATATATACAATGACAAGATGCCTCTGATTATTGTACGCTGTGGATAAAATGGTGCAATCAGGAAGCCAGGGCGCGCGGCACCGGGTGCAGCACCTTAAACACAAGTTCGCGCAGAATCGCGGCGTCGGACATGTCTCCGCCCGTTATGCCTTTTACCTGCAGGTCGGCCACGCGCACAAAATGGATGATGTCGATGCAACGCTGCAGCGGGAACACGCGCAGGGCCAGCATATACTCTTTCACCAGGAAGCCCCGGTTTCCCAGGCTCTTGCGCACGCCTGCCTCCGATTTGTCTGCGGCGGCGTGCAGGCACAGCAGCTTGGTGAAAAAAGAGAAAAGCAGCGTCAGGTTAGGGATAAGCGGGTTGTTCTTCGGGTTGGACTCGAAGTACTGCACAATGCGGTAAGCTTTCAGCGCGTCGCGTGCTATCAGCGCCGACTGGAGCTCAAATATGTTATATTCTTTGCTGATGCCCACATTCTCCTGCACCACCCGCTCATCGAGGGCCGCGCCCGGCTTCAGGCTAATCAGCAGCTTGTCGATTTCATTCGCCAGACGCGACAGGTCTGCTCCGATGTATTCACTTAGCAGGGCTACTGCCTTCGGAGTGGCCCTCACGTTTTTTTGCTTCAGGTAGCTGTTTACCCAACCGGGCACCTGGTTGTCGTACAGCTTTTTGGTGGTGAGCAGCACCGCTAGCTTGCCTACTGCCTTGGCCAGCCCTTTCCGGCCGTCCAGCGTCTTGTGTTTGTAGCAGAGCACGAGTATGGTAGAAGGCAGCGGGTGATTCAGGTAGGCCTCCAGTTGCTTCATGCCCTCCTCCTTCTCCATATCGAGTATGCTCTGGGCCTCTTTTACAATCACCACCGACCGCTCCGACATCATCGGGAAGCGTTTGGCCTGCAGCAACACCGTCGCCACGTCCACATCCTTGCCATATATAACCACCTGGTTAAAGCCCTTTTCGTGCTCCTGCAGCGCATGCTCCTCTATATAATCCGCAATGAGATCGATGTAGTAAGGCTCCTCGCCCTGCAGAAAATACACAGGGGCGAACTGCCTTTTTTTGAGCTGCTCCAGAATGCCTTCGGGTGTATGGGACATCAGGTATAGGGGTAAAGTGAATTTGCGTGGGAACATTGGGCTAAGGCCACAGCCCGGTCTGCCCGCCACAAATTTAAAATATTGCCAGCAAAGACAAAGAAGGAAGCGGGTAATAAGGGCAATTATTCTAAGGTAACCGCCCTATCTGGCTAAATGGCTAAAGCGGGCTTTGATTGCCTGCCAGCTGGTAGTGCTCCATGGTCTGGTAAAAGTCATCCATAATTTTTTCCTTGTCAAAGTTTTCCCATATAGTAATGGTCCGTTTGTTCTCCGGGCGCTCTACCCATTTGTTATCCCTCAGAATGGGCGCCGGGATCCGCTTTGACTGCGCCCAGGAAGGATCTTTCACGATGGCCACGGCCGCCATATCGAATAAAGCGCGCGCAGGCGGGTTCCCGTGGTACTGTATATGCTCGAAGAGGTTAACGGAATAATCGCCGAAGTTATCAAAAGCAACACCGTGCCTGCCCGTTACCGGGGTGGCAACTTTCGGGCCTTTCCCGGGCATGTGCTGGTTCACTTCTTCCTGTGTTACCCGAACGGCATCTGTACCGGATGGCTTGCCATAACGCACCGTCACCATCTCAAAAGCCACACCTGAGTTCAATATATAGTTCATGGCCAGTGTGTCGTTGTCCTGGTTGTACTCCCCCGGCTCAGGATAATTAGAACCCAGCCACACCACCCTTACATGCGGCGCGATGGTGGAGTCTTTTTCAAGCGCCAGCGCGACGTTTGTCAGCTTGCCCACCGCCAGCAAAACAAGTTTCTCTGGCGTTGTTTGCTTTGCTGTCTGAATAATGAAATCCACTGCCTCGGCTCCGTCGAAACTATCCAGACCAATTTGCTCTTTTATCTCGGCAAAGTCCGCGTTCGCCCCTTTCAGCAAAGGGACTGTCCCCTCCAGGCCCGCCAGTTGCAGCACCCGCTGTGCCTCTGCATACTGCTCCTCTATATCCCCTCCGTTGTACGTTGCATTCACTGTGATCCCCTCAACGCGAAAGCTATCGCCGCTAAACAGCAGGTATGCCAGCGCATGCTGGTCGTCTAACTCATTGTTTGCGTCTGTATCAAAGATGACCGGGATTTTATCCTCCTCCTGCTTCATTTCTTCGTTTTCCTGCTGAGCTGTGGCATTACTATCTTGCTGCTCCCGGCATGCTGGCATCGCAAGGGCTATACAAAAAACGCCTGCCAAAGAAAATAGCCGATGGATTTTTTTCATCTGTTTTGAGTCTACTCTTACTGATAGTTTAGGTACCTAATCCAGCTCCGATTCTTGGTATAGGATTGGTGCTTAATATAGCCTTCCTCCTGCTACGAAGCTAATTTTTATAAAAGTTACGGCTGAATCCGCAGCAGCATTCTTTTCGGGGTGAGGGTGACCCTGCAGTAAACGGTTTTCACCACCCCTTTCTGCCAACTCTTTTATATATTTGCCTTGAAAAGACGATAGACGAATCCATGAATCTTATAGAAGAATTGCGCTGGAGAGGCATGCTCCATGATTTCATGCCGGGTACTGAAGAACAACTGGCATCCGGAATGACCACTGGCTATATAGGGTTCGACCCAACAGCCCACTCCCTTCACATCGGAAACCTTGCCACCATCATGCTGCTGGTGCACCTGCAGCGGGCGGGGCATAAGCCTATTGCCCTGGTAGGCGGTGCCACTGGTATGATCGGAGATCCGTCAGGCAAGTCGGCCGAGCGCAACCTGCTGTCGGAGGAAGTGCTGCAGGCCAACCTGAGCGGCATCAGAAAGCAGTTGGAGAAATTTCTGGACTTTAACGCGGGCGCAAACTCCGCTGAGATCGTGAACAATTACGACTGGTTCAAGGAGTTCAGCTTCCTTAGCTTCCTGCGGGAGGTGGGCAAGCACCTAACCGTAAACTATATGATGGCGAAGGACTCGGTGAAGAAACGCATCTCAGCCGATGAAGACGGTGACCGGGCCGAGGGCTTATCCTTTACGGAGTTCTCGTACCAGCTCATCCAGGGCTATGACTTCTACCATCTGTACAAATATAAAAACACGAGGCTGCAGATGGGCGCCTCCGACCAGTGGGGCAACATCACGACCGGAACGGAGCTGATCAGGCGCATAGACGGTGGTAAAGCCTTCGCCCTCGTAGGCAAGCTGGTTACAAAAGCGGACGGCACCAAGTTCGGCAAGTCAGAGGGCGGCAACGTGTGGCTCGACCCGAACCTGACTTCCCCATACAAGTTCTACCAGTTCTGGCTGAACCTGTCGGACGAAGAGGCTGAAAAACTGATTAAAGTGTACACGCTGCTCCCACAGGAGGAAATCAGCCGCATAGCTGAAGAGCACAAACAGGCGCCGCACCAGCGCGCTTTACAGAAAGCCTTAGCTAAAGATGTTACAATTCGCGTGCATTCCGAGGAAGACTACCTTGCTGCTGTAGATGCATCAGAAATTTTATTTGGTAAAGGCGATTTAGAGACCTTAAAAGGCCTTCGGGAGGATATTTTGTTGTCGGTATTCGAAGGGGTGCCGCAAATTGAGGTAAGCCGGGAACAATATGCCACGGCAGGCACCGTGACAGACTTACTCTCGGAGCTGACAGGCGGGCAGGTGTTTGAATCGAAGGGCGAGGCAAAGCGCATGATCAAAAACGGTGGCGTGAGCATCAACCGGGAAAAGGTGCAGGGAGCGGATGACGCCGTGAGCTTCGAGCTGCTGCAGGGCAAATACCTGGTTGTGCAGAAAGGGAAAAAGAATTACTACCTTGTCTGTGTTAACTAACACAGGTACAACTCGTTAACAAAAAAAGGTGACCGTTATGGCCACCTTTTTTGTTTTATCTCTTTTGAGAAATGATTTTATTTTGTGCTCTCTGTACTGTTTTTCATGTCCTGTACTTCCTTGCGGATGTCCTGCGCCATGTTTTTCAGGTCCTGCATTCCTTTGCGTACACGCGTACCGGCAGCTGCATTTCCTTTATCGTAGAACTTCTCGAAGTCGCCTTCCATCGACATTACCAGATCCTTTAGTTTGCTGAAGTTGTTGTTCATTTGTGCTATTGATTATGTGAAACATATGTTTTTATAGCTCTAATATACACATTTAATGATAACAAGCAAAAATTAAGGATTTTTAATATAAGCCTTTACAGGGCATTAGACGGTAACTGCCGGACTTGAGTACAGGCCTTTGTCCAATTTTTGTGCAATTTTCTCGAAGGCTGCGATTGTCTCTTCCACATCGGCCAGCGTATGCACAGCCGTTGGAATCAGGCGCAGCATGATAACATCCTTCGGCACCACCGGGTATACCACGATTGAGCAGAATATGCTGTAGTTCTCGCGCAGGTCCAGGGTAAGTTGTGTCGCATCTGGGATCTGGCCATTCAGGAACACGGGCGTCACCGGGGAATCCGTTGTGCCGATGTTAAAGCCTTTTTCACGCAGACCGCTCTGCAGCGCCCTTACGACTTCCCACAGCCTGTCTTTCAGCTCAGGCTGCGTGCGCAACAGTTCCAGGCGCTTCAGGGCACCCACCGTAATCGGCATCGGCAGCGACTTAGCGAAGATCTGGGAACGCATGTTGTAACGCAGGTACTCCACCACCTGCTCGTTAGAGGCCACGAAGGCTCCTATGCTGGCCATGGATTTTGCGAACGTAGAGAAATAAACGTCTATCCCGTCCTGGCAGCCCAGGTGTTCCCCCGTACCGGCACCAGTGACGCCCATGGTCCCGAAGCCATGCGCATCATCCACGAACAGGCGGAAATTGAATTTTTCTTTCAGGGCCACCACTTCACTCAGTTTGCCCAGGTTGCCGGACATACCGAATACGCCCTCTGTGATCACCAGAATCGCACCGCCAGTGTTCTCCGTCCAGCGCGTGGCACGCTCCAGCTGTTTTTCCAGGCTCTCCATGTCGTTGTGGCTATACACAAAGCGCTTGCCCTGGTGCAGGCGCACCCCGTCGATGATACAGGCATGCGACTCGGCATCATATACAATTACATCGTGGCGGTCGACAAGGGCATCTATGATAGACACGACACCCTGGTAACCGAAGTTGAGCAACAGTGCATCCGGCTTTTTCACAAAGTCTGCCAGCTCCGCCTCCAACTGCTCGTGCATGTTGGAGTTTCCGGACATGATGCGCGCCCCCATTGGCGTGGCCATTCCCCATTCGGCGGCAGCTTCTCCGTCAACTTTGCGAACCTCAGGGTGGTTGGCAAGGCCAAGGTAGTTGTTCAGGCTCCAGGTTAACACCTCTTTGCCTCTGAACTTCATGCGCGGACCTATCTCTCCCTCCAGTTTCGGGAATGTGAAATAGCCATGTGCATAATGAGAGTGGCTGCCTAACGGGCCTCTGTTGGTCAACAACTTTTCAAATAAATCCACTTGTGTAATAATTAGGTTATCAGGATAGTTTCAAACTTAACACTAGCTTTACACAGTATGTTATATATAAGTGCAAGGCTGGGCAAAGTTAGGATTTATTCAAATCATATACAATCGCTATATGTGCCGCTCAAAAGCTTTTTCACGCCCTCCTTTTTAGTTTGGCGGTAATATCTTTTCTTTGGAGTAAATCAAAAAGCAAGCCCCTGCATGAGAAAAATAAACAAGATTCTGGTTGCCAATCGCGGTGAGATCGCACTGCGTGTGATGCGCACGGCCAAAGAGATGGGTATCCGCACCGTCGCCATCTATAGCGAGGCCGACCGCAATGCGCTTCATGTGCGCTTTGCTGACGAAGCGGTATGTGTGGGCGGACCAAAGTCGAGTGAGTCTTACCTGCGCGGGGATGTCATTATTGACGCATGCAGGCAGTTACAGGTAGATGCGATACACCCCGGTTACGGGTTCTTATCGGAGAATTCGGTTTTCGCCCAAAAAGCCGAAGCGGCCGGCATCATTTTCATAGGCCCCTCCCCTCAAGCCATCGAACTGATGGGGAGCAAACTGGCGGCAAAAGCGGCAGTGGCCAAATACAATATCCCGATGGTGCCGGGCACGGAGGAAGCCATCACCGATGTGGAGGCTGCCAAGCAGATCGCCTCGGAAGTCGGCTTCCCTATCCTGATAAAGGCCAGCGCGGGCGGTGGCGGCAAAGGCATGCGGGTGGTGGAAAACGTCGGGGTTTTTGAGCAGCAGATGAAAATGGCCGTCAGCGAGGCAACCTCTGCCTTCGGGGACGGCTCCGTTTTTATTGAGAAGTATATAGGGTACCCCCGCCACATTGAAATACAGGTGCTGGGCGACATGCACGGTAACATCGTGCATTTATTTGAGCGGGAGTGCTCCATCCAGCGCCGCCACCAGAAGGTGATTGAAGAGGCGCCATCGGCGGTGCTTACGCCTGCCCTGCGGGAGGAAATGGGGCGTTGCGCCGTAAATGTGGCCAGGGCCTGTAAGTATGTCGGGGCTGGTACCGTAGAGTTCTTGGTGGATGAAAAACTGAATTTCTACTTCCTTGAGATGAACACGCGCCTGCAGGTGGAACACCCGGTCACGGAGCAGATAACCGGGCTGGACCTGGTAAGGGAGCAGATCCTGATCGCGGAGGGCAATGCGCTGCGTTTTAAGCAGGAGGAGCTGCATATAAACGGCCATGCGCTGGAGTTGCGGGTATATGCCGAGGACCCTGCCAACAACTTTCTGCCCGACATAGGCAGATTGGAAACCTATATACGCCCTCAGGGCCTGGGTGTGCGGGTGGATGATGGCTTTGAGCAGGGCATGGATATCCCGATTTACTACGACCCGATGATCGCCAAACTCGTGACGTTCGGCAAAGACCGCCCGGAGGCCATCGCCAAGATGCTACGGGCCATCGAGGAGTACCAGATCACGGGCATTGCCACGACACTGCCTTTCGGAGCTTTCGTGCTGCAGCACGAGGCGTTCGTGAGCGGAAATTTCGACACCAAGTTCATTGACCGGTACTTTACACCGGAGGCACTGCAGCAAAAGCCAGCAAAAGCGGAAGAAGAGATAGCCGTGGCACTGGCCGCCCTCCTGATGCAGGAAAAGAAACCAAGCAACCCCGCAACAAGCGGGGTTGGAAAAGCAAGCGCCCCTGTGGCAATCTCCAACTGGAAAAAGAACAGAACCTAATCCATATATAACGCAAAGGGGCTGCAGTTACTGCAGCCCCTTTGCGTTATATATGGATTAGGTTCTAAGCATCAGATCAGGTCGAAGAGGTTGCGGACACCAATCAGCCTGTCGCTGCTGAAGCCCTCGCCGTATTTTACGCCAATGGCATGCCCCAGTTCCTGCGCCCTTGACTCTATGAAATTCAGAAATTCCGGAGAAGAGATATAAGTGTTTGGAGAGGAGTCGTCGGGATTGTAAAACTGTGACCGGAAGGCCCGGATGGTTTCCATTTTCTTATCCCAAAAAGGAGTCACATCCACTACTATATCCGGCGTGATGAGGCGGTCCTGGATGAAATGGTAAACCACTTTGGGACGCCACGCCGCCTGCTCCTGCCCCTGCCCATCCTTGGTGCTAACCATCTTGAGTCCGGCCTTAAAGCAAGCCTCCGTCACCAGCTCAGAGCCGCGGCCGTGGTCCGGGTGCCTGTCGTGCAGTGCATTGGCTAGCACGATTTCAGGGCGGTACTGGCGTATCTTTTGCATCACCTGCAGTTGGTGCTCCCGGTCGTTCAGGAAAAAACCGTCTGCCATCCCAAGATTTTCCCGTACGGACACCCCCATTATCTCAGCTGCCGCCTCCGCTTCCTGCAGCCTGATTTCGGGCGTACCGCGCGTGCCCAGTTCTCCCTCGGTAAGGTCTATGATGCCAACTTTCTTACCGGCGGCTATATGACCGATCAGTGTGCCTGCGCAACCTAACTCTATATCATCCGGATGCGAGGCAAAGGCTAGTATGTCTAATTTCATGTGGTTGTAAGATTATCTGATGCGGATCGACTTCCCTATGCGCAATGTCGAACGGGAACTCATGCCATTGAGCTTCGTGAGCTGCTTTACCGGCACACCGTATTTTTTCGATATGCCGGAGAGGGTGTCGCCCTTACGGATCTTATGGTAGGCGGCCCGCCTGCCGCCACTGCTCCCGCTCTTTGCCTTGTTGTAATAAGTAAAGAGCGCGGACGTGATTTGAAAGCTCTCTCCTTTCAGCAGGTATTGCGGGAAATCATATATGTTTTCCGGGTCGATCGGGTTACCCTGGTAGCGTACTTCATAGTGCAGGTGCGGGCCTGAGCTTCGTCCGGTGCTGCCTCCGTAACCTATCAGTTCCCCGGCTTTCACGAAATTACCGGGCTCGGCAATGGCTTTGCTCATATGGCCATACAGTGTTTCAAGGCCGTTGTAGTGCCGCACCACGATGTAGTTCCCGTAGCCGCCGCCGTCCCATTTGTTAATGCGCACGACGCCGTCAAACGCCGCCACAATGGAATCACCTGTGTTCAGGTCAATGTCGGTGCCGTAGTGCCAGCGGCCGCCCCTGCTGCCAAAGTGGCTGGTAATGGGAGTCTTCTCCAGCGGCATGTCGTAGGTGCGGTTGCTGGCAAGGTCATATAATTTGATGTCGACCGTGTCTTGCAACTGGCGGCCATCCATCTTGTACGGGTTAAGGTTTTGCGTGTCCCAGATAGCGTAATAGCCGGCAATCTTGATCCAGCTGGAGTCCACAAGCACCTCCTCCGACATCTCAACGATATGCTGCTCCCCCAGGTCCAGTTCAGAGGTATCCTCACTTACAATAGAGAGCTCTTTTTTGGGGTTGAAAAAGACGGACTCGTCCGCATCAGAGCCTTCATCCGGGAAATCCTCATATTTAATCAGGATGGTCGTGTCGGGGCGTACGTACTGTATCTTGGGTGTCTTCACCTTAAAAAGGTCTTTCACCTTACCCTGTGCCGCGGCGCCTCCGGTACACCCAAGCAGGCAGAGCATGAACAGTAGAAAGGTAACAGGTGCTTTGATTTTGTACATTCGGTTTTTGAGGTTGGCTTTGCTGCTTCGTCCACAACACATAATCGCTATTTTAACTACATCAAAGCCTTTTTATTGTAACGCCCCGGCTGCGCTGTCCTAATATACCCCACAGCCGGGGGAAGCAGTTGTAACAGGGTATTAGTGCAAGTTCTGGGCTGCCAGGTATCTTTCAGCATCCAGTGCGGCCATGCAACCCGTGCCTGCGGCCGTAACCGCCTGGCGGTACGTAAAGTCCTGCACATCGCCACAGGCGAAAACCCCGTCAATGTTAGTTTTGGAAGTGCCGGGTATCGTGCGTATATACCCGTTCTCATCCAAGTTCAGGTAATCGGCAAAAATATCAGAGTTTGGCTTATGGCCAATGGCGACGAAGAAGCCTGACACCGGGATCTCGCGGATTTCCTCCGTCAACACGTTTTTCACACGCACGCCCTCCACCGTATGCTCGCCTAAGATCTCTTCGGTGAGGGTATTCCAGAGAATCTCGATGTTCTTGGTGTTTTTTACCCTGTCCTGCATGATTGTGGAGGCGCGCATCTCATCGCGGCGCACAATCATATATACCTTCTTACAAAGATTAGCCAGGTAGGTGGCCTCTTCCGCAGCCGTATCCCCTGCGCCGATGATGGCAACATCCTGGCCACGGTAGAAGAAGCCGTCACACACCGCACACGCTGACACCCCGCTCCCATTCAGCCGGGCCTCTGACTCCAGGCCCAGCCATTTTGCGGAAGCGCCCGTGGATATGATCACCGTGTCCGCCTCAATCACCTGCTGATCATCGATGGTTACTTTATGGGGCTTAGAGGAAAAATCTACTGCAGTGGCAATTCCATAGCGCACATCCGTGCCAAAACGCTCCGCCTGCGCCTTGAAGTCTTCCATCATCTGTGGCCCGTTAATACCCTGAGGATAACCTGGGTAATTCTCCACATCATTCGTTATGGTTAACTGACCGCCAGGCTGAAGTCCCTGGTATAGAACAGGATTGAGGCCTGCCCTTGAGGCATATATAGCTGCTGTATACCCAGCCGGACCTGAACCGATGATCAGGCATTTTATTTTTTCTATTTCCATTCGTTTGGTGTATCAAAAGAAATCAGGATGCAAACATACAAAATTTCTGTGCCTCTGCCTGCATCCGTCGGGCATTTTGCTTTCGCCCTATATAACAAAGAAAAGCCCCGGCTGTTTGGCCGGGGCTTAG
This sequence comes from Pontibacter saemangeumensis, assembly GCF_039541895.1. Classification (NCBI taxonomy): domain Bacteria; kingdom Pseudomonadati; phylum Bacteroidota; class Cytophagia; order Cytophagales; family Hymenobacteraceae; genus Pontibacter; species Pontibacter saemangeumensis. The sequence continues at coordinate 263,276 of NZ_BAABHC010000004.1, forward strand.
ACTCTTAACGGAGTGCTGTTATCCTAAATAAGGTTTCAGTGCTTTGCTTCTGGATGTATGGCGAAGTCTTCTGATCGCTTTTTCTTTGATCTGGCGCACGCGCTCGCGTGTCAGGTTAAACTTCTCCCCTATCTCCTCCAGCGTCAGCGAATGCTCGCCGTTCAGGCCAAAGTAGAGCGTGATCACGTCGGCTTCGCGCTTTGTAAGCGTTGAGAGAGCGCGCTGAACTTCCTTCCGCAGTGAGTCGTTCATCAGCCCCATATCCGGCGACTCTTCGTCCTCGTTCTCCAATACGTCCAGCAGGCGGTTCTCCTCTCCCTGCACGAAGGGCGCATCCACGGATACGTGTCGGCCAGAGATTTTGAGAGTATCCACCACCTCAGCCGTGGTCAGTTCCAGTACTTCGGCAATTTCTTCAGGTGATGGCTCACGCTCAAACTTCTGCTCGAGCTCTGAGAATGACTTGGAAATCTTGTTCAGGGAACCCACGCGGTTCAGCGGCAGGCGCACTATGCGCGATTGCTCTGCCAATGCCTGCAGAATAGACTGGCGGATCCACCAAACGGCATATGAGATAAACTTGAAGCCCCTTGTTTCATCGAATCGCTTGGCGGCTTTGATCAGTCCCAGGTTGCCTTCGTTGATGAGGTCGCCCAAAGAAAGGCCCTGATTCTGATACTGCTTTGCCACCGATACAACGAAGCGCAGGTTAGCCTTGGTTAATTTCTCAAGCGCAAACTGATCTCCTTCTTTGATTCTCTGTGCCAGCGACACCTCTTCGTCCGGAGTAAGCAAATCGACTTTGCCAATCTCCTGTAGGTATTTGTCAAGCGATTGGCTTTCGCGGTTCGTAATCTGTTTGCTTATCTTGAGTTGTCTCATCAGAGTGTATGGTTATTGCAAAAAATGTGAAAATTTAAATTGGGCTCGGTGCAGTAACATCAGAAAATCGTGCAAAGTTCTTATATCTTTCAAATATAAGCAAGATGCATTCGTTCCTTGACGAAAAAAACTCTTGGTACCAAGTCTATAACCTAAGCCAGGCACCAAGAGTTCTATATAATTCAAATACTACTGATTTTGTTCCGGAGCGCCGGGCTTGGGCAAAATTGCCTTGCGGGAAAGCTTAAATTTGCCTGTCTTCTTATCCACGTCGATCAGTTTCACTTTCACTTCCTCTCCAATCTCCAGCACGCCGTCCATTGTTTCGAGGCGCTCATGCCTGATCTCAGAAATATGCAATAATCCATCTTTGCCGGACATGAACTCCACAAAAGCACCGTATGGCTGGATTGACTTTACTTTGCCTATATAAACTTCCCCAACCTCTGGCTGAGACACAATCGCTTTGATCCTTGCAACGGCACTGTCCATTGCGTCCTGATTGCTGGCGAAAATGTTTACATGGCCACGTTCGTTTTTCTCTTCGATGATGATCGTAGCGCCGGTGTCTTTCTGAATCTGCTGGATCACCTTGCCGCCTGGCCCGATCACCGCTCCGATAAATTCCTTATCGATTACGATGTTGAACGAACGCGGTGTGTGCGGCTTGTAATCTGCGTTCGGTGCCGCGATCGTTTTCGCCATCTCGTTCAGGATATGCTTACGACCCGCGTTTGCCTGGGCAAGCGCCTGGCTCAGCACGTCATGCGACAATCCCTGCACTTTTATATCCATCTGGCAGGCTGTGATACCATCTTTGGTACCGGCCACTTTAAAGTCCATGTCTCCCAAATGATCCTCATCACCCAGGATGTCAGAAAGCACGGCGAATTTGCCTGTTTCCTTGTCGGTGATCAGTCCCATAGCGATACCTGACACGGCGCCTTTAATTGGAACACCCGCGTCCATCAGCGCTAAGCTGCCTGCGCACACAGTGGCCATGGAAGAAGAACCGTTCGACTCCAGGATATCAGAAACGATGCGAATTGTATAGGGATTCTGATCTTCAGCAGGAAGCACCTTTTTCAGGGCACGCAACGCCAGGTTACCGTGTCCTACCTCGCGTCGGCCAGGACCTCTGTTCGGTTTTACCTCGCCGGTTGAGAATGCCGGGAAGTTATAGTGCAGCAAGAACTTGCTTGTGCCGGACACCATCGCACTGTCAATCATCTGTTCGTCCAGCTTGGTGCCCAGTGTAACCGTAGTTAGCGACTGCGTTTCACCGCGCGTGAAGATGGCAGATCCGTGCGTGGCAGGAAGGTAATTCACCTCAGACCAGATAGGGCGGATCTCATCCAACTGGCGGCCGTCCAAACGGACACGGTCGTTGAGGATCATGTTGCGCACAGCCTCTTTCTCCACATCGTGGAAATAAGTTTTGATCATGCCCTTATCATAAGTGTGATCTTCGGGCAAAGTAGCGATAAACTCTTCTACAACGCTTGCAAAACCTTCTTTTCGTTCAGTTTTGTTGGCGCTGCCTCTTTTCGCTACCTCATATGCCTTGGCGTAAGTGGCATCATATATGCGCTGGCGTAGTTCCTCGTCGTGGGTTTCGTGCGAGTACTCGCGCTTCACAGTTTTGCCAACCAGCTCCGCCAGTTCGATCTGCGCCTGGCACTGCACCTTGATGGCTTCGTGGGCATACTGGATTGCCTCCAGCATTTCCTCTTCCGATACTTCGTTCATCTCTCCTTCCACCATGGCCACGCTATCGATAGAAGCACCTACCATCAGGTCGATGTCGGCACGCTGCAGGTCAGAGATTTTCGGGTTAATGATCAGTTTTCCGTCTACACGGGCGACGCGCACTTCCGAGATAGGGCCGTGAAACGGGATATCAGAAACGGCAAGGGCGGCAGAGGCTGCCAGCGCGGCCAATGCGTCCGGCATGATTTCCTGGTCAGCAGAGATCAGGTTTATCGTCATTTGTGTTTCAGAGTGGTAGTCAGACGGGAACAGCGGGCGCAGCACACGGTCTACCAGACGGGACACCAACACTTCATAGTCAGAAAGGCGGGCTTCTCTTCGCAGGAAGCCGCCGGGTATTTTTCCGGAGGAGGCGAACTTCTCCTGGTAATCCACGGAAAGCGGCAGGAAATCCACCCCTTCGCGGGCATCTTTGTTTGAAACCACGGCAGCAAGCAGCATGGTGTTACCCATTTTCACTACCACTGAGCCGTCGGCCTGCTTGGCAAGCTTCCCGGTTTCGATTGTTATCTCCCGGCCGTCCGGGAGAAGAATGGTTTTGTTAATCGCGTTGTAAGGCATTTTCAGTTTTCTTTAACATCAAAAAGACAGGGCTACCCATTGTGGCCGCTGTCGGTACTGGCACTAGAGGAAGAAAGGGGGAGCTTTAAAAAAGATTAGGGAATCCCTTTGGAGGAATTCCCTAACGCTCAAGAGCTTATTTACGGATACCTAACTCAGCAATGATTGCTCTGTATCTTTCAATATCGTTTTTCAGCAGGTAGTTCAGAAGCCTTCTTCTTTTACCTACCAGTTTCAACAGGCCCAGGCGTGTGCTGAAATCCTTCTTGTGGATTTTCAGGTGCTCTGTGAGGTCGGCGATGCGTGTTGTGAACAGCGCGATCTGCGACTCGGCAGAACCTGTATCAGTCTTAGACTTGCTAAGGCCGTGCTTTTCGAAAATTTCTTGTTTCGCTTCTGTGGTTAATCTCATTGCGTAAAATATATCAATCTGTTTTATCTTGCAAAGACTACTATACAAGCCACAAAGGTATATAATTAACTTTTACAAAAAAAGCTTTTGCCTAATCTTTATATATCAAACGGGCTATAGTTTATTGCGCCGGAGGCGGGCCATCAGCTTGCGCCAGAAGTCCACCTCCAGCAGGCTGGAGTCGTTTCGTGCCTGGTTCAGGAAAAACAACCCGATCGGAAACAGGATGAGGTTGCCCGCCCATAATCCGGCTCCCACCGACACCATCCCCTCGCGCGCCCACTTTTCCCCGAGGATAGACATCACGTACATCAGGATAAAGAACATGATGGAGATAAGCACCGGCACCCCTAGCCCGCCTTTTTTAATAATAGCGCCCAGCGGTGCGCCTATCAGGAACATGATCAGGATAGCCGTAGACTGCGTGTACTTCTTCCATATCTCGATCTCGTAATTGTTCGCCTCGCGCAGCGTGTTCTTGATGCGGTCTACGTAACCGCCGGTGAAGCTCTTGATGTTGCGGGCTTTGTTGGTGGCCAGTTTAAGTGTTTCGATGTCCGGTGCGGGCAATACCTTTTCCTCCTTCAGCGGCTTCAGGTCTTTGAAACGCCTGCCGTTCTTCACCTGCCCGGTATCCGCTTTGAAATAACTGTAGAAAGGGTCAACGTTGGGTGCGAAAAACTGCACCTCCCGGTCCCGGTGCCGGCGCAGTGAGTCGGTCACCACGTTCAGTTCCGCAATGTTCTTCATCATCTTGTTATCCGAGAAAAGCTCCTCACGGGTGCGGTCCAGGTTAAAAGAGGCCATGCTCAGGATGATTTTACTCTCATCGAACTTCTGCCGCACAAACTGGTCGTTGGAGTTGCGGAAGGAGCCGGTATTCTGGGCGACGTAGGTATTGCCCCGGAAAAGCTCCAGTATGAGGTAGCTGTCGTTATAGGCCATATACATCTCACCGGAGTCTGCCAGGATAACAGTCGTATTGGATCCGCCTTTGGAGTGGTCATAGATCATCACCTCGCCCAGCGTCTGGCCGTCGTTCAACTTCTTGTTCACCTTAATGCTGTAACCCGGAATCCCGTTGTAGAAAGCGCCTTCCTTAAAGTTCATCGCCGGCTTTTTCTGCCTGATATCCCAGAGCAGGCTATATGCCTTCAGGTTAGCCTTCGGCACGATGTTGTTATTGAAGTAAAAAGCGCCGATGGTGAGTAAGGTGACGGCAATAAAGACAGGGCGAAGGATGCGTGTAAGGGTGATGCCGGAGGTTTTGATGGCGGTAAGCTCATTGTGCTCGCCCAGCGTGCCAAAGGTCATCAGCGAAGAGAGCAGCACCGCGAGCGGAAGCGCAACAGGTGCCATGTTGATGCTGAAGTAAAAAAGGAGTTCCCCGAACACCTCGGCCCCCAGGTCCTTGCCCACGAGTTCGTCGAGGTACTTCAGCATGTACTGGGTGAGCAGAATGAACTCCACCACAGCAAAGGTCAGGATGAACGGCCCGAAGAAGGCCTTTAAAATAAGCTTATCTAATTTTTTCATGCGCAACAGTGGGCGGTGTGGTTGGACACTACCTCGCCCGAACCTTGCTTAAGGCTGTCAAATATCGTGCAAAGATAAGCAGATACGGGCGCAAACCCGCTACCCCCCCACTAATTCGCGCAGATTTTGCATCAGGCTCTCCCAGAGCTCCTCCAGTTCTTCGGCATCCTCTTCGCTGTTATAGTCCATCACTTTCAGAAACTGCTCCTGGGTCAGTTCGCTCGACTCGATGGAGAAATCAACATAAGCTGGGTCAGACGTGTGCGTTTTGGATTCGTTGAGGAAAAGAAAGCGGACAGAGCGGTTTGTGCGGTAACTGGTCATCTCGGCGAAGTGGTTGCGCCCGTCCCAAAGGAAATTATAAATCTTGTTGGAGTCTACTTTCACATCGTCGCAGAACCACTGCGAAAGTCCGCTTGCCGTTGAGAGATAAGGGTAGAGAAGCTTTGCAGAAGCATTGATCGGGTACTCGCGAACAAACTTCGTCTTCGTAGCTTTCGTCATAATAGGTGGTATAAGTATCTGAGTAAGTATAAGATTTATTTCCGATTGTTTATATATCTAAAAAATAAAATATTTTTTTCAACACGAAACTTGCTTCAGTAAAAAACAATCTGTTATATTTGCACCCACAATTCGGCGGGGTAGCTCAGATGGTTAGAGCGCAGGATTCATAACCCTGAGGTCGGCAGTTCGATTCTGCTCCCCGCTACTGCAAAAGCCGCACCGTCTCTTGATGGTGCGGCTTTCTTTTTTATATCTCCCTGATTTTCATTTCCCTGCTCCCTTTACAACAGGCAAACTGCAGAATTGATTTGCCTCTTTCCCCAGTAGCATCTCCTGCCGAAGCGGCGAGATGTGCTTTTTATGCGGGGTATCATTTTGCCCAGTTTGTATATAACGAAGCCTTACGTATACCCTTCCCCGTTTCCTCCCCCTTCTGTAAGCTAAACATCCTCAAGCGATCTGTTCCGTAAAACAAGTCGAAATCAAAAAAGACACTACACATGGAGGAAACACAGGAACAAAAATACCTATGGTGGCACGAAGGAATCATTTACCAGATTTACCCCCGCTCGTTTCAGGACAGTGATAACGATGGCGTCGGCGACCTGAAAGGCATTATCAGCAGGTTGGACTACCTGAAATGGATGGGAATCACAGCTGTGTGGATATCGCCCATCTACCCTTCTCCGATGGCTGATTTTGGCTATGACATCGCTGATTACCGTGGCATCCACCCGCTGTTCGGCACCATGGAGGACTTCGATGAGTTGCTAAATGAAGTGCACCAGCGGGGCATGAAACTGATCCTGGACCTGGTCCCCAACCACACGTCCAACCAGCACCCCTGGTTCCTGGAGTCGCGCTCATCGAAAGACAACCCGAAACGCGACTGGTATATATGGGAAGACCCCAAAGAAGACGGCAGCGAACCGAACAACTGGCTCAGCGTGTTCGGCGGAAGCGGCTGGGAATGGGACGAGCAGACGCAGCAATATTACTACCATGCTTTCCTGGTGGAGCAGCCCGACCTGAACTGGCGCAACCCCGAGGTGCAGCAAGCCATGTTTGATGTGATGCGCTTCTGGCTCGACAAAGGCGTGGATGGTTTCCGGGTGGATGTGATGTGGCATATGATCAAAGACAAGCACCTGCGTGACAATCCGCCGAACCCGGACTACCAGGAGCACATGGCGACCTACGAAAAACTGGTGCCGGCTTATTCGACCGATCAGCCTGAGATACACGAGATCGTGGCAAAGATGCGGGCTGTGATGGATGAGTATGAGGAGCGAATGATGATCGGCGAGATATACCTGCCTGTTCACCGGCTCGTGACGTACTATGGCACAGACAACAATGGCGCGCACCTGCCTTTCAACTTCATGCTCGTCAACCAGGACTGGAACGCCAGCACGCTCTCTCTGCATATCAACGAATACGAAGGCGCCCTGCCGCCCGGCGGCTGGCCCAACTGGGTGATTGGGAACCACGACCAGCCCCGCATTACCAGCCGCGTCGGTTATTCGCAGGCAAAGGTGGCGGCGATGCTGCTGCTCACCCTGCGGGGCACCCCCACCATGTACTACGGCGACGAGATTGGCATGCGCGACGTGCCCATTCCTTTGGATGAGGTACAGGACCCACAGGGCCTGAACATGCCTGACAAAGACCTGAGCCGTGACCCGGCCCGCACGCCCATGCAATGGGACGGCAGCGAGAACGCCGGCTTCTCCGAGGCAAAACCATGGCTTCGACTGCCAGATAATTTCCGGCGGGTGAACGTAGACGTGCAACGCGAGGATCCGTATTCGATGCTGAGCTTTTACCGTCGCCTGATACAGTTGCGACAGCAGGAGCCTGCCCTGCATGTTGGATACTATGTGCCGGCGCCCACCAAAGGCACCATTATTTCATTTCAGCGCATACACAAGGAGCAAAAATTCCTGGTGTTGCTCAACCTGAGCCACCGGCCCAGCCTGTTCCGGCCTGAGCATGCAAGTTACGCGGGCAAAATCGTGCTAGCCACAGACCCTGAACGCGAGGGCAGGCAGGTGGAAAAAAACATCAGCCTGTCAGGTGACGAAGGAATCATCGTGCGGTTAAACTAGCCGGGGCCATATATACTTTCAGTCAGCAGGAGGTGGATAAAGCCACTTCATACATCAATTTAATCTACATGAAAATAGTAGGATCTGATTACCAGGGGAATGGGCGTTGCCGTTTTACCGTGTGGGCGCCTGAAAAGGAGAAAATGGTGCTTCATATTGTGCATCCAGAGAAGCGGGAAGTGAAAATGGAGCGCGCTGAATGGGGCTACTTTACTGTTGAACTGACAGACGCTGTTCCTGGCATGCGATATTTATATATACCGGACGGTGAGGGAAGCTTCCCGGATCCGGCTTCGCACCACCAGCCGGAGGGCGTGCACGGGCCGTCGGAAGTGATCGACCACTGCACTCACACCTGGCGAGACACTAAATGGAGGAACCTACCCCTCCAGGACCTCGTGCTGTACGAGCTGCATGTGGGTACCTTCACGCCCGAAGGCACGTTTGAGTCTGTTATCCCTAAGCTGAGTGAACTGACTGAAATTGGCATCAATGCCCTTGAGATTATGCCGGTGGCGCAGTTCCCGGGAAACCGGAACTGGGGCTACGACGGTGTTTTCCCTTACGCTGTGCAAAACTCTTATGGCGGCCCGTCAGGGCTGAAGAAGCTGGTAGACGCCTGCCATGCCAAAGGCATCGCGGTGTACCTGGATGTGGTTTACAATCACCTGGGGCCGGAGGGGAATTACTTTGGGAAATTCGGCCCCTATTTTACTGATACCTGCTCCACGCCCTGGGGAGATGCCATCAATTTCGATGGGCCTCATGCCGACGGCGTTCGGGAATATTACTCAAACAACCCGCTCTACTGGCTCGAGCATTACCACCTGGACGGGCTGCGCCTGGACGCCATCCATACCATTCACGATAGCAGCGCTGTTTCGTTCTGGGAGCTGATGCAGAATAAGATACAGTCTTTTACGGAGCAGGCGGGGAAGCCTTTCTACCTGATCGCGGAAAGCGACCTGAATGACCCGAAAGTCGTGAAAAGGCCCGAGGCAGGTGGCTTTGGTTTCAGCGCGCAATGGCTCGACGATTTTCACCATTCCTTGTATGTGCTGCTGGATAAAAAGGGAAAATCGCGGTATGAGGACTTTGGGAAAATGGAGCAGTTGGCCAAAGCGTATACCGACGGGTTTGTCCACAGCGGTGAATACGTCAGTTTCAGGAAGAAAAAGTTTGGAAGGTCATCCGCCTCCGTCCCGGGTAACCACTTTGTGAATTTTGTGCAGAACCACGACCAGGTCGGGAACCGGGTAAGGGGCGAACGCCTGTCGGTGCTGGTAGGCCATGAGGGACTTAAGCTTGCCGCAGCCGCCACCCTGCTGGCGCCCTACATCCCGATGCTGTTTATGGGTGAGGAGTACGGCGAGGATGCTCCCTTCCTCTATTTTGTGAGCCACTCAGATGAAAAACTGATAAAAGCCGTACAGGAGGGCCGAAAAAAAGAGTTTGCGCATTACAAAACAGAAGGCACCTTTCCGGACCCACAGGCTGAGGAATCTTTTGAAAAATCGAAGCTACAGTGGCAGAAAAGAAAGCAGCCGAAGTACCAGCAACTCCTGAAGTGGCATCAAAAGCTGATTCAGCTCCGCCGTTCACTGCCTGCCCTTCATAACTTCAACAAGGTCGACTTACAGGCGCAGCCCCTCGGGCAAGAGGGCCTGGTGCTCATTCGGCAGAGCCATGACAGACTGCAGCAGCTCCTGTGCCTGTTCAACTTTTCTGAAAAGGAACTCGGTTTCTCCATGCCTGAAACGGCTGTAGATTGGAAGCTGGCCCTGAACTCGAAAGCGGATGAGTGGCTGCAGCAGCCCGAAAAGTCGCCGGCGAATGATGCACCCAAACAGGTGGAAGCCGGCAAGCCGGTCACGCTTCCTCCCTTGAGTGTCCTGCTATATATAAACAGTATATAGGACTCGCAGGAATTTATTAGTCTGTTTTCAGGACGTATATAAGTAAATCCTAAATAAAAGAAGCACTGGCGATTTCCTGGTGCTTCTTTTATTTAGGTAATTTGGCGATTACCAGTGAGCGGCGTTTAATCCGCTATTTTGGCTTCCAGTTCCTCCACTTCCAGCATCAGTTCTTCCCACTTCTCCTGGGTGGTGCTGATCTTTTTCTGAACAGCCTCGAACTGCTGCGTTACTTCCTGCAGTTTCTCTATATCCCCGTAGACCTGGGGGTCAGCCAACTGCTTCTCGTAAGCGGCGCGCTCCAGCTCCAGTTTCTGTACCTGGTTCTCTGCCTCGCTCAGTTGCCTGTTTACCTGCTTCAGCTGATTCGTAAGCTGCGCGAAGTCGCTTTTCTCGCGATGTGGTTTCGGCTTTTCCTCCTGCTTCGTTTCCGGCACTGCCGCCACGGCCTTTTTGTTATCCTTTTCCCGCTTCTCCATCCACGCCTCGTATTCGTGGTAGGTGCCTGGGTAGGTTTTCAATTCGTAATCCTCTATATACCAGATTTTAGTCGCCACGTTCTCCACAAAGAAACGATCGTGGGAGATGATGACGAAGGTGCCCTCGTACTGCTCCAGCGCCTGTATGAGAATGTTCACCGACTGCATATCGAGGTGGTTCGTCGGCTCGTCGAGCATCAGGAAATTTGCCTCTGAAATCAGCGTTTTGGCCAGCGCCACCCGGCTCTTCTCCCCTCCCGACAGCACTTTTATCTTCTTGAACACAGAGTCGCCGGTAAACAGGAACGAACCCAGCAAGGTGCGGAGTTCCACCTCCGACTTCTTGGATCCCGCCTGCTGGAGTTCCTGCAGTATCTCGTTTTCCACGTTCAGTGACTCCAACTGGTGCTGCGCATAGAAAGACATGATTACGTTATGGCCCAACTCCCGCTTGCCCTTGATCGGCTCTGTGCCGGCGATTATGCGCAGCAGCGTTGACTTTCCTTTTCCGTTTGCTCCCAGCAGCGCAATCTTGTCACCGCGCTCGATGTGCACGTTCGTGTTCTTGAATATAACCTTGTCGCCAAAGCTCTTGCTCATATGCTCGAGCCGGAATATATGGCGGCCGGGCTGGGTATTAAATTTAAAGCTAAAATTCACCTTGGCTGCGTCCGGGGCCACATCCTCTATGCGCTCCATGCGGTCCAGCTGCTTCATGCGGCTCTGAGCCTGCTTTGCCTTTGTCGCTTTGGCTTTGAATCGCTCGATAAAACGCTCAGCCTGGCGTATCTGCGACTGCTGGTTCTCAAAGGCGCCTTTCTGTATCTCGTTCCGCAGCACCTTCTCTTCCATATAGAAGCTGTAGTTGCCGGGGTACAGGTTCAGCTTGCTGTTCGAAACCTCTACCGTGATGTTGGTGGTCCGGTCCAGAAACTCCCGGTCGTGCGACACGATCACCACCGCACCCTCAAATCGCTCCAGGTAAGACTCCAGCCATTTAATGGAAGGAAGGTCGAGGTGGTTGGTGGGCTCATCGAGCAACAGCAGCGAGGGCTTTTGCAGCAGGATCTTGGCCAGCATCACGCGCATGCGCCAGCCACCTGAGAAAGTAGCCAACGGCTGCTTCAGCTCTTCCGTCGTAAAGCCAAGCCCTTCCAGGATTGCTTCGGCGTTGGCCTGCATTGTGTAGCCGCCGAGCGCCTCAAAGCGCTCCTGCAGGTGCGCGAGCTTGTCCACCAGGTTATCATGAAAGTTGTTCTCGAACTCCACAAGCACCTGGTCAATCTCGTGCTGCAGGCTCATCGCCTCCTCAAAGGCCTGCATGGCGACCGAAAGGATGCTTTCGTGCGTTTCGTAGCTCAGCAAGTCCTGGTTCAGGAAACCGATGGTGGTTTCCTTGCTCATCTGGATGCTTCCGCCATCGGGTTTGTACTCCCCCACGATGATGCGCAGCAAGGTTGATTTTCCCGTGCCGTTCAACCCGATAAGCCCAATTTTATCTTTCGGTTTGATGTGCAGGTTGGCGTCCTCGTACATGGGGCGGCTGCCAAAATGGAAATTGAGGTTGTTGATCGAAATCATGTGCTAGCTTCTACTGAAACCACAAAGGTACTTAAATTTGTGCGTCTGTTAAAAACACTTCGCAAAGCCAGATGGTGCCCCAAGGTTCTGTAGCAGGAATTGTGCCGCCAGCACGTGCAGGCTGGTATACCTAATCTTGGCACTTTGAATAGCCCAAAGCAGCTATATACATACCCATGGCTTACCACAACTAAAATTTACAGAAGCAGTACCATATAGAATGCTATATAGCTGCTGCTTCCTGCTTAATTGGTTTATGCACTTAACAACAAATATTGAGGCGCATTTCATATCTTTGGCCATAGCGCAAGCCTTTTTGCCTACAGCTGAAATGTACTAAAAGCTATACCCTATGATTGCGATTGCTTCGCTTTTAGACCTGACTGCGACGGAGCGTGTGACAGATCTCACGAATAAGCTTGAGAAAAAGTTTGGCCTGAGCGGTGTTAAAATTACGCCATACCCCCATCTGACGGCGCTCACGGCCGAAATACCGGACATGGAAGAATTTAAAGAGTACCTGGAACTGACGTGCCTGGAAACACGCAAAATTACTGTCCGCACCACCGGCCTCGGGATTTTCCCCGGCCAAAATCCGGTCATTTTCATTCCTGTGCTCCGCACGCCCCCCCTAAACGACCTGCATGGCCGCCTGCACCGCGATGTGGCTGAGATGAGTACCGAGATGGGTGTGTTCTACAACCCAAACCTATGGCTGCCGCACATTAGCCTGGCTCTCGGCGATACTACCCCCGAAATACTCGGCCCTGTTCTGTCTTTCCTCTGCGATTATAATTTTAACTGGGAGATAACTTTAGACAACCTCACCATTCTGCAAAAATGCGGGGATTATTTCCTGAAAGACGAGGAATATCACTTCGGGAGAAGAGAGTTAATCAGCTAATTTGACTTCATTGGTTTTGGCCATATAGGCTGGTGTAGCCGGTTGCGTCATAGAGGAGGCTTCCTTCTTGTGTGTATGTGGCACTAAAGTCTTGGGATTGTTCTTGGATAGTAAACAAGGAAAAGTCATTAATTGGGTCAGTTCGTATCCTACAGATGCTTTACCCGACTTTATCTTTTCCCTTCCCCATTCTGGTGCATTGGGCAGTTCTTTAGTAGTCTACAAAAAAGGCTTATAGTTTCCTTTTTAAACTCGTCTATATATAAGCAAGGGGGCTGCAAAATTTGCAGCCCCCTTGCTTATATATAGAAGATGCCCGAGGTTTTACATATCCAGCACAATTGCAAAGATAAGGGGTGCTACAATAGTCGCATCCGATTCGATCATATACTTTGGCGTGTCCTTGCCTAACTTACCCCACGTGATTTTTTCGTTCGGCACTGCTCCTGAATAGGAGCCGTAGCTAGTAGTCGAATCTGAAATCTGGGCGAAGTAGCCCCAAAGCGGAACCCCGTCGCGCTGCAAATCCTGATGCAGCATCGGTACCACGCAAATCGGGAAGTCTCCTGCGATGCCACCGCCTATCTGGAAAAAACCGATGGTGGATTCTTCTTTCGCCGTTTGAGTATACCACTCGGCAAGCTCCATCATATACTGAATACCCGTTTTCATGGTATGCACATTTTTGATGTCGCCGCTGATCACGTGCCCGGCATAGATGTTGCCCAAAGTAGAGTCCTCCCAACCCGGGCATATGATCGGTAGGTTCTTCTTGGCCGCCTCCAGCATCCAGCTATGCTTCGGATCGATCTGGTAATACTGCTCTAACTCCCCGGACAGCAGAATCTGGTAGAAGAACTCATGGGGGAAGTAGGACTCCCCGGCTTTATCCGCTTTTTCCCAGTATTTCAGTACCACATGCTCCAGACGGCGCATGGCTTCCTCCTCCGGGATACACGTATCCGTTACGCGGTTCAGGTGGCGGCTCAGGAGGGCTTCTTCATCGGCGGCCGAAAGCTCCCGGTAGTGCGGCACCCGCTCATAGAAATCATGTGCCACCAAGTTGAAAATGTCTTCTTCGAGGTTTGCGCCGGTACAGGAGATCGCCTGGATTTTATCTTGTCGGATCATCTCGGCCAGGATGATTCCTAACTCCGCGGTGGACATGGCCCCTGCCAGTGTCACCAGCATCTTGCCACCATTGTTCAGGTGTGTCTTATATCCTTCTGCAGCATCTATCAGAGAGGCCGCGTTAAAATGCTTATAGTGTTTCTTTAGAAAATCTGTTACCTGCATAGTTGATTATTTTGTTCTACCGCCTCCCTATAATGTAGTTTGGCCCGGCAATTTATGAAATAATTACTGAGTTATGCTTTACGTTATATAGTCAGCCCCTGTTCGAAGCAAGGGTAAACACTCAAAGCTCATAAAGCCTGATGTGCCTTTGGAAGCTGCGTTTTAAAGAAAAAGCTTGCAAAGGAAGCTCAGCAGATTAGATGACTGACTGTTGATTAGAAGTTAAAGCGGCTTCTCTATTACCAGGTTGTGGTTGGTGTAGATACAGATATCGGCGGCAATGTTAAGCGCCTCACGCACCATTTCTTCCGCAGACAGCTGTGGCGCGTGCTTCTTCAGGGCTAAGGCGGCCGCGTGGGCGTACATGCTTCCGGATCCGATGGCGGCAATCTGGTTATCGGGTTCCAATACATCCCCGGTACCGGATATAATCAACAGTTCATTCTTACTGGCCACCACCATCATCGCTTCCAGTTTGCGCAGGTACTGGTCTTTTCGCCAGTCTTTGGCCAACTCGATGGCAGCCCGCTTCATGTTGTTCTGGTAAGCGCCCAGTTTCTCCTCGAAACGCTCTAAAAGGGTAAACGCATCTGCGGTTGACCCTGCAAACCCTGTCACGATCTTGCCGTCAAGCAGCTTCCTGATCTTTTTTACGTTGCTCTTGGCAATATGCTTGTCCATCGTGGCCTGACCGTCGGCTCCTATAGCCACTTCGCCGTTATGGTATATCCCTACTACTGTCGTGGATCTTATCTTCGTCATAGTTCATTAATTTAGTTTCTCCTTACACAAAGAAAAAGCCAGAGGTCGTGACTGTGCCAAAATGGCTGTGTTCACATCGGTGTAAAGCTATTCTTAGGGATGGAGCTATAATGGTATAGTGTAGTTTACTTTCTCCTTGCGCGTTAGACTTTCATTTATATCCGATTGTTAGCTGTAAAAGTACTGCCATATATACATATAGAGGCAGCCGGAAATGAAAGCTGAAGCAGCTGATAGCGTAAAGCTATTCTTTCAGGATATACCATTCTATACCGGTGAGTTGTTTGCGCCTTCCCATGTCCTCGGGTGCGTAGTTCTTTGCCAGGTAGTCGAGGATCGGCTTCTCATTGCTGCCCAGGTCCCAAAGGCCCTGCGTCTGCTGCATCCACCGGATCGTGGAAAGCCAGCCTTCTCGGGAAGCGCGCTTGTCCTTCACCAGGTCGAGGGAGTGGCAGCTGCTGCAGTTATTTTGGATCAGCAGGTATCCCTCATCCGCAATCAATCCAGTAGGCACATGAACACCGTTAATAACCTGGCTGTCAGCAACGGAGCTTCCTGTTACTGGGTTCCCGTTCATAGCTACTGCGCTTTCTCGCTCGCGTTCTTCCTGGCGCTGTTCGCGAGTGTCGGATTGAGACTGGCAGCCAGCGCCAAGGAGAAGCGGGAAGCTCAGCAGAAACGGCAGAACAAGAATTTTTATTCTGCTCCCGATAGCCTTGAGAGTTCCTGCACGAACAACCATATATAGCTTTCTTATATTTAAACCAAAACCAGCAGCTTGATCTATTGGCAGCGGAGCGGGCCTCACCTCTTCCTTAATCATAATAAATCAAGCTACCTGCACTGCGATTCGATGGCAGGCATTATTTAAATAGCCGCCGGGGTTCCAGGCTGGTACAACCATGGGCTGCATCTTACCCAGTGAGTCGGTTGCGCGGGCCCAGATCTCATAGTATCCCGCAGAAGGAAACGTTACCTTCGTACTCCAGTCCTGCCAGGCCAGGCGGTTAACGGGTTTTTCCAGTTTGCAAAGCTGCCATGTAGCGCCGAAGTCAGTAGAGACATGCATTTCCTTCACCTCCAGGTCACCGGCCCATGCATGGCCACGCAGGTTAAGTGTTTTTTTATTTTGCAGAATGGCGCCCGTTTTCGGGTACGAGATGAGCGAACGCACCGGCATCGACTCTATAATTTTCATGTCTTTATCTGCCGGAGCAGGCGCACCGGGCGCAATAGGCTGTGCCGGCACCATATAGCTGCCATGCGTCATTTTGGGGCCATCATGCACCTTATTCCGGATCACGAGGCGGTTTACCCATTTACCGCTTGCAGAGGCGGGCCAGCCACCGAAAACCAGGCGCAGGGGATAGCCGTGTATCAAGGGTATATCTTTCCCGTTCATCGCCCACGCCAGCAACGACTCATTTTCCAGGGCTTTATTTACCGGAACTCCCCTGGAAATCGGCACTTTCTTCGGGTCACCGCTTATATGACGATCTTTGCCGTAGTAGGCCACATATACCGCATCGGGTTTTATGCCAGCTGCCGCCAGCACATCCTTCACCCGCACCCCAGTCCATTGGCAACAGTGAATAGCCCCGTTGCCCCATTGGTTGCCTTTGCCTGGCGGGCTGAACTCTCCCCGCCCGTTCCCGCCGCACTCCAGCTGCAGTTGGTAGGTGTAATGCTTGAAGTTAGATTTTAGCTCGTCCAGTGTGTAAACTTTCCTGTTCACGGCCGACTCTCCATCAATGGTAAGCGTCCAGGTCGCGGCATCTATCTCTTCAGGCACCAGGCCATTGTTCCGGATGAAAGCATGCGCAGTGGAGGTTACAGGGGCATCGAGCAAGTGCGGCGGCGTGTCCACATTCCAGGGGCGGTCGCTGAGCACGACTAAATCAGGGTGCTTGCCTTTCATCTGGAAGCCGTCAGGTTTTAAAGCGCCTGCCTTGGCTGCGGCCTGAAGCGTCTCTGCACTCATGGCGCTTCTCCCAAAAGCCAGACTCAACGTGAACAGCACCCCCCTTGCCATGAAAGCACGCCTGCCTGTTGAGCCGGCAGCTTTGCCTGCCGGTGTTCCTGCTTGTTCTGTCTGTTGTTGTTGATTATCCATAATGGGTGATCGTGCTCCCGAAGAGCTGCAATGATTCTAAAGTAAAGCTCCGTAAAATATAAAGCTAATTCGTGAGAAGCGGAAACAAGCATCTGTTTTATATAGCATCACGCACCGCAGTCCGTAAAGCTGAACACGCCCAAGTAAGCTATATATAAATTCTACGCTTATATATCCCGCTTAAGCCGCATGCTCATATTCAGCCAGGTACGCTTTCATTTCCTTAATCTTTCCCCGGTAGCGCCTGATAATAAGGTATACCATCGCCCCTGAAAACAAAATGGCCAACGGTAACCCGATGAGCACGCCCGTGTCGTCCAGGTCCTGTAGCCCCTTGCCGTAAAAGAACCTGCCGATGAAAATTACACCGACGAAAAATGCCACGACAAATATCACCTCCGTCCGGTAATTCCGCTGTAGCATTAGTAAAAGCTGCTCCATGCGCTCCTTTATATGGTCACTGAGCTGCAGGTGGTTGATGTTCTTTAGTTTCTGCCAGTAAAAAATAAGTAGTACCACGTAAAAGAACATAGCCTTCACGAAGCCGTTGATCGACCCCGGATAGGTAAAGCCATCGGTGAGGATGGGATGCACCAGCACGAAGAGCAGCATCCCGCCCAGCATAATGCTGATAATTTTCTCGTACTTCCGCTTCAGGGAAGTGACCATATCCTCTGTTCTGCTGTTCAAAATCTGTTGAAGCTGTTCCATTGTTTTATAGGGTAAGTGAGCATTGTTTTCCGTCTCGCGCTGCCATGTAGCCTTTAAGTCATCTAGTTCCATATACTCAAGGGTTAAGGGTTTCTTTTAATTTCTTTTTGATTCTGTTGATCTTCACACCAATATTCGACTCTGACATCTCCATGATTTCTGCCATTTCGCGGTAGCTTTTTTCATCCAGGTAAAGCATCACCAGGGCCTTGTCCAGCTTATTCAGTGCGTTAATGGCCTTTTGCAGTTCCTGATCGTATTCCACGTCAAGCCGGTTGGCTGCTGGCTCCGAGAAGTTCAGGTGCTGCAGTTTTAGTGGCTGCCATTTCACGCTGTGGCTGCTCCTGCGGAGGCTGGTGATGGCCGTGTTCAGCGCCAGGCGGTACATCCAGGTAGTCACTTTTGCCTCGTGCCGGAAGCCGGGGTAAGAACGCCACAGTTGCAGCACGATCTCCTGGAAGAGATCCTCCGCTTCATCGCGGTTGTTGCCGTACATCCTGCAGATCTTCAGCAGGATGCCCTGGTGCCGGGAGACGATTTGTAAGAATTCTTTTTCCAATTGATGGGGGGACTTTATATAGTAGTCGCGGCGGACACCAATAACTTACAGTGATTTTGTAAAATTATCCTACACGCTCATAATGCTTGAGAGGCTTTGAAAATAGAAAAGCCTCTCCGTTTCCGAAGAGGCTTTTCTGTGCTATAGGATGTAAGGTAGTTACACCAATATCCTAACCGGGTTCTCCAACAGGTTCTTAAAGGTTTGTAGGAAAGCAGACCCTACCGCACCATCCACTACACGGTGGTCGCAGGAGAGTGTTACTTTCATGACGTTACCAATCCTGATTTCACCATTTTTCACCACTGGCGTCTGCTTGATGCCGCCCACTGCCATGATACAAGCGTCCGGCGGGTTGATGATGGCGGTGAACTCCTCGATGCCGAACATGCCCAGGTTAGAGATGGTAAAGGTGCTTCCCTCCCAGTCGGATGGCTGCAGCTTTTTGCTCTTCGCTCTAGCCCCGAAGTCTTTTACCTCGGCAGAGATGGCAGAAAGCGATTTGAAATCCGCATTGCGTACCACCGGCACCAAAAGGCCTTCTTCCACCGCTACTGCCACTCCTATATTGATGTTTTTGTTATAACGGATCTTATCGCCTAACCACGAGGTGTTCACAGCCGGGTGCTGGCGAAGCGCAGCGGCAGCCGCTTTGATCACAAGGTCATTAAAGGATACCTTCACCGGTGACACCTCGTTCATGCTCACCCGCGCCTCCATGGCTCTGTCCATGTCAATCTCCATGGTGAGGTAGAAATGCGGTGCAGTGAAAAGGCTTTCGGACAGGCGACGCGCAATCACCTTGCGCATCTGCGATACGTTCACTTCCTCATAGGCTTCTGAAGGAAGGCCAGGGATAGCGGCAGCCGGGGCAGCCTGCGGGGCAGCTGTTTTAGTAGCCGCCTGTTGCTGCGGTGCCGCGGTAGAAGGTGTAAAGTTCTCGATGTCGCGCAGCACGATGCGGCCACCCTCACCAGAGCCTTTTATCTGTGATAGGTTGTAGCCTTTGTCCTGTGCCACTTTCTTTGCCAATGGCGATGCTTTGATACGGCCGTCTTCAGACGTTGCAGCTGCGCCATTGGCGGCGGCCTCCGCCCCAGGAACTTTCTCCTCTTCTACTTCCTGAGAGGTTACGGCTTCTACGCCAGCCTCGATGGCCTCATCTGTCTGTGCATTCTCCTCGCGTGGCTGATTGTTGGAGGAGGCGGCATCCAGCAAGGCTTTATAGTTTGCGCCTTCTTCCCCGATGATGGCGATGATGGCGTCTACGGCTACTGATTCACCTTCTTTCACACCGAGGTAAAGCAGCGTGCCGTCCTCATAGGATTCCAGCTCCATGGTCGCTTTGTCAGTTTCCACTTCCGCCAGTATATCCCCGGACTTCACTTTGTCTCCCTGTTTTTTCAGCCAGCTCACGAGCACACCTTCTGTCATGGTGTCACTCATTTTTGGCATGCGGATGATGTTCGCCTTGATGTTGCTTACATCCACAGCCGGTTTGGCAGGGGCTTCTTCTCTGGCGGCGGCAGGCTTGGTTTCCACCGGCTTCTCTTCCTGTGGCTTATCTTCCTTCGTTTCGGCTTTGGCAGCCGGTTCAGCCTTGGCAGCGGGCTGTCCGCCACCTTTCAGCTCCTCCAGCAACCCTTTTATATCTTCCCCTTCCTTCCCAAGGATTGCGATCACGGCATCCACTGGTACAGAATCCCCCTTCTTCGGACCGATGTATAAAAGTGTTCCATCTTCGTAAGATTCCAGCTCCATTGTCGCCTTATCGGTTTCCACCTCGGCCAGGATATCGCCGGAGCTCACCTTATCGCCTTCTTTCTTCAGCCAAGATGCAATCACCCCCTCAGTCATCGTGTCGCTCATCTTGGGCATTCTTATAACTTCAGCCATATATTTCGTCTTATATTATTCGCCCAATTGGTCTTTATATTATCAGCCCAAATTTAGTTTTAAAAATATTTTATTCAAACTATATGCTTCTTATTTGTTAGCAGGCCTCATTATGGCAAAAGTTCTTCCTGCGCCTCCTGCAGGTGCGTCACATCGCAGTACTTCTTCACAGTGAATATGCTGCCGGTATAATCGAGCTGGTAGAGGCACAGGTTCAGGTGCTCGAACTCGTCCATGCAGCGAAGCGGGTAATGTAGCAGGTTGCACAGCAGGACACGCATTGCGCGGCCGTGCATGCAGATCAGCACGGTTTCCTCCTCAGGCCGGCTCAGGAGCAGGTCTATAAACGGCCTTTGTCTTGCAGCCACCAGCTCCGGGCTCTCCCCTCCTTCTATGCATACCCCGCAGTTGCCGTTTCGCCAGGTCTGCAAAATATCATAATAGTATTTGTCCTCCTCCGGCGTCATGCGTGTGCCTTCGCGGGTGCCCCAGTGGATCTCGTTCAGGCCGGCGTGCTGCTCGTGCGGCAGCCCCAGGTCCAGGAAGCCCTGTACCGACTGAATGCTGCGCTGTAGGGTGGAGGTATATACTTTATCGAACGGCACATCCTTGTAATGCTCATAAAACAACTGGGCCTGCCGCCAGCCGGTGGCGTTTAGGGAGGAGTTGATGCCGCTGCCCTGCACGATGCTCTGCAGGTTGTAATCGGTTTGCCCGTGTCGGATAAGGTATACTTTCTTGTTACTCAAAATTCTTCTACTTTTGCTGTTTTACTTCAATTTAGCCCTAATTTAGGCATCTATGTCTGTACAGAAAAATATAACTACGTTAGAACAGGTAAAACAGTGGTGCCAGAACACCATGATTGACTATTTAGGGATAGAAATAACAGAGGTTGGCAAGGATTATGTATGTGGCAAAATGCCTGTCGACAAGCGCACCCACCAACCCATGGGGCTGCTGCACGGGGGCGCCTCCGTCGTGCTGGCAGAGTCGCTGGCGAGCATGGGGGCCGCCCTTCAGGTTGATCTAACAAAGAAGGATTGTATTGGTTTAGAAATCAATGCGAACCATATCCGCAGCGTGCGCGAGGGCTGGGTATATGCCAGGGCCACCGCCTTGCATGCCGGGCGCAGCACACAGGTATGGGAAACTAGGATTACCACTGAGCCTGGTGACCTGGTGTGCATCTGTCGCATGACTGTGGCTATCATAGATAAAAAATAAACAATGCATACAGAAGAGGCTATTTATTCTTCAGGACATATAAATATGGGGTTTCCCCCGCAAAGCAGTTCGTTAGATCGTATTTTCAAAACAGCTATATCTCAGAATTTATCCATTGCTGTCTGGCGGTTGCCCGATTCCGGAGAGGTGGAGGCCTGCATCGCGCTGCGGCCAAATGCGGTGGTGCCGCAGCCTGACCTGGAGCAGAGCCCCTTTGGTTTTTTATTTTGTCCGTTTGCGGAGCAGGGGAAGCACCAGAAACTTTTCCTCAAAGCCGACCTCCACTATAATGCTGCGTCAGGCATTCTCAGCGCCGCACCTGAAACACCCGCGGCAGTGGTAAAAGCTTTCCGTGCAGCCATGGAAGCGGAACCGGAGAACAACTGGCATATCTCCGCCCCTGCTGCGCAGCACGTTTACCAGCAGGAAAAATGCTTTACCGGCGCTGTTGTTAAAGCAATAGAGGCCATCCGGGCCGGCGAAATGGAGAAGGTGGTGCTGTCCCGCGACATTGGAGAGCAGCTTCCAGCCGGATTTAGTCCGGTTGCTGCGCTGGAGGCCATGGAGCAGGAATATCCCAGGGCCTTTGTTTCGCTGGTTTCCATTCCGGGCGTCGGGACGTGGATGGGCGCCTCCCCGGAGATACTGGTGAGCGTGAACGAGGAAAAAGTATTCCACACGGTGGCGCTGGCGGGCACACAGCCGGCAGCAGCCGGTGAGTCGGTGGCGACGGCCATCTGGCGGCAGAAAGAGATTGAGGAGCAGGCCATGGTAGAGCGCTATGTCTTGAAAAGCTTTAAGGCGCTGCGCATGCGTGATTATACCGAAGTGGGTCCACGCACTATCATTGCCGGCAACCTGATGCACCTGCGAACCGATTTCAGGGTAGACCTGAAGGAAGTGGATTTCCCGACGCTGGCCTCCGATATGCTGCAGTTGCTGCATCCCACGTCAGCTGTATGCGGCCTGCCGAAAGATCCGGCCCTGCAGTTCATCCTGGAGAACGAAGGGTTTGACCGCAGTTACTACAGCGGCTTCCTGGGCCCTGTCAATAGCACCTCCGGCACGCACCTGTACGTGAACCTGCGCTGCATGGAGTTGCTGGAGGAAAAAGCGATTCTATTTGCCGGTGCTGGCATCACGGCCGAATCAAATCCCCAAAAAGAGTGGCTGGAAACGCAGCACAAAATGCAAACAATGCGACGGATTCTGGCTCAATTTTGATATTCGCTGTAGGTTTTAGGTTGTTCTTTTTCCTATATGTAAATCAAAAGAGCGCCTCTCAGTTAGCTATTTTTGGATAGACTACCTTATTCCCGCAGGATTTATATATAGAAATGAGTTATGAATATATAACGAACAACAACTCTTAAAATCGAAAAACGAACAACGATAAAGGACACCACATGCTCATTCAACCTGTTGTTAACATAGCCGATATTTGTGCCCGCAAGGGAGTGGAGCAGGTGGTGCTGTCACCCGGATCGCGCTGCGCCCCACTTACCATTGCCTTTGCCCGGCACCCGAAGCTGACTGTACGCACAGTGAGCGACGAGCGATCCGCAGCCTTTATCGCTTTGGGTATGGCCATGACAACAGGAAAGCCTACAGTGCTGGTGTGTACTTCCGGCACAGCCGCACTTAACTATGCGCCTGCTGTGGCAGAGGCTTATTTTCAGCAGGTACCGCTGCTGGTGCTCACCGCTGACCGGCCACCGGAATGGATAGACCAGCTGGACGGGCAAACTATTCGGCAACAGGAGGTATATGGCCGGCATATAAAGCAGAGCTATACCTTCCCAGTGGATATAGCTCACCCGGATGCGGTGTGGCACAGCGCGCGCTTGGTGTCGGAAGCGCTGAATGAGGCGGTCGCTTTTCCAGCTGGGCCTGTGCACATTAATATTCCGCTGCGGGAGCCTTTCTACCCTGCTCTGGGTGAAACTGTTACTTACAGCGACAGCATCAAGGTGATTGAAGAAGAACAACCTATATATACCTTAAGTGACCTGCAGGCCCAGCGTTTCGTTCAGGAATTACAGGCATACAAGCGCATACTGATAGTAGCGGGCCAACATCAACTTGATATGGAGCTGGTGCGAACGCTGGAAAATTTTGCTCAAGCCACCAGTGCTGTAGTGGTGGGCGACATCATCAGTAATGTGCAGCAGAGTCCCGGGACGGTGCGGCATCAGGATGTTATTTTCTCCTGCACGAATGAGGAACGACTAGCGAAGTTGCAGCCAGACCTGCTGCTGACATTCGGGAAATCCGTCATTTCCAAGAGCCTGAAATTATACCTCCGGAAATACAAACCAAAAGCACACTGGCACCTGCAGCAGGCCGGGCAGGTAGCTGATACCTTTCAGTCCCTGTCAAAGATCATCCGCTGTGCTCCTTCAGAATTCTTCAAAGCTGTCACAAAAGACCCAAGCCCCTCCAACACTTTCACCAATGCATGGAAGTATATGGATGAGAAGGCTGGCAGATTTCTTACGGACTATACAGGCAGCGCAGCATTCAGCGAGCTCGCTGTGGTGGGGCGGGTGCTGGCGGAATTGCCGCAACAAAGCAACCTGCACCTGGCCAACAGCATGTCTGTGCGTTACGCCAATATCCTGGCGCTGCAGCCGGAGCAACAGGTAGCCGTTTATGCTAACCGGGGCACCAGTGGCATAGACGGCAGCACCAGCACTGCCGTCGGCTGCGCGCTTACCAGTAAGGGCATCACCACGCTCCTGACCGGTGACCTCGCCTTTTTCTATGACCGTAACGGGCTGTGGCACAACTATCTCCCGGAAAACCTCCGGATCGTGCTGCTCAACAACCACGCGGGCGGAATTTTTCGGTTAATAGACGGACCGAAGCAGCAGCCG
This sequence comes from Pontibacter saemangeumensis, assembly GCF_039541895.1. Taxonomy (NCBI): domain Bacteria; kingdom Pseudomonadati; phylum Bacteroidota; class Cytophagia; order Cytophagales; family Hymenobacteraceae; genus Pontibacter; species Pontibacter saemangeumensis. The sequence continues at coordinate 287,372 of NZ_BAABHC010000004.1, forward strand.
GAGCTGGCACCGTACTTTGAAACGCACCAGGCGCTCGACGCACAAAATACGGCCCGAGACTTTAAGATGGATTACGCTGCCGTCCGTAGCCTGCACGAACTAGAAAAGGTGCTTCCTGTTTTCTTCTCTTCTGCGGCCGGGCCGGGTATACTGGAAATTTTCACTGACAGCGTAGCAAATGCAGAAGCTTTTGCAGCATATAAGCAGGCTGCACGCGAGGCAGTTTCACTTTGAGAGGTTCCCTCCTCCATTCTTTTGGTAAACTAGCAGTACCGTTGAGCATTAATAGCTGCTTCACTTTGTGGCTTTTTTTATAAGCGTGGACTTATATATTTTACAAAGTTTTTGACCGCATATAAAAGCAATTAACCGCTCAAAAACTGTCATGTCTTACCTGAAAATCGTACATTCATATATATAGCATTCGTTTAAACTAAGCCTATAGATATGAACGTAGCACATGATATGCAGCACTCAGGGCGCGTAAACAGTGCCAGCAACCCCGTCTGGATGGATGGCTTGCGCATCCTGCTGGGTCTTTTCCTTTTTTTGAAGGGGATTATGTTTCTGGAGCACACCAGCGACGTGTTTTATATATTAAGCTCGAGCCAGGACATCCTCTCGCTAGAGAGAGCAACCATCCTCACCAGCGTCGTCCATATAGTAGGTGGGCTGATGATTGCGTTTGGCTGCCTGACGCGCCTCGCGCTGCTTTGCCAGTTTCCAATCCTGATCGGGGCAGTGCTGATTGTAAACCCGCAACGGGGGGTGCATGTGGGTAATACCGAGTTATGGCTCTCTATTATTGTAACTGGCCTGCTCCTGTTCTTCATGATCGTGGGGCCGGGGCGTTATTCCGTTGATAACAAAATCCTGCGGCAGAAGCATCCGGATCAACCTTCCTGAAAAGGCAATGTGACTGTTTAACAGCCTGCAGCCGCACGTACCCTTACAGGTAAGAGCGGCTGCGTTTTTATTTTAGCGCCATCTATAGATCAACTTTCTTTTAACCCATTCCCTAATATGAGGGTATCTGGATTCTTCTATAATAATTTCCCCATATACCTGCACCTATCCTATTAATATTCGTTTAAAATATTAAATTTCAGTCTATTACTTAAACTATACAGCCATGAACCTGTCACAAAACATGAACCAAATGGAACGTTGGGCAGATACCCACCATCCGATATGGCTCGATTTCCTTCGCATTGGGCTAGGTATTTTCCTCTTCATCAAAGGAGTCATGTTCATCCAGGACACAAGCGCCTTGATGGCCATCCTTCGAAAGAGCGAGTTCCCTTGGGTATCGGTGGGATTAGCCCATTACGTAGCCATGGTGCACCTGGCGGGTGGCGCCATGATTGCAATGGGATTGAAAACCAGGGCTGCGATACTTTTCCAGTTGCCTATCCTGATTGGGGCGGTATTCTTCGTGAATCCGGATAGGGGTTTTTACTCTGAAAACACAGAATTGTGGTCTTCCATCATTGTGCTGCTGCTGCTGGTCTTTTTCCTGATTTTTGGCTCAGGCCGCTTTTCAGTGGACCACGCCATCCACAGATCAGAGAAAGACTGGCTCTATTAACACGATGTTTCCCCTTCTTTTCTTGAAACAGCGCCATTTTTGGTGCTGCATATTACTTTGTTGCTGTATTTTTTTGGTGCCGTAACAAGCTGGTTGGTGGCATATCGATTTTTTCAGTTATATCTGCGTTTAAAAGGCGCAGCTGCCTTTAAACAATTGGCGCAAAGTCGTACTTTTACATGTAGATGCGGAGCACGCGTAAGGCTGCTATCGCCTGTTTTATACTGAAACAATTATACATGGAAAGCAAATACAACTGGACTACCCTCAAAGAGTATAAGGAAATTCTTTTCCAATTCTACAACGGCATCGCCAAAATCAGCATTAACAGGCCTGAGGTCCACAATGCCTTCACACCGCTCACGGTAACGGAGATGAGCGAGGCCATGGAACTGGCCCGCCAAAACCCGGACGTGGGCGTAGTGATCCTAACTGGCGAAGGGGGGAATGCCTTCTGCAGCGGGGGTGATCAGAGCGTGCGGGGGCATGGCGGGTATATAGGCGAAGATGCAGTGCCACGCCTGAACGTGCTGGACCTGCAGATGCAGATCCGTCGCATCCCGAAGCCTGTGGTGGCCATGGTGGCTGGCTGGGCGATTGGCGGCGGGCATGTGCTGCACGTGGTGTGCGACCTGACCATCGCCGCTGTAAATGCTCGTTTCGGCCAGACCGGCCCCAAAGTAGGGTCTTTCGACGGCGGTTTCGGGGCCTCCTACCTGGCACGTGTCGTTGGCCAGAAAAAAGCCCGCGAAATATGGTTTCTTTGCGACCAATACGATGCACAGGAAGCACATGAGATGGGGCTGGTGAACAAGGTGGTTCCGCTCGATCGGCTGGAGGAAACAACAATTGCCTGGTGCGAGAAAATGCTGGAGCGTAGCCCTTTGGCCCTTCGTATGTTAAAGGCCTCCTTCAATGCAGAACTTGATGGGCAGGCAGGGATCCAGCAGCTGGCCGGTGATGCGACGCTGCTGTATTACCTTTCTGACGAGGCGAAAGAAGGCAAAGACGCATTTCTCGAGAAGCGCAAGCCGGACTTTTCTAAATACCCAAAATTTCCTTAACCAAAGTCAACCAGAATAGACTATCCTATATATAACTGCTTTAAGGCTAAGGGTTATATGTGCTTATAAAGCAGGCAAAGTGTAAGACACGCTTGCCTGCTTTTTTTTAAGGTGAAGCTGCATACAGGTAAATATTTAATCTCATCGTAACAGCTTTGCCTGCTATATATCAAGGATTGAAAAGAACATCTACATGCATGGCTGAAAAGTATCTTCTCCTGAACGGTAATAAATTTTACTACGACGAGATCTCCGAATATTCCTTCCGCAACAGCATTCCCCTGAACGGCTATGAAACCAAGACGCTGGAGTTCTGCCGCAACTGGCTGAATGGCGTGCAGGAGTTCCCAATGCAGACTTCGGGCTCGACGGGGGTCCCGAAAACGATCAGCCTGACGCGGCAACAGATGGAGGCGAGCGCCCGCCGCACTATAAAGTTGCTGAACCTGGCGCCTGGCGATCAAGCGTTTATATGCCTGAACACTGATTTTATAGCCGGAATGATGATGCTGGTGCGGGGCTTCATGGGGGAACTGCAGATGACAATTGTGGAGCCAATCGGTAACCCGCTAACCCTGCTGGGACGCGAGCAGAAAATCGACTTCACTTCCTTTGTGCCGATGCAGTTGCAAACAATTCTGCACGAAACGCCTGAGGCGCTGCCACAGCTGAACCGGGCAAAAGGGATTCTGGTTGGCGGCGCTCCTGTTTCCCTTTCCCTGCACCGGGAGCTCCAGCGCATAGCGACACCCATTTACCTGACGTACGGGATGACCGAAACCGCCTCCCATATCGCCGTTCGCCGCCTCAACGGACCGGGTGCAGCTGATTATTACGACGTGCTGGACAATATAAAAATTGGCATCGACAAACGTGGCTGCCTGACCATTCTAGGCGATGTCACAAACAAGGAACTACTGGTGACAAATGATATCGTAGAGCTCCTCACCCCTACCCGCTTCCGTTGGATTGGTCGCCTCGATAACATCATCAACACGGGCGGCGTGAAAGTACAGGTGGAGAAAGTAGAGTTAGCTGTCGCTGAGGCTTTTTCCGATGCAGTTGAGTCGCCCCGGTTCTTTGTTGCCCCACAACCGGACGAACTCTTAGGTGAAAAAATTGTGCTGCTAATAGAAGGCGGGCAACTGGCGCCGGCTCAAGAGCAGGAGCTCTTCCGCCGGCTGCATGCGCTGCTGCAAAAGTTTGAGGTTCCGAAACAAATTCTTTACACACCATCTTTCTCAGAAACAGCCACCGGAAAAATCTCCCGTCAAACCACCATGCGCAAAATGGGCTTACCCACTGATTAGGCGTATATAAAAGTTGGCTTTGCTGCTTCAATGGGATAAGCAGGAGAAGAATAAAATCTTTATGGGTTACTACCTAACTATCTACTTAACAAATACTTATATATACTTAAGGTTGTTAATTCTGGAATAGCAGTATGCGCATATACACTTAGCATCATCATTTAAACCTGCCATGAAGAAGCTTTCAACCTTGCACGTACTAAATGGGGATGGGACGATGCCCGTCTTTACCACGGCAAACATTCCGGGCAAGGTGCTGGTGTGGCGGGAGGTTTTATCCGAAGGCCCGGCTGTAGCCTCCCTCCCCGAGCAAGAATTCTGGCAACAGCGGCAGGCCTATATAACAGCTACTTACCTTGAATCCCCTGAAGGCTATCAGGAAAAAGTGCTGCAGGAGCTGCCGAAGCTAAGGGCATCGGGCGGCATGTTCGAGGTTGTGCTTTGGTTCGACGCAGACCTGATGTGCCAGGTAAACCTGCTTTACCTGCTGCATCATCTGTCCCGACAACATCCGAAAATAATCTCCATTTGTACGCCACCGCCAGGGCAAAGCATTGGTCTGATGAAACCAAAAGAGCTGCAGCAGCTATTTGAAAACAGACTCCAACTCTCAGATTCACAGCAAAAGCAGGCTCATGCGATATGGCTGCTCTACGCCAGCCCTGATCCGCTGGAACTGCAGCGTTACCTAACGGAAAACATTATCTTGCTGCCACATCTGCAGCAGGCACTGCATCTGCACCTTCGTCGCTTTCCCGACTGCGGAAATGGTTTAAACTATCCGGAACGGGTGTTGCTGGAGTTGTTGCAGACGGAAAGGTTTACAAAAGAAGAACTGCTAAAAAAATTCTGGGAAACAGAATCTGGAAATGGCTATGGCTACGGAGATTCACAGTTAGAACACATCCTGCAACGCCTTCAGCCAGCAATTGACCAGGAAGAAAACCATCTAACTATTTCTACAGTTGGGAAGCAGTTGCTGCAGGGGAAAAAAGCTCTTGTACCAGAAAGCAAGTGGCTTGGAGGCGTGCTCATAAAGCCAGCCGATTTTTACTGTTTCGACGATAAGAGCCAGTTGCTTCAGAAATCCTGATCAGCTACTGCTTCGTTGCAGATTTCTGGCCCCAAATCTGCATATAACCTGCTACACCTGTACTTTTAAGAAAAGATTATGAAGTTAAAGCAAAAGTATACGCTGGTGCTCGCACTAAGCCTCCCCCTCACTGCCTCTATCTTTAGTTTTACGTCGGCACAAAAAAAGATCACTAAAATGCCGTCGCAGCAGAAACAACACGTGCTGGTAAATGCATATGGCAGCAGCGACAATAAGTTCGAAACGCTCTCCGGCATTCATTTATATCCCGCTAAGAAGGGTACCTACGAACTAAACTTCAGCCAGGACTTAAAGGAAAACGGCGTACTTGAGATCAAGAACAGAGCAGGAAAAATTGTATATCAAAAGTCGGTCAGTATTTCTTCGAAGCAATCATCGTGGCGCTATAACGTCGGCAAGTTGCGTCCAGATACTTATCTGATCGAAGTAAAAACAAGCGACACTACCTACTGGACGAAATTTAAGGTAGGCAAATAAAATTCAGGCTGTTATAGGAATAGCCCAAGCTTATATAAGTGCCCGGGCTATTAGTATAATGACAATGAAATATAATAACTTCTCCTTCTATAACTGATAATAACCAATGCCAGCGCCTGCTCTTACTGATTTACCCGGCCTGTTCAGTAACATAGACATATACCTGTTCGATCAGCTGCTAAAAGGGCGAATTAAAAAAGGTTCGCAGGTTCTGGATGCAGGATGTGGGGAAGGCCGCAACGTGCAGTACCTGATGGAGGCAGGTGTCACTGTCTACGGAGCAGATGTTTCGGGTGAAGCCATAGGGGCAGTTCGCCAACTCGCCCGGCAGGTGGCACCCGAACTTTCACCGGAAAACTTTGTAGTCGCAGATTTAGCCCAGCTGCCTTTCGATGACGGGCAGTTTGATGCAGTGCTCTGCAGCGCGGTACTTCATTTCTCAAAAGACGAAGACCATTTCAGGCGCATGCTCAAAGAGCTTTGGCGGGTGCTGCAACCAGGTGGCATGTTTTTCTGCCGCCTTAGCACAACGATTGGAATTGCCGGAAAGCTGCAGCAACTACATGGAAGGCACTATCAGATGCCGCATGGCCCAGCTTGGTTTTTAGCCGATGAAGAATTGATCCGTTCCATCACCACCTCGCTTGGAGCAACTTGGCTGGAGCCCTTAAAAACAGTGTTGGTGGAGCATGACAGAAGCATGACGACCTGGGTACTGCAGAAAACCTTTATTTAACATTTGTTAAAACAGGTATGATCATATCCACATCAACTCGAAACACTTTTGGATTCATTACCGGACAAACCAAATTATTAAACACCTGGTTTTCATCAACTTAATAATAACAGCCTTTAGTATCTATTAGCAATAATAGCGGTAGGTTTTTCGTAATGCATTTCACCTTTCTACAGCGTCCCCTCCTGGGAGGTGCAAGGGTGTGTTCAGAAGAACAGCTAAGTAAGGAGGAGATGGGATATAAGGTGTATAACCGGTTCCTGTTGCTAAAGAACCTCCTGTCATTCTTTAATAATAAAAAACACCCTCCCCTCGGCCTGCAGTAAATAATGAGGTCCGGGAAAGGGTGCTTTTATAAATTAATCCTGCTATTCCTTAATCTTAAGAATTCAGCAGGTTATTGACAATGTAGTCGTGGCTTTGGCTGATGCTCTTGTAAGGATCCATACCTGCAGCAAAGTTCTCCTGCTCCACAAAGATGTGCTCCGCCTCAGCCTGTACTTTCGAGAACAAAGTTTTGTAATCAATGCTACCGCTTCCTATTTCCGTATTTAGTGACTTGTCGTTTTTGTCCATGTCCTTCACATGCCACATCACAAAACGGCCTGGGTGTTCCTGCATCATGGCAACAGGGTCTTTGTCTGCTCTGTAAGCCCAATACAGGTCTAACTCCATCTTCACCAGTTCAGGGTCGGTTTCGCTCAGCAGAATCTCATATCCTGTGGTGTCACCAAATTGCTTGAACTCGAAATCGTGATTATGGTAAGCCAGCTTCAGGCCCTCATCATTCACCTTTTTAGCAGCCTCGTTGATGCGCTGCGCTAATTTTTTATAGCCGGCTGCATCCTGTCGAAGATTGTCACCCAGGTAAGGAATGGTGATATAGGTCTGTCCGATTGTTTTGGCGGCGTCTATATAAGACTGCAGCAGTTCCTCATTACCACCTCCTAAATAAGGATCCAAACCATAGTGTCCGCTTGGGCTCGTCAGGTTATTCGCTTTCAGCAGCTCATTGAATGCATTCGCATCTAAGCCCCAGAAGCCATTCTCTTTGGAGTAGCCATAAGTCTCAACCTCCTTATACCCTGCTGCGGCAACTTTGGGGATCACAGCTTCAATACCTTCCGCTTTGATCTGATCGCGCAAAGAGTACAACTGTAAACCAATAACGGCATCAGATGCTGTTTCAGTAGTGGCTGCATCAGCATCTGCTTCTGCCGTAGCAGTTTCCTCGGCATTTTCGGTATTTGAACTGCACGAGATAATGGCAGGAGTCAGGAATACACCGGCAGATAGTAAACCCGCCTGGCGCAGAAAAGATCGTCTTTTATTCATTAGCTTTAGTTGAAGTGTAAGTATGGATGTATCTATTTATCAAAAAGTTAAACGTCGCATATCTGAATTGCATGTCGCAGTGAAGCAAGCTTATCAGGTTTTGCAGGTATAAACTCCTGGGCTACAAAACCTTTGAAGCCGGTATCTTTGATGGCTCTCATGATAGCAGGATAATTCAACTCCTGCGACTCATCGATCTCGTTACGACCCGGCACGCCTGCGGTGTGGTAGTGGGCTATATATGGGTGGCTGTCTTTGATGGTGCGGATTACATCACCCTCATCAATCTGCATATGGTAAATGTCGTAAAGCAGTTTGAAATTCTCAGAACCGGTTGCTTTGGCCAGTTCCACCCCCCAAGCCGTGTGGTCGCACATGTAGTCTTTGTGGTTAATTTTGCTGTTCAGCAGTTCCATCACCAGCACCACCTTGTGCTTCTCTGCCAGCGGCAGCACCTTCTTCAGGCCCTCAGCGCAGTTTTTAAGTCCTGTAGCATCGTCCATGCCTTTACGGTTGCCACTAAAGCAGATGAGGTTCTTGTATCCTGCTTTGGCCACACGCGGTATCATATCCGAATAATTCTTAATCAGGGTAGCATGGTGTTTTGGATCATTCCAACCTTCTGTGAGGCTAATCTCTGCCCCGTTACACATCGTGGATTCTAATCCGTGCTTCTGCAAAATAGGCCAGTCTTTTGGCCCTACAAGGTCAATCCCTTTAATGCCCATGTCCTTGGCGGCAGCGCAAAGTTCTTCTACAGACAACCCGTCGAAACACCAGCGGCAGACGGAGTGGTTAATGTTTCCCTTCAATTTAAAGGCAGAAGTCTTTTCGGCAAACGCCGCTAGAGGATGTAACATACCCGCTGTGGTTACGGCTGCTGTGCCTGCTAAAACATTTTTTATGACAGATCTTCTGTTAGGGTGCTGTGGCATAAGGTAAATTAAAGCTTTATATACTTAAGATAAACTATTCACTTCTGTTGTGCCTGACGCAATTATGGTTGGATTTTCCTCTACAGCCTTATTCCCTCCTGTCCTGTCTTTGAAAAGGAGCAGGAACAGCAGGAGCACCCCACCGGCTATTCCGGCCGGTATAAGCCAGACGGATTGCCAGTCGTGCCCACCTCCAGCGGATTGATAGGCATCTACAATCACACCTGACAACAGGGAGCCCATCAGCATCCCCACTCCATATGTTGCCAAAGTTATCATGCCCTGTGCAGCGCTTTTAAAGCGCGGACCAGCCAGGTTATCGGTATAGATCTGGCCAGTTACAAAAAAGAAGTCATAGCAGATACCGTGCAGGACAATACCCCCGATCAGCATCCAGTAATTGGCTTCTATATCCCCGAAAGCAAAAAAAGCATAGCGAAGCACCCAGGCAAACATACCAATCGCCAGCATTTTTTTTACCCCGAGCCTGACAAAGAACAGCGGCATCAGGAGCATAAACAGCAGTTCCGACATCTGCCCCATCGCCTGCTTGCCTGCAGCGGATTCCATACCGAGCTCGTTCAGGAACGGGTTTGTGAAATTGTAATAGAAGGCAAGTGGTATGCAGATGGCCACAGAAGCCAGGAAGAATGTCAGGTAAGAGCGGTTCTTCAGTAAAGCAATGGCTTCTAAGCCGAGCATATCTCCTATGGAAGCCTTCCCGGCCCCTTTCACAGGCGGTGTATTGGGCAAGGTGAAGCTGAAAAGGCCAAGTATGGCGGAAGCAATGGATGCCATCCGGAAAGTTAAGCCGAGGTTGCCATTCTGTTCCCAATTGAGCCAACCAATGGTCAGGCCGGCGATGATCCATCCGAGGGTACCCAGCACCCTGATCGGGGGAAATTCCTTGCTTGGATCCTGCATCTGCCGAAATGAAACAGAGTTTACCAGCGCCAAGGTGGGCATATACAGGATCATATAGACCAATATAACCGGATAGAAACTATCAAAGTCCGGAACAACGGAGGCATACCACAGCAGCGCCGCCCCTACCAAATGCAGCACGCCCAAGATGCGTTGCGCTGGGAAAAAACGGTCTGCGATAAGACCAATGATAAACGGAGCAACGATGGCTCCGATAGACTGCGTTAAAAAGGCAACCCCCACCTGTGTGGCGGAGGTTGCCAGTTCAGATAAAAGATAGGTTCCCAATGTCACAAACCACGCTCCCCAGATAAAAAATTCCAGGAACATCATAAACGACAGCTTGACACGGGTGACCAGAAGCATGCTTATTATATTAGCTTATAAAGGATTTATCGCAACTTGAGCGAGAACTACCGTGCTTCATGGGAAGTGATAGATTATAAAGCACGGAAGGTATTATGCCTGAGAGCTTTTTTTAAAGCTCTTTGATCATAATATCTTTGTACCACACTGCATCGCCATGGTCCTGCAAGGCGATTTTGCCAGACTTGAAGGTACCAAAGTCCTCCATGTCTTTAAACTTGCTTCCGGCAACCATTTTCTTCCAGTTATCATCCCACAGCGTGGTGGTCACAACCTTCTCCCCGTTCTGGTATAGCTCTAGTTGCCCATCGTTGCTGATGATCTCCACATGATTCCATTCGCCTGCAGGCTTGACAGTTTCCGGGCTGCTTGCGATCAAGTCGTATAGGTCACCGGCGCGGTGTTTATTGATCTTTGCATCCGGGTGCCCTTCATTGTCCAGCACCTGCATCTCAAGCCCGGTATTATAGGTGTTCTGGTACTTCGCGGGATCTTCCTTGACATAAAAGATGATCCCGCTATTACCGTTCTTAGCCACCTTCCAGTCGAGTTTCAGATGGTAGTCACTGTATTCTTTGTCCGTAACGAGGTCGCCGCCTGTTTTACCGCTTTTCTTGGCAGCTGGGTCGAGGTAAAGCGCCCCATCCACCACCTGCCAGGCCTGCCCTACACTGTCTGAGCCGTAGGTGTGCCAACCCTCCGTGGTTTTACCATCAAAAAGCGGGGTCCATTCTTCATTTTCTGCCATAGGTTCAGCAGTTTCTTGTGTCATGGCTGTGTCAGTTTCTGTTTCTGATGTATTCGACTGGCAGGATATAAGCGCTGCCAGGGCGCAACAGGCGGCTATGTTTCGGATCATAAACTTACTTTCTTAGAGATAGAATGTATTTAGACATTTCCTGGGCATCTTCCATTTTCAGGTCAGGATGCGGCGTCATCGGGATTTGCCCCCAAACACCAGATCCACCTTTAATGATTTTATCCGCCAGGTAATCCACGTTTTTATCATTCATCTCATATTTGGCTGCAACCTCCTGGTAAGCTGGCCCAACCAATTTCTTGTCTACCTGGTGGCAGGCAAGGCAGTCAGACATCGCAATGAGGTTTTTTCCCTTCTCGAAGTCATCTCCGGCAGCCGGTTTGGTTTGGGATGCGGCAGGCGCACTTGCCGTTGCCGCGGCACCGCTGGCGGGGGTGGCTTCTTCTTCAGACGCTGTGGCATCGGTAGCGGCAGGAACCGTGGCCGTACGATCAGTGCCGATGTCGTTGATGCTGGTATCCACTTCTGACTGACGTGTTGCCGCACTCATCTCTGCCTCCGAAGTAGAGTTATTGTAGTATTCCTCTCCTTCTACCTGGTTTTCAGAGTTGCTGCAGGCAGCGAAAATCGCGCAGCAGCTAAAAACAAATAATACCTTTTTCATAATGTTGTTTTGTTTGAATGGTAATTAAAGGCCTAATATAGTGCGATTTTTTGCGTCATCTATACCCGTGGCGGCAAAATCATCGAAGGCTTTTTCTGTGACCCTGATTATGTGGTCTTTAATGAAAGTGGCTCCCTCGCGGGCTCCGTCTTCCGGGTGTTTTAATGCGCATTCCCACTCCAGCACGGCCCATCCCTTGAAATCATATGCTGTGAGTTTGCTGAAAACTGACTTAAAGTCTACCTGCCCATCTCCCAATGAACGGAAACGACCGGCTCGATTTACCCAGTTCTGGTAACCGCCATATACTCCCTGGCGGCCGGTTGGGTTAAACTCCGCATCCTTAACATGGAACATACGGATTCTTTCATGGTATATATCGATGTACTCGAGGTAATCAAGGCACTGCAGCACAAAATGGGAAGGGTCATATAACAGACAGGCTCTTTGGTGGTTATTTACTTCCTTCAGGAACATTTCGTAGCTCACGCCATCGTGCAGGTCCTCGCCGGGGTGTATCTCGTAGCACAGGTCTACTCCTGCCTCATCGAAGGCATTCAGGATTGGGGTCCAGCGCTTGCCTAATTCCTTAAAACCTGCTTCCACCAGTCCTGCCGGGCGCTGCGGCCACGGGTACACAGTTTGCCAGAGTAAAGCGCCACTGAAAGTAGCATGGGCATTTAAGCCTAAGTTCTGAGAGGCTTTGGCGGCGTATTTTAACTGCTGCACGGCCCACTCGGTACGCGCTTTAGGGTTGTTGTGGTATTGTTCCGGGGCAAAGCCGTCAAAAAGCGTGTCGTAAGCAGGATTCACCGCAACCAGTTGCCCCTGCAGGTGCGTCGAAAGCTCCGTGATTTTCAGCCCCTGGTCTTCCACAATACCTTTTATCTCATCGGTATATGCCTTGCTTTCTGCGGCTTTCTGTAAATCAAAGTACTTGCTGTCCCATGTCGGGATTTGAACGCCTTCATAGCCGAGGCCTTTTGCCCAACGGCATATGTTCTCTAAGGTGTCGAACGGAGGCTGATCGCCTAAAAACTGCGCTAAAAATATGGCTGGTCCTTGTATCGTCGTCATAGTTTAATATTAGATAGTAAAGTCAATCCATTTCTGATCTGATTTGCCCGATGCAATCACGTTCTCGATGAAGGCCATGCCCCGCACCCCGTCCTGAATGCCCGGGTAGTCCTGCCACTCCGGCTGTGGCTCCTCTCCTCTCATACGCGCCTTCACGCACAACGCGAAATTTCGGTACAGGTTTGCAAATGCCTCCAGATATCCCTCCGGATGGCCGGCGGGGGTACGTGTATTATGCTGTGCAAAAGAGCTTAGGTAATTGCCTCCCGCTGTGCGGTAAATCTCTGTAGGGTGGTTTAGCCTTTTTACCTGCAGGGAGTTCGCGTCCTCCTGCTGCCACTCCAGCCCGCCGAGTTCTCCATATACGCGAATTTTAACATTGTTTTCTTCACCGTTGGCAATTTGCGTGGCAAAGAGCACCCCGCTGGCACCGTTGTTAAATTTAAGGAGAGCAGCGCCGTCGTCGTCAAGCAGCCGGCCTTCTACCACCACGTTAATATCGGCGTTGATCTTCGTTACGGATAAACCGCTTACGTATTCGGCAAGGTTGAAGGCATGTGTCCCAATGTCTCCCATTGCGCCGGCGATTCCGCTTTGCTTCGGATCGGTGCGCCAGGTGGCCTGCTTAATGTCATGGCTTTCTACGCTCCCACCCTCTTTAAACGTACTGAGCCAGCCTTGTGGGTACTCCACATACACTTTCCTGATCTTACCCAGTTTGCCGGAAGCCACGAGCTGACGGGCCTCTTTCACCATAGGGTAACCCGTGTAGGTGTGCGTAAGGCAGAAGAGATTCCCTGTTCTTTCCACTACTTCCTGTAGTTTCAGCGCCTCCTCCAGGGAGAATGTCATGGGCTTATCCAAAATGACATGGAAGCCATTTTCGAGGGCGAGTCTGGCAGGTTCGAAGTGCACGTGGTTCGGTGTCACGATGCTGATGACCTGCACGCGCTCGTTTTCCGGTAGCTGCTTTTCCTTCTCAAACAGCTCCTGGTAAGAGCCATATACACGCGAGGCTGGCAGCCCGAGATGCTCGCCGCTTGCCTTTGATTTATCGGGGTTGCTGCTGAAAGCACCACACACCAGATCATATTCGTTATCTAATTGTGCTGCGTTGCGGTGCACGCCTCCAATAAAAGCGCCTAGCCCTCCGCCTATCATGCCCAATCTGAGTTTTTGATGCATTTACGGTTTTTTGAGGTTTAACTTTGTCTTATAATTTGCAAAGGATATTTAACGTACGTAAGTGCCAGCTATATATAACTTATCTTGCGGGAAGTTATATATAGCTGGCACTTAGCAAAATGCACTCTGCCGATCAGGTGGCCCAGGCTCTGTCGCCTTTCTTGTAAGGCATACAGCCATCATATCTCCCCGGAACTGGATCATAGCGAAGGGCCTGTGTAGCTCCCACCTCTGACGAGAAGTAACCCAACAGTGTGAGTTCTTTCATCATACGGAAATAGTGGTTCGGATCTTCCGGACCTTTGGTTCGCTGGTGTTCCTTCTGTTCCGCATCCAGGGCTGTAAGCAAGTCAGTGCGCTGCTTTGGATTTAGTTGCATGAACTCCTTGTCGAATTTTTCATCGCTGGCCTTGTTCAGCTTATCGAAGCCTTCCAGGAAAATCTTCTGATCTTCCGGTGTGTAGCAATCCCTGACCATGACGGCCATAAACTCCCCTACATTGGCAGCTTTAGCGCCGGGGGTATTGGTCGTGGGGAGAATAGTATCCCCTACCTCATTCAAAAATGAGATCTGCTCGGGCTTAAATAGATCGCTGACGTCTTTCGACTTGGTGGTGCAGGAAACCAGCATCTCGGCGCTGATCAGGGTACCTCCCATTAGCCAGGCTACGGCTGTTATTGCTTCGCGTCTGTTCATATACTTCAAATGACAGCTTATTTATATATCTTTTTTATGGCAGCACAAACAAATGCTGCGAATGAACATGTTTTCAAAACTTTAAGCACCTAATTTCCAGCCCTTCCGATACTCCCGCTTCACAAACTGGTTTACCTCGTCAAAATTGGTGATGCGCATGTTCTGGTTATCCCACAGCAGCTTTACATATCTGCCAGGGTAGTCGTATCCTTCGCCGGAAGCCTTTGGCTTTCGGATATCATAACCGCGGATAGCGAGGTTTGCCATGAGCAGTGCCTCTGTAAGCGGTCCGGATATTTCGAAGGGCGCGCTCAGCTCTTTCTTGCCGTAGCCCGCGATGGCACCTTCTACCCACTGTGCGTAATGCCCGCTGGCGCTGCCTGGCACCCGTGCAAGCTTTTGCGGCACTTTTACCTCTGTTGTTCGGGAAGTAGGCAGCAGGCGGGGATTCTCAGCATAGGTGCTGGCCATCATTTTACCTTTTGTACCTACGAATAGTACCCCGTTGCCTCCGTCACCGAAAACCTCGTTCGGGCCTAATTCTTCCGGGCGCTCCGGCTGTATACCGCCATCCATCCAATGAAGTTTTACAGGGCCTTTCGTTTTTGGGGTTTTCGGGAAGTTCAATACCACGTGGCTAGATGGCGGGCAGCTTTCAGGGAAATACCCCCGCTTAAACTCATCCACGTACACACTGCCCACACTGGCCTGTACATCAGTGGCATATTGCAAACCCAGCACGCTGAATGGCGCCTCGATCAGGTGGCAGCCCATATCGCCAAGGGCTCCGGTTCCATAGTCCCACCAGCCGCGCCAGTTAAAGGGCACGAGCTTTTCTACGTATTCCTTGTAAGGGGCGGTGCCTAACCACAGATCCCAGTCCAGGCCTTTCGGTACCTGACCGTTACCGGTAGGCCATGAAATTCCCTGTGGCCAAACGGGCCTGTCGGTCCAGGCGTAGATGGTGTGCACATCGCCGATCACATCCGCATCGTACCACTCGCGTAACTGCCGAACACCGTCTCCTGAAGCCCCCTGATTACCCATCTGCGTCACCACCTTATATTTCTTGGCGGCATCCGTCAGGGCGCGCGCCTCGTAGATGTCGTGTGTCAAGGGTTTCTGCACGTAAACGTGCTTGCCCAGCTGCATGGCGGCCATTGCCTGCACGGCGTGGTTATGATCCGGGGTCGAAACAGAGACCGCATCTATGTGCTTGGCCTCCTTGTCGAGCATTTCGCGGTAATCTTTGTAATATTTTGCCTTCGGAAAGTTTTTGATCGAATTGGCAGCCCTCCTGTCGTCCACATCGCAGAGGTAGGCGATCTCCGCCTTCCCGCTCTTATGGAAGCTGGCAAGGTCGCTCTCGCCTTTGCCCCCCACACCGATACCGGCTATCACCAGCCTGTCGCTGGGTGCCAGGAAGCCTGGCCCACCCAATACATGGCGGGGAACAATCAGGAAACTGGCTGCCGCTACGGCACCTGCTTTCAGGAAATTTCTACGCGAACTGTTCGCTGCTGTATTGTCTGTTTCTTTTTCTGACATAACGCCTGATGTTTTACTATATAGCCTCCGCTGCAATAGGTGAAGCTATTATCATTATGAGTTTATAAGCCGGAAAATGCTGCGCCCTCCGGATCTTTAAAATAAGAATTAAATGTTTTGTCGCTTCATCTCGTTTACGGCATGGTCTACGGCTCGCGCAGTCAGTGCCATATAGGTGAGCGAAGGGTTCTGGCAACCGGCAGATGTCATAGCAGCGCCATCGGTCACGTACACATTGGTTGCGTCCCACACCTGGTTGTGCGCGTTCAGCACCGAGGTCTTCGGGTCTCGTCCCATGCGGGCGGTTCCCATTTCGTGTATTCCCTGCCCCAAACCGTAGTCAGCGTCGTAGGTGTTCACGTTTTTCACACCGGCGATCTCCAGCATTTCCTTGGCGTCGTTCATCATGTCCTTGCGCATCTTCCGCTCGTTCTCTTTTATCTCTGCGTCGATGGCCAGTACAGGCAAACCCCACTTGTCTTTCTTGTTCTTGTCGAGCGTCACCTTGTTTTCGTGATAAGGCAAGGTTTCGCCAAAACCGTTGATGCCCATGGTCCAGCTTCCAGGTTCAGTCAGCGCGTCCTTAAACTCTCCGCCGATGTTCATTTCTGCGATCTCACGGCTCCAGCCTTCACGGCCGGCACTGCCCTGGTAACCGAAACCGCGGATATAGTCACGCTTGTCTTCGCCGATGTTGCGGTAACGCGGTATATAGATGCCGTTCGGGCGGCGGCCATAATAGTATTTATCTTCATAACCCTCTACCATACCGGAGGCGCCCACTTTAAAGTGGTGGTCCATCAGGTTGTGGCCAAGTTCCCCGCTGCTGCTGCCGAGTCCTTCCGGCCATACATCGGTGGCAGAGTTCATCAGCACCCATGTAGTATTGAGAGCAGAGGCATTCAGGAAGATGACCTTCGCGAAGTACTCATAGGTTTGGTTTGTTTCCGCATCCAGCACCTCCACACCCTTCGCCTTCTTGGTATCCTTGTCATATATCACTTTGGTCACGATAGAGAAAGGGCGCAGGGTCAGGTTTCCGGTGGCCATGGCGGCTGGCAGCGTTGCCGACTGCGTGCTGAAGTAGGCGCCGAACGGGCAGCCAAGCCAGCATTTGTTGCGGTACTGGCAATTGGAGCGGTCGTGGTGTGGCTGCGTCAGGTTTGCCGCACGGCCGATAATCATATGGCGGTTGTTGTTGTAGTGCTGCTTGATGCGTGCTGCCACGTCTTTCTCCACGCAGTTCAACTCCATCGGGGGCATGAATTCACCATCCGGCAGGTGCGGGATATTCTCTTTGGAGCCGCTGATACCGGCAAATTTCTCCACGTAGCTATACCACGGGGCCATCTCGTCATAGCGAATAGGCCAGTCCACGGCTATGCCATCCTTGGCATTGGCCTCGAAATCGAGGTCGCTGAGGCGGTAGCTCTGGCGGCCCCACATCAGGGAACGCCCCCCCACATGGTAGCCTCTGTACCAGTCGAAGCGCTTCACCTCCACATATGGACTCTCCTTTTCGTTTACCCAATAATCGAGGTTGCGCTCATTCAGCACGTAGTCGCGCCGCAACACCGGGTAATTCTTGATCATTTCCTGTGTGCGGCCGCCGGCGTGCGGAAACTCCCAGGGGTGCTTGTTTGCATTGGTGTAATCCTTCACGTGCTCTATGTTGCGGCCACGCTCCAGCATAATGGTTTTAAGGCCTTTTTGCGTCAGCTCTTTGGCAGCCCAGCCACCGGATATCCCGGAGCCAACAACTATTGCATCATAAACATTTTCAGCCATAATTCAGGGTGATTAGCTATTTTGAGTTTAAGCTTCATAAGCTCCAAAACTGTGGAGCAATCAGTTAAAAAGATCAATCAGACACAGAGGGGCAAGAAATGATCGAATAAGTTTAAAGCTAAATTTCATTATTTGCAAGTTTAAGCGCTAAATACTGCTGTATATAGTTGAGTACTCACTACGCAAGGGCCTGTCTGCTACCTTTCCCCCTGCTACCGGACGCGCTTTACCTCTTTAATAATCAAAACCTTATGATACACCTAACATGAAAGCCTTCCTTTGGAGTTCAATAAAGCATCTTTCCTGTGCCTGAGGTAGTGATTTAAGCAGTTTCTAGATAGAAGCACACCAGGGAGTGAGCCTGTACTTCCTTCACGGTTACATTGCTCAAACTTAAATCATCAACTGCCCCATCCGGTATAGGCACAGCGAGTCAATGCGTACTAGCGGAGTTTGCTAGCTAAATGCTATAAGGGCCAAAAAAAACCTCACAGGTTATCAAACCTGTGAGGTGCTTATATATAATATATATAACATTACTTTGGAAGTTTGTAGCAGTTATTCGGTCCAGCGGCCCATCTTGCCTAACTGGTAATCTTGGAAAGCTTCCTGAATCTCCTGCTCTGTGTTCATCACAAACGGTCCATGAGAAACCACCGGCTCATTAAAGGGCCGGGCATGACCCAACAAAATATAAGCATCTTCCAGGGCCTCTACTTTTATTTCCTCACCCTCCTGCTCAAACTCCACCAGGTGCAACTTGCTGATGTGCTGCCCGTTCACATTTACCTGTCCCCTTACCACATAGAAGAAAATATTGCGCTCCGCCGGTATGGCTGCAGTAAAGGTGCCGCCCTGCTTTAGTTCGATGCTGCCCATGGCAATGCCACCCAGGGATGCGATGGGCCCCTCCACATCACCCCATTTGCCAGAGATCACGTTTACTATCACGCGGCCTCCGTCCTCTGTCTTCGTCGGAAGCTCGCCCTGCTGCAGCCCGATGTAATTCGGCTTCACCATTTTATGCCTTGCGGGCAGGTTAAACCAGAGCTGCAGAATTTCCAACGGACCGCCCTCCCGCTTGAATTTGTCGGAAGAGACCTCCGCGTGGATCAGGCCGGAGCCTGCGGTCATCCACTGAACACCTCCCTTTTCAATCACGCTTTGGCCCCCTCCGGTGTCCTGGTGCATGATATCACCTTTCAGGATAAACGTGAGCGTTTCAAAGCCCCGGTGCGGGTGGGGCCCAAAAGGCAGACCGCTGTTGTTGGGGCCGTACGTCTGCGGACCGTGGTGGTTCAGAAACAGGAACGGGTCTATATACTCCACCTCCCGCGTCGGCAGCGCCCGGTACGTGACCAGGTTTCCAATGGGGGCACTTACCGCTTTGTGGACCTTCTTTATCTTTCTTGTTGCCATATATAAATCTTGTTGTGATAGCTTAACCATATATAAAAACACTCAATCGTGAAGATGCTGCGCCCTTGCCTTTTTTACTGCCAATCACTCTTGCTCCTTTTCTCTTGATATGACCATTGAATGAAAAAGCCGGAGAAACAGCGAACACTGCTCCTCCGGCTTAAACTCATTTCAAATCACTCTAAGCAAATAAGTCGGAGGAGAGATAACGGTCGCCGCGGTCGCAGATGATGCATACGACCACCCCCTCGTCCAATTGCTCTATCAGCTTGGTGGCGGCAAAGATAGCCCCGCCGCTGCTCATGCCGGCAAAAACCCCTTCTTCTTTGGCGAGGCGGCGTGTCATCTTGGTGGCTTCATGCTGCGAGACGTCAATGGTCATATCCACGCGCTCTTTCTCAAATATCTTTGGCAGGTACGCTTCCGGCCAGCGCCGAATCCCAGGAATCTGTGAACCCTCCACGGGTTGTGTACCCACGATCTGCACTCCGCTTTTCTGTTCCTTCAGATAGCGCGACACGCCCATGATCGTGCCTGTGGTGCCCATGGAAGAAACAAAATGCGTGACCTGGCCATCGGTATCGCGCCAGATCTCGGGGCCGGTGGTGTGGTAATGTGCCAACATATTGTCGGGGTTGGCAAACTGGTTCAGCAGGAGATACCCCCCCTGCGACACTTTATGGTTCACATAGTCAATCGAGCCTTCCATTGATTTCTCAGCGGGTGTCAGAATAACTTTGCCGCCGTAGGCCTCCATTGTCTGTACGCGCTCCTGCGTAGCGTTGTCAGGCATCACAAGCTCAATGTCCACCCCGAAAAGTCGCGCGATCATGGCGAGGGCGATGCCTGTATTGCCGCTGGTAGCCTCTATCAGCTTCATGCCCGGTTTCAGCTCTCCCCGGTCCAGGGCCCCTTTGATCATGCCGTAGGCGGCGCGGTCTTTCACGCTGCCGCCCGGGTTGTTGCCTTCAAGCTTGCCATACAGCTTTACACCGGGTTTTGTATTGATATGCTGCAGCTCCACCAGGGGGGTGTTGCCGATTAAATCGAGTAAAGTAGCCATTCGTGTTCGGATGTGAAGTTTACTTTTTCCTAAACCACAAAAGTAAAAGGTTTGTTGTAAAACGGGTAAGGTAAGAAGCGCATTGGCAATATCGACCAGGAAGTACTATAACGGAATCTCCCATGCCACTTCAACCTTCTAGCTGAAGCGCATGAATTTACAGAACTTCCCAGAAGATGATTGTATATATAAATCCTACGCTGCTATATCCGTCTGGGCGGGATTTATATATCAAATCAACAAAAATGCTACTTGTTCATCAGGCGCAGCAGTTCTTCTGCGGCCCCCTCTGAGGAAGCGGGGTTCTGCCCTGTGATCAGGCGGCCATCGCGTACCACATGCGGCTGCCAGTCTTCGACCTTGGAGTAATGCCCTCCCAGCGCTTTCAATTTGTCTTCCACCAGAAATGGCACCACCTCCGTCAGTTTCACGGCCTCTTCTTCAGTATTGGTGAAGCCGGTCACGTTTTTCCCTTTCACCAGTGGTTCGCCATCCCCTTTCTTTACTTTAGCAAAAACAGCCGGGGCATGGCATACGGCCGCTATCGGCTTTCGCTGCTTTTCGAATTCCTCCAACAGCCGGATAGAATCCTCACTTTCGGTAAGATCCCACAGTGGGCCGTGGCCTCCGGGATAGAAGACGGCATCAAAATCTTCTGCCTTCACGTCACTTAGCTTCACCGTCTGAGACAGTTTCTGCTGCAGTGCCTTGTCATCGTAATAGCGCTTAGTGGCCTCTGTCTGCGCGCCCGGTGCTTCACTGCTTGGGTCAATAGGCGGTTTCCCTCCTTTCGGTGACGCCAAAGTGACTTCCACGCCTGCGTCGGCGAGCACGTAGTAAGGTGCCGCGAATTCTTCTACCCAGAAGCCGGTTTTATGGCCGGTATCGCCCAGTTTATCATGCGAGGTTAATACAATTAATACTTTCATAGTTTTAGTTTTATTATAATGGAGTATAACCCCAAACCTATTACTGCAATTTTGTTCAATCTACAATTTGATATACAGCGATTAATATGATTTAGAACGAAAGTTCTTTTCATAGACCAGGAGAGAAGCAAAAGATGGCCGGGCGAGTCAGAAACCTTTCCTCCTTAGCCATATATAAAACGTATACGGCACGGCATCGCTGATGAGTTATATCCTTTTCACTTCCTCTTTCCCGTTTTAACAGGAGTTGTCAGTGAGCCTGGAAAATTTAAACCGCAATTCAACTCATAAGTTTTACAAACTGATTTCCGAAAACATCCAAAAGGGGCGGCTGCCCTGCAGGCTGATAGAAACGAGCTATTTTGTACCTTTGCCCCCTAACCCTGCCAGCTTTGAGCCAAGCCATCCGAAAGATCATCCACGTGGACATGGACGCCTTTTTTGCGTCGGTGGAGCAGCGCGACAACCCGGCGCTGCGGGGAAAGCCGGTGGCAGTAGGCGGCTCGCGGGAGCGCGGCGTGGTGGCTGCGGCCAGTTACGAGGCGCGCAGATTTGGGGTGCATTCGGCGCTCGCCTCCAAAATTGCGGCGCAGCGGTGCCCGCAGCTGCTGTTTGTAAAACCGAGGTTTGAAGTGTACAGTGCCGTGTCGCGCCAGATCCGGGAAATCTTCTTTTCCTATACCGACCTGGTGGAGCCGCTGTCGCTTGACGAGGCGTACCTGGACGTGACGGAGAACAAAATCGGGATGCCTTCTGCAAGCATCATTGCCAAAGAAATCAAACGGCGCATTTTCGAGGAAACAGGCCTGACGGCGTCGGCGGGCGTGTCATACAACAAATTCCTGGCGAAGATTGCCTCGGACATGGATAAGCCCAATGGTTTCACACTCATCACGCCGGACCGGGCGGAGGAACTGGTGGCCAGCCTGGCAATAGAGAAATTCCACGGGATCGGCAAAGTGACGGCGGCCAGGATGCAAAGCATGGGCATTGTAACGGGGGCCGACCTTCGGCAGCGCACGGAGGAAGAACTGGTGCGTAACTTCGGGAAGGTGGGCCGCTACTATTACCGCATCTCCCGCGCGCTGGACGAGCGCGAGGTGCAGCCGCACCGCGTCCGCAAGTCTATTGGCGCAGAGCGGACCTTTGACGTTGACCTGACGGAGGAACAGGAGATGCTGGAGCGCCTGCACTACCTGGCGGCGGAAGTGGCCCAGGATATGGCGCGGCTGCAAGCGACAGCGAAAACAGTGACCGTTAAAATAAAGTATTTCGATTTCACGCTGAACACCCGCAGCAAAACCTTCCTCAGCGGGTTCAGTTCCGCGGACGCCATTTACACCATCGCCCGCGACCTGTTACGTACGCCCCAGCTTCCCCCATACCCGGTGCGCTTGCTCGGTATAGCCGTCTCCAGCCTCCTTTACCAGCACGACAAGCAGGAAGGCTACCAGCTGACGATAGAGTTTTAGTCATTGCCTTCGCTATATATAACATGGTTCATTCCCCTGGGCTGCAATGCCTCCTGCTTTACTGCCTTTCCGTGGGGCAAACAACTTGCGCAAAGCAGCGGCTTCTGTCCCACATACATAGGAGAGATGTAGCAGCTGATTTATTTTTTAAAAGAAGCACACCTACCTCCACTCCTATATAAGTCGCTAAAAGGAATCTTGTAAGTTATCTGATATGGCTCCCGTATTTATCAGGATAATCAAATAATAACCGTAACTTTGCAGCCCATAAGACTTACCCTAACTTATGGCTACTAAATACATTTTCGTTACAGGCGGCGTTACGTCATCCCTTGGCAAAGGCATCATTTCCGCCTCTCTTGCTAAACTGCTACAGGCAAGAGGCTTCTCTGTAACCATCCAAAAATTTGACCCATATATCAACATAGACCCCGGCACGCTGAATCCCTACGAGCACGGCGAGTGCTTCGTGACGGAAGACGGCGCTGAAACCGACCTAGACCTGGGCCACTACGAGCGCTTTCTCAACACCCCTACCTCACAGGCGAACAATGTCACCACCGGCCGTATCTACAACCATGTGATCACGCAGGAGCGCGAGGGCGCTTACCTGGGCAAAACCGTGCAGGTAATTCCGCACATCACGGATGAGATCAAGCGGCGTATGCTGCTTCTGGGCCAGAATGGCGAGTTCGACATCGTGATTACAGAGATTGGTGGCTGTGTGGGCGATATAGAGTCACTTCCGTTTATTGAGGCCGTCCGCCAGTTGCGCTGGGAACTGGGTGTGCACGAGTCCTGTGTGATTCACCTCACGCTGGTGCCGTACCTGAAAGCGGCCGGCGAATTGAAAACCAAGCCGACACAACACTCGGTACGCGCTTTATCGGAGGCCGGGGTGCAGCCGGATATTCTCGTGTGCCGTTCTGAGTACCCGCTTCCGGCGGAGATGCGCAAGAAGATAGCCCTCTTCTGTAACGTGAAGACTAATTCCGTGATTGAGTCGCTGGATGCGGAAACCATATATGACGTGCCGCTGCTGATGCGCAAGGAGAAGCTGGACGAGCGCGTGATCAGCAAGCTGAAGCTGCCGCACCGCATGGACCCGAACCTCGACAGCTGGAAAGAGTTCCTGGGACGCCTCAAAAACCCGACCGCTGAAGTTACCATTGCCCTGGTCGGCAAATACGTGGAGTTGCCGGACGCTTATAAATCCATCATCGAGTCGTTTGTGCACGCGGGCTCTGCCAACGAGTGCAAAGTGCACATCAAATCATTCCAGTCAGAGAACATCACCGATGAGAATGTGGAGTCTTTGCTGCGGCAGATGGACGGAGTGCTAGTGGCACCGGGATTTGGGGAGCGCGGGTTCAGAGGCAAGCTGGAGGCCATCAGGTTTGTGCGGGAGAACAACATCCCTTTCCTGGGCATTTGCCTGGGCATGCAGTGCGCCGCCGTGGAGTTCGCGCGCAATGTGCTGGGCCTGGTGGGCGCCGCCTCCACCGAGATGGACGCTAACACGCCCTACCCGATTATCGATATGATGGAAGATCAAAAACAAGTGAAGCAAATGGGAGGAACTATGCGATTAGGTTCCTATACTTGTGAACTAAAACGCGGGTCTAAGGCTTATTCTGTATATGGCAAGGCTAAAATATCGGAGCGCCACCGCCACCGTTACGAGTTCAACAACAAGTACTTAGCCGATTTCGAAGCGGCAGGAATGATGGCATCGGGCATCAACCCGGACACAGGGCTGGTGGAGGTGATCGAACTGCACAACCACCCCTGGTTTATCGCGGCACAATACCACCCGGAGCTAAAAAGCACAGCTTTAACGCCGCACCCGCTCTTCGTGAAGTTTGTGAAGGCGGCTATTAATTACGCTAAATCTAAATAAGCACAATACACACAATTCAACATATTAGTAAATGGATAGAAATCAAGCAATTGGCTTTGGATTGATTGCCTTGCTGCTGCTGGCCTACTCGTTCTTTTTCTCGGGTACGGAAGAGCCGGTTAAACAGGCAGCATTGCAGGAGACAGCCAAGGTAGAGCAACTGCAGCAAACCGCGGTTGTGGAAGAAGACGACTCGCTGGCCCAGGCCCGCAGAGCCACGGCTCTGGGTGCTTTTAGCGCTGCCGCCACCGGCGAGGAGAAAACAACTACCCTCGAGAACCAGAACCTCCGCGTTTCCTTCAGCTCCAAAGGCGGACAGGTGGAGGAAGTACTGCTGAAGAATTACGAAACCTATCAGGGAGAGCCGCTGGTGCTGTTCGACAGCGAAAGCAGCAATACCGATATCACGTTTACGACCAGCGATGGGAAGCAGGTAAAGCTCTCTGACCTCTATTTCACGGCCTCCGAAATAAAGGATGTGAAGGGCGAAGGCAACACCTCCGGCAAAACGCTTACCTTCCGGGCGCAGCTGGGCGACGGGCAGTACATCGAGCAGGCATATACGCTGTTCGACGAAAACTTCCTGCTGGGCTACAAGCTTGATTTTGCAGGGCTGGAGCGCCAGGTGAGCGGCAATACCATCACCTTTACGTGGAGCGACCGCCTGAAGCAACTGGAGCGCGATATAGCGCAGAACCGGGCAAAGTCCACAATTAACTTTGCGACTGTGGAGAGCGGCTACGACTATCTCTCTATTTCTGAAACAACAGAAACGGAAGTGCTGGAGGAGCCCGTGAAGTGGGTGGCCAACAAGCAGAACTTCTTCACCGCCGGTATCATAGCGGGCAACCAGTTTGCCGGTGCCAAAATGGAGGCTTCCGTTGACCCGGCCGATTCTTCAGTTGTGAAGACCATGGCCTCCCAGATCCTTATCCCGACACAGGACGTGCTAACCGGCAAGGGAGAGTTCATGTTCTACTTCGGACCGAATGATTACAAGATCCTGAAGCACATCGGCCATGACTTTGATAAGAACCTGGACCTTGGGTGGGGTATTTTCTCATATGTGAACAAGTGGATCATCATCCCGGCCTTCGATTTCCTGGAGAACTATATTGGCAACTACGGACTGATCATCATCCTGCTTGTTTTATATATTAAAACCATCCTCTTCCCGCTCACCTATAAATCATATGTGTCGATGGCGAAGATGAAGGTGCTGAAGCCTGAGATTGACGCGATCAAGGAGCGCAACGACGGCGATATGCAGAAGACGCAGATGGAGACGATGAAACTCTACCAGGAAATGGGCGTGAACCCCGTCAGCGGCTGTATCCCGATGCTACTGCAGATCCCGATCCTGTTTGCGATGTTCAACTTCTTCCCGAACTCCATCGAATTGCGGCAGGAGGCTTTCCTTTGGGCCTCTGACCTTTCTACCTATGATGTATTCATGCGTTTGCCATTCACCATTCCTTTTTATGGCGATCACGTGAGTATGTTCACACTCCTCATGACGGCTTCCACCATCCTTTATACCTGGTCGAACAACCAGGTGAACACGATGCAGGGGCCGATGAAGTTCTACAGCTACCTCATGCCGTTCATCTTTATGTTCGTACTGAACTCATATCCGGCGGGCCTCTCCTTCTATTACTTCATGTCTAACATCGTGACGTTTGGCCAGCAGGCAGCCATCCGCAAGTTTGTGGACGAAGGCAAGATCAGGGCGCGGCTGGAAGAAAACAAGCACAAGCTAAAGGAAAAGAAGAAAACAGGCGGGCCATCCTTTACAGAGCGTATGCAGGAAGCCATGCGCCAGGCCTCCGAAAAAGAGCAGCAGAAGCGAAAAGCCAAAAAATAACCTCATCATGCCTAAGACAGAAAAGCCTCTCCAGCCAAGGAGAGGCTTTTTTTGTAGCTATACCCGCCCTTGGCACGTAAGAAAACTATGCACAGAAAGAGAAACTACATCCTATATGGTTTGCTGCTGCTTGCCCTCCTTCCCAGTAGTTGCCAGCAGGGCACTGAAGAGGACGGCACTTTAGCCAGCACACACCCGCAGCTTCAGGAGCAATTGGCCGAAGACTCCATTGAAATGCCTATCACGGACAATGAGAACCCGGACCTATATGAGCGCTACCGCATTACGATGGAGAAATACCGCACTGACGGGCAGTATGCTGTAGGCGATATGTACCGGGGACGGCTCGCCCCGCTGGATGAAAGCAGCCACCGCGATGCCCGTGCCTATCGCACCGCCATCCGCAAGGCCCTGCATGAAGGAGTGAATTTTGCCGGTAAGTATACTGTAGTAACTATTGGCTGCGGAACAGGCTGCCAGACACATTATGTCGTAGACCGGGAGAGCGGCAGGGTGCTGTATAAACTGCAGGGAAACGCAGGCGCCAGCTTCACGCCAGACAGCCGCCTGTTCATTCTCAATCCCCCCGACTCTGCTTTAAACTATGCCGCGTGCCCGGACTGTGCCCCGCAGGCGTATGAGTTCAGAGATGGGAAATTCAGGAAACTCCCAGAACCCGCGCCATGAGCTTTAGTAGCATATATAACAGGGCACCAAAGTCACTTTTGCTGCTCTACTATATTGCTTGCTTCTTGTCGGCGGGCTGCAGCACCTTTTCGGCACAAAAGAAGCCAGCCTTGCAGGAGGTCGTGCAGCCGCTGCTGTCATTTCAAAAAACGCCCTGCCTTGGATCTTGCCTGGCCTATAACGCCGCAGTCTATATGGATGGCAGCGCTACCGTTGTGCCTTTCAAAAATGCGCACGCGCAGGACACACTTCGCCTCCAACTAACAGTCCAGGAGTTGCAGCAGCTTAAACAGAAAATAGCTGCATTGGACTACAAACTTCTCCAGAACAGCTATCTCTCAGATTGGTCCGATATATCCTCCACTTACCTCACTTTTTACAAAGAGGGAAAAGCAGTGAAGCGCGTGAAGCACGAGGAAGGAGGCCCCGCAGCATTAGTAGAATTTATTGCATTTACAGGCGCCCTCTTAGAGCACAGGACGAAGCAAAAAAGCTTGCCCCCCAATTAATTGTCACCCTTTTATATCCACTGATAAATCCGCCATAATGATTGGCTAAACGAGTTGCCGATCCCGGAAAAGTTAAACAATAAGCCCGCTGCCCCGTACAAAAATACAGAGGCTTTAACAGTTATATACTCGTAAAAGCTATATTTTAATATGGCCATACTAAAATAAGATGAAAAACAGAGGAGATAAAGTACAATCGGAATTCGAGCAAAAACTCAGAGAGAGTGAGCTTGCAGCAAAGCGAGAAGATACCTCCCTGCGAGATGCGGACACTGTCAGAAAAAGGGACTCTTTCAGAGAAGAAACCTATGACAGAGACAATGCGACGCCCGCTCCCACACAGCGGGTGAATGATGAAACGGAGTATATACCGGTTGTGGAAGAGCAGGTGAGAATTAACAAGAAAACTGTTGAAACCGGCCGGGTGAACATATACAAAGATGTGCACGAGGAAGATGTCTCAGTAGACGTGCCTACCGTGCACGAAGAAGTGAATGTAGAACGTGTGCCTATAAATGAATTTGTAGAATCGGCCCCGCCCTCTATCCGTTACGAAGGCGATGTAATGATTATCCCGGTCGTACACGAGGAGTTGGTGCTGGTGAAGCGACTTAAACTAGTTGAAGAGTTACGCGTCACAAAAAGGAAGATTGAGACACACGAAACACAACATGTTACACTTCGCAAAGAAGAGGTGAACGTGGATCGGGTAGATCCCAACGGAGATAGCCCGAGACGAGTCTGATAATCAGGCTTTAGATTTATCGCAACCAAATATAAAGGAGAACAAACTATGAAAGGACAAACAGTAATAGGAATATTCGATTATGGAGTAGACGCACAAATGGCAGCTCAGAAATTAATGAGCAACGGAATTCCGGAAAGCAAAATTGATGTAGCCGTAAGAGGCGCAACAGACCGGCACGGAAACCCTTTAAACAAGGCCACTACTCCCAACACAGCAACTACCAACAGGACGGATACCACACCCGGCACCAGAAACGACAAGGACACGGGCTTTTTTGAATCATTGTTCGACAACAAAGACGAGTCAATTAAATATTCTGAGGTAGCGCAGCATGGTTCGATTGTAGCCGTGCACACGCAGTCAGATGAGGAGGCCAAGCGCGCCGCAGAGTTACTGGACAAGTATGGCGCGATAGACGTGGACGACCGTGCTGAAAAGTACAAGAAAATGCCGCGTGAAGAAAGAAACAAATGGATAAACTCTTCTATACCAGTGGTGCAGGAGGAGATGAAAGTAGGAAAGCGTGAAGTTGAAACTGGTGGCGTGCGGGTTAGAAGCCGTATCGTTGAGAAGCCGGTAGAAGAGCACCTGCGCCTGCGCGAAGAGCACGTTCATGTAGAACGGCAGCCAGTAAACCGTCCGGCAACAGAAAAAGACTTTGCTACCTTTAAAAGCGGTGAAACTGAAATTATAGAACATGCAGAGGTGCCGCTTGTTAGCAAGGAGGCCCGCGTAGTGGAGGAGGTTAAACTAGGAAAAGAAACCACCACGCGTGATGAGACTGTGCGGGAAACGGTCCGTAAAACTGATGTGGATATAAATGAGATCGACGCAAAGCGAAATAACTCGAACAGCAATGATGTGCGGAATCAGAGAAATAAATAATTATCTTTGATTGAGAGGCTAAAGCCTTCCTATTTAAAGCGGCAGCTGAACTTTCAGCTGCCGCTTTTTGGTATATATAGGCTGGCCTAATAAACTTTTGAGTATGTACTGGTGCCGAGGAGATACAAAGTTACAGGGTATTATTATTTACACCTGATCCTACTAAACATACCCTATTGTTTGGGAACCTTATATATAACTCCAGCAGGCCGTTACACTCTTAATGTAATTCTTAAAGTCAACATAGTCCTTACCTCAAACAAAAGTGAAAACTAGTGGCAAACTTTAACGACCTGAGAAAGGATAACAAAGCCATGTCTATTGCTGAAGCTTATTGAATCTAATTTTTAGCGATCTCATCTACACCAACTCCTCGAGCCATAGGGGTTCATTATGGCACATTCAGGTTTTCGAATATTAGTATTAAGTTGCCGGATAACGCAAGTGAAGGGGGCTGTTACATTACCCATATATACCGAAATGTCTTTTTGTCCGTTCCAGTTTTATAAACCTGCACCCCAGGGATTCGGGTGCCTCTGCTGTGTATAAAAATATACTTTGTGTTCAAACTTGCGCCCGTCTTTGTGGGTAAAATATCGTATCTTTGTGCCAGCGTTCGGTATCGTGCCCGGACATATAAATCACCAAAAACGCTACATTATGAATATTACGTACTACGGTCAATCTTGCTTCTTATTTGAAATCGGGCAACATCGCGTCTTGTTCGATCCTTTCATCTCTCCAAATGAGCTTGCTTCCCAGATAGACGTTAATGCCATAAAAGCTGATTATATCCTGCTCTCGCACGGCCACCAAGACCATGTATATGACGCAGAGCAGATCGCGCGCAACAACAATGCGACTATTGTGGCCATCCATGAGATCGCCACCTGGTACAGCAACAAAGGAATCGGCAAAACACACCCCATGAACATTGGCGGGAAGGTGACCATGCCGTTTGGTACAGTGAAAATGGTGAGCGCCGTGCACTCCAGTTCGTTGCCCGACGGCTCTAACGGAGGCGTGGCAGCAGGCTTTGTGATCGAGACAGAGGGCACGACCTTCTACTTCGCCGGTGACACGGCCCTGACCTTTGACATGAAGCTGATACCGGAGCAGTATGACCTTGACTTCGCGCTGTTGCCGATCGGCGATAACTTTACCATGGATATACATGATGCCGTGCTGGCCGCTGATTTCGTGCAGACAGACACGATCATCGGCATGCACTACGATACCTTCCCTTACATCGAAATAGACAAAGCCGAAGCGAAGGAAGTGGCACAGTTGGCAGACAAAGAACTTATACTAATGGAGATAGGTCAGACTATTAACCTATAATTCTAGAATGGGAAAAATAATTGCAGTTGCAAACCAAAAAGGTGGGGTAGGTAAAACCACGACGGCCATCAACCTGGCAGCGAGTTTGGCAGCGCTTGAATATAAAACGCTTTTAGTTGACGCAGACCCGCAGGCAAACGCCACCTCGGGCCTAGGCTTCGACCCGGCGACCATCACCAGCAGCATATATGAATGCATGGTGGAGGAAGTAGCCGCAGAAGAAATCATCCTGCAGTCGCCCAACATCGAGTTCCTCGACCTCATCCCGTCCCATATAGACCTGGTAGGCGCTGAAGTGGAGATGATCAACATCCCCAACCGGGAGGAGAAGATGCGGGAGGCCCTTAAAAGCCTGAAGCAAAACTATGACTTCATTATCATAGACTGCTCTCCCTCACTGGGTTTGATCACGGTGAACTCGCTCACGGCGGCTGACTCTGTGGTGATCCCGGTACAGTGCGAGTATTTTGCGCTGGAGGGTTTGGGTAAGCTCCTGAACACCATCAAGATCATTCAGTCGCGGCTGAACCCGGAACTGGCCATCGAAGGCATCCTACTGACGATGTATGATGTGCGCCTCCGCCTGAGCAACCAGGTAGTGGAAGAGGTGAAGACACACTTCCAGCAGATGGTGTTCGACACGATCATACCGCGGAACGTGAAGTTGAGCGAATCGCCGAGCTTTGGCATACCGGCCCTCCTGCACGACGCAGAGAGCAAGGGGGCTTTGAGTTACCTGAACCTGGCCCGCGAAATTGCAGAGAAAAACAGCGTAGCGCTGGAGAAATAATTTTAAAGATTACATGTCTGACAACAAAAATTCAGCAGCGAAACGCAAAGGCGGCCTCGGCAGGGGCCTTGGTTCTCTCCTGGAGGGTAACAAGTACACCGGAAAAACCGAATCTTCCACCACTAACGAAGTCAACACCATCGCAGACATAGCTATTGATCAGATCCAGACGAACCCTTACCAGCCCCGCACGCACTTTGACCAGACGGCACTGGAAGAACTGGCAGAGTCTATTAAAGTGCAGGGCATTATCCAGCCCATCACGGTTCGTCAACTCGACCAGCATACTTACCAGCTGATTGCAGGCGAGCGTCGCTACCAGGCCTCTAAAATCGCCGGCCTTGCAGTGATACCGGCCTATATACGCAAGGCCGATGACCAGCAGATGCTGGAGATGGCTTTGATCGAGAACATTCAGCGCGAGAACCTGAACGCCATCGAAATCGCCCTCTCCTACCAGCGCCTGCTGTCGGAGTGCAGCCTGAAACAGGAAGAACTCGGCGAAAGGGTTGGTAAAAAGCGCACCACCGTTACAAATTACCTGCGGCTGCTTAAGTTGCCGCCTGACATCCAGATCGCGCTGCGCGACAACATCATCAGCATGGGGCACGCCCGCGCCCTCATCAACATAGATACAGTAGAGAAGCAACTGGACGTGTTTAAGGAGGTGGTGGCAAAAGAGTTATCGGTACGCAAGGTAGAAGAACTGGTGCGCAACCTGCAGAACGCCAACAAGAAGCCGGATGCGCAGCATAAGCTCAACTTCAACAAATACGACGACGAGCTGAAAACCGTGGAGACAAAGCTCTCCTCCCAGTTCGGCACAAAAATCCAGGTAAAGGCTAATAACGAGGGAAAGGGTGAGATAAAAATTCCCTTCCTGACGGTGGAGGAGCTGAACCGGATCCTGGAGATCTTAAATTACTAAAAGGCACATGAGGCTGAACGCTGGCTTAGCGGCACTCCTGACAGGATTTCTCCTGTATTTTGCACCGGCTCCTGCCCAGGCGCAGGTCATTACCGAAGGTGCAGATTCAGTCCGTGTGCTAGTGCCTGACACACTGGAGGGTGACAAGGGCTTCTTTTTAGCGAACTTCAAGAATATAAAAAACCTTGATCGACCTGCCAAAGCGGCGCTATGGTCTGCCGTGATACCGGGCGGTGGCCAGTTTTATAACAAAGCCTACTGGAAAATACCGATCGTATATGCAACAGGCGCTGTGTTGGGATACTTTTTAATTGACAACAACACTAAATACCAGAGCTTCCGCACTGCGCTGCTGCTTCGGTCAGACAAAGATTCCACGACAGTAGACGAATATGCCAATAATCCGGAGTTTCCCTCCCTTAACGAAACGTTCGGGGGCGATGCGCTCCGAAATATAAAATTCCGCCGCGACTATTACCGCCGCAACCGCGACCTGACTGTGCTGCTCTCGATCGGGGCTTATGCGCTGCAAATGGCAGAAGCCTACGTGCACGCACACCTGAAAGAGTTTGACGTAAGCGATGACCTGGCCCTGCGGGTGCAACCCAACCTGATACCTGTTACTGCCGCCACAACAACTATGGCGCCGGCACTGACTATTACACTCTATACACGACCGAAATGAAAATACTACTGATAGGCTACGGCAAAATGGGAAAGACCATTGAGCAGACGGCTTTGGCAAAAGGCCACCAGATCATCGGGACAGTTGACCACGAAAATGCCCAGGAGCTAAAGAACTTTACTTCCGCCAACACCGATGTTGCCATTGAGTTTACGCACCCTGAGGCTGCCTTCGGCAATATAAGCTACTGCCTGGTGCACGGTATTCCGGTAGTGTCCGGCTCCACGGGCTGGCTGGACAGGCTGGAGGAAGCCGTGGCCCTGTGCCTGAAGCAGAAGGGAGCCTTCTTCTACGCCTCTAACTACAGCGTGGGCGTTAATCTTTTCTTTCATTTTAATGAGTACATTGCCAGCAAAATGAAGGACTATAAGGCATATGAGGTTTCAGTCCGGGAAGTGCATCACCTGCAAAAAGTAGACAAGCCCAGCGGAACAGGCATCACCACAGCCGAGGGTATTCTATCCAGTTACACAAACTTAGAAGGATGGGTGGCTGATAATCCGGAAGAAAAAAGTAAATTAAACATCATTTCAGAGCGCGAGCCGGATGTAGTAGGCACGCATGTTGTAACCTACAGCTCTGAAATTGACCAGATAGAGCTCGGCCATATTGCCCATAGCCGAGCTGGTTTTGCCGAAGGTGCCGTGATGGCAGCAGAGTGGCTCGTTGGCCGCGTAGGCGTATATGGCATGAAAGACATGCTGAACCTGTAACCATAGCTATTGCAGATGAATGTAAAATTTTGGGAGAAATCGCCGCAAACGAAAGCCCCAAAGAAAAAGAAAAGCTTTGCCCGGGAATGGGGCGATGCTATCCTGTTTGCCGTTGTGGCTGCCAGCTTAATACGCTGGGCCACGTTTGAGGCTTATACCATCCCCACTCCTTCCATGGAGAAGTCGTTGCTGGTGGGCGATTTCCTGTTTGTGAGCAAGCTGCACTATGGCCCGCGCACGCCCATGACGCCCCTGCAGGTGCCGCTCACGCACCAGACGATCTGGGGCACCAACATCCCCTCTTATTCCGACGCCATCCAGCTCACACCGCACCGCCTGCCGGGCTTCTCCGAAGTGCAGCACAACGATGTGGTGGTGTTTAACTACCCGCCTGAAGAGCAACACCCTGCTGACCTGCGCACGAACTATATCAAGCGAGGAATCGGAATGCCCGGTGACTCCCTCGAAGTGCGGGACATGCAGGTATATATAAACGGTAAGGCCGCCGACAACCCGGATGGGCTGCAGTATAAATACCTGCTGGTACCCAATACGCAGCTGTCGGAGAAGTTTTTCCAGGACCGTAACATCAACCTGCGCGACGTGATCCCTTATGAGAACGGCTACGTGGTAGACGCCTCCCCTGAGCTGGCCAGCGAAATAGGGAAGCTGGATTTTATCAAAGAGGTGATCCTGCTGAAGGACCTGCCCGGCAAGGCTGACCCGGAAGTATTCCCGCACGTTCCGAGCGTATATGAATGGAACAAAGATAATTACGGCCCGATCTATATACCGAAGGAAGGTGCCACCGTGGCCATTACACCGGAGTCGCTCCCTTTTTACGAAAAAGTGATCCTGGAGTATGAGCACAACGACAATGCGGAGGTACGTGACGGAAAGCTCTATATAGATGGACAGGAAGCGAACCAGTATACTTTTAAGCAGGACTACTACTTTATGATGGGTGACAATCGCCACAACTCCCTCGACTCCCGCTACTGGGGCTACGTGCCGGCTGACCACGTGGTGGGAAAGGCCGTCATGATCTGGATGTCCACAGACCCGGAGGGCAGCTTCCTGGACAGGATACGCTGGAACAGGATATTCAAAACGATCGAGTAAGACAAACTATATATAGCAGAAAAAAAGCCGGGCTTCATATACCCGGCTTTTTTCGTTCTCGACTTCACTATAAAATTTAAATTAGCTGGAACATATATGATAAAGTGGCTATAGCACCTATAGCACCTATAGCTATAGAGCCTCTAAGATTAAGTTCACGTATATCCGCAAGTTGTGAAATATAAGTAATGATGTATTTTAAGAGTTACCTCTTCATAAGAGACATACAAGCTACAGAAGAGTATCGGTCTCGGAAGGGAGAGATGTACCAGTATGGCATTATCTTTTATCTTATTGCCGCTATTTTCGCAAGTTTAGAGGTGACTTGGGGGGCAATAGTATCTTTCATAATAGCTAC
This sequence comes from Pontibacter saemangeumensis, assembly GCF_039541895.1. Classification (NCBI taxonomy): domain Bacteria; kingdom Pseudomonadati; phylum Bacteroidota; class Cytophagia; order Cytophagales; family Hymenobacteraceae; genus Pontibacter; species Pontibacter saemangeumensis. The sequence continues at coordinate 322,353 of NZ_BAABHC010000004.1, forward strand.
CACTTTGTCCACAATTGGCAAGTTCGTTTTGCTTAGGACGAGAGACAAAGGAATAGTACCCAGTAACCTAATTATAGAAGATAACACTATCACTCTACTTAACATAAGATTCAATATATATGAATTGGAAAACCTCCGTCTCAATCTTTTGAATTATGAAGGAGGTCCCTCTTTTAGCCAGTACCAGAATGCGCAGGGAGATGAGAACGAAGTGATGTTTACTTTGGAGGGCAAACACTTGAAGTACAATTTTTACATTCCTTCAGGATGGCATTACAATGAACTTATCAATTATTTTCAAGAGAAGAAGCTAAAGTACAAAGCTAAAGAAGGGTTGTTATGGACTTAAAATTACATTTCAAAATTAAACCTTTACGATAGCTACGCCACCGCAAAGCCAAGTACGTTACAGCAATTCCAACACCTTCTCCGGCGGCCGCCCAAGTACGGCTTTTTCACCTTTCAGCACGATAGGCCGCTCTATGAGCACCGGGTTTTCCACCATCACCTTTAGCCACTCCTCATCCGTCAGAGTTTTGTCCTTAAAGCTTTCCTTATAAAGCGCCTCCCCTTTCCGTAAAAGCTGCTCCGGCTTCATATTCAATTTTTGCAGAACAGCCTTTAGCTGCGCGGCTGTCGGTGGCTTTTTGAGGTACTCCACCACCTCCACCTCCTGCCCCGAACGCTGCAGTAATTCCAATGCCTGCCTGCTCTTGCTGCATCGGTTGTTGTGGTATATCGTCAACATATAATATATAAAAAGCGTGTTTAAAAGAAGTTGTGCTACGTGAGCAGCAAGCTATATATAAAAATCCCTTTGATGAGTTCTGAAAAGTAGTTACCAGTCAATGGGCTCCTTGCCATGCTCCTGCAGGTATTTGTTGGCCTTGCTGAAATGGTGGGTGCCGAAGAAGCCCCTGTCTGCGGCGAAAGGCGACGGATGCGCGGCCTTTAACACCAGGTGCTTCCGCTCATCAATAATAGCCCCTTTTTTCTGTGCATAGGCGCCCCACAGCATAAACACCACGTGCTCCTTCAGATCGTTCACTTTCTGTATCACGGCGTCCGTAAACTCCTCCCAGCCTTTTTTCTGGTGCGACCCGGCATTGGCGGCCCGTACCGTGAGGGTGGCGTTCAGCAGCAGCACGCCCTGCTCTGCCCAGCGCTCGAGGTTCCCGGTGGCGGGCATCTCTTTCCCGAGGTCGTTTTTTATCTCCTTAAAGATGTTCAGCAACGAGGGCGGGACCCGCACGTGGTCGCTCACGGAGAAGGCGAGGCCGTTAGCCTGGTTAGGCCCGTGGTAAGGGTCCTGGCCCAGTATCACGACCTTCACCTCGTTAAAAGGGCATTTCGCAAAAGCGTTGAAGATTTGGGTGCCCGCCGGATAAACTTTTTGCGAGGTGTATTCGTCTTTAACAAAAGACACAAGATTTTTGAAATAAGGCTTTTCAAATTCATCTTGCAGTACATTTTGCCAGCTTTCTTCTATCTTTACATTCATGCTGTTTTAATCGGTCAGGTTAGGAAAAGCATATAAAGCCACTGTAGCAACAGGCTGCCGCTGCATTGGTTTCTTAGTATACAAAAAACGCACGGTCATGGATACAAAAACAACAGAAGGTGTTAAAGTGACGGTTACGGCCAACTACCTGCCCGACTACTCGAGCCCGGTGCAGCAGCACTTCGTTTTTGCCTATAAGATCCGAATTGAGAACCACAGCGAGTTTACCGTGAAGCTGCTGCGCCGCCACTGGCATATACACGATGCCACAGGTGTGGTGCGGGAGGTAGAGGGCGAAGGTGTGGTTGGGCAGCAGCCCGTGCTGGAGCCTGGAGAGATGCATGAGTACGTGTCTGGGTGCAACCTGAAGACCGGCATTGGCAAAATGCGCGGCACCTACCTGATGGAGCGCATGATCGACGGACGCCAGTTCCATGTCTCTATCCCTGAATTTACCCTGGTGGTGCCCTATAAACTCAATTGAAATCAGGCTTTAACTAATACCACAGGTTCAGGCACTTTGTACTGCTCCTGAACTCGCTGCCATATATTGCCTTACACTCAAAGTCCTGTATCAATCGCTTTGTCTCCCCTCCGATTAGCCGCTGACTACCTGCTGTACCGTGCCCGTGCCTTCAAGTTACATGGCGTCCACTCCCCTTTTATCTTTGATCTCTACCACAACGTTCTGAGGCATACAGGCTATTTCCCGGCCTACACCCACGTGGAGACCCTGCGCCTCAAATTGCTGCAGGATAACCGCCAGTTGAAGATAACAGATTTGGGGGCCGGTTCTAAAAGCCTTCCTTCTAAGCAACGCAAGGTAAAGGACATTGCCCGTACCTCGGCAAAGCCGCTGAAGTACGGGCAACTGCTTTTCCGGCTCGTGAACCACTTTCAGCCCAAGACGATCTTTGATTTAGGCACTTCGCTTGGCATCACCACCTCCTATTTAGGCGAGGCGCGGAAGCAGGCGGCCATCTACACGTTTGAAGGGTGCCCCAATATTGCAGGCGTGGCCAGGGAAAACTTCCGGCAGCTTGGCCTGCACCATATATGCCTGGTGGAGGGGAACCTGGACGAGACGCTGGAGCAGCAACTGCAACAGGTTCAGCAACTTGATTTCGCTTTCTTCGACGGGAATCACCGCTACGCCCCGACAATGCGCTACTTTGAGTTGTGCCTGGCCAGGCACCACGAACAAAGCGTGTTTGTGCTGGATGATATTTACTGGTCTGGCGAGATGAAGCGCGCGTGGAAGGAAATAAAGGCGCACCCGCAGGTGATGCAGACCGTGGACCTGTTCTTTATAGGTATCGTCTTCTTCCGGACCACGCAACCCAAAGAGCACTTTACGCTGCACTTCTAAGAGAGGCTGACCGACAAAGGACTGGAAATTTATATATGGATTCTGTTGTCCTTTGTCGGTCAGTATATTTATGAAGCGATTGCCTGCCGGATGCGGATGAGTTTTTTCAGGAGTTCCTCCAGCTGGTCGAGCGGCAGCATATTGGCTCCGTCAGACTTAGCAATGCCTGGCTGCGGGTGCGTCTCGATAAACAGGCCATCGGCTCCTACTGCGATGGCCGCTTTGGCAATCGTTTCGATCAGCGCCGGTTTGCCGCCGGTCACACCCGAGCTCTGGTTCGGCTGCTGCAGGGAGTGCGTCACGTCCATCACCACAGGCACCCCGAAAGACTGCATTTCCGGCAGGTTCCTGAAATCCACCACCAGGTCGGAATAGCCAAAGGAGTTGCCCCTGTCCGTCAGAATCACTTTCTGGTTTCCGGAGTCATTAATTTTCTCCACGGCAAAACGCATGGCGCCCCCTGACAGGAACTGGCCTTTCTTGATGTTCACTACTTTGCCTGTTTCGGCAGCGGCAATCAGCAGGTCGGTCTGCCGGCAGAGGAACGCCGGTATCTGCAACACATCCACGTACTCGGCAGCCATTGCCGCTTCTTTTGTCTCATGTATGTCCGTTACCGTGGGCACGTCAAACTCCTGGCTTACTTTCTGTAAGATGCGCAGCGCCTTCTCATCCCCAATGCCCGTGAAAGAGTCGAGGCGCGAGCGGTTGGCTTTACGGTAGGACCCTTTGAATATCCACGGCACCTGCAGGTTATCTGTCAGCACCTTCAGGCGCTCTGCAATGCGCATCGCCATGTCCTCGCCTTCAATCGCGCAGGGGCCGGCCATCAGGAAGAAGTTGCCGCTAGCGGTGTGTTTTAATTTCGGTATCTCAAACATAGCTTATATCCATAGTTAGTTGACTCAACAAAGGTAAGTTTTCATTTTAGATTTAAGAATCCCGCTTCCCGAATTGTTCTACAGCGACCTCCTCCATATATATAATCTCAGATGATCTACAGGCGCTGAAACCATCCGTATTTAATGGTTTTTCTTTTGCAGTAGCATAAACAGCTCACGCCCTTGGCGTGGCGGTATCGAGTTGTAGGCAGGCTCGAAGTGCAGGAAATTGAAGTAAGGTTCAAAATAAGCGCTGTACTCTTCGCTGCTGCCCCCAAAAGGAGGCCCGTCGTGTGTGAAGGAGGTATTGAAAAGGAGCCCCACCAGCTTACCACCGGGTTTAAGCAAAGCGGCACACTGCCGGGCATACGCGGGCCGCAACGTCGGATCGAGCGCACAGAAGAAGGTTTGCTCCACGAGCAGGTCATAAGTACCGCTGAGCGAGAAAAAATCCTGTCGCAAAAGATGCTCCTTCGGAAACCCGGGGACACGCCGGGCGAAGTGCTCCAGCGGAGCGTCCGCCACATCCGCCACATATACCTGTTTAAAACCCTTCCGGAACAGGTATTCGGCTTCGTAGGCGTGGCCGCAGCCCGGAATCAAGATGCGCAAATCCTTCTCCTGCAGCTGGTCAAAATATTCTTTCAAGGGTGTCGTTATCCTACCGGTGTCCCAGCCGGTGTTGCCGCTTTGATAACGCTGCTGCCAGTAGGCCGCATCAAATTGTTCTTCCATCATTTTAGTTTGTTTGAGCAAAAGCATTATATTTGATACTTGCTCTCACTATGGTGCTACTTGTTTCCTGAAAATAAACCCAAATTTAACCGAACAACAACCAAAACCTATATATGTCAGCCAACACCCCTGAAACCCGAAGCAATAGAAAGCTTTTAATTGGAGGCCTGCTTGTCGTTCTGATCAGCATCAACGGCATTCTGATTTACATGAACTATCAGAAAAAAGAGAAGACGGAAGAGCAAGCCGAAATTATCCGCGTGAAGAACACGGAACTGGAAGACCAGATTAAAGTATACGAGGCCCTGAAGGCCGACTTTGAGCGACAGAGCCAGGAACTGCAGGCCATGGGCCTTGAGAACGATTCACTGGACAACCAGATCGCGGCTATCACCGCTGACCTGGATGAATTGCGCGGCTTCCGCAAAAGAAGCTACAGCCTGGCCGACCAGCGCCGCTTCCGCGACAGGGCTTCTGCCTTTGAGCAGCAGCTGAAGCAGAAAGACGAGGAAATTGTAAAACTGAAGGCTGATAATGAGGTGCTTTTCACTGAGAACACGTCCCTGAAGACCACACAAACGCAGCTTGCTGACAGCCTCACTACCGTAAAGTCCACGAATCAGGACCTGAGCGAGAAAGTGAAGCTTGCCTCTCGTTTAGAGGCGCAGAACCTGAATGTGAACATTATCAACCAACGTGGCAAGGAGAAAGACGACTCCGACAACGAGTTCCGCGCCCGGCGCGTGGAGAAGATCCGGGTGGAGTTTAAGCTTGCCAAGAATGATGTGGCTGCCAAAGAGCCCAAAACAGTATATATGCGCATGATCGAACCTGACGGCGCGGCATTATATAACCTGGCTACCGGCTCCGGCTCTTTCCAGATTGATGGGGAGGATATGTACTATACCGCCAAGCGCGACTTTGTATTCGACAATACACAGCAACTCCTTAGCTTCACTTACAACAAGAACGCCGCCTATAAGAAGGGGCAGCATATCATTGAACTCTACGCGGATGACTACCTCATCGGTAAAACAACTTTTGTCCTGAAGTAGGAGGTTCATTTATATATAAAAAGGCCCTGCATTGCTGCAGGGCCTTTTTTGTGAACTTCTATTTCCTACCCCGATCACCTGCATAATGCGCACGACGCTGCTCTGCAGAACCTATCCCTCCAAGGAGCGGAATCCGCAGAAAGTTTATATATAATGCCTAAGCACCATCTAAAGAATTTATCAGGTCAGGCGATGCTCCTTTAAAGCGATAGTTTGCAATATGTATGGATTCAGAGCTGTGCAAACCTGCCTTGTTTGTAGCCTTGGCTGCTGAGGTCAGTTACTCCACCAGAATTCTTCTGTCCTGAATAACCTTAAAGCTCTCCACCATCTTCACCGCCTCCTGTACGTCTTCGGTAAAAATGGAAACGATGGAGCCGGGAACTGCGTTTTCCAAGGCGTAGGCAATGGCCCGCATCTCCTCCGGAATCAGCTTTACCTTTATTTCCGGTGCGGTATCCTTTATACCGCTAATCAAAGGTCCCGTAATTTCGTCCGCCGCCTTGCCGCGCAAGTCTGCATCCAGGCGCACGATCACCTCATCAAACACCTGGCCCGCCACCTGCCCGAGCGCGTAAATGTCCTCATGCCGTCGGTCGCCCACGCCAGCCACTATACCTATTTTTCTGGTCACGTCCAGGCTGCTGATGTACTCACCAACTGCTTTAAGCCCACCCACATTGTGAGCATAATCCACCAGTACCTCAAAAGCCGGGAAATGGAACAGGTTCATACGGCCCGGCGTCTTGGCTGGAGAAGGAATAAACGTGCGAAGGGCCGTTTTAATATCCTCGATCTCCAGGTGAGAGAGGTAACCGGCTAAAGCAGCAGCCAGTATGTTCTCAATATTGAATTTCGCTTTGCCACCAAACGTCAACGGCACGTCTGCCACCCGGTCAATCCTGATCTTGTAGCTGTTCTTGAAGATGGATATATAACCGTTCTCAAAAACGGCCGCTATGCCCCCGCTGGCTATATGCTTCAGGATGCGTGGGTTGTGCTCGTCCATGCTAAAAAAGGCCACCCTGCACTCCACTTCTTCGGCCATGGCATATACCAGGTCATCATCGGCGTTGAGTATCGCATACCCTTCTTTGCTCACACTTTTCGGGATCACAGATTTTACCTTTGCCAGTTCTTCCAGGGTATGGATGTCGCGCAGGCCCAGGTGGTCGGAACTCACGTTCGTGACGATCCCGATGTCGCATTGCCCGAAGCCGAGACCGGTGCGAAGCAATCCCCCACGGGCGCATTCCAGCACCGCAAAATTTACCGTTGGGTCTTTCAACACGAACTCTGCGCTGTAGGCGCCAGTGGTGTCGCCTTTCTCCAGCATTTTGTCCTGTATATAGATCCCATCAGTGGTGGTATAGCCAACTTGGTAACCGATTGATTTCACTATGTGCGCCACCAGCCGCGTGGTGGTGGTTTTCCCGTTGGTGCCGGTTACGACTATAATCGGAATGCGTGCAGGGCTATCGCGGGGGAAAAGCATGTCCACCACAGGCTCCGCCACGTTGCGCGGCAGGCCATAAGTGGGTGATATATGCATCCGGAATCCCGGTGCCGCATTCACTTCCAGCACGGCGCCTCGGGTCTCGTTCAGTGGGATGGCAATGTCAGAGGTCATCACGTCAATTCCGCAGATGTCCAAGCCAATCAGCCCGGCAATTCGCTCCGCCATTAATATGTTGTAGGAATCCACCAGGTCCGTCACGTCTGTGGCGGTGCCACCTGTACTGATGTTGGCAGTGCTCTTGAGGTATAGCACCTCGCCCTCTGGCAGTACAGAACCCAATGTAAGACCTCTTTCTTTGAGAATATTGTTAGTATGTTTGTCTGCTCTTATCTTTGTGAGCGCCTTTTCATGCCCGATACCACGCCTCGGATCGCTGTTTTCCCGCTCTATTAACTGGCTGATGGTGGAAGTGCCGTCGCCGGTTACCATGGCCGGCGTGCGCATGGCAGCAGCCACAAACTTGCCGTTGATCACGAGCAGCCGGAAATCAAAGCCTTCTATATATTGCTCTACCATCACGCCCGCTGAATATTTTTTCGCCTCTAAAAAGGCTTTCTGCGCGTCTTTCAGGTTCTGGATGTGGATAGTCGCACCTTTGCCGTGGTTTCCATCCAGGGGCTTGACCACCAGCGGAAAGCCCAGCCACTCCGTAGTGCGCTTCACCTCCTCCTGTGCATAGATGGTGGTGCCTTTCGGCACCTGTATGCCCGCATCTCGCAGCATGTCTTTGGTAGCCTTCTTGTCTCCGGCAATTTCTACGGCAAAGCAGGCGGTGCGACAGGTCATGGTAGCCTGGATGCGCTTCTGGTACTTCCCGTATCCTAACTGGATCAGCGAGTGCCGGTTCAGGCGTATATAAGGGATCCCGCGGCTCACCGCCTCCGAAACAATGGAATAGGTACTGGGTCCGAAATACTCGTCTTCCCGTATATCGTGCAGGCGGTTGATATCCTCACTTAACTTGTATTTCTCGCCGCGTGCCAGCGCATCGGTAACGCGCACGGCAGCGTAGGCGGCAAACTCACCTGCCCGCTCTTCCTGGTAAGAGAATACCACCATCATGTGCCCATCCTCCTGCGCGGGGTAGCAGCGCCCATAACCGCTCTCCATACCGGCCATGGTCTGTAGCTCGAGGGCCACATGCTGCACCACATGCGCAAAGGTTATACCTTGTTCAACCATCTTGAAAAAGCCGCCCTCCACACCTTCCGTGGAGCGGTGGTGCTGTAAGCCTGGCAATATTTTCTGCAGCCTGGCGAGGAACTGCGGCAAATCGTTGGTGAGTTTGTTTTGGAAGTCATCCAGCGCCAGTTTGATGACGATAATCTTGGGATGTTTAACAGACCAGTAGTTAGGTCCGCGCATTACGCGCAAATCTACAATCTTCATGCGTTCTCAGCTCGGTAAGCTCTATATACTTTGATTAAACGAAGGGAGGACGCTGAACTTGCCTTTCTGCCGGGGAAGCTGTGCAGTACAGTCCAATTAGCCTGAACAGCACATATTTTCCGCTGCGATGACTGATTGACTATATTTAATCCTTAATAGAATGTCACAGCAGTGCCGTCTCTCCTTTTTTGTATGACTGCGTACGGATACGACCGTTAAAAGATTAACAGGGCAATAAGTGGCTGTAGGGAATACCTGTGTCTCAAATTTAACCTGAAGCAAGCCAACAGTCTGAAGATTTGGAAGCTGAAGCTAAAACAAAAACCCCTGCTAAGTTTCCTTAGCAGGGGTTTGAGGTAACGAGCGGATTCGAACCGCTGTAGCAGCTTTTGCAGAGCTGAGCCTAACCACTCGGCCACGTTACCGTGTTGATCGATTGGAGTGCAAACATACGTAGAAAAACATACTTGTCAAATTAAGCGGGCGGTTTTTTCCGCAAAAACAAAGAAGGCCCCGGTTTCGCGGGGCCTTCTCGTTTATAACAAGCTAACAACCTAAGCGTTGCTCTCTTCTTCTGCTGACTCGTCTTCATTCGAAGCGTCTGACTTTTTAGCAGCAGCCTCTAACTTCTTCACGCCAGCCTCTTTCTCGTTCTCCAGCATCTGCTCTTTCAGGGCCGAAAGTGCATCCAGGTCGCCGAGTGTAGAACGATCCGCCTCTTTCTGAACTTTAGGGGCTTTGTCTTTCTTGTCACCGGCAGCAGGAGCAGCTCCAGGAGTAGCTTTCTTCGTAGCTCTGGTAGCTCTTGAAGACTCTACCTCTGAATGAGAAGCTGTGTGGGAAAGGATGATCTTACGATCTTCCTTCGAGAACTCCGTTACTCTGAAGTCGAGGCTCTCGCCGGCTTCCACCTGCGTTCCGTCTTCCTTCTGAAGTCCTTTCGGGAACGCGAAACCTTCGATGCCATAAGGCAGTTCCAGTGTAGCGCCTCTGTCTGACTTCTCAAGTACAGTAGCCTTGTGTACAGAACCGATATTGAATACTGATTCAAACGTATCCCAAGGGTTCTCTTCCAGTTGCTTGTGGCCCAGGGCAAGTCTTCTGTTCGGAACATCCAGCTCCAGTACAACTACATCCAGGTTCTCACCAACTTTCACAAACTCCGATGGGTGCTTGATTTTCTTCGTCCAGCTCAGGTCCGATACGTGTACCAGCCCGTCTACGCCTTCTTCCAGTTCCAGGAACAGGCCGAAGTTAGTCAGGTTGCGAACAATGCCGGTGTGCTTGGTGCCCACGGCGTATTTCGTCAACACATCCTCTTTCGTCCAAGGATCTTCAGTCAGCTGCTTGATGCCGAGTGACATCTTGCGCTCCTGTCTGTCAAGCGTCAGCACGACTGCCTGCACCTGATCACCTTGCTTAATGAAGTCCTGCGGGTTGCGCAGGTGCTGTGACCATGACATTTCTGAAACGTGGATCAGGCCTTCTACGCCTGGCATCAGTTCCAGGAACGCGCCGTAGTCAGCTACATTCACTATGCGGCCTTCCACTTTAGAACCAACCTCGATCTCAGCAGGAAGGGCATCCCATGGATGCGGCGTCAACTGCTTCATACCAAGTGAAATACGCTTCTTGTCTTCATCAAAGTCAAGAACCACCACGTTCACTTTCTGGTCAAGGTTTAATACTTCCTCTGGGTGGTTGATACGTCCCCATGAGATATCAGTGATGTGAAGCAGACCGTCTACGCCACCAAGGTCGATGAACACACCGAAGTTTGTCATGTTCTTGATAACGCCTTCCAGTACCTGGCCTTTCTCCAGGTTGTTCAGGATAGCGGCACGCTGCTGCTCCAGGTCTTTCTCGATCAGCACTTTGTGGGATACAACCACGTTGTCGAAAGCGGCGTTGATTTTCACAACTTTCACTTCCATCTTCTTGCCTACGAACACGTCGAAGTCACGGATTGGCTTCACGTCAATCTGAGAACCTGGCAAGAAGGCTTCCACTCCGTGGATGTCCATGATCAGACCGCCTTTTGTTCTTCTCTTCACAACGCCGTCCAGAATGTTGTCATTCTCAAGCGCATTGTAAATACGGGCCCAGGCGCTCACGATCTTCGCCTTCTTGCGGGACAAGATAAGCTGACCGTTCGGGTCTTCCTGGTCTTCGATAAATACTTCCACCTCGTCACCCACTTTCAGGTCAGGAAGATCCCTGAATTCTGAAACAGGCACCAGGCCATCAGATTTGAAACCGATATTCAGGATCACGTCACGATCAGTGATGCCTACCACGGTTCCTTTCACAACCTCCTGCTCCTGTACGGTAGTCAGGGTGTCGCCATACATTTGTTCCATCTCAGCCTTCTCAGATTTGCTGTAGCCTGATCCGAAACCCTGGGACTCAATTTTGTCCCAATCAAAGTTATCTGGAGAATTACTCATAATGTTTTTACTGCTCTGGAGTAGCCACCAGCGTAGAGCAATGCGCTGGTTTGGTTTAATTTAACATCCTCCGGGAAATTCTCCCAAAGCCCATTCAATCGAATGAAAGGCAAAAGTAAGAAAATATCATGAGACATGCTATATCCGGCCGGATTGTTAGCTCCTTTTAATGAGCCGTTTAGTGGCGCCAGAAAGTTGTTCAGCTAAATATCCAGAAAAGAAAGTGCTTTGCTGCATATAATAGCTGCTATATGCACTTCAATAAATAATGGAGGTCCATATATATAGGCCACTACTTCGGGCACAGGCACCTCTTCCTAAACTACTCATATATAAGCATATATAAGAAGCAGGCAGCTGAATGAGCAGCAATCCTACAGCCTTATATACCATATATACACGATATGCATTTTCGAGTAAATCGATTTTCACCTGCTTTATCATAAGTAGATATATAAGTGAGGATTTATATATAACCTACTGCTATCGGATTACTTTGGCTTTGAAAGTACAACTACAGGAAGCTACTTCTCCACGCCCAGGTAATCCCGCCAATCCTGGTTGGAGGTGCTGAGGTGCAGTTGCAGGAAGGTAAGCAGGGAAGGCCGGCTTGGCTGCCGTCTGAGTTTAAGCCCTGCCTCTTCCGGGGTGCGGTCGCCTTTGCGGGAGTTGCAGCGCGAGCAGGCGGTGACAAGGTTCTGCCAGATGGTTGCCCCTCCCCTGGAGCGCGGCATCAGGTGATCCAGTGTCAGGTTTTTTGCGGCACCGCAATATTGGCAACTGTAGCTGTCACGGCGCATCACATTATGGCGGCTCAGGGCAATACCGTAATAAGGAACCCGCACGTAGCGCTGCAAGCGAATGACAGAGGGTACAGGGTAGGCAGTGGATATAGTATGTAAAAAGGCGTGCTCCGCCTTTGATACCATCTCGGCTTTATCGAGGTACACCAGCAGAAATGCCTTTTGCACAGAGCAAACTGCAATAGCACTGAAGTCTTGGTTAAGGATGAGTACTTTGTCTTTCATGGCCGTACTAGAGGACGAACGCTCCATTTGTACGGTATAAAATAACTAATTATTACGGATGTTCAAAAAATTCGGCTGCCCCTCAATGTAAAATTCGTTTGATGATGCGCAACTGATGAGAATACTTCTTCTGACTGCTGTTATAGATGCCGACATGGTCAAGCCTGTCAATCCTTACTTCGCCGTGCGCATGTATAATGCGTTGCTCTTCCAGCATCATCCCTACGTGCACGATGCGGCCTTCGGCATTTGAGAAGAAAGCCAAATCCCCCGGGTGGGCCTGCTCCACGAAATGCACCTCCTCGCCATATGCCACCTGCTGCGAGGCGTCGCGGGGCAACTGAAAGCCGCACATGCCATATACCTGCTGCATAAAGCCCGAACAGTCGATGCCGAAAACAGACTTGCCACCCCAAAGGTATGGGGCCTTCAGGAAAGAGCGGGCAATTTGAGTCAATTGCTCCTGGGTGGGTAAAACCTCGGTACTGGAGGCGCCTCCGCTATATATAAACTGCTCACCGTTGATGCGGATGCGCTCGCCGTCATAAAAAGGAAGATAGCTGCCCACACTCACCGGAATCCTCACCTCATCTTTTCGTACCACCTGCAGGAAATCCGTTACCCGTTGGTGCGTCGCCCGCCGCCATTCCTTGTAATATTCAGCTGTTACCGGGGTGTGCTGCTTAAAATCTATCCAGCCACGGTAACCATCGCTGGCCAGCTGCAGCTGCAGCCAGTTCCCCTCCTGCGTCACCACCTCATAGCATTCGCCAAAAAGCAGCTGAGTCACTAACTCTGCCTTGTCAGAGGTCTCTGCGCGCATCGGCACCAGACTCAGCATGCCTATTCCGTAGTCCACTGTTTATTAATTAGAAATTATGAATTAGAAAATACAGCGCTCCTATTCGACTGCATTAGAAACCGGCAAAATCATCTGTCTCAATTTCTTATTTTTAATATAAATTTCATAGTTGACTCAATACCCGCTTCGGTCCATTTCGCGCTTAACGTCTTTCTCCTTTATATCCTGGCGCTTGTCGTACAGCTTCTTACCCTTGGCCAGCGCAATCTCTACTTTAGCAAAGCCCCGATCCGAGATAAAAACCCTGATCGGGATGATGGTGACGCCCTGCTCCTGGGTACCGCTCTCCAGTTTGCGCAGTTCCCGCTTGTTCAGCAGTAGCTTGCGGGGGCGGGTTGGCTCGTGGTTGTAATGCGTGCCTTCGGTGTAGGTGGCTATATGCACGTTATGCAGCCAAAGTTCATCCCGCTGAAACACACAATAGCCATCCTGCAGGTTCACCTTGCCCTCCCGGATTGATTTTATCTCCGTTCCCATCAGCATAACCCCGGCTGTGTACTTCTCAAGGAACTGGTACTCAAACGAGGCCTTGCGGTTGAAAATGTTAACGTGCTTCTGTATTCTTTCTTTTTCTTTTGCCATCTATGATTTCCTGGGAGCCAGTATCCTGGCTAATTTTTCTTTTTTCAAAATTTTCTGACCTGTCTCGCCCGTGGCCACCAGCCGCTCTCCCACCCTCGCCAGGAAAGAGCAGATAACCTCCTGCCCTTCGATCTTTTCCAGGGTAGCCCTTACCTCCAGTGCTTCCCCCTCGAACGCCGGCGCTATATGGTTGATACTTAGAAATGTGCCTATCCCTTCTTCATCCTCCTCTTTCAGCTCCAGCACAAACAAGCGTCCTGCCCATTCTGCCGCCTGCGCCAGCGAGAAGGTAGAGCAAACCGGGTGCACCAGACCATTCTCGAAAACTGCGAAGTCTGCTGCTGTTACCTGCTTTCTGTAGATACGTGTGTCCCCGGGCTTTAGCATCGTTGCTCGATTTTAGTTTGTCGTTGTTCGATTGTAATATAAATAGACTGAACCGAAACCACATGCTTCATACACAACTCGTCAGATACACTTCCTTCAGTATTATCTTTATTTAAAATTATTAAACAAAAGGCGAAACACGTGCTACGACAAACGACAGCTTACTCAAATCTTAAGCCGCGGCTCCGGGCTGACATACTGCGAGGCGAACTCTCCTTTCATATACTGGTAATGCGCCGCCATCGCAATCATACCTGCGTTGTCAGTGCAGTACTGAAAGGCAGGTATATATACCTGCCAGTTGTGTTTCTGAGCGTATTGCTGCAAAGTGTGCCGCAAGCCCGAATTGGCTGACACGCCGCCCGCAATGGCGATTTCATTTATGCCTAAATCCTGGGAAGCCTGCACCAGTTTCTTCAGCAGCGTCCTGATCAGCGTTTTCTGCACACTGGCGCAGATATCTGCCAGGTTATCCTGTACGAAGTTCGGCTGCTCCTTCGTTTTATCCCGCAGGAAGTAAAGCGCTGCGGTTTTGATGCCGCTGAAGGAGTAATTATACCCCGGCATGTTGCCCACCGGGAACTGAAATGCATCCGGGTTGCCCTGTGCGGCGGTTTTATCCAGCATCGGGCCGCCGGGGTAAGGCAGGCCCAGCATTTTTCCGATTTTATCAAAAGCCTCTCCTACGGCATCGTCTGTTGTCTGGCCCAGGATTTGCATGTCCAGGTAATCATTTACGCGCACGATCATGGTATGGCCGCCGCTCACGGTCAGGCACAGGAACGGGAAAGTGGGTTTAGGCTCGTCTATGAAATGCGCCAGTATATGGGCTTGCATATGGTTCACCTCGATGATTGGAATACCCAGCCCGAGCGCGAATGATTTGGCGAAGGAGCAGCCTACCAGCAGGGCGCCCAAAAGGCCGGGGCCGCGGGTAAAGGCCACCGCATTTAGCTCATTTTTTGTTACATTTGCTTTACGTAAAGCCTGTGTCACCACGGGTATAATGTTTTGCTGGTGCGCCCTGGAGGCAAGTTCCGGGACCACACCGCCATATAACTCGTGAATGGCCTGCGTGGCCACAATATTTGAGAGCACTTTGCCCCCGCGGATAACGGAGGCAGAGGTTTCATCACAGGAAGATTCGATCGCTAAAATCGTAGGTTCAGTCATCTTTTGGAAAAAGAACAGGCAACAAATTACTTCAAAGTTATAGGAAAAGCTGTTCTAAAAATAGCTTTAGGGCTATTCCTGTTCCTTTTGCTGGTGTTTGCGGTCGTTTTTGTGGCCATTCGCTTCCCGGGGGTGCAAACGAAGGTGGCCCAGCAAGTGGCGGCGTACCTTTCGGATAAAGTCGGGCACGAGGTAACCATTGGCCGCGTGGACATTGAGTTTTTCAGCAATGTAGTGCTGGAGCAGGTGAAAGTGCTGGATTACCGGGACAACGAACTCATCTCTATAGGAAGGGCGGAAGCGGAAATAGACGCATTCTCCATCTTCGACCCGAACACCCTTTCCATCGACAGGCTGCAACTGGTTCGGCCGCACGCCAACTTAGCCATATATGAAGGGGCCGACACCCTGAACCTGAGCAGGTTTTTACAGGCGATCGGCGACCTCTTTGTGAAAGACACCACCAAGCCAGCCAGGGCGCCCTTCAATTTTGAACTCAACGAGCTGGTGATCCAGGAGGGGCGCTTCACTTACGATGACTTCAACAAAGCCCGCACAGACTATGGCATGGACTATGCCCATATGACGCTGGATGAAATTTCTGGCAGCTTCAGCGAACTGCAACTGGAAGACACGCTGAAGGTACACGTCACTGACCTTACTGCCACGGAGACGCGCTCTAACACGCAACTGCACAACCTGGACACCCGCATGACTTATGCCCCCACCTTTTGGGAATTCGATGAACTAAACCTGCAACTGAACGAGAGCAACCTGCAAGATTACCTCCGGTTTGACTACAACAGGTTCGGCGACTTCTCTTATTTTATTGACAGTGTGACCGTGACAGGCAAGCTGCAGGACTCACGCCTTTACTCCAAAGACATTGCCACCTTTGCCACTTCGATTCGTGATTATGATGAGAACCTGGTCATTAACAACCTGGACCTGAAGGGTAAGGTTAAGAACTTTTCGGCCACTGATGTAGACATTGCCTATGGCGATAACACGCATATAGTTGGCAGCATTAACGCAGACGGCCTGCCAAACTTCAAGGAAACCTTTGCAAACCTGCGCCTGAAGCCATCCTCTATCAATGCCCGTGACCTGAAACAGTTTCTCCCGAAGGATGCTTACGCCACGGCCGCACGGCTAGGCACGGTAAGTTTAGAAGGCCGCTTCCTTGGTTTCTACAACGACTTTGTAGCGAACGGTGACTTTAAAACCGCTTTGGGGAACGTGCAGTCCGATATCAACCTGAAGATTGATGACAACACACGCGCCTCGTCTTACAAAGGCTATGTGAACACCAATGGATTTAACATCGGGAAATTGTTGAACGTAGAAGACCAGATCCGGCGCATTTCTATGAGCGGGCAGTTAGAGGGTACCGGCTTTACACTGCAGGATGCCAACCTGAAGTTGAACGCCACCATCAAGCAGGTGCAGCTACTTGATTACAATTACCAGAACATCAAAGCTAATGGCACCCTCCGCCGCCAGGTCTTTGTCGGGCAGGTGGCCATCCGCGACCCGAACCTCGTGTTCTCGGCCGATGGAGAGGTAAACTTAGCCGACGGAAAACGCGCTTTCAATATGCTCGCCGACCTGGAGCGGGTGGACCTGCAGGCATTGAAACTGACGTCAGAACCCATCGTGATCAGCGGTAAGGCCAACCTGGACTTTGAGGGCCTGCGCCTGGACACGTTTGAGGGCACCGCGAGTTTTGACAGTGCCTTGGTTATGTTCGAGGGAAAAGAACTGGCCATTGACTCGCTGCTCATCCGATCAGAGGTAGCGGCCGACAACCGCAGCCTCTACCTTACCTCCAACCTGCTCGCTCTGCAGGTAAACGGCAATTTCGACTATACCACCTTGATCAAAGACATCGAGAACCTGGTGGAGGAGTACAAACTGAATTTTATGAGTGACCCGGCAGCGACGGGAGCATATTATAGCCGTAAGCCTAATACTTTGAATGAGGAATACGCCGTGTCGTATGATCTTTACCTGAAGCACGTCAACCCGCTTTTCGAGCTGTTCCTGCCAGAACTACGAATTTCTGACTTCTCCAAGGTAGAGGGCTCATTCCGGCACGGCTCAACGGTGATCCTCTCGATGTATGCCGACCTTGACACGATCCTTTACAGTGGTAACAAGCTATATGGGAATAACCTGGAGCTCAACACCTCAAAACTGCAGAATAACCCGGATGTGCTGGCGGCAGCCCAGTTCACTTCACAGCGCCAGGTGCTGTCTACAGGAATCGAAACCGAGGATTTCCTAGTAGAGGGCATATGGAGCGAGCGCACCATTAACTTTTCCACGGCCGCGCGGCAGCCGGCGCAGAACAACCTGGCCGTGATTACCGGTGATCTTAACTTCCTGCAGAACCAGCTGCAGATCATCTTCGACCGTTCCAACATCACGTTGCAGCAAGACCCCTGGGCTTTCGTGCCGGGCAATACGTTATATATAAGCGAGGGGGGCCGTAAACTCGTATTCGAGAACTTCGCCCTCACTAACCAGAACCAGGTAATACGGGCTGAAGGAACAGTTTCTGAAGAGCCGGATAGCAAACTGGTGCTCAACGTGGAGAATTTTGAACTCAACAATCTGAACCCACTCCTCTCGATGCAGATTGCAGGGGAAGTGACAGCCGAAGTAGTGGCACAGGATGTATATGACCGTGCCCTGTTGGCCGCTACCATGCAGGTTGACTCCTTTTACCTCGACGAGGTTTACATTGGCAACATAGTGGGCAACACCAACTGGAACAATACCAGCCAGCAGGCCGAGGTAGACATTGGCATCGAACGCGACAATAGGAAAGTGCTTTCCGTGACAGGTAATTATTTCCCCCAGGCACAGGAGGACCAGCTGGACCTGCTGGCGGTGATGGACCAGGCCAACATAAAGCTTGTGGAACCCGTGCTGAAAACGCTCTTCTCAGACCTGGAGGGTGCCATGGAAGGCCGTATCCGGATTCTGGGCAGGCTGGATTACCCTGTGCTGAAGGGATCGGTGATGGTGAACAACGGGCAGTTTACCTTTAACTACCTGAACACCACCTACAGGTTCTCAGACAGGATATACTTTGGGGCAAACAGCATCAGCTTCCGAAATGCCCAACTCAAGGACATATATGGCAACGGCGCCTCTGTGACAGGGGGTATCGCCCACGATGGCTTCTCTGACATGGTAATTGACCTGGAGGCGCGTTACCGAAATTTTATGGTGCTGAACACCAGCGAGGCGCAGAACGAACTGTTCTATGGCACTGCCTTTGCCACCGGCACGGCAAGCGTGCTGGGCCCGGTCGAGAACTTGGACATCAACGTGGACGCCCGCAGCGAAGAAAACACGCGCATCGTACTCCCCCTAGACTATCAGACAGATGTGGCCCGGAAGGACTTTATTAAGTTTGTGAACCACAACCAGACCGACAGCACCGGGGTGGCAGTGGCTGTGGAAGAGCAGATTGACCTGTCCGGCATCAACATGAACTTTGAGCTGGATGTGACAGACGACGCTTACTTTGAGATCATCATCGACAGAACCACGGGCGACGTTATCCGTGGCTCGGGAAATGGCGACATCCGGATGACAATTGACACGCGCGGGGACTTTAACATGTTCGGCACTTTTGAGATCACGCAGGGAGCCTATAACCTGAACCTGCTGGAGGGCCTGATCACGCGGGAGTTTGATATCGTGCCGGGCGGCACGATATCCTGGAACGGAGACCCGGTGAACGGCCAGATGAACATCACCGCGACCTATACACAAATGGCCTCCCTGGAAACGCTCATCCAATCCACCAGCGCCAGTCAGCGGCGCTACCCGGTGACGGCCGTGATCGATTTAACCGGGGCGCTGTTGTCTCCACAGGTAAAACTGGGCCTCCGGTTGCAGGAACAGGGCGCCGCCTCTACCTCACAGGAGGTGGAAAGCCAGATAAGCCTGATTAACAACGATGAAAGCGAGCTGAACCGCCAGGTATTCAGCCTGCTGGTGCTGCAGCGCCTCTCGCCGACAGGGTCGCTGGCCTTCGACAGCAGGGTTGGCGCAAGTGCCGTGGGGGGTAGCCTGGGCAGCCTCCTCTCCAGCCAACTGAACAACCTGTTCAGCTCCATCGACAGCAACTTAGAGATCGACATTGGCCTTGACGGGATCGGACAGCAGCAGCTCGCCTCTTT
Organism: Pontibacter saemangeumensis; assembly: GCF_039541895.1. Classification (NCBI taxonomy): domain Bacteria; kingdom Pseudomonadati; phylum Bacteroidota; class Cytophagia; order Cytophagales; family Hymenobacteraceae; genus Pontibacter; species Pontibacter saemangeumensis. The sequence continues at coordinate 341,480 of NZ_BAABHC010000004.1, forward strand.
GCAGCTGCGCCTGAGTTATTCATTTTTTAACGGCCGCCTGCGCCTGACAAATGAAACAGGCTTTGGGGGCGTGAATGACGATGCCGGCGGCACCTCCTCCTACATCGGCGACTGGACCCTGGACTATTATATATCCCAGAGCGGGGAACTACGGGCGAGGCTACAGTACAGCACTACCCCTGACATCTACACCGGCCGTATCCGTAAGGTGCAGAGCATCAGCGTGCTGCACACCAAGCGCTTCGACTCGTTCCGAGAGCTGTTTATCAGCAACAGGCGGCAGGAACGGCAGCGCGAGCGGGAACTGGAGCGTGACCGCATCATCCTTGACTCTGACCCGAGGCTGGAGTTATAAGAAACCGGGCCTATAAATTACTTTCGCCCAAGCCGCTTTCATGCGGCCCCGTTAACTGCATATATAAAATATATTTCTAATTTTGCGCCGGAAGGCTTCAGGTATGGCGACAAAGGTGAAACACGTAAAAAAGAAAAAGCTCGGGAACTACCCGCACACGATGGTAGTGTTCAGCATATCGCTGGCGCTGTTTGTGATCGGGTTGTTCGGTTTGCTGCTCATCCATGCCGGGAAGCTATCTGAGAAGGTGAAGGAGAGCATCGAGATGCAGGTGTACCTGGACCGCAACCTGACGGAGGTGCAGCTGGTGCGCCTTCAAAAGACATTCGCCGCGAAGGAATACATCGCCTACACAGACAACGCCGCCCAGGTCCGCTTTATCTCCAAAGAAGAGGGCGCTAAAGCATTTCTTGATGAGACGGGCGAGGACTTTATGGCTTTTTTGGGAGATAACCCGCTCCGTGACGCATACGTGCTCCGGATAGACGCCGACCATTCCGGCTCACCAGAACTCAAAAGCATAAAACTGGACCTGGAGGAGATTGACGGGGTGTATGAGGTGCAGTATGTGGAGAGCCTGATTGAGTCCATCAACAGCAACATTCAAAAAACAAGCATCGTTTTACTGGGGTTTGCCATTATCCTGGTGCTGGTGGTGGTCATCCTGATCAACAACACCATTAAGCTGGCCCTCTACTCACAGCGCTTCCTTATCCGGAGTATGCAACTGGTGGGTGCAACGTCTTTCTTTATTCAGCGCCCTTTCCTGAATCGGGCTGCATGGCAGGGCGTTGTCAGTGGTATGATCGCCGCTGCTTTGCTTTACACCCTGATGCAATATGCCTATTACGAGGTGGAGGAGTTGCAACTGCTGCGCGATGAGGAACAGACTTATATCCTGATGGCGGCTTTGGTCGTAATCGGGTTAATCATAGGCTTCATGAGCTCGTACAGGGCCATCAGAAAATACCTCCGCCTCTCACTTGACGAACTATACTGATATGGAAGAAAATAAATCCAACCTTGCCTTCGGCAGGAAGAACTATATCCTGATGCTCACTGGCATCGCCGTGCTGGTCATTGGTTTCGTGATCATGACTATGGACGACGAGCAGTACGGGTTGGGCTTTCTGGGTATTACACTCGGGCCGTTGGTCGTATTGGCCGGCTTCGTAATCGAAATTTTCGCCATACTGGCAAAGGACAAATCACACAGATAAATGAGTGTAATTCAGGCTATCATTTTAGCCATCGTAGAAGGCTTGACGGAGTTTTTACCAGTTTCTTCTACCGGGCATATGATCATCGCCTCCAGCCTGATGGGCATCAACGAGCTACCCATCACCAAAATTTTCGAGGTTAACATACAATTCGGGGCTATCCTTTCGGTGGTAGTGTTGTACTGGCGCCGTTTCTTGCAGAGCTTTGACTTTTACAAGAAGCTGCTGCTGGCCTTTATCCCCGCCGCTGTAATCGGCTTTGCCCTAAACGATATCATCGATGCGATGCTGGAGAGCGTTTTCCTGACTGCTGTCATGCTCGTGGTTGGCGGCTTCGTGCTGCTGTTCGTGGATAAGTGGTTCCGGCATGCCGACAAGGAGAAGGTGAGCTACAAAAATGCGCTTGTCATTGGCTTTTTCCAGTGCATCGCCATGATTCCGGGGGTGTCGCGCTCAGCGGCCTCTATTATTGGCGGCATGACGCAGGGGGTGAATCGCAAGACGGCCGCTGAATTCTCCTTTTTCCTGGCGGTGCCCACCATGCTCGCTGCCGGCGTATATAAATTCGTGACAGACCTGCTGCAATTGGAGATATCCGACCTGATCAGCTTCGACCTCGTAAAAATTCAGAATAGCTTTGAAGTGATTCATCCGAATGATGTGAAGCTGCTGCTGATCGGGAATTTTGTAGCCTTTGTCGTGGCCATGCTCGCCATACAGTTCTTTATCAGCTTCCTGACAAAGTACGGCTTCAAGCTGTTCGGATATTACCGCATAGCTTTGGGGATTGTGCTGCTGGCCCTGCTGGCGATGGGCGTAGACTTAAAAGTTTGATTATGGAATACGATTTTGCCGCTGGCGAAATACTACTGATAGACAAGCCGCTGGACTGGACCTCGTTCGACGTGGTGAAGAAAGTGCGGAACACGCTCCGGGTGAAGAAGGTAGGCCATGCCGGTACCCTGGATCCGCTGGCTACAGGGCTGCTGATCCTTTGTACGGGCAAATACACCAAGCGCATCGATGAGATACAGGGGCAGGAAAAGGAATATACGGGCACCATTCGCCTGGGCGAGATTACCCCCTCTTATGACCGGGAAACCGAGGTAACCGAAATCCGCGACACGAGCCACATCACCAAAGAAGCCATAGAAGCTGCTGCCAAAACCTTTGAAGGCACCATTGAACAGGTTCCGCCTATCTACTCAGCCGTAATGGTGGATGGCAAACGCGCTTACGACCTGGCACGAAAGGGAAAGTCAGCCGAGCTCAAGCCGCGCACCATCACTATCAAAGCCTTCTCTATAACGGCTATAGAAGACAATGAAGTGCACTTTAGGGTGATATGCACCAAGGGTACGTATATACGAAGCCTGGCGCACGACCTGGGGCAGTTATTAGGTTGCGGTGCGCATCTCTCCTCTTTAATCCGCACGCGTATCGGTGATTATATGTTATCGGATGCACTCACCATAGAAGACATTCAGGAAATCAGAAGGAAACAAACCGGGGCGGCGGATGGAAGTAATTCGTGACATAAAGGATTTCCCGCAACTCAGCCACGCCGTTGTCACCAGCGGCACTTTTGACGGGGTGCATATAGGCCACCAGAAAATTCTGAAGCGTGTGAAGGAACGCGCCCGCCAGAGCAACGGCCAAAGCGTCGTCATTACCTATTGGCCGCACCCGCGCCTGGTGCTCTTCCCCGAAGACAATGACCTGCGGTTACTGTCTACCATAGAGGAGCGCATCGAGCAGCTCCGGAGTTTTGGCATCGACTATCTCCTGATCATCCCCTTCACCAAAGAATTTGCCCGCACCAGTTCCCGCAGCTTTATCACAGACGTGCTTGTGCGTGCGATCAATACCAGGGTGCTAGTGATTGGCTACGACCACCGTTTCGGGAAAAACCGGGAAGGGAGTTTTGAGAACCTGAAAGCCCGCTCCGCCCAGTATGGCTTCGAAGTGGAGGAAATTCCGCGCCAGGATGTGGACGACGTGGCCGTGAGCTCCACCAAAATCCGCAAAGCGTTAGAGGAAGGCGACATTGAGACGGCGAACCGCTACCTGGGCCATCCCTACTCCCTGACTTCGGTGGTGGTGGAAGGAAACCGTTTGGGCCGCACCATTGGCTACCCCACCGCAAACTTGGCCCCACCCGCGAACAACAAGCTTGTGCCTGGCAATGGTGTTTATGCCGTGTGGGTGAAGCATGACCAGGAAAAGCATGCGGGTATGATGAATATTGGGCTCCGGCCGACGGTTGACGGGAAACAGTTATCTATAGAGGTTCACATCCTTCACTTCGACCGCGACCTATATGGGCAAACGCTCACCGTAGAGTTTGTGGAGCTGCTGCGCCAGGAGCAAAATTTTGGCAACCTGAAAGCACTGAAAGAGCAATTGGCGAAAGATAAGGAAGCAACCAAACAAGCATTGGGAGTCGTTTAGGCTCCTAAACATATATAAATACTCGAAATGCAGCTGAAGAATTTAGCTGCATTTTTTATGCATGAAGCCCTGTCAAAATAATAAATCAAAGAGAACAAAACCTTGTCCGCTGAAATAACGAACAGCTACCTACAGATATGGCTCTTTTTATATATAAATTACCTGTATCAACCAGAGTTTCTAAACTATGATCAACAAAACAGTTGAAAACGCACGGGCCGCCCTTCTTGGCATTCAGGACGGGATGACGCTGATGCTGGGGGGCTTCGGGCTTTGCGGCATCCCGGAAAACGCTATCCAGGAGCTGCTCCGGCTGGGCATTAAGGATCTCACCTGCATCTCGAACAATGCTGGCGTGGATGACTTTGGCATCGGGCTGCTGCTGCAAAAGCGACAGGTTAAAAAGATGATCTCCAGTTATGTAGGCGAGAACGCTGAGTTTGAGCGCCAGTTGCTTGCCGGCGAGTTGGAAGTGGACCTGATTCCACAGGGCACCCTGGCGGAGCGAATCAGGGCCGGCGGGGCAGGCATACCCGCTTTCTTTACCCCCGCCGGCTTCGGAACGGAGGTAGGTGAAGGCAAGGAAGCGAGAGAGTTCAACGGGAAAATGTATCTGATGGAGACTTGGCTGAAAGCTGACTTCTCCTTCGTGAAAGCCTGGAAGGGTGATACAGCGGGAAACCTCATCTATAAAGGCACAGCCCGAAACTTTAACCCGATGATGGCCACCGCTGGCAAAATAACAGTAGCGGAGGTAGAAGAGCTTGTGCCCGCCGGTGAATTAGACCCCAACATGATCCACACGCCGGGCATTTTTGTGCAGCGCATTTTCCAGGGCAAGAATTATGAGAAACGCATTGAGCAGCGAACGGTGCGGGCGAAGTAAAAGGATAGGTGTCACACTTTACATTTCGCAGCATATATAAACATGCATGTACTGCAGCAAATGAAACTCCTATATATAAATGGCTCGTCTACAACATTTTCATATTCTAAACTTTTGAGCATCAACCATGGCATTAGATAAAAACCAAATAGCGAAACGCATAGCAAGAGAGGTGAAAAGCGGAATGTACGTGAACCTGGGCATCGGCATCCCGACACTGGTGTCGAATTATATCCCAGCCGGAACTGAGGTAGTGCTGCAGTCAGAAAACGGGCTACTGGGTATGGGGCCCTTCCCTACGGAGGATCAGGTGGACGCGGATCTGATCAACGCTGGGAAGCAGACTATCACCACCCTTCCCGGCTCCGCGCTCTTCAGCTCCGCGGACAGCTTTGCTATGATTCGGGGCGAGCACGTGGATCTGACCATACTGGGCGCCATGGAGGTTTCGGAGAAGGGGGATATAGCCAACTGGAAAATACCGGGCAAAATGGTAAAGGGCATGGGCGGGGCAATGGACCTGGTGGCCTCCGCCAAAAACATCATCGTGGCCATGCAGCATACCGCACGTGATGGCTCATCCAAGCTGTTGAAAGAATGTACACTTCCCATAACGGGCGTAAAATGCGTGAAAAAGATTGTAACAGACCTGGCGGTGCTGGAGGTGACGGAGCGGGGATTTAAATTACTGGAACGTGCCCCGGGCGTGAGCGTAGAGGAAATAAAGGCCGCTACAGCCGGAAACCTTGTCGTAGAAGGTGAAATTCCGGAGATCCAGCTGTAGCAAAGTCAATACGCTACACATTACCTGAAAGCGCAGCCAGAAACTGCGCTTTTCTGCTTAATTTTGCAGGATCGGACAATAGCATTTTGCCTGGCTCCGATTAAGTTATACCAAAACGGTACTGGCTGCACGTATACAGGTACAGCAAGTAAAAGAGATATTATCCCACACATGAGCGAAAAGATAGAGACTAGTTTTGAACATAGATTGCTGCTCCGCCAGCTGGAGCTGAAAGATTACAAAGAGGTAAAAGACATCATGAACCTGGTGTACCGCAATATAGACGGTGCCTGGACACGCAAAGAGTTCTCCAACCTGCTAAAGAAGTTTCCGGAAGGGCAGATTTGCATCGAAGACAATGGAATGGTAGTGGCTGCAGCGCTTAGCCTCATCGTCAGCTACGACAAGTACGGAGACAAGCACACCTACGAACAGATCATCGACAACGGCACCTTTAAGTCGCACGACCCGGAGGGGGAAACGCTATATGGCATCGATGTGTTTGTGCACCCGGAGTACCGGAACCTGCGTTTAGGCCGCCGCCTGTATGATGCCCGAAAAGAGATATGCGAGAACCTGAATCTGCGCGGGATCATTGCCGGCGGCCGCATCCCGGGATATAAGGACTATGCCGATAAACTAACGCCGGCCAAGTACATCGAGATGGTGCGAAACAAGGAACTGTCGGACCCAGTGCTTTCTTTCCAGCTCAGCAATGATTTTCACGTGCGGAAGATCCTGAAGAACTACCTGCCGGATGACAAGGAATCGCGCTCCTACGCGACACTGCTGGAGTGGATCAACGTTTATTATGAGGAGAAAGAGGAGATAATCGGAGGCCGGAAAACAGTTGTCCGGATAGGCATCGTGCAATGGCAGATGCGGTCGGTAAAGGACTTGGACGATTTTATGCAGCAGGTAGAATTCTTTGTGGATACAGTGAGCTCTTACAAATCGGATATCGTTGTGTTCCCCGAGTTCTTTAATGCGCCCCTGATGGCACTCACCAACGAGGAATCTCCCTCAGAGGCTATCCGAAGCATGGCGGAGTATACAGAGGAAATACGGGAACGGATGATTCACCTTGCCTTGTCCTACAACATCAACATCATCGCGGGCAGCATGCCCGAGTATTACGACAACAAGCTGTATAATGTGAGCTACCTGTGCCGCCGCGACGGCACTTATGATGCGCAATATAAGCTACACGTAACCCCTGACGAATCTCACTACTGGGGAATGCGCGGCGGTCATAAACTGAAAATATTTGATACGGATATCGGCAAGATCGGTATCCTGATCTGTTATGATGTGGAATTCCCGGAGCTTGCCCGCATGCTATCAGATATGGATATGAAAATCCTGTTCGTGCCTTTCTGGACTGACACCAAGAATGCCTACCTCCGGGTGCGCCTTTGCTCCCAGGCACGCGCCATCGAGAACGAGTGCTATGTGGCAATTACCGGCAGCGTCGGGAACCTGCCGAAGGTAGAGAACATGGACATCCAGTACTCGCAGTCGGCTGTCTTCTCCCCTTCTGATTTCGCTTTCCCCCACGATGCCGTGGTGGCCGAAGCTACCCCGAACACAGAGATGACCTTGATCGCTGACCTGGACCTGGACCTGCTGAAAGACCTGAACACGGCCGGCAGCGTGCGCAACCTGAAGGACCGCCGCAAGGATCTTTACAACCTGAGTTGGGTGGTGCGGAAGGAAGAGTAAATTTATCCTCTATATATAAGAAAAGCCGCTGTCCGAAGAAGGACAGCGGCTTTTTACTTTTAGAGTTTTAATACGACAGCTTCTTTCTTTTTCCTGCCTCCAGTCTCAGCGCCACGATTAAGCCTACAATAAAGCCTATAAAACCACCAATAAGCAGAAACTTGATTAAAACAGGCCCAGTTGGCCGCAATCTGGAGACAAAGCCAGTCACTACCTCCACGTTATCGAGTTTCTCGAGTTCAGCTTCCAGCTTTATCTGCTCCTGGTACATGTTGATGCTTTCACGGTAGAGGTTGGAAGGATCTATTGGCTGCCCGTACACAAATCCGTTCACAGGACCCTCTGGGTTCGCCACATTAGTTTTCACGCTGTCTAAGGATTCAATGTCATTCTTGTATTTTGAGATCATACTGAGCATCTGCTGCTGCCGAATCCTTTTCTGCTTTGAGAAGTACCTGTTATTTTCCAAATAATTCGATAATGCTGGCTCCAACGTGTCAAACAGCTTGTTGTCATACAGCATAAGTTCAATGCGGAAGGGGGAACCGGTTAACACGCTGTCCTCAGCAATCCTATCCTGATCCAGATTATAGAAACTCATCCCCTTGATTTGCTTCGCGGCTTTCTCGCTGATATCCAAATTCTGCGAAATAGCTTCCATATTATCTTCATTGATCATAATAGAGAGTTTATTTAGCTGGTCTTCGATAAACTCATTCCGGATGTCAGATAAAATCAACGTCATGGAAGAGGTGTAGTAGGGCTTGGTAACATAGAAGAGCCCATAACCTACTGTTATCCCTATTACTACCATTAAAAGAACAGTAATAAGATTTGATGCTATTGCTCTTAGAGAATAAGCTATGCTGTTAATGACTTTCTTTAATTGTCTGTTGAAAAATCTTAAAACTGATAATAGATCAATTTCATCTTGTGCGTTTTGCACCAGGCCTTCGTTCTTTTCCTTTAATTGCTGCATTCCTTTAAATTTGCTTAAAACAAATATACAAGCTTACCTTTAAACAAACTGCGCAGTCTGTTCCTATTCTTAATTTCACTAATTTTATGCGGTTAAAACGAAAGTTAGTTGTAAAAATATATTCATATAAACATTATATCAGAGCTTCTATTTCCCTTAAGTCATACAGATTAACGATTTAAGACCTTTAATTATATATATAATAGTTGCGGAGCTAACAAGCAATCCCTTGATTAACCTAAAATTAGTAATACTTAATATGGAATTCTACGATTAGTTCGGTCAGAATTTCAAAAATCTTTTAAAGTGGATTTCCTGTTTTAAAATATTAGGGAGTAATACATGACAAGTACTTTAAAAAGTAAAGTTTTATCGGCAACCAAATGGTCTATTTTATCTGAAATTGTCTCAAAAACTATTACTCCGTTAGTATTTTTAACTTTAACAAAAATATTAGCACCTGAAGATTTTGGAGTTGTATCCGTAGCAATATTAATTCTTAATTTTTGTCAGATTATTATTGAGGCTGGACTAACTAAAACATTGATTTTTAAGCAAGAGAGAATAAATGAAATTGCTAACGTAGTATTCTGGGCTAACTTATTTTTAAGTATAGTTGTTTTTATATCTGTATTTTCTTTTTCACACTCTATTGCAGATTATTTCAACGACGACAGAGTAATTAATGTAGTTAGAATTTACGGCGCCCTTATTATTGTTTCTGGAATTTCGGCTGTACAAAGTTCTTTGCTACAAAAAGACTTGAATTTTAAAAAACTATTCTGGATAAAACTCCTTACAACTTTGACTCCGGGCCTATTTTCCGTACCGTTGGCATTTTATGGATATGGATATTGGGCTATTTTGACAGGGAATATCGCTAGTCAGATTCTGCAATGTACATTCCTGTGGAAATTCAGTAAATGGAGACCAACCTATTCCTTCGATTTTAAAATATTAAAAGAGCTGTTGCCTTTTACTAAATGGGTATTGTTAGAGAGTATTTTATACTATTCAATAGCTTGGGGTGATTCAATTATCGCAGGGCGTTTTTTAGGCCTCAAAGATTTGGGTGTGTATACAACAGGGAATAATATTGTTAACATTATATTCTCGTTAATATTTACTCCGCTATTCCCTATTATTTTTTCTTCATTTTCTCAGGTACAACATGATCTGGAAAAGTTGAAAATATATTTTGTAAAAATAATTAAATATTTATCAGCCTTTTCATTGCCTATTGGAATAGGATTATTTTCAATTAATGAATATATAGAGATAACAATATTCAATGATAAATGGGCAAGTCTTGGTGTTGTAATTGGATTGATAGCTATAAAGGATTCTATCGGCTATTTGATATCAATCAACTCCGAAGTATACAGATCTATCGGAAAACCTGATCTGAATGTCAAATTATCGTTATTGCATCTATTATTTATTCCTCTCTATATATATTCAGCTCAATTCGGTCTTTTTTGGTTCTGTATAGCAAGAATCAGCACTTTGATAACAATTCCTCCACACATATTCGTTGTTGCTAAAATTTTTGATTTCAAAAAATCTTTTTTCTGGAATTCTATCAAAACAAATTTATTTTGCTCTATTGTGATGTTACTCGTGATTGAGGCTTTTAAGTTATTTTTAGGAGAAAATTATTCTTTGACTTATCTGATTGTACTTATTTTTGTAGGCGGAGTTAGCTATATATCGTTAACATGGTTAATTAACAAAACCTTATTCAAAGAAATCATAGATGTTACATTGCAAAGAAGCTTAATTAAAAAAAATGTATAAGAGCCTCAAGAAACTAAAGAGAAAGTATGGGATTTTCAATCCCCTTCAAAATCAACTTAAACTTGACGATATTTTATCAACTAATTTCATCAGCTCCTTATTAAAAGACAATTTATATATTCCATTCACAGGCTGGTCTTTAAGACCTTACTGCTTGGCGTATGTATTGAATGAAATTCTTATCAATAATAGAAAATCTATTATTGAATTTGGGAGCGGAATTTCAACAATCTTAATTGCCCGTCTCGCACAGTTAAATGATTTAGATTTAAGATTGATAAGTGTTGAACATAATCTTGAGTGGCAAAACCACATAAAAAAAATTTTGGATAAAGAGCAATTAGATCAATATGTTGAATTCGCCAGTATTCCACTTACAAAAAGTGAAAACTCGCTGGATAATTTGACTTGGTATGATGAAGAAAATCTAAATAAACAGGTAAAAGAAACAAAATTCGATCTAGTATTAGTTGATGGCCCTCCAGCTGATTTAGGATTGGAAAGGTTTACAGCAATGCCTTTTTTAATAGATAAGTTGGCAACCTCCTACACTATTTTTTTAGATGACGCACACCGAAAAGATGAGCAACAAATAACTCATCTTTGGAAAAAGCAATACGACTTGCAATTCGAAATTCATGGGGGTACGCTTGGTGTATGTAGAAAAGGTAATCATTTTGATAGTAACCCTGTGCTTTACTCCTTCTAAACAATAGAAAATCGTTTGATGAATGATATTGTAAAAATATCTGTCATAATACCGACATATAATCGTGCTGACACAATTCTCTACTGCTTAGAATCTATCTTAAAACAAACATATCCAGTACATGAAATTATTATAGTTGATGACGTCTCAACAGATGCTACCGAAGATGTTATTTTAAAACTTAACAATCCTAAAGTCAAGTTCATATCCTTAGACAAAAAAGGGGGCGCACAAGCAGCCCGAAATTTGGGCATATATCTGGCTGAAGGAAACTGGATTGCCTTTCAGGATTCGGATGATGAGTGGAGACATGATAAGATACAAAAACAAGTAGATGCACTTAAGCAGCATGGGTATAATGAGAATATTGTAGTTCATACAAACTGCATTACATATACCCCTTCAACCAACGTATTTGAAGCTTTTGAAATCCCGGTTATTGATGGCGAAAGTAATAAAGTGTATAGGCAACTACTTTTATATCCCTCTCCTCTTTTCCCAACTTTATTAGTTTCTAAAAAAGCATTAGAAAGAATAAATTATTTAGACACCCACGTAAAATCGTTTCAGGAATGGGACACTTGTATCCGCTTAGCACAGAACTGTAGGTTCATACATATACAGGAACCGCTTTTTGTATATCATTTGCATAATGGAGCAACAATATCGAAGGATGTTAAAAACGAAATCAAGGGTTATTACTTCATCAGGAGTAAGTTCAAGAGTGAGATTATAGCAAATTTCGGCAATACTTACTTTTATGTTGATGTATTCTGGATAGTCCTAAGGGCTCTTAAGCATCATTATCAAGATGTTGTGTTTGAGATAATTTCCGAACAGTTCTCAAATCAAAAGGTATTTTTGAACTTCACACAATCACTTAGCGGCCATGATACCATTCTTTCATGGCTTATTCGTTTAACATATAAATTAAAAGATTTAGCAGTCAAAAATAAAATATGATCGAGAAAATCAACCATAAGGACCAGTTATTAGCCATCATCATCCCTTCTAACTTCAAAGAACCTGGTATTCATTTCTTTACACCGGGAGATCTATCCCAGCAGTTGGCCTATATGAATCATCCGGCCGGTAAAATTATTGAACCACATGTTCATAATCCTGTGCCCCGAGAAGTGCATTATACCCAGGAAGTGCTGTTTATAAAGAAAGGAAAGCTGCGGGTTGATTTCTTTGATAACGAACAGAATTATTTAGAGAGCAGGATTCTAGAGGCAGGAGATGTCATTCTTTTAGCCACAGGCGGACACGGTTTTGAGGTAATTGAGGAGTTGGAAATGATAGAAGTGAAACAGGGTCCTTATGCAGGGGATCATGACAAAACAAGATTCACACCTGCTAATAATGATATAAAATTTGTAAGTAAACCACAATGAGCGATTTTATCCCAGTAAATGAGCCACTCCTAAATGGCAATGAAAAGAAATACTTAAACGAATGCATTGATACAGGCTGGATTTCGTCTGAAGGTCCCTTCATAAAAAAGTTTGAGGAATCAGTTTCGAAACAAGTAAATAGGCAATATGGAATTGCAGTAAGCAATGGCTCCGTAGCGTTGGATGCTGCTGTTCTGGCGCTGGGCATCGGAAAAGGAGATGAAGTGATAATGCCTACCTTCACTATTATATCCTGTGCAGCAGCAATTGTGAGAGCCGGTGCGCTCCCGGTGCTTGTGGATGCTGATCCATATACCTGGAATATGGATGTCAATCAGATTGAATCTAAAATAACCAAACGAACAAAGGCTATCATGGTTGTTCATATTTATGGACTTCCAGTAGATATGGACCCTGTTTTAAGAATTGCACAGAAGCATGGATTGCAAATAATCGAAGATGCCGCCGAAATGCATGGGCAGCTATATAAGGGGAAACCTTGCGGAAGCTTCGGGGATATCAGTACTTTTAGCTTTTACCCTAACAAACACATCACTACCGGTGAGGGCGGTATGATATTGACTAACGAGGAAGGGATTGCCGAGAAATGCAGGTCTTTACGTAATTTGTGTTTTAAACCAGGCAGACGGTTTGTCCACGAGGAGTTAGGATTCAACTTTAGGATGACTAATTTACAAGCCGCTCTTGGGCTTGCGCAGCTAGAAAGGCTGGATGACTTTGTAGCAAAAAAAAGAAAGATGGGGGCCCTTTATCATTCTCTGTTAGAAGACGCTGAAGGAATACAGTTACCTCTCAAAGCAACCGAATTCGCAGATAATATATACTGGGTTTATGGTATTGTTCTCGAAAAAGAGATCGCATTTGATGCTGAAGAAGCCATGAAAAGGCTAAGTAAATTAGGAGTTGGCTCCCGGCCCTTCTTCTATCCAATGCACCAGCAACCGGTGTTTGCTAAAATGGGGCTATTTAAAAACGAGCAATACCCTGTTTCAGAAAAAATTGCAGAACGTGGCTTTTATGTTCCCAGCGGTTTGGCCATAACAGAACAACAGATTAAAGTTGTTTCAGAGAAACTGAAAGAGGTTTTAACGGCTTAATTTTTTATAACCCAATATATTCTTGATGCATACCCAGGTTATTTTATTTACATTCATTACAGACGTAAAATGAGTATTTTCAAAGACTATTCCTCTTATTACAATTTACTGTATAAGGATAAAGCTTACGGTGATGAGGCGGAATATATAATAGGCTTGATTCTCAAACATAACCCATCAGCAAAAAGCATACTGAACCTTGGCTGCGGAACAGGCCAGCATGATTTTATCTTTTCAGAGAAAGGTTTCGATGTAACAGGGGTTGACCAGTCTGAAGACATGCTCAAATTAGCCAGAGAAGGTGCAAATGAAAGAGAGTTAGAACGTGAAATAGCTTTTTTGAATGGCGACCTGAGAACGTTAAGGCTTAATCATCAATATGATGTCGTACTAGCTTTGTTTCATGTCATGAGTTATCAAATTACAAATGAAGACTTGCACAAGGCTTTTGAAACAGCATGCTTACATTTAAAAGCTGGAGGAGTCTTTATTTTTGATTGTTGGTTTGGTCCTGGTGTATTAACTGACCCACCTAAAGTAAGGTTGAAAAAATTTGAAAATGAGCAGTTACTAATAAAGAGGACTGCTATCCCAAAAGCGCATCCAAATGAGAATGTAATTGATGTGAACTTCGATATTCTCATAAAAGAAAAAGCTACTAACCAGTTTACTGAAATTCAGGAACAGCATCGGATGCGTTATTTGTTTAAACCGGAATTAGATCTTTTTTTCAATAAGACTGCTCTTAATTTATTGGAATACAAAGAATGGATGACAGATAGGGAACCTGATTATAATTCTTGGAACGCCTGCTTTATTTTAAATAAATGAAGAGAATCGGAATTCTTTTAAATTCTGAGCCATATTCAGGTGGCATGTTTCAATACAACCAATCTGTTATTGATGCTTTGGATCATCTCCCTAAAAATGAGTTCAAAACTTATATTATCTATACCAAGAAAGAATGGGGGAATTACTTAAGCGACTTTGATTTTGAAACAAGATATATCCATACTGATGTTATATCTGAATTATTAAGCAAAGTAGGTAAATACCTTTTTTTAAATACCTGGAGAAATGTCTCGTCACGGATACATCCATTGTATAAATGTATCAGGAAGTTAAACCTTGATATATGGATTTTCCCGAGTCAGGATGAATATAGTTATCAGGTAAAATGTAATTCTATTTGTGCGATTCATGATCTAATGCACCGCTATGAAAAGTTTCCAGAAATAAATGGTAAAGGCGAGTTCAGAAATAGAGAGGCATTATTTTCAAATATTGCAAAATTTTCGAATATTATCCTGGTAGATTCCTTATGTGGAAAAGAGCAGGTTCTTGAATGCTATGCAAATACTGAAGAGGCTAAAATTCATGTGCTTCCCTATATAGCTCCTCCTTATATTTTTGAGCAAAGCGCTCATGATTTTGATACTAAGTTTGAACTACCTTCAAAATATCTGTATTATCCGGCGCAGTTCTGGGAACACAAAAATCATCTGAATTTATTCTTGGCTTTATCCGAGGTTAAAAAAAAACACGCTGACATTAAGTTAGTTTTGGTCGGCAGTAAGAAGAATGGATATGATAAAGCTTTTTCTGTAATCAAAGATCTAGAACTTGTAAATAATATTATCTACTTAGGGTATGTAGAGGACAAGTATATTCCCACTTTATATAAAAGAGCAAGAGCACTAGTTATGCCAACCTTTTTTGGCCCAACAAATATTCCCCCTTTAGAAGCGATGGCCCTGGGCTGCCCTATGGCAGTATCGGGTATATATGGCATGAAAGAGCAGAGTAAAGATGCTGCTTTATATTTTGATCCAAATTCGGTGACGGAGATAAGTCACAGTTTAATGCGCTTATGGGAGGATGACCTTTTATGTCAAGAGCTTTCAGAAAAAGGATATGCTATATACCAAAATTGGAATCAGGTACAGTTTAATGAAAAGTTTAAAGCTATTGTTGAACAAGCATTAACCTATAGCCCGGCATAAAGACAACACGTGAAATCTTTTAAAGCGGCCTAGCTCATAGCTTACAACTTATTATTTTTTGAGAGAACAATATTCAATGCTATGCAAAGCGATTGGTTATGTTCCTTATAACTTCATTCCGCAATTAAAAGCACAGTAGCAATCCATAAAATAACATTTGTTAAATTTGTGCTTCATCCATGGAGTTTAATTTGAATGTTAAGAGTTGCACATGTAGTTGAGTGTTTTGCGGCAGGAACGGCTCATTTCATAAATTTACTTACACAATATACCTCTTGTGAACATATAGTCATTCATGGGGAACGGGCAGATGAACTAAGTGCTGAAATTGTAAAGTCTAAATTCCCGAAAGGAACAAAATTTATCCATTGGCAAAATGTTCAGCGTGAAATCCGTCCTATTAAGGATTATAGAGCTTTAACAGAACTGATAAGCATTTTAAAAAATTTACCTGAAGTAGACATTGTACACCTGCACTCTTCTAAGGCTGGTTTTCTTGGACGAGCGGCCTGTCGTCTATTAGGATTTAATAATGTGATTTACACTCCTAATGGAGCGTCTTTCGCAAGAGCAGATATATCATCCTTCAAAAAATCGCTGTATGTTCTGCTTGAAAAAATTGCGGCTAAAATGTCGGGCCAGGTAGTTTGCTGTTCACACTCCGAATCTCTCAGCTTTAAAGATATTGGCATAGCTTCCACCTATATAAATAACGGAACGATCTTACCCAATACAGCTCTAGACAACATCAACTTTCCTATTAGTGAGGCAGATAATACGTTCACTATTGTTACCTGTGGTAGAGTAACTGAACAAAAAAACCCTAATCTTTTTAATCGAATAGCAGCCTACTATGAAGAGCAACATAGGGTTAAATTCGTTTGGATTGGGGAAGGTACCTCTGAGCAAAAAGCCCTCTTAAAAGCAAATAATATTTATCTTACTGGTTGGTTGCCAAAGAATGAGGTAGACCATATTATCAGTCGTGCGGATTTATATATCTCAACTTCATTATGGGAGGGTCTGCCTTTTTCTGTGCTGGAGGCTTTGAGCTTAGGTAAATGTCTCCTGTTAACAAACTGTGTTGGCAATGTAGACCTTGTACAGGAGGCTCATAACGGTTATACTTTTGATAAAGCAGAAGAAGCGATAGCTCGGATTGATTGGTTTCTACAAAACAGAGAGGCCCTTCAGATCATGGGGCAAAAGTCTATGAAATTGAGCGCAGACAAGTTTGATATCAGAAAGGTGTCAAAACTGTACCAGGAGCTGTACTCTAAGTTATCCGCACCTAAATCCATGGATAATTAATATGGTTCAAATAAATTTATTTGTTAAACCCTGTATAAAATCCCTGACGTGATGCATCCGCTTGAAGGAGGTTATGGTTTGCACAAGTCCGAATCAGACGGAGATCAGGCTATACTGGTTTCCATAATCACGATAGTGTTCAATGGGGAAAAGTACTTAGAGCATACAATAAAAAGTGTGCTCGCACAGAGCTACAAAAATATTGAGTATATCATTGTAGATGGTGGCTCCACTGACAGTACGGTTGAAATTATCCGGAAATATGAGAAAAAGATTGCGTTTTGGAGAAGCGAGCCGGATAACGGAATCAGCGATGCTTTCAACAAAGGCATCGCACTCGCTTCGGGTGAAATAATAGGAATATTAAATGCCGATGATTGGTATGAACCAGATGCTGTATCACAGATAATTAGCCACTATAGGTATGATAGTGTTTTACATGGCAATAAACAATATTGGAATGAGGATGGCAGCAAGGGGCCAAAGTCAAAACCCAATTTAGCAATACTTCCCTTGGAAATGAGTCTGAACCACCCCACTGTCTTTGTGAGCCGTAGTTTGTATAAAAAACATGGCACATTTGATACCAGATATAAACTGGCTATGGATTATCATCTTTTGCTCCGTCTCTATCAGAAAGGCGTTAATTTTATCTATGTAAACCATATAATAACCAATATGAGAGTAGGTGGTGTTTCTGCTGATATAGTTGGTTGCTACAGAGAAGTTTTACAAGTTAAAAATGAGGTGCTGGGTCCTAAAATTGGTAACAAGCTTTACTTCTACTGGACTTTGCTGAGGTATAACACTTCGAGGATTCTTGCTGGAACCCCACTCGCATTTTTAAACAAGTTTTACAGAACACATATATCGTCAGTCAAAAAGCAGTATTGAAGCTGTAAAATATTTTTGGTTTCTTTAGTACAGCGAGGATACTCTGATACTTTGCCCAAATGATTAAGCATAATGCGCTTTACAGTAAATTGTTTTAACTTATTCCTCTTTCTGTTCTTTCTGTTCCTGAATCTACAGACACTCTCACTCACCGGCTGGATGGAGGATGAAGCGTCTTCAGTCAAAGTTTATCATTTTTTCTCTCTCTTATTTATTCCCTGCCTGTTCTTAAGACCGAAGACTGGATTAACAAAAATACCCTTATTCATTTTTGAATATTTTGCAGGTATTACGCTTATCTCTCTTCTACTGTTCCTGGTGTATCCTTTCAATAAACTCCTGATTAACCACTTATTTACCTTTTACGCATTTTTTATAGGTTATTACATTGCAGGGGCTATTACGCAGGAAGATATTATAAGCATGCTTCAGAAAGCTGCCTTAGTCGTTTTCATCATTATCGTAGGAAAGCTGTTTTTTCACATCCCTGAAATTAGAAGCTTTATGCAAGCGCCTGACGGACACCCTGCTATTTATACTATATATGGAGGAGGAACAAATTTAGAGTCTACCTGGCTGGGTTTAAACGTTGCTCTCTTTATCAACAGGAAAAAACTGTTTTATGTACTTCTCTCATTAACGTTGATGGTAAGTATTATTTATGCTTCGAGGGTAGGCGTGGTGATTGCGATGCTGGTGGCTGGATTCAAATTTATATCTGTTGCCACTTCCAAAACGGAAAGACGTGCTATCATAGCTTTAGCCTTTTTTGCGGCATTAGCCTTTATTATATTTATAGACTTCGATAATTTAGCTGAAAAAGTATATACCCTCAAACGTTTCTCAGAGTTCGGTGACAGTTCAGACAAAGGCATGGCAGGCAGGTTTGCCATGTGGCGCTACTATGGTACAGCCCTATGGGAAAGCAAGCTATTGGGTTATGGTGCCGGCAATGGTATGTATGCCATAGAATCAGTTTCAGGTAACGATTATCCCGAGGACAATCTGCATAACCTGTATTTACAACTTTTGATAGAATTTGGAATTGTTGGTTTCCTCTTATATATGCTTACTGTATATAACGTGAGTATCAAGGCCATAAAGTCGCATTTTATCAACCCGATAGGAATAATACTGCTGGTATATTTCGTAGCTTCACTCATCCAGTTTAGAGGCACTGACGCTATCATCTGGCTTTATATGGGCCTATTTCTAAAAAACGAAGCTAATCAAAAAATGGCATTAAATGAATAGCGATATTGTCATACTCATCCCTCATTTTAATAATCCGTCCGGGCTAGAGATTTCTTTGCGTTCTATTAGGTCTCCCCATCCGCTGGATGTGTTGGTGGTGGATGACGGAAGTGTTATGAAGCCGGATGAGTCTAATCTTCTTCATTTATTTAGAGACGAACTTAAGATTCATTTTATTTATAACAGTGTAAATGAAGGCATAGAACGGACGCTCAACAATGGCTTACGCTATATTCAGGACCACTTGATGAACAAGTATATAGCCAGGCTAGACTGCGGAGATACGTGCGCTCCTGACCGGTTTATCAGGCAGAAAGAATGGCTGGATGCACATCCTGACATTTACCTCATAGGTTCGTGGGTAGAGTTTGTTGATGAGAAAGGCAAAAAGATTTACACTTACAAAGCTCCTTCAGAACATCATGAAATTGTTAAGAACATGTATGTTAAATGCAGCTTCATCCATCCATCTGTGATGTTTAGAACAGAAGCCCTAAAAGAAATCGGATTATATCCTTTAAGCTTTAAAGCAGCTGAAGATTATGCTTTCTTCTTTGAATTTGTTAGAAAATATAAGACACATATCATCCCTAAGGTTCTAACTTACTGTGAGCTAAATCCTAAAGGAATATCAAGGATGAAGCGCCACGAACAGCAGAAAAGTAAAATAAAGATCCTTATAAAGAACTGGTCTCCCACCCCATATTTTTTATTAGGGATTATAAGAAACTATATAATACTTTTAATGCCATATAGCCTTGTGGCTAAAGCAAAGGCAATCTTATTAAAATGAGAGCAAGGAGTATTTCAATAATTGATTCTAACCTAATCCAAAAGTCATATCTACTAAGTTTCTATTTACTTTGTATAGCTATTTTCCTTCCCTATCAATTGGCGATAAATATTGCCATAGCTCTGCTTATCGTTGTTTGGCTGATAGAAGGCAATTTCAGAATTAAACTAAAAAAATTCATTTCCTCTCCACTGGCAATTGCAAGCGTTTTGCTCTTCCTGCTTTACGTGTGCGGACTATTGTATTCTAACAATATAGAGGCTGGAAGCAAATATCTCGAGACAAAAGCTTCCCTCCTCATTTTTCCTGTTATATTAAGTACAGCTACTTTAACTAAGGAATATATAATAAAAACAATTTATTTCTTTGCAGGATGCTGTCTCCTCTTTAGCTTGATTGCCCTCCTTTACCAAATTAAAGTTGTTCAAGACCTTGACGATGTAAATTATCTTTTTAGTGATGGCCTTGTGCTGATCTATAGTAAGCAGGCAGTTTATTATTCAATGTATGTCGCTTTTTCTATTTTGGTTTTGCTTGATAAGTTTTGGAAAGAGCGCAGCATTCGATTAACAATTAGAAAAGCAATTTACATTGTTGCCATAGGGTTCTTACTGCTCTTTTTGTTTCTATTAGCTTCCAGAACTTCTCTGATCGCTTTAGTGATGATTGTTGTCTCAACAGCCATTGTTATAGGAGCGCAAAAAGGAAATTTGAAAAGCGCAGTATTCGTGGTCTGTTCATTAATCCTGTTCTTTAGCTTATTATCCTTTTTTTTCCCGCAGACGCTTGCCAGGTTCAGTAGTTTAGGAAATTTGAGTTTTGATTTCCATAATCAGGCAAGTGAATATCACTTTGCATTTGTAAACGCTGAAAATAGTTGGAATGGGCTTAATTTAAGACTTGCTAAATGGATTTGCGCAATAGATGTGATCAAACAATACCCATGGATTGGAGTAGGAACGGGAGATATAAAGGATGAATTAGTTAAAGCATATATAGAAAGAGGTTTTATTTATGGGGCAGAAAAAAGATTTGATCCTCACAACCAATTCTTTGAAACAGCAGTGGGAATTGGATTTGCTGGTCTTATAGTTTTATGCTTTTTTTACTTTAATGCCCTTTATGAAGCGATAAAGTCTAAACATTGGCTATTTACGGCCTTCCTTTTGCTGATCATCTTTTGTTCTCTTACAGAATCCGTTTTAAGTAGTTCTCAAGGTATAATTTTTATATGTTTCTTTGTGTTTATTTTTACGAGATTGATTGAAGTTGCAGAACAGTAATAATCTTCATTCATTTCGATTTTATACAAAAGCTTCTACTTTTATTCAAAACTGTGCCTGGTTTATATAATAAGTACATAAAATTAATTCACTCCTTGGGAGATTTAGCAGCGGTTACTACCTCTGCAGTTGCTGCAAATTTGCTTGTACAGGGCGAAATCAGCAACAATTCAAATTATAGCTATGGCACCTTCTTGCCTTTCTTTTTAGTAGCCTGGCTAATCTGCTCACTTTTACTAAAAACCTACAGATTCTATAGAGTGGCTCGAATAATGAGCCTGTTGATAGACGCTTTAAAAGCCATCTTTTTATATGTGCTGCTTCTGGAGGCTACTATTAATATAATTGATTACTTTTCATTTACAAGAGCTTTCCTGTTATATCACTACCTTATTTTATTAGCCACAGTACTCTTATGGCGGATTGCTGTAACTTATAGTTTGAGGTTTCTGCGCAGAAAAGGCTACAATTTAAAATGGGTGATTGTTGTTGGAAATGCAAAGACAGGTCATGATTTAAAAAGATTTTTCCTGACTCACCCGGAATACGGCTATAGGTTCCTGGGTTTTTTTGATGACAACTCATTCGATGACCCCCAGGTTTTAGGCAGAATAAGTGATGTGGAAAGATATGTGTTGGAAAAGGAGGTTGATGAAGTTTATTGTTGCGCCTATTCCATAAAGAAAGAGCAGGTAGAATCACTAATGGAGTTCTGTGACAATAACCTGGTAAGAATTAAATTTTTACCTGAACCAGGAAGTTTCAGCTATCAAAAACTGAAGCTTGATTTTTACGACATGCTTCCAATTCTGGTCGCTCGATCTATACCACTGGATGATGTTATAAATAAGACTTTGAAACGCGTATTTGACCTGATATTCTCGCTACTGGTCATCGTATTCATTCTATCCTGGTTTTTACCACTGCTCGCCTTGATCATTAAAATCGACTCTAAAGGGCCCGTTTTTTTTGGCCAAGAGCGATCAGGTATAAACAATAAAAAATTTATCTGCTGGAAGCTCCGCTCAATGTATGTCAACACTGAAGCTAATTCCCTGCTCGCGCGGCGAGGGGATTCCAGAATCACCCCTGTAGGCTCTTTCTTAAGAAAAACCAGCCTGGATGAGCTTCCGCAGTTCTTCAACGTATTCCTTGGGCAAATGTCGATTGTGGGGCCTAGGCCACACATGTTGAAAGCCAATGAAGAATACGCGCTCATAGCAGAAAAATACATGGTCCGTCACTTTATTAAACCAGGCGTAACAGGCCTTTCACAGGTACGGGGATACCGGGGGGATACCACCGAGGATTATCAGGTGCGCGGAAGGGTAAAGCTAGATATCTTTTATCTGGAGAACTGGTCTTTCACATTAGACCTAAAAATAATTTTTTATACAATCTATAATGTGTTTAAAGGAGATAAACACGCCTTTTAGACACGCCACCTCCAGCAACGCTTCACCAATTAACACCTACCTTTCCTAAGCTTTTACTAACTTGCGTCTGCAAACCTGCAAGCGCATGAGCAAAGAAAAACCATCTATACCAAAAGGAACACGTGATTTTGGCCCGGCTGTCGTGGTCAAACGAAATTATATATTCAGGGTGATCCGGCGCACCTTCGAGAAATTCGGATACCTGCCGCTTGAAACCCCCGCCATGGAGCAGCTGTCTGTACTGACCGGCAAATATGGCGAAGAGGGCGATCAACTTATCTTCAAAATCCTGAACTCCGGTGACTTCCTGGCCAAAACCTCTCCGCTGGATATAGAACAAGGGCACAAGCACCTGACACGGAAAGTGTCTGAAAAAGCACTCCGCTATGACCTCACGGTTCCGTTTGCCCGTTATGTGGTCATGAACCGGAATGAGATCACCTTTCCTTTTAAACGCTACCAGATACAGCCGGTATGGCGCGCCGACCGGCCACAGAAAGGCCGCTACCGGGAGTTTTACCAATGTGATGCCGACGTGGTGGGAACTAACTCCCTGCTGTGCGAAGCCGAAATCGTGCAGATGATCAATGAAGTGCTGACAACGCTGGGGCTGACGGATTTTGCTATCAAAATAAACCACCGCGGAATATTAGCGGGTATCGCTGAGGCCATCGGAGAGAAAGGGCGCGAAAGCGATATATGCGTAGCGATTGATAAATTGGATAAAGTCGGGCAGGAAGGCGTGCGGAAAGAGCTGCTGGAGCGCGGTATTTCGGAAGAGGCCGTAGCTAAATTGGAACCTTTATATGCGCTGGAGGGAAACAATGAAGCTATTTTAGAACAGCTTCAAGCCATTCTTGGGGAAACGGAAGAAGGGCAGCGCGGTCTGCAGGACCTGCGCGAGGTGTGGCAATACCTTAATAAGCTAAACAGCAAGGCCTTATCCACAGCTAACGAATCCGGTTATCCCAGGCTCATGTTGGATGCCACGCTGGCCCGCGGCCTCTCCTACTACACCGGCTGCATTTTTGAGGTGAAGGTAAACAACGTGAACATGGGCAGCATCAGCGGTGGCGGCCGCTACGACAACCTGACCGGCATGTTCGGGTTGCCCGGTGTATCTGGCGTAGGGTTCTCCTTCGGTGTGGACCGTATATATGATGTACTGGAAGAATTGCAGCTATTCCCGGACAGTAGCCAGGTGGGTACCAAAGTTTTACTCGTGCAGTTCGACAAACAATCTGAGGTATATGCACTCCCGGTGCTGCAGCGACTCCGGGACGCAGGCATCGCCTCTGAGCTATACCCTGAGCCGGCAAAACTAAAGAAGCAGATGGCATATGCCGACCAGAAAAACATCCCTTACGTGATCCTGATCGGCTCAGAAGAAATGGCCACTGGCAAGCTGAAGCTGCGTGATATGAAACTGGGTGAGCAGCAGGATCTGACGGTAGATGAGATACTTCATCACTTAACATAAAAGCATGCCCCACGTGCATTATATTTCAGGTGAGCACCTGAGCCTGGAGACAGTCGGAAAAATACTGCGGGAGCAGCAGACCCTGGCGTTGTCGGAGGAGGCGGAAAAGCGTATTGTGCAGTGCCATGAGTACCTCCAGACGAAAATCAGGACGACGGACCAAAGCATATACGGCATCAACACGGGCTTTGGGGCGCTTTACCAGAAGAAGATTTCTGCAACAAACCTGGAGCAGCTACAGCGCAACCTGATGATGTCTCATGCCTGCGGCACGGGTGCGGAAGTTCCGCAGGAAGTGGTGAAACTGATGCTCCTGCTCAAAATCCAGTCGTTGGCCTACGGCCACAGCGGTGTGCAGCTTAAAACAGTAAAGCGTCTGATTGACTTCTACAACCGGGAAGTTTACCCCATCGTGTACCAACTGGGCTCTTTGGGCGCAAGCGGCGACTTAGCTCCCCTGGCGCACCTGTGCCTGCCCCTGATCGGGATGGGCGAGGTAAGCTTCCAGGGATACAAACTGGCCAGCGAGCATGTGCATGACATGTTCAGTTGGGAGCCTGTTACCTTAAAAGCAAAAGAGGGACTGGCGTTATTAAATGGCACGCAGTTTATGGCCGCCTACGGTGTGTTGGCGCTGCTGCAGGCCCAAAGGCTGTCGCGGCAGGCAGACGTGATCGGCGCGCTTTCATTGGATGTGTTTGATGGTGGGCTGGAGCCTTTCGATGCGTTGATACATCGCCTGCGCCCACACAAAGGGCAGATAGAAACGGCGGCGGCAGTGCGCGCACTCCTGGAAGGGAGTGAACTGATGCAGCAGGAGAAGCAGCACGTGCAGGACCCCTACTCGTTCCGGTGCATGCCGCAGGTGCACGGCGCCACAAAGCAAACCCTTGCCTATGCAGCGGAAGTTTTTACCACTGAGATTAACTCGGTGACCGACAACCCAAATGTATTCCCGGAGGAAGACGCGATCTTATCCGGAGGGAATTTCCATGGGCAACCGCTGGCGCTGGCGCTGGATTTTATGGCCATCGCGCTGGCGGAGCTGGGCAACATCTCCGAGCGGCGTACTTATCAGCTTATATCCGGCCTCAGAGGGTTGCCGGAGTTCCTGGTGGCAGAGCCGGGGCTTAACTCAGGCTTCATGATCAGCCAGTACACAGCGGCCTCCATCGTAAGCCAGAGCAAGCAACTCTGCACCCCCGCCTCCGTCGACTCCATCACCTCCTCCAATAACCAGGAAGACCATGTGAGCATGGGCGCCAACGCGGCCACAAAACTGTACCAGGTCGTGCATAACGTGGAGCGGGTGCTGGCTATCGAACTGCTGCACGCGGCGCAGGCGCTGGATTTCCGACATCCCTTTAAGTCTTCTCCTGTTCTGGAGAGCCTGGTGGCGGACTACCGGCAGAAAGTGTCTTTTGTCTCCACAGACCGTGTGCTGCACAACGACATCCTCGCCAGCATCACGTTTCTGCGGGAGCACCCATTCTAACTGTTGCTGCCTGTGATTTATATATGGCAAGTAGTCGCTACTTGCTGTAATTCACAGAAACTTCGATGCAGCTTAACAAGGTGGCAAGCATATATAAAAGGTGAAAAATGCGTTATGGCAATCAGTTAACGTGGCACTGCAGTAGCTTTCGGGTAATGAGGGTTTTACTCTTTTGCTTCTTATCTTCATCCAGCGCCTCAACCAGGTATATATAGTTGAAACTGTTACTGTACATATGGCTCCTATTTAGCGCCGGCACAGCATGGGCGCAGGCTGATGAGAAGTGCTTTAAAGCATACGACCAACAGGGGGATGCGGTAAAAGTGCTATGCGTGGGACAGGAGTATGCGTTCCAGGATTGCGACAATGTCGTGCCTGACGCAAACGAGTATTATGTCTTTGATTATAGGAAAGGCACGCCGATCACGAACGCTTCAGATGACCAGCGGCATACCTTTACCACTCCCGGCACCTACAGGGTGCTACAGGTTGCAAACTATGGCAGCAACACCCTTACCGACACGGTTTCGGTCGTGTTTGAGGTGAAAGAATCCCCCGCCCCTGCCTTCACCACCCAACGCTGTGCCGGTGGCGCAGTCACGGTCATCCTAACAGACGATAACTACAGCAGCTATACCATCCGTTTCGGGGATGCCAGGCAAGTGACCGGTGCCGCGCCCGGAAGTGTTGTGCAGCATCGCTACGCAAACGCTGGCTCCTATACACTTACCGTGTCCGGTTCCTACACCGGTGGCACCTGTACTGGAGAAAGCACTGCCGAAATAATAACCTTGCCAACCGCCCCTGCCCCCTTCGTGCACAACCTCACCGTGCTGCAACAGGCAGTCAGCGGGCAGATTCAGGTAGAACTTGAGAACCTACAGCCTGGCTTTGATTACCTTGTGCAGCGCTGGGATATCGGGTCCGCAAGTCCCAGCTTCCTTACCATCGACACCCTCCGCACCATCACCCAGGCAACCTTCAGCCACCTCCTCCCGATTGTGAACAGCCAGGAAGGTACCTCCTACCGGGTGCTTCCTTATGATGCTTGCGGAAGTAAATTCATGCCTTCCAATGCGGTTAGCTCTATCGCTTTAGAAGTTACCTCTGAGGAAGAAGAGGCCATCTTAAAGTGGCAGAGCGTGCCGCATGCGCAGCGATTTGAGATATATAGAAACGGTGCTTTGCTTCAAACACTGGGCGCTTCAACCAACCAGTTCACAGATACTGCGGTAAATTGCGGTCAGACCTATATATATGCGTTACGCGGCATTGCCTCCGACGGAAGCATCTCTGCCTCTGCGCCCAAAGAAGTGCAGGTGGTTTCTACGGCTGCTCCTGCCGCTCCCTACCTGTTCGCATCGTATACCCTGAACAATGAGGTGGAACTAAGCCTGGAGTTGCCGCAAAACGAGATGGCCCAGCAGATAAGCTATGAGCGCAGCACTTCAGGGAGTGCCTACCAGGCGCTTGCGCAGGGACAGCAGGCCATTCATACAGATGCTGTGCCCGCAGCTGCTTCGCATTGCTACCGCGCCGGTTTTACCAATGCCTGCGGCAACACCTCCTCGCTTAGTAATGTGGCCTGCCCCATTTTCCTGGAGGTCAGGATGCAAGGCGACGGGGCTGCCGTTGTGCTGGAATGGACAAAGTATGAGGGCTTCCCCAACGGCGTCAGACAGTATACGGTGGAGTTGCTTGACGAAAGCGATCTTGTGGTGAAAAGCTATACTGCCACCGGCACTACCTACACCGACCGCGCCCTTAGCGACGACCAGCCACAACTGCGCTACCGGATAAAAGGAACTGCAAGTAATGGCAGCAGCACCTATTCTAATGTGGCTGTGATAGATCAGGAAATTACCTTGCATATACCCAGCGGGTTTACCCCAAACGGCGATGGACTAAATGACATCCTGGAGGTAAAAGGGCGCTTCTTCAACAGCTACAGCATTCGTATATATAACAACCTCGGGCACGTAATATATGAAGGCACCGCTGCAGATGCCGGATGGGACGGCACCTATAAAGGGGAACTGCAACCGGCAGGCGCCTATGCCTACGAAATTACGGCCGCAGCTGATTCTGGTGCTAAGCGCCGCCGCACGGGCACGGTTACGCTTCTCAGGTGAGCCAATTGTACAGCAGGTACAGTCTGTGGGTTAAATTACATACATGCTATATAGCGAGCGAACATCACCTCTGTTCCTGTTAATAGAAGTATGATTGCGTATATTTGCAGATGCGACAGGTATCAGAGGCCTGTCGTCTTAAAGTACATTTACAACTAAAACAGGAAACTATGTTTGATATGTTCGGCATGATGGGCAAAATGAAAGAGGTCCAGGCCAAGATAAAGGAAGCGCAGGAGAAACTGAAGGATATAACCGTAACCGCCGAGTCGGGTGCCGGCCTGGTGAAAGCCACCGTTGACGGACAGCGAAAACTGCTGAAAATTGAAATTGACGAAACGATCATGAACGTCGGTGACCGGGAGATGGTGAACGACCTGGTGGTGGCCGCTGTGAACAACGCGATGCTTACTGCCGCGGAACGCGCCCAGGAGGAAATGAAAAAACAAACTGAAGGCCTGCTGCCCAACATACCCGGCTTAGACTTAGGGAGCTTTGGCCTATAACCCCTCCCATACGGCTGTTGTCATCCTCAACTGGAACGGCCTGCGGTTTTTAAAGGAGTTTCTGCCTTCGGTGGTGGCTCATAGCGGCGGCTGCGAGGTGATTGTGGCCGATAATGCCTCTACAGACGGCTCCATTGCTTTTTTAAAGGCGCACTTCCCAGAGGTGCGCCTTATTTTGCTTTCGGAGAACTTCGGTTTCTGCGAGGGCTATAACCAGGCGCTGCGGCAGGTGGAGGCGACCTATTATGTGCTGCTAAACTCTGATGTAGCGGTTCCGCCCGGCTGGATGAAGCCCGTGATCAGCCTGATGGATGCCGATGAAAGTATCGCGGTTTGTCAGCCTAAGATACTTTCGCAGCAACACCCGCATTTTTTTGAATACGCCGGTGCGGGAGGCGGCTTGTTGGATGCCCTTGGGTATCCTTATTGCCGTGGCCGTTTATTTGAGAAGCTGGAGGAAGACAAAGGGCAATATAATGATGTGCGGGAGATTTTCTGGGCCTCCGGCGCCTGCATGTTTGTGCGGGCTGAGGTATATAGAGCGCTGGGAGGACTGGAGCCCGCATTTTTCGCGCACATGGAAGAGATCGACTTTTGCTGGCGTGCCAAGTTGGCGGGGTATAAAGTGCTGTACAACGGGCAGTGTGCTGTCTACCACGTAGGCGGAGGCACGCTGCACAAGTCAAACCCACGCAAGACGTACCTTAACTTCCGGAACGGCCTTGCGCTGCTCTACAAGAACATACCCCAGAAAGAGCTCATGTCTACGCTCCTGCTACGCGTACTGCTGGACTGGGTGGCGGCGCTGCGCATGGTGATGGCCGGGCAGACAAAGGATGCGAAAGCTGTGCTGGATGCGCACCTGGACCTGTTCCTTAACAGGGGCTACTGGCGCAGCCGCAGGCAGGTGCAGCGGCAGAAAGGGGATTTCCCGGATATGCCGGGCGTTTACAGGGGCAGTATTGTATGGCAATACTTTGTGCGGCAAAAACGTACCGTGCAGGAGCTATAGATCCCAGACCGTGCTCCGCTCCCGGCGCAGGCTTTTCTGCACATTCATCCAGAAAGCGAGCATCAGGTACAGCAGCACCGGAGAGCCCATGGTGAGAAAAGAAAGGTATATGAACGACAAACGGATGCTGCTGGTGGCAATGCCCAGCTTCTCACCCAGCATCGTACACACCCCGAAAGCCTGAGATTCGATAAAGTACTGTAGACGCTTCATTTTATAGAAATTGAATGACTAATTTACGTGTTGTTTAGCAAAGGACAAAACAACGCCTGATCGGGTACAAATTATAAGGCTTTAAAACACCCCAGTAGAAGTACTTTTTACGATCGATGAGAATAACAGGATATGAATCAGTACAAAATAAACAAAACATTAATACTGTTCCTCACCCTTTCTCTGGGCGTTAGCGGCAGCGGGTGCACCTTGCAGCGCATGGTGCAGACGGCCGAAAAGAAGCAGGTCGTGACTGTAACACCTAACCCTCTGGCAGCCAATGGTCAGTCTGTTAACTTCGAATTGGTGGCACAAGTTCCTGAAAAGCTTATCCGGGAAAAACAAACCTACAAACTGGACATCTATTACGAGTATGACAGTAAGCGGGAGAACGTGGCTACATACAGCTTCCGGTTCGGGGAGTTTATATATGAAGGCGGTATGCCCACTGTAATCCGGCAACTGTCTTTTCCTTATGCACCCGAAAAAAACCCGGGGCGCCTGATGGTACAGGGCCAGGCCATCGACAACGAAGACGGGGATGTGCGCTACACCAAAGCAAAGGAGGTGGCGGCCGGCCTCGTCACCACGCCGCTGTTGCTGGTGCGCAGCAACGACTTCGGCTTTATACCGGATACCTACCAGGAGAAGGCAAGTCAGCCCGGCAAAGTTACTTTTTACTTTGACGAGAATAAAAGCACCCTCAGCAACAACCTCGGTGCAAACTTGCAGGTGCTGGAACAGTACGTCCTGGACAATGTCAGCAGCCAGCAAATCACCATCACGGCCACCCAGTCTCCAGATGAAACCAATGCGAATCTGGCGCAGAAACGCACAGAGGCCCTGGAGGACCTCTACCGCCAGAAACTGAATACCCTCGATTATAGCGGCAAGAAAGTCAGTATCAAGACCCGTGCGGAAAAAGCGGGCAACGAAGTACTGTTACAGAAACTACAGGCCTCCCCCATCGCGAAGCAGGAAAAGAAGGAGGCCATCGGCATCCTCCACAGCAACCGCAGCCAGCAGGAGAAACTCCGCGCGCTGCAACAGTCGCCTGTTTATGCTTATATAGAGGAATATATATACCCCAGCATGCGGGCTGCCCAGGTAGAGATCAACTACAACCGCAGCCGCAAGTCGGACTATGAGTTATATATATTGGCGAAGGAAATAGCGGAGGAAAAGCTGAATGCAGACGTGCTGACGGAAGAGGAACTGCAGTACGCCGCCACCCTCACCCCCCTGTTGGCTGAGAAGCGCAAATTTTACGAGGCCGCGGTGAAATCCACAGACAAGTGGCCGGCATATTACAATCTTGGTGTGGTATACAATGAAATGGCACGAAAAGAGTACCGGCAGGCGGCGAAGCAGGCGTTGCTGGCCCGCGCCATCCACAACCTTACGTACGCTGGCTTCCGAAGCCCCACCGCGCATGTATATTACAGCCTTGCCAGCGCCTATCACCAGCGTGGCGACATGCTGGAAGCGCTGCAGTATTACAATTATGCCCTTAAACTAGGCGGCGAGCAGAAAATGCTGCAGCAGGTCTTTGCCGACAAAGCGGCCCTGGAGATCGAAACCGGGCAGTATGATGAGGCCATCGCCAGCCTGCGCTATGCCGGGGACAGTTATCAAACCAATATGAACCTGGGCCTGAGCTACCTGCTGAAAGAGAATTATGAGGGCGCCCAGAAATACTATGCAAAGGCGTTGGAGCAAAAGCCAGATGACGCGCTTGCCTATTATAGCCTGGCCCTGATCGGGGCACGCACTAACGACGGGGAGATGCTGGAACAAAACCTGCGCAGGTCGGTCAGGTCCGACAACAGCTTTATGGAAAAAGCCATCAGCGACCGGGAGTTCGAGGCTTTCCGTGACAAGGCGGTTTACAAAGATGCGCTGCTCCGTTAAAAGGCGGACTATAAAAGAAGTAACTACATTGGAATTTGACAGACTTCTCTTAATTTTACCTGTAGAACAGAAGAATTAAAACATCATATATGCGAAGTATACAGTTTAGAGAAGCCCTGCGCGAAGCTTTGACGGAGGAAATGCGCCGCGATGAGCGTGTGTTTCTGATGGGAGAAGAAGTAGCCGAGTATAACGGGGCTTACAAAGTGAGCCAGGGCATGCTGGATGAATTTGGCCCGGAACGCGTGATCGACACTCCGATTGCTGAGCTTGGCTTTGCCGGAATCGGCGTGGGTGCCGCTATCAACGGTCTGCGCCCAGTCATCGAGTTCATGACCTTTAACTTCTCGCTGGTCGCCATTGACCAGGTCATAAACTCTGCCGCTAAGATCATGTCCATGTCTGGTGGCCAGTACAGTGCGCCCATGGTATTCCGCGGGCCGACCGGTAGCGCGGGCATGCTGTCTTCGCAGCACTCCCAGAACTTCGAGAACTGGTTTGCCAACACCCCGGGTCTTAAAGTTGTTGTTCCGTCTAACCCTTACGACGCTAAAGGCCTGCTGAAGTCTGCTATCCGCGACAACGACCCGGTTATCTTCATGGAGTCGGAGCAGATGTACGGCGACAAAGGCGAGGTGCCGGAAGAAGAGTACACCCTCCCGATCGGGGTTGCCGACATCAAGCGCGAAGGCACTGATGTGACCATCGTGTCGTTTGGCAAGATCATGAAGGTGGCACTGGCCGCTGCCGAAGAATTGGCCAAGGATGGCATCAGTGCGGAAGTGATTGACCTGCGCACGGTTCGCCCGATCGATTATAAAACGTTGATCGAGTCAGTGAAAAAGACGAACCGCATGGTGGTGGTGGAAGAAGCCTGGCCATTGGCCTCTATCTCTGCGGAGTTAGCTTACCACATCCAGAGCAACGCATTCGACTATATGGATGCCCCGGTCAAGCGCGTGACATGCCGCGATGTGCCGCTTCCTTACGCGCCAACATTAATTGAGGCTTCCCTGCCGAACGTGGAGCGCACCATTGAGGCGGTAAAGCACGTGATGTACCAGAAAGAAGCTTAATCCAGCACTGGTTATATATAAAAAACGAGGCACCTGCAGCAGGTGCCTCGTTTTTTTGTTTGTAATCTCTATAAAAATCAAGTTTCTTCTCTCAAAAAAAGCTGTTTCAATTACAAGCCTTTCTCCTTCAGAAGTAAAAGCCCTTGCTTCTGCGCTGAAATCAGCTCTCCGATTCCACCTCCTTCGTTTCTACTTTCACGGCATTGTCCTGTGGTTTGATGCCCCGGTCGTGCACGCGGGAATAAACCTGCGTAAACTCAGCGCCAAACAGGAAGATGATGGAGGCATAATACACCCATACCAGGATCAGGACAAGCGAGCCTGCAGCCCCATACGTATCCGCGAGAGGGTCGTGCTGGAAGTATATGTTCAGGATAAACTTCCCCGCAACAAACAGTATGGTAGTCACGAAGGCGCCTATCCACACATTACGCCACTTGATTTTTGCATCAGGCAGCACTTTGAAAATAGTGGCAAAAATCAGGACGCTCACCAGGATGGAGAGGACCAGGTTCGCCGCCGTGACGAGATAAACAGCCACACCCGTGAGCTGCTGCCGCAGGTAATCATATATCACCCCCATCACTATATCCACAGACAAAGACACCAGCAGCACGAATCCCAGGCTCACCACCAGCGCCAGCGAGAGCACCCTGTCCACCACAAGTTTCCACCAGCCCTTTTCCGGCTTTGCCCGCACTTCCCACATGGCATTGATCGAATCCTGGAGCGCCACGAAAACAGTAGTGGCCGTAAATATCATGGTCGCAACGCCCACAATGGTGCCGATCGTACTCGCCTCTGATTGGCTGGCGTTCTCGATAATGCTCTGAATCTGCTCGGCGCTGTTTCGGCCAATTATCCCGCCAATCTGATTCACCAGCTGGCCACGCACAGCTTCTTCTCCAAATGCCGCCCCTGCAATCCGGATGGTGATGATGAGCACGGCAGGAAGCGAGAAAATGGTATAAAAGCCGATGATGGCAGCATAATCAAGGGGTTTGTCATTTACAAAATCCTTGAAAGTCTCTTTTGTTATCTGCCAGTTAGTCTTAAATGACTCTTTCATATACTTACCCAGATTTGAATTGTATACCTTTTGATGCAAGTTGCTTAGGCTTCTAGTACGTCATATAAGCTAACCGGATGGGGGGAAAGAAAATCGCAGTCTATATATGGCACTGGCAGCTGTGAGGCTTGCTTTAGAAAATGGCATTATAGAACGCATCGCTCTCCTCTAAAAAACGATGCTTCTTTAATATTACGCTATTTCAACCCTGTATATATAGCCCTTTAGTGCCCGTCAAATAAAAGGCGTTATTCTTATCTGAGGCAGTAAGAGTCGTTTAGTTTAGGAGCGAAAGATAGGCGAGGTAGTTGCCGGCTTCACCCTCATAGATTACTTCAAACGTAAAGCCCTGTTCTGTGGCATAGTCCTCCAGGATGGCGGGGTCGATGTATAACCAGTTGAACCACCCACTCTCCTGGTCTCTGTACGTCATGTTATATTTCACTTCGCCATAGTAGCCCGCGTTCAGGTCGAGCAGCACAGAGCCGTCTTCGTCTTCATACATATATAAAATGTCAGAGGATTCCAGCAGAATCTGGCCGCCCGGCTTCAGGAGGGTCTTTGCGTGCTGCAGAAAACGCCCCAGTCCCATCAGGTTGCCCGCAATGCCAATGCCGTTCATGAGCAGCAGGAGCGTGTCAAACTGCCTGTTTTTCAGCGCCAGCACATCCTCGTGCAGCACTTTCAGGACTCCCCGCTGCCGCATCACCGCTGTCGCTCCGGCCGAAAGATCGATGGCAGTCACGTCCTTCCCCTGTTCCTGCAGTGCCAGACTGTGGCTGCCGGCCCCCGCCCCTATATCCAGAATGGTCCCACGGCAGGCATCCAGTGCCAGCAGTTCCAGTTCCGGCATCTCCTTCACGCTCCTGAAAAGGTAATATGCCGGGATCACATCGTCCTCAGTCAGGTTACTGGCCACCACCACTTCGGCCTCTGTATGCCCCTGCAGGTAGTCTGACATGGCGGTTCCCATCGGGTCGTTTTTCATACGCATGTTATTTAAGACACAGGCAAGTTCGCCACAATTGCACAACTGTAAAAGCCTGACCTCATCAAAATCTGACACAGCGGAATAAAGTTGTATCGCATAGGGGAAAGCATATATAATTTACTGATATATTTATTGGATGATTTGAAAAAAAATGTAGCTTTAGGTTAAGTTTTCAACACCGGATCACATGAGTACAGAGGCATCAAGTTCCATTCAGCTTATGGATCTCAAACTGGAAGCAAAATACCTGCGGTTAGAAAAGTCGCGCAACCGGCTGTTGGATGAGCTGGAGGGCCTGGACGAAGAGTTGCTGAACATGCCGGCGGCAGCGGGCAAATGGTCGATCGCACAGCACATTGCGCACTTGCTGCTCGTGGATAAGGTTACGATGGGTTATGTGCAGCACAAGTTAGGGCAACAGGAGCAACTGCTCTCCGCTTCTCTCTCCCACACATTCAAGTCACTGCTCCTCAAGCTAGCGCTTCAGTCGGGACGGAAGTATAAAGCCCCGCCCTCCGTGGCAAACGTTCCGCAGCAGGCCTCACTTCCTGCCCTGCGCCAGGAATGGGACGATATCCGGTTTAAGCTCGAGGATGTGCTCACCGACATACCGCCCCACCTCCGGGGGAAGTGCCTTTTTAAACATCCGTTTGTAGGCCCCCTCACCATCTCCCAAACTCTCACCTTTCTGCAGGATCACTTCGACCACCACCTCCGCGCCATCCGTCACCTGAAAAATCAGTTAGTAAGCTAAATTCTGTCGTGTCCTGATAAAGGCTCGTGTGTTTAGGAATAGTTGGCTAAACTGAACCTCTCCTTTTAGCAGCGATGAGAAGGAGCTATAGGACCCTTATCCCTGGAAAGCTGGTGCACATATAAAGTGTAATTGTCCCAATTGCTCATTGCTCATTCCTATCCCCCTCTTTTATTTGCAGTCAGATTGTTCAGGTTAGCCTTATAAGTAAACCAAATAAGCTCCCTTGATAGTGCTGTCCGATACTTACAGCGGCTAAATTGGAAGGGAATAACCTATAAAGCCCTCTGCCTTAATTGTATATATAGCTTTGAAATATATGTGCCTTTTTCAGGAGCAGGTGTCACTAAAAACACTATTTTAGAACACACCTTTCCGCTTATATGAAGAAGAAGATTACCCGCAGCTGGAGCATTTTTGCTGCCGCCGCAAGCTTTTTACTCGCCTCCTGCGAGCCTGTAACCACCCCAACTTTATCGCCAGCTACACTTCCTGACAAAGCCTTCGGAGCAGCCCCTTTAGCCGACTCCACAGTAGTTGATATGGCCAGCAATATTAACCCTGTCATCAATCTGGAGGCAGAGGCAGCAACTATCCTGGCTAAACCGCAGGTGCCCATCCTGTGCTACCACCAGATCCGGGATTGGCTTCCTTCTGATTCAAAACAGGCGAAGGATTATATTGTGCCCATATCGCGCTTTGAAGAGCAGATCAGTATGTTGGCTGATAGTGGCTACCATGCCATTCTGCCTGACCAGTTACTGGCTTACCTCACCACCGGCACTCCCCTCCCCTCCAAGCCCGTGATGCTGACATTCGATGACACAAACCTCGATCAGTACACCATTGCTGCACCGATCCTTGAAAAGTACGGTTACAAAGGTGTTTTCTTTGTGATGACGGTTTCGCTGGGGAGGCCTCGCTATATGAGCAGGGCGCAGGTGAAGGAACTTTCGGAACGGGGGCATGTGATCGGAAGCCATACCTGGGATCACCAGAACGTGAAGAAGCTTAAACCCGAAGACTGGCTGACGCAGGTAGAGAAGCCAAAGGTGGTACTGGAGCAAATCACTGGAAATCCTGTTACCTATTTTGCATACCCGTTTGGACTCTGGAACAAAGAGGCTGTCCCGGAGCTCCGGAGCCGCGGCATCACCGCCGCCTTTCAACTGGCGAACAGCCTGGATACCGAGGCGCCGCTATTCACCATCAGGCGCAGCATTGCCAGCGGCTACTGGGGAGGCACAACACTCCACCGGCACATGGTAGAGCGCTTTAACCTGGGGGAAGCGCCGGCAGACCAGTCAAAACAAGCGGCCGATCATTATACAGGGCTATGACTTTGACATCTATGTCCGCCCCTTTTATTAAAGACAGTTAGGCTGCTTTTTCATCCGCAGCACCACCTAGTGCTGTTATATATATGATTTATAAGATAAGACAGGAGGCAAATACTGTCACTACAAAGAAGAACACACGTACAATCTGACATTAATGCAGCTTCTGAGAGGGCAGGTAGCTCTGACGGAAGCTCCGCGATGATCAGCCCCTTTGCGGAATACGTATGAGGAATGAGCCCAGTGGGTGGGGAATCAGCATGTAGAAGAGTATATAGGATGCAGGAGAAAACACAGCAGCATATGGGCGTGGATTATGGCGCCAGGCAGTCGGGCACAACTGCAGCCGCAATGGTGCTTCAGGGGCAATTGCATATATGGCAAAGCCCCGCCGGGCAGGATGCGGACCACTGGCTACAGGACCTGGTGCTGGAACTACAGGCGAAGGTTATATATCTAGACGCCCCGCTAACATTGCCCAAGGTATATAGTCAGACGGCGAGCACCACCACATCCGACTATTTTTACCGCGAGGCCGACCGCAGCCTACAAGCCATGTCCCCGATGTTTATCGGTGGCCTGACGGCGCGGGCGATGCGGCTTAGGGCGCAGCTAGCGGAAAAAGGTGTCGCTGTTCTCGAAACGTACCCATCCGCGCTGATCCGCGTGCTGCTGACGGAGCTGCAGGGATACAAAAAAGACCTTACCTTGCTGCCTGTTTACGCGGAGGCACTGCAAGGCTTGTTGCCTTTCAAACTGCAGGAGTACCCTCAGAACTGGCACCAGTTTGATGCCTTGCTGGCATGGTTTAGCGGTTATCGCCACGGTGCGGGGCTGTCGGTGCTGTACGGCGATGCGCGGGAAGGCCGCATCATCGTTTAATTGCCCCCAACGTCAGCGGCTGTCTCCAGCGTGAGGAACTCCATCTGAAGGGCCTTTATTTTCACTTCTGAGTCAGTGTCTATATCGGCATTAATCTCCTCTTTGCGGTCATTCAATTGCTGCAACACCATCTTAGCCATATCCCAGTCATCATTCGACCATCCAGATTTAAGTGTTCGCACATTCTCCATGAATGTAATGTACGCGTCGCGCACGTTAGCCGCATTTATCGTGTCCGTGTCAGCCCATTGGCCAAGCAGCTTGCCCTCCCACTCAGCCATGCGCGCCTCAGTTCTTGCCTTCCTATACGACTCGTCAGCTTCAGTAAACTCCTGTTTGAGCTGTTTATACTCTTCTTTCAGCTCAGCTGAAAACTGCTCCTGTTTCTGGTCAAGTTCCTGCGTGCGTGTCCGGAAATCCTCCTTTGTCTGTTGCCAGTCTTCTTCCGTGCGGTTGGCGAGTTGGGAAGTCTCACGGCTTACCCAATTCCTGAAATCGCTCAATTCGTCGCCCACCTCACTTTCGCGCGTGGTGGTGCAACTGCCCAAGCTGATCATGCTGATCATCAGGGTGAGCAAAAAAGCCATTCTTGGTTCTTTTTTCATATTTTAGAGATTTAATTTTACAATACTGAGTGACGAGCAATTAATGATGGATTGTAAATTACTAATACAAATTCCTCATCCAAATATTTATTTTACAAGTGTTTTGTAATTTTTCTGGTATATATTTCTATACCTAAACCTACCTCCTCATACCGCGTAATTATACATACGAATGATGTAATAGATTTCACCCAACCTATACCTTAAAAGGGGAAAATTGGGATAGCTTACGCGACGAGTATGCGATAGTTTAGCACAAGTGTCACGTAAGCTATTTTTTTTGCGGCAACAACATTCACAGTCTCCCATCATATACCAGGTACTTATCTCCAAAGCTACAGGGTCAAAACTAAATGCTGCTTCGCAAGTTTTCTTCTTTCCCGACGGTCTGCATGGTATAGGTAACCGTCAGACGCTGCTCCGAACCCCGCGCTATTATTTCCTGCATCGGCGCACCCTATCCTGTTCAACCGACACACATGACTGGCTAATAAAGCTAAAGAAGGAAAGAAGACCGAACCTAAGCATGTTCTTGTATATTTAGATTTTATATACGTATGAAAGCTTATTTTATATAGAGCATCTATATAGCTGCAATGAACCTGTGCCAGCACCTGGAAAATTATGAATAAAGATCAAAAATTTATGCGGGAGGCCATCCGCCTTTCGGTCGATAAAATGAAAGCGGGATATGGCGGGCCCTTTGGGGCGGTGGTGGTCCGGCTAGGGGAGATCGTGTCACGCGGATATAACAATGTACTTACATCCAATGACCCAACCGCCCATGCCGAGGTAGATGCCATCCGGAAGGCATCGCAGGCGCTAGGCACTTACGACCTCTCCGACTGTGAGCTATATACCAGCTGCGAACCTTGCCCTATGTGCCTCGGGGCCATCTATTGGGCCAGATTCAGGAAAGTATACTATGGCAACACCCGGCAGGACGCGGCCCGCATCGGCTTTGACGATGCCCTTATCTATGAGGAAATCG
Source organism: Pontibacter saemangeumensis (assembly GCF_039541895.1). Lineage (NCBI taxonomy): Bacteria > Pseudomonadati > Bacteroidota > Cytophagia > Cytophagales > Hymenobacteraceae > Pontibacter > Pontibacter saemangeumensis. Next base: position 380,326 of record NZ_BAABHC010000004.1, read on the forward strand.
GGAAACCGCTTGAGGCGCGTAAAATCCCGATGCAGCAACTTTTGCCAGAGGAGGCAAAGGCAGGGTTTGAGGCCTGGGAGCAGAACGAGGGAAGACAAAGCTATTAGCAAATCACTGTTGGAGATGCCTTTTTTGCTGATGTGATAATTATGACGCTATGTTCCACATATGAAATCTACAGAAGGGATAATGTTGCTTGTTCCTATATATAACGCCTAAAACAGCAGCGGCTGCACCCCTAAAAGTGCAGCCGCTGCTGTGAAAAAAGGTATGTAAAAATTACCGCTGCTTCATCATGTTGGCAAGGTTGCCCAGACCACCGCGCTTGCCCGACATTTTATTCATTGAGCGCATCATCTTACGCATGTCGTTGAACTGCTTCATCAGGTTGTTGACCTGCGTGATGTCGGTGCCGCTGCCCTTGGCGATGCGCTGCCGGCGACTGCCGCTGATCATATCCGGGTTTTCCCGCTCGGCTGGCGTCATGGACTTGATGATAGCCTCTATCGGTTTGAAGGCGCCTTCGTCAATCTCCACATCCTTCAGGGCCTTGCCAACACCGGGTATCATGCCTACCAGGTCTTTGATATCACCCATTTTCTTGATCTGCTCCAGCTGCGTCAGGAAGTCATCGAAGTTGAACTGGTTCTTGCGAATCTTTTTGTTGATGCGCTTGGCTTCGTCCTCGTCAAAGGCCTGCTGGGCCCGCTCCACCAGGGAGATCACGTCACCCATTCCCAGGATACGCTGGGCCATTCGGTCCGGGTAAAACAAGTCGAGCGCCTCCATCTTCTCGCCGGTGGATATAAACTTGATCGGCTTCTCAACCACAGCGCGGATAGAAAGGGCGGCACCGCCACGCGAGTCGCCATCGAGCTTCGTCAGCACCACGCCGTCGAAATTGATGCGCTCGTTAAAGGTTTTGGCCGTGTTCACCGCATCCTGCCCCGTCATCGAATCTACAACGAACAGCGTCTCCGATGGCTTCACGGCGGCTTTTATCTCAGCGATTTCTTTCATCATCGCATCGTCCACGGCCAGTCGACCAGCGGTGTCGATGATGACAACTTTCTTGTTCGTCTTCCGGGCGTGCTCTATGGCGTTGAGGGCGATCTGCACCGGGTTCTTATTATCCAGCTCGGTGTAAGCCTCCACCCCCACCTGCTGTGCCAGCACCTGGAGCTGGTTAATTGCAGCCGGACGGTACACGTCGCAGGCTGCCACCAGCACACTGCGGCCCTGGCGCTTGATATAGCTCGCGAGCTTGCCCGTGAAAGTTGTTTTACCGGAACCCTGCAAACCCGCGATCAGGATTACCGCCGGCTCGCCCTTCAGGTTGATGTCCTGCTTCTGGCCACCCATCAACTCGGTCAGCTCCTCATGCACGATCTTCACCATCAATTGCCCCGGAGACACGGCAATCAGCACATCGCGGCCCATGGCCTCGTCTTTGATTTTATCGGTGACAGTCTTGGCAACTTTATAGTTTACGTCCGCATCCACCAGCGCCCGGCGCACCTCCTTGATGGTTTGCGCCACGTTGATTTCGGTAATGCTTCCCTGGCCTTTCAGCGTTTTAAAGGCTTGGTCTAATTTGTTACTTAAATTATCAAACATCTTTCTCTGGGTTTATCTACAAAATTAAGCATTCTCCTCATGATATACGAATCTTAGCCAGGGAGAATTCAGCTTTCAGAAAGCTTTGGGGCAAATTCCGCCGCGTTTGTGCAGGAAGCGCTGCTAAGGCAGGGCAATAGAAACAGCCTCTGCAGATGTGCGTAATAATATCATTATATTTGAGACGACAGGTAAGAAGAGAAAAACACTTTGGAAAAAACCGACACCACCAACCTCCTCTATATTTCGTATTACTGGCCGCCCTCAGGAGGCCCTGGCGTGCAGCGCGGGCTAAAGTTCTGTAAGTATCTTCCTGAGTTCGGAGTGCAGCCTACGGTGCTGACGGTAGATGAAGCGCAGGCGTCCTACCCTGTCCTGGACCCGACGTTTTTAAAAGAGGTGCCGCAGGGGCTGGAGGTGCACCGAACGGCTACCACAGAGCCGTTCGAATACTACAAAAAGCTGACTGGCAAAAATGAGATCCCCTTCAGCGGTTTCGCCAACCAAAAGGGCAAAGACACGGTGGTTGACAAGGTTTTCAAGTTCGTGCGGGGCAACCTGTTTATACCCGACGCGCGGGTTGGATGGAACAAGCACGCCCTCAAAAAAGCGGAAGAGCTGATGGAGAAAGGCATATATAAAGCCATCCTCACGACGAGCCCTCCCCACTCCACTCAACTCATCGGTTTAAAGCTAAAGAAACAGCATCACTTACCCTGGATAGCGGACCTGCGCGACCCCTGGACAAACATCCATTACTACGACCAGTTACAGCACACTGCACTGGCGAAACGTCTGGACGAAAAATATGAACGGCAGGTGCTGGAGCAGGCCGACGCCATTATCGTGACGAGCGAAGACACCAAGCGGCTCTTCCTGAACAAGCCTGTGCGCATCGACGCGGCTAAGATACATGTGATCCCGAACGGGTACGACGAAGATGATTTTATATACCCCTCAGAGCCCCCTCGTGACGAGTTACTTATCACTTATACCGGCACCATTACCGAAAACTATAACATTGACGTTTTCCTGAAGGCGCTGGCGCATATGATGTCCGTGCACAGCGAGGTGAATTACAAGCTGCGTTTTGTTGGCCAGGTTTCGGAGGGGGTAAAGAAGCGCATCGAAAAAGCCGGCGTACTGGGGATTACTGAGTTCATCCCATATGTGCCGCACGAGCAAGCGATCCGGTACCTGATGCAGAGCACCGTGCTGCTGCTGGCAATCGCTGACGTGGATACCGTATACGCCAACGTGCCTGGTAAGCTATTCGAGTACCTTGCCTCTAACAAGCCCATCATCTGCTTAGGCCCCGTACACTCCGACACCGACCGCATCATAGACGAATGCGGCGCCGGAAGGCTTTTCCACTATACCGCTTATGACCTGATGGTAGACCATCTGACGCAACTAAGTAAAGCCTGGCTGCTCAACCCCAACCAGGACCTACCTTATATTAACCACGCCCGCTACTCCCGAAGGGCCCTGACAGCGGAACTTGCCGAAGTGGTAAAAAGGCTGGCTATGCGAAAATAACCTAACCTGGTCACTCCTGCCGTCATTGAATATTGTGCTGAAAAACGAGTAACTTGCGCCAGATTGGGCGATTTAGATAGCCCAGGCCTCAAATTTACAGACAAGCATGGCATTAGACCTCAATCATAAATCAATATTAGTGACCGGCGGCACGGGCTCCTTCGGGAAAAAGTTTGTGGAGATGGTATATGAGCGTTTCCCGCAGGTGAAGCGGCTCGTCATCTTCTCCCGCGACGAGCTGAAGCAGTTTGAGATGGCGCAGGTTTTCCCCCACAGCAAGTACAACTCCATCCGCTATTTTATAGGTGATGTGCGCGACGGACAGCGCTTCAAGCGCGCCTGCGAAGGGATTGACATCATCGTGCATGCCGCCGCCATGAAACAGGTGCCTGCCGCTGAATATAACCCGATGGAATGCATCAAAACCAACATTCTGGGTGCAGAGAATATCATCAATGCCGCACTCGACTGTGGCGTAAAAGACGTCGTAGCGCTCTCCACGGACAAAGCGGCCGCCCCCATTAATCTCTACGGGGCAACCAAGCTGTGCTCCGATAAGCTTTTTGTGGCTGCCAACAACATGAAAGGACAGCGCAATATCCGGTTCTCAGTGGTAAGGTATGGCAACGTGATCGGCTCCAGGGGCTCAGTGGTGCCTTTCTTTTTGAAGAAGCGTTCTGATGGGGTGCTTCCGATCACACATCCGGAGATGACCCGCTTCAATATCTCACTGGAAGAAGGCGTAGAACTGGTATTTCACGCCTTGGAGCACCACTGGGGTGGGGAAATTTTCGTTCCTAAAATTCCTTCTTACGTTATAACGGATATGGCGGAGGCAATAGGCCCGGGCTGCCGGCAGGAAATTGTGGGTATACGCCCTGGCGAGAAACTGCACGAGGAGATGATCACGGAGACGGACTCGCTCAACACCGTAGAACTGGAAAAATATTACATCATTCTCCCTTCCACACCCACGTGGTCAACCGAAGAGTTTTTAGAGGCGCACAAAGGGAAAATGGTGGAGATGGGTTTTAAATATAATTCAGGGACTAACAATGAGTGGCTGGGCGTGGAACAGCTTCGCGAGGAGATAAGGCAGCACGTGGACCCTGATTTTACGGTATAGCATGAAGCTTTCTGAAATAGAAGTTAGAAATGGCTGAAAACAAATATAGCAACAGCATCAGAAGCCAAAACAGCTGTTGAATTCCTGAGTTTGTAATACATTTTCTAATTATCCAGGATGATATCTAACCCTGAATACAACCCCATGAAGCCTATCCCTTACGGTAAGCAGCACATCACAGAGGCGGACATCGAGGCCGTGGTGGAGACGCTGCAGTCGGAGTACCTGACGCAGGGGCCGAAGGTGGCCGAGTTTGAGCGGGCCTTCGCCGGCTACGTGGGCGCCGCGTACGCCGTGGCGGTCTCGAACGGCACGGCGGCCCTGCACCTCTGCGCGCTGGCCCTGGGCGTGGATGAGAACACAAGGGTCATCACCACGCCCATCACCTTCGTGGCCTCGGCCAACTGCGTGCGCTACTGCGGCGGCACGGTGGAGTTTGCCGACATTGACCCCGCCACCGCCCTGCTTGACGTGGAGAAGGTGCGGGAGCTGCTCGAGGGCAAGCCCAAAGGCTACTACAGCGGCATCATCCCCGTCGACTTTGCCGGCAACCCGGTGAACATGGAAACGTTTCGGGAACTGGCGGACGCGCACGGCCTGTGGCTGATCGAGGACGCGGCGCACGCCCCGGGCGGCTTCTTCTTCGATGGCAAGGGGGGGAAACAGCTCTGCGGCAACGGCGCCTTCGCCAACTTGGCCATCTTCTCCTTCCACCCTGTCAAGCACATCGCCACGGGCGAGGGCGGCATGGTCACCACGAACGATGAAGCGCTGTACAATAAACTTCTGAGGCTGCGCACCCACGGCATCACCAGAGACCCTGAGCAAATGGAGGAAAACCATGGCGGCTGGTATATGGAGATGCAGGAGCTGGGCTACAACTACCGCATCCCGGACATGCTCTGCGCGCTGGGCCTCTCGCAGCTGCAACGCGCCGACGCCGGCCTTGCCAGGAGAAAGGGCATCGCTAGGATCTACGACGCGGCCTTCAGGGAGGCGGCAGGCATTGAGACGCTGCGCACCGGCAGCGCCGCGCTGGGCCCGGAGGGCGAGACAGGCCACGCCTACCACCTGTATGTCATCCGGGTGCAGGACCGCAAGGGGCTGTACGAGTACCTGCGGCGGCACGGCATCCTGGCGCAGGTGCACTACATACCGGCGCACACAATGCCTTACTACCGCGGCCTGGGCCACGGCAAAGGCGATTTCCCGGAGGCGGAGCGGTATTACGCCGAATGCCTGAGCCTGCCCATGTACCCCTCGCTCACGCAGGAGGAGCAGGCCTTCGTGATTGAGAAAGTAAAGGAGTTTGCGGGGAAGTGAAGCGCATCGCCATCATACCGGCCCGCGGCGGCAGCAAGCGCATCCCGCGCAAGAACATCCGGG
>NZ_BAABHC010000005.1:0-329053 GCF_039541895.1 Pontibacter saemangeumensis
ACAGAGGAGCGCCCTCCCCGGAAACGGGGCAGGGCGCTCCCGCGTTTACAACCCACCCACCAAAGGGCAGACCGGCGCAGTGGGCATAGAGCAAAGGCGCCTGCCCCAGCCGTATGCGCCCGGGGCAGGCGCCTTTGCCATGGAAGCGGGCGTTCAGCGGGGCCGGCCCTGCCGGTCCCGCTGAACGCACAGCAAGGAGGCCCTGGCTATATATAGCCAGGGCTTTATTTCTGTTACCAAGATCCCTTTATCATCAACAATCCTCATACCGGCTATTTGCTGGTATAGCGTGCACAAAATTAAATAAGCATCCCCTGCTTAATTTCCAATCAAGGCCTTCGTTATATATACCATTGTCGATCTTGTAATACCTAAAGCATTGTATATTGGACTATATATAACTGCTGCTTCATTTTATAAGTATAGCACATTGGCAACTGTTGTTTTTCGGCGCTTTCCTCTATAACTTGTCGTATGGCTTTTTTATACCCGACTTTTCTTGCCGCCCTTGCTGCTGTGGCTGTGCCAATCATTCTTCACTTGGTGCAGCTAAGGCGGGCGAAACGGGTAATTTTCAGTAACGTCAGGTTTATTCAGGCTTCTAAGGACTTGACAGCCAGCCAGCGCAACCTGAAGGAACTGCTGATACTCCTGTGCCGGATCTTATTCATTGTTTTCCTGGTGCTGGCTTTTGCACAGCCTTTTCTTCCTGCCTCTGATGCCGCCGCACCAGCCGATGCCTCAGAGGTTGCCATCGTAGTAGACAATTCCTACAGTATGCAGAACCTGCATGCGGAACAGGATTTAACGCTGCTAAACATAGCGTCAGACAGAGCCAGGGATATCATCCGGATGTTTCCGGGATCCACTTCTTTTAAAGTAATATCGGGCAACAGTCCTGGCCATGGAGCACCGGTGCAGGAATCGGAGGCAGAAGGATTTTTAACCGAGCTTGATTTTTCTGCAAAAGACTTAGTTTTCTCCCGGACAGCTACGGCGAGTCGTGCCTCCCACACTTTTATATTGTCTGACTTTCAGAAAAGCACTTTTAAGCCTTCGTTGCTGCAAGGATATGACAGTACAACCCAGGTGCACCTGGTGCCTATCGCAGCGGCAGCCACCTCAAACGTCGCGATTGATTCTGTTTATTTGGAAGATGAGTTTATCCGTTCCGCAGCGGACAATGTGCTTCATGTGAGTTTGTTCAACGCAGGCGAAGAAGCGCTGGAGGACGTGCAGGTCAGGCTCATTGTCGAGAACCGGCAGGTGGCGGCGCTAAGCGTGAACCTACCCCCGCAGCAAGCGACAGAGGCAGTGATGAATTTCAGGGTGGAAGGTGCCGGAACGAAGCGCGCTTATATAGAAGTGGAGGACTACCCCGTAGAGTTTGACAACACCTATTACTTTGTGTTATCGCCGGCGTCCAACATTGCCGTTACCGAAATTACGGACAATGCTTCCTCATCGCTGCAGCGCCTGTATCAGAACGAGCCTTTTTTCAGCTTTACCTCTTATACGGCGGGCAATATAAATTATGCGCAGGCAGGCACTTCAGATATTATTATATTAAACGGTGTCGCCAACCTTTCTTCTGCGCTGGCTGCCACGGTCGCTAATTTCGTGAAGGAGGGGGGCACCGTGGCTGTTATACCCCCTGCCGGTGGCGAGGAGGCAGGGTATGCTGCCCTGTTCCAAAACCTGAACATTCCTGCCAGCTTTACCGGGGCAACTGCCGCAAGCAGCAAAACCAACGTTGCCCCCCCTGATCCAAACAACCCTTTTTTCAGGACCATCTTCTCTGAGTACGACCCAAAAATGCAGATGCCGGCGGCTGTGCGCAGTGTTGCCTGGTCAAGGGCGTCCGAAGACATTCTGAAGTACAGGGGCGGCGCGCCCTTTCTGTCAAGGTTCGACAGAGGCAACGGCCACCTATATATGATGGCAGCGCCGCTGGAACAGGACTTTAGTGCTTTGGCCAATCATGCGCTCTTCGTACCGATCATGTACAAACTGGCGATCGGGAGTTACAAGCAGCAGCAGGCGCTGGCCTATACCCTGTCTGGCAGCACGATTCAGGTGCCCGCCATCAGCAAAACAAAGAAAGAAGGTGTATATGCGCTGCAGAAAGACAGCCTTGCGTTTATACCGGAGCAACAGGTAAGGGGCGGCAAGCTCTTTTTTGATACACCGGCAGCCATGGACGAGGCCGGCTTTTACACGCTCCAAATGCAGGATTCCACCATCACCACCCTGGCATTTAACTATGGCAAGGCCGAGTCCAATTTGGCGCAATACGCGCCGGATGAACTGCGGGCGCTGGTGGGGCCGGGCCGGGAGAACGTGCACATATATGATGCGGAGGATGCCTTCTCGGTGAAGGATGCGTTTGAAAAAAGATATTTTGGCGTGAAGCTTTGGAAATATTGCCTAATATTGTGTCTGTTTTTCCTGATGGCCGAAATAGCTCTTATTAGATTCCTCTAGCATGAAAATACTTCTCCAAGCAGCAACAATCTACAACCCGCAATCCGACTACCACTTACAGCAGCAGCATATCCTGATCGAAGACGGCATTATTACCTATATAGGCCAGGAAGCGAGAGAGGCGGACGAGACTGTCGCCGCGGAAGGCCTTTGTGTGTCGGCGGGGTGGGTAGATCTGCATGCCTTTGTGGGGGAACCCGGGCTGGAGTATAAGGAAGACCTGCATTCTGTGGCGGCGGCAGCGGCGGCGGGGGGCTTTACCGAAGTGGTTTGCCTGCCGAATGTAGAGCCGGTGGTACAGTCGAAAGGAGGCGTGAGTTATATCCGAAACAGGTCGCTCCACCTGCCTGTCACGCTGTTGCCGGCAGCAGCCATCACCGTAGGTGCGCAGGGAAAGGACCTGACGGAGATGATTGACCTGCACCAGGCGGGAGCCGTTGCGTTTACCGACGGCACCAACCCGCTGCAGGGCGCAGACATCCTCCTGAAAGCGCTGCAGTATGTGCAGCTGTTTGATGGCCTGCTCATGAACAAGCCGGAGCACACGCGCCTGACAGAGCACGGGCAGATGCACGAGGGAGAAGCCAGCACCCGCTTGGGTATGAAAGGCATTCCATCGCTGGCAGAGGAAGTGATGGTGACGCGCGACCTGCAGTTGCTTGCCTACACGGGCGGCAGAATCCATTTCTCCCTGCTGTCCACGGCAGCGGCCATAGAGGCAGTGCGGCAGGCGAAAGCCGCCGGACTGCTGGTTACCTGCGATGTGGCCAGCTACCAGGCAGCATTTACCGATGCGACCATCCTTCCATTTGACACCAATTACAAAGTGGCGCCCCCCTTCAGAAGCGATGCCGATGTGATGGCGATCAAGCAGGGGTTGCAGGACGGCACCATCGATGCCCTTGTGTCGGCGCATATGCCCCACGACACCGAGGCAAAAAAACTGGAGTTCGACCTGGCGGACTTTGGCATCATCAACCTGGAAACTGCCTTCGCCGTGGCCAGCACCACCCTGAGAGATGTGCTGACAGTGGAGCAGCTGGTGGATAAATTCACCTCTGGCCCACGCCGCATCCTGCGTTTGCCGGAGCCGCGCATCGCCGTGGGGGAGGCCGCCAACCTGACCCTGTTTAATCCGAATGCCACCTGGACGCCGACGGCGGAAGCCACGAAGTCAAAATCCAAGAACAGCCCGTTCTTTGGGCAGCAGCTACGGGGGGAAGTGATCGGCACTATTCACCAGGGGCAGGTGGTGCTCCGTTAATCTTTTTAATTTATTTATATTATATTGAGGTGGTGTTGCCGCAATGGCAACAGCGCCCGCAAGCAGCATGTTGAATCAGACAATAATAAGAGTCGGGATACGCTACGGCGTTGTTGGCAGTGTGGCTTGTTTCGTGCTGGTGCTGGTCCTGTACTTTTTGGGTTATAACCCCTTCGGAGACCTGGGCCGCCTGACTTACCTGCCGATCCCGGTATGCATCTTTCTGGGGATACGGTATTTCAAACTTTTCCATGAGGGGGATGTTGGGTTTGGCAGGGCGCTGCGGGTAGGCCTTTCAGTGGCTTTTTACACGGCGCTTACCACCGCGATGCTGGTGTTCCTGTTTATATATATAGCCGGCGCCGAAGTGCTGCAGAACCACGTCGCGGAGATGAAGGCGCTGCTGGAGGAAACAAGGGAGGAACAGGTGCGGCTGCTGGGGGAGAATATGTACAACGAGGGATACAAAGCTTTAGATAACATTACGCCTGGCATGCTGGCGGCCGACGACTTTGTGAGAAGAATTTTTGTGGGAGGGATATTCTCGTTGATTGCGGCTGTTTTTTTCCGGAAGTAGAAACGTAAAACCTATATAACCCAACCCCATGACATTGTCTGAGAAACAACCCTCCGTCGCATCTGTCGCTTTAAAGTACGGGGCCATCTTTGGCCTGATCGGCATCATCTACCAGGCCATCATCATGATAGCTGACCTGGGCGATAACCGCTGGCTGAGCAGTGTGGCCTATATCATCCTGATCATCGGCCTGGTGGTAGCCATGAAAAACTACAAGGAACTGAACTTCGGCTATATGTCGTATGGGCAGGGGCTTGGCCTGGGCACCTTGCTGTCGGCGGTTTTTGGCTTCTTCACGGGCATCTTCACCTGGATCTATACCTCGTTTGTAGACACCGGTTATATGGGAAGGATTATCGAGAAGCAGCGGGAGCAGATGATCGAGCAGGGCCTGTCTGACGAGCAGATAGATGCAGGCATGGCAATGGCGCAGAACTTCCAGGGGCCGTTGACCATGATTTTGGGAGGAACGGTTATCACCTTAATTATCGGTTTTATCCTGTCGCTGATCATCGCTGCGGTGATGAAGAACAGCCGGCCGGAGTTTGAATAACACATGCAATACCCCTATGATATTTCGGTAGTGGTTCCCCTCTTCAACGAGGAGGAGTCGCTGCCTGAACTGGTGCGCTGGATCAAACGTGTGATGCACGCGCATGAGTTCTCTTATGAAGTGATACTGGTGGACGACGGCAGCACCGACCGCTCCTGGGACGTGGTGTGCGACATCAGTACCGAAGACAATACCGTGAAGGGCATCAGCTTTAACCGCAACTACGGCAAGTCAGCCGCCCTGAACGAAGGCTTCCGGCGCTGCTCGGGCGAGGTGGTCATCACGATGGATGCCGACCTGCAGGACAGCCCGGAGGAGATTCCGGCGCTGTACGACATGATCAAGAACCAGAAGTATGACCTGGTGAGCGGCTGGAAAAAGAAGCGCTACGACCCCCTGAGCAAAACCGTCCCCACGAAATTCTTCAACGCCGCCACGCGCAAACTGTCCGGCATACAGCTGCATGACTTTAACTGTGGCCTGAAAGCCTACCGCCAGCTGGTGGTAAAAAGCATTGAGGTGCACGGCGAGATGCACCGCTATATACCCGTTATCGCGAAGTGGAACGGTTTTACCAGGATAGGTGAAAAGGTAGTACAGCACCAGGAGCGAAAGTACGGCACCACCAAGTTTGGGCTAGAGCGCTTCGTGTACGGCTTCCTCGACCTCCTTTCCATTACGTTTGTGAGCCGCTTCAAAAAGCGCCCGATGCACTTCTTCGGCACGGCGGGCACGCTGATGTTTGTGGTGGGGCTGGGCATAACTCTGTGGCTGATCCTGCAGAAGGTGTTCGGCATATACCAGAACGGCCGCGTGCGCGACATCGTGGACCAGCCGCTGTTCTTCCTGGCGCTGGTAGCCGTGATACTGGGCGTGCAGCTGTTTCTGGCCGGTTTCCTTGCCGAGATGATCTCCCTGGCAGCCAACAAACGCAACGAGTACCTGATTAGGGACCGGGTAGGGGCGCTGAGGAAATAATGGCGGCACGGCGCGTAATCATCGTGGGCCCGTCATATCCTTTGCGCGGCGGCGGCATGGCCACGTTCAACGAACGCCTGGCCTACGCTTTTCAGGAGGCGGGGGACGAGGTGGAGATCGTGACGTTCAGCCTGCAGTATCCTTCTTTCCTGTTCCCCGGCAAGAGCCAGTACTCGGAGGAGCCGGCCCCGGAGGGCCTTCGCATCAAAGTCCTGCTTAACTCCGTGAACCCAGTTAGCTGGTGGCGCACCGGCAACTATATATATAAGCAGCAACCTGACCTCGTGATTTTCCGTTACTGGTTGCCGTTCATGGGGCCTGCTTTCGGGACCATCGCGCGCCTCATACGACGGAACAGGCACAGCCGCATCCTGGCGATCACCGATAATGTGGTGCCGCACGAGAAGCGCCCCGGCGACGTGCCCCTCACCAAATACTTCCTCAGTGCCTGCCACGGCTTTATTACCCTCTCCCGCGCGGTGCTGCAAGACCTGAAGAAGTTTGAGCCCCACAAGCCAAGCCTGTACCTGCCGCACCCGCTCTACGACAACTTTGGCGCTGCCGAGCCCAAAGCCGTTGCCTGTGCGGCGCTTAACCTCGATCCAAGCTACAATTATATCCTGTTTTTCGGCTTCATCCGTGCCTACAAGGGGCTGGACCTGCTGCTGCAGGCCATGGCGGAACCTGCCCTGCGGCAGCGCCCCGACATCAAGCTGATCGTGGCCGGGGAGTTTTACGAAGAGGACGCTCCCTACCAGCAACTCATCGCGGACCTTCACCTGCAGGACCGCCTGGTGCTGCACACCGATTTTATACCCAACGCCGCCGTGCGCCACTATTTCAGTGCCGCCGACCTGGTGGTGCAGCCTTACAGGCACGCCACGCAAAGCGGGGTAACGCAGGTAGCCTACCATTTCGATAAGCCGATGGTGGTGACAAACGTGGGGGGGCTGGCAGAACTGGTGCCGGACGGGGAAGTGGGTTATGTAGTAGCGCCCGATCCGAAGGAGATTGCCGCCGCGGTCACCCGCTTCTACACCTGGAACCAGGGAGAGACTTTCAACCAAAACATCCAGACCTACAAAAAGAAATTCAGCTGGGATTATTTTGTGAAAGCCGTCTGGGAGCTTGCCGGGAAACGATAAGGAAGTCCTTCCCGTGCTTCACATTATATGATGCAGACAAGTGGGAGATTTCCAACAGAGTCGGAGGCCCTTGAGCAAATTCTCTATAACCGGAGAAATAATTATCACTTTCCGGAAGCCGGATTCGTAGGCATGTTAATTTTTACCTGCGCCTGGCTTCCGGAAAGGTAGATTTCATAACAAGTCGCTTAAACCTTCTTCCATCTACGGCTTAAGCTTTTAGAATAATACGGGAGCAGCATCTTTATTATAGAGAAGGTATATATAAGCTGGTATTATATATAACAAACATCGCTGCATGTTATATAGAGAAAGCTGTCAATTCTGCTGATGCTGCGCTCCGGTTGAGCTTTATAGCGGCCGATGGCGTGCAGACGTGGCTATACCATGGCACTGCGCCTATATAATCCACCTTAGAACGGAATTACAGACTGGGTGCGGCAGGCGAAACGGGAGCGGCTACGGCTACATTTTATCTCATCCTTTAGCCTGTTTTGGCCAGGTGAAAAAGAAAGTCGAGCCCTTCCCCAGCGCCGACTTGATCCAGACGCGGCCGCCTTTGTCCTCCACGATCTTTTTGACGGTAGATAGACCAATACCTGATCCCCGTGCTTTTTCTGTGTCACGCAGGAGGCGCTCGAATAAGCCGAATACTTTATGTTGATGCTGGTGCGGAATGCCGGGTCCGTCGTCTTTTACACAGAAGGTATAGCGCTTCGCCGTCTCCTCCGCTTCTATCCATATATTGCCTTTGCCCGTGTGATGGTACTTAAAGGCATTGGAGATCAGGTTAGCGAACACCTGCTGCAGCAGCACCTTTTCAGTGGTGAAGACAGGTAAGTCAGGCGAAATATGGACCTTGATATCCGGGGACGTGCTGTACTCCTCCACCAGCCCCTGTACCAGGTTTTGTACGTTCACCTTCTCTTTGGGCAGGTCCTTTATCTGCACCATTGCATACTGCAACAGCCCCTGCACCAGGTTTTCCATGGCGGCGGTCCGTTCCTTTATCAGGCCCAGGTTCTCAGAAAGGCTCACGTAATCTTTAGCAGCCAGGTCATCCTGCAGCCATTCTGCCAGACTGTTTATGTTCATGATAGGCTCGCGCAAGTCATGCGATACCATGTGCACAAACTCATCCAACTTCTCGTTCGTGGCATACAGTTGCTGCTTCTCCTTTTCCAGTTGCTTCTGTTTCAGGCGAAGCTCCAGGTTCACTACCACTTGCCTGGCAAGCACAAGTAAGGCTGTTTTCTGTTCCTCTGTCAGCTGTTTCGGCACCGTGTCCATTACGCAGAGAGTTCCCACTTTGTAGCCTCCGGAGCTTATGAGCGCAGACCCGGCATAGAACCTGATATGCGGCGGGCCCGTCACAAAGTTACTGTCCCGGAAGCGGTCGTCTTCAAGGGTGTCTTTTACCTCCAGAAGACCCTCAGTGACAAGTGCGTGCTGGCAGAAGGAGATGGCGCGGGGTGTTTCCGCAATATCAAGCCCTACTTTCGATTTTAGCCACTGCCTGTCGTTGGTGATAAGGCTGATAGAAGAGATGGGTGTGCTGCAGATATGCGACGCAAGGGTAGTGAGATCGTCAAAATCTTTTTCAGCAGGTGTGTCAAGAATTTCATAAGCTTCCAAGGCTCTAAGCCTCTCCTTCTCCACGTGATCAACTGAGCCCATTGCTTTCTATCCAAACATTGGTTTTAGTTCTTTATGCTTATAGAATTATATACGTATAAATGAGATTTTCAAGCATTAGATAAAATTTTAAATATTGAACTGGATAAAACCATTGGAAATGCCGTATAGGTGCGGCTACCTACGGTATTGAACAAATGTAAAACGCTCGCTAAGTGCTTTATCTTATCGTTTTGGTGAAAAACAGCAAAGCCCCAGCAGGCATCCTGCTAGGGCTTCTTCGTTTGCTGCTATATATAGCTTTGCTTAAATCAGATCAACACCAGTGTAGTTGAAAGGGGAAATCTGCTTCAGTTCGGCCTTTACCGCATCGCTCACCTGCAGGGTGTCGATGAAACGGTGAATGCTCTGCTCCGTCATTTTCTCGTTTTTGCGGGTCAGTTCTTTCAGGGCCTCATATGGCTGCGGGTAGCCCTCGCGGCGCAGCACCGTCTGTATGCCTTCGGCCACTACCGCCCAGTTGGCCTCCAGGTGCGCATGCAGGGCTGCCTCATTCAGTTCCAGCTTCCCGATACCGCGCTCCAGCGATTTCAGGGCCACCAGGATATGCGCCAGCGGCACCCCCACGCTGCGCAGCACTGTAGAATCTGTCAGGTCGCGCTGCAGGCGGGAGATAGGCAGCTTGGCAGACAGGTGCTCAAGCACAGCGTTTGCGATACCGAAATTCCCTTCCGCGTTCTCGAAATCAATGGGGTTCACTTTATGGGGCATGGCCGACGAACCCACTTCTCCGGCCCTGATCTTCTGCTTGAAATACCCCATGGAGATATACTGCCATACATCCCGGGAGAAATCCAGCAGAATGGTGTTCAGTCGCTTCAGCCCGTCGAAATAGGCAGCCATGTTGTCATAATGCTCAATCTGGGTGGTGTACTGGCTGCGGCGCAGGCCCAGCGTTTCCTGCACGAAGTTGTTGCCGAACTCGGGCCAGTTAATACCCGGGTAGGCCACGTGGTGTGCATTGAAGTTACCGGTTGCGCCACCGAACTTAGCCGAGAAAGGCACCCGGCGCACCTGGTCCAACTGCGCTTCCAGGCGCTCAGCAAACACCATAAACTCTTTGCCCAGGCGGGTAGGCGAGGCAGGCTGGCCGTGCGTGTGCGCCAGCATCGGTATGGCTTTCCACTGCCGGGCCAGGTCGGCCAGTACCACGCATATGTTCTGGTAAGCCGGTTGCAGCACCTGCGTGTCAGCCTCCAGCATCGAGAGCGGGATTGCGGTGTTGTTCACATCCTGCGAGGTAAGCCCGAAATGGATAAACTCCTTGTGGTCGCCGAGGCCCAGGGTATCAAACCTGTCCTTGAGGAAGTACTCCACGGCCTTCACGTCGTGGTTCGTCACTTTCTCCGTCTCCTTGATGAGCAGGGCGTCCTTTTCAGAGAATTCAGCATACAGGGTGCGCAACTGCGGGAACAGGTCCTTGTCAACGCCTGCCAGTTGGGGCAGGGGCAGCTCGCACAGTGCAATAAAGTACTCCACCTCTACCAGCACCCGGTAGCGGATCAGGCCGAATTCAGAAAAATAGCCGGCGAGTTCGGAGGTATGGCGGCGGTAGCGGCCATCTACCGGCGAAATAGCAGTAAGTGAGGTCAGGTTCATACAGGAGGTAATGCTTTGTCCAAAGATACACAGGTTTGCCGCAGGATGCCAAAAGCACACCCGCTGATTTCGCTGCACGGGGTTCCCGGATAAATAAGTTTGCTTCTAACTTCCTGCTAATTATATGTTTATATGGGCGGGATACCGTAGCTTTGGCACTATGCTTGTATAAAGGGCTTGTATAATATATCTTAACCTACATACTTCCGTAGAACGAGTGGTGTGATTGCGCCGCTCTCCGGCATGAAATTGACTATATTGTGTGCTGCCTGGGCAGAAGAAAACCATTTTTAATTCGCATCAGAACATTTTGGACCATCGTTTAAGAAACAGACTATTAGCTATATTTGGCGGTATCATCGCCTTCTTTTTGCTACTCATTGTACTGCTTTTCGCCTTCAGAAGCCGGGTGCTGCAGTATACCCTCGGCCGGGTGGAGGCGAAAGTGGAAAACAGGTACCCCGCTGACTTCAACATTGGCAGTGCCGAGTTTGATGACTGGAATTCTGTGGTTCTCACAGATATTTCCTTCGTGCCGCATCAGCAGGACACCCTTTTCAGGACCGACAGCGTGTATGCGGCCATCAGTGTCCGGTCTATCTTTGCAGGTCGCATCGTGTTCAAGCGCCTGGAGGTGGATAACACTTACCTGACGGCGGTGAAAGACGAAAATGGCTCAAACTTCAGTTTTCTTCTGAAGAAGGAGGAGGTACCCGGTAAGAAAGATGCCGCACCGCCGGCAGACTCCACTGCCGAAGAGCGCAACTACGGCGCCCTGCTCAACCGCGTAATTGAAACCGCTTTCAAGAACGTGCCGGACCAGGTCGACTTTAACAACCTGAACGCCTCTTACGTCTCCACCAACCGCACCATCAACATGGCCATGCCGTACCTGCGCATTAACGACGGGCAGATCGCCTCCCAGTTGTCGGTGCAGACAGACTCGCTGGAGAATAACATGCGGGTGTTCGGCACCATCGACCCGAAAGCTTACCGCATTGCAGGCCGCTTATATGCCTACGACGACATGGGCGTGCGCATCCCGTACATCAAAAAGAAGCTGGACGCGGCCGTTACGTTCGACACCGTCCGCTTTAGCCTGGATAGCAAGCAATTCAGGAATGAGAAGCTGACCATCCGGGGAAGTGCCATGGTAAACAACCTGACGCTGAACCACCCGATGCTGTCCGGCGAGGATGATATAAATGTGCGGGAGAGTGAGCTGGACTATGTCGTCACGCTTGGGCCCAACCTGTACGTGGTCGACAGCCTGACGGAGGTGCGTGTGAACAGGGCAAAGGCCAATTTTTATGCCTCCTACGAGAAGGTGGATACCACCAAGATCATCGACCTGATGGTGAAGACAGAGCAGATGCCGGCAAATGACTTTTTCCAGTCGCTGCCCACCGGCCTTTTCGAAAATCTGGAGGGCATACAGGCGCAGGGCTGGCTGCAGTATGACATGAAGTTCCACGTGAACATGGACAGCCTGAACCAGCTGGTATTCAACTCGGATTTGGATGCCTCAGAGGACTTTGAGATAAAGGAGTGGGGCAACACGAACATTGAGAAGATTAACCGTTCTTTTGTGCACACGGTATATGAGTATGGCAAACCGGTGCGCACGTTCACGGTGGGGCCGTCAAACCCTTTTTACAGCCCGATTAGCGAAATCTCACCGTACCTGCGCAACGCGATCCTGAGTGCCGAGGACGCAGGCTTTTACAGCCACAACGGTTTCCATGAGGAGGCGTTCAGGCAGGCGATTATTAAGAACCTGAAAGAAGGCGAGTTTGCCCGCGGCGGCAGTACCATCTCCATGCAGTTGGTAAAGAACGTTTTCCTGTCCAGGAAAAAAACCGTAGCCCGCAAAGTGGAAGAAGCCATCATTGTCTGGCTGATCGAGAACGAGGATCTCGTCTCTAAAAACAGGTTGTTCGAGGTGTATCTCAACATTATTGAGTGGGGCCCGAACGTATATGGCGCCAAAGACGCTTCCCGGTTTTACTTCGGGAAGCAGCCTTCGGAGCTGAACCTGGCAGAAGCCATTTTTCTGACGAGCATCATCCCAAGCCCGAAACGCTACCGCTCTTCCTTCGACAGCTATGGAAACTTGCGCAGCTACAAAGGCGGATACTACCGGCTGATTGGCGGCATAATGCGCCGGCGTGGCCTGATTTCGCAGGAGGAGTACGAAAACCTGACCCCGAACGTAAGTCTCTACGGCCGTGCCCGCGACCTGATCGTGACGGCGCAGGACACTACCGCTGTGGAAGAGGATACTACCAGGTTTGAGCTGGAAACCATCGACCTGCTGGAGTTTTAAAAGAAAGCGAACCTATATACAACGGCCCCGCATGTTTGTGCGAGGCCGTTGTGCTTTCATTTAAGACTGTGGATAGATTATAAGTAGCGGGTAGTAAAGTTTATGCTTGGACTTCTGTCAGGAACCGAAGCAATTCATTGAAACCAAAAGTAAAAATCATATATAGTTTTATGTCTTGTGCCATGATAAGGGTGCCGCTTAACCTGCTTGTCCCATGAAAAAAGAGCGACAGGCAACCGAGGGGCTGGTGGGGCTTATCCCGAGAGCCGGCGCATTGGCGGCCCGGGCGGGGCTGGATTGGTTTCTGCTGGCTCTGATCGGAATGATCTTATTGGCCTGGCTGTTTCCGGAACTCGGTGTAGACCGGGAGCCGCTTTCGCTGGGCGATGTGGCGAATTACGGCGTGTCGCTGATCTTCTTTTTCTACGGGCTGCGTCTGAGCCCCGGTAAGCTGAAGGCCGGCCTGAGCAGCTGGCGCCTGCACCTGGTGGTGCAACTGAGCACTTTTGTGCTGTTTCCGCTGCTTATTCTGCCGCTGCGCTCTTTTTTTGAGGGAGGTGAGCAGGAACTGCTCTGGCTGGGCACGTTTTACCTGGCTGCCCTGCCGTCCACGGTGTCTTCGTCGGTGGTGATGGTGTCGATAGCGGGAGGCAATATCCCGGCGGCCATTTTCAACGCCAGTATCTCCAGCCTCATCGGCATCTTTGTGACGCCGCTTTGGATGGGGCTGTTCCTGACCAGCAGCTCCGGAGCGTTTGATTTAGGGAGCGTGATGGGCAAGCTGGTGCTGCAGGTGCTGCTTCCCGTGGTGCTGGGCATCGTGCTGCACCGCTACTGGGGAGTTTTCGCGGAGCGCAACAAGAAAAAGCTGCGGATTTTTGACCAGGTCATCATCCTTCTCATCGTGTTCACCTCTTTCTGCGAGTCCTTCGCCCGTGATATGTTCAGCGGCTACAGCCTCTTAGACTTAACAGCGCTTGGTGCAGCCATGGTGGGGTTGTTTTTCCTGGTATACGGCATCACGAGCGCCATCAGCCGCCTGCTGGGCTTTAACCGCGAAGACCGCATCACCGCCATCTTCTGCGGCTCTAAAAAGTCGCTGGTGCACGGCACGGTCATGTCCAAAGTGCTGTTCCCGGACGCCAACATTGTCGGCATTATCCTGCTGCCGATCATGCTCTACCATGCGCTGCAGCTGCTCGCCTCCAGCGTCATAGCCCAGGCTACCGCGCGTAAAGCCGGATGGGAGGCAACAGGGGAATAGTGTGGTGTGGTTTAGATAAAAAAGCCAGCCGGCTATATATAACCGGCTGGCTTTTTTATCTAAACCACATATAAACCTAAGCGGTTTGCCGCTGACGGAGCGCGGCTTTTTCCTCCTCTGCGTGCAGCAGCTTTTTATCCAGGATAAACGGGCCGAAGGGCAGGAGAGAGGCAAGCACGCCGGCGGCCACCTTCAGCACAGACCAGCGGTGCACCAGCGTTACCTGCAGCAGTGCCACCATATATAGGACAAAAAGCACGCCGTGCGCCCAGCCGACATATTTCACAACTTCCGGAATTCCCAGCATGTACTTGATCGGCATGGCTATGCCCAGCAACAGCAGGTAAGAGATTCCTTCGTAAATGCCCACAGTGCGGAGGCGGGAAATAGGAGTTTTCATGTTGAAAAAAGCTTAAGTTTGATGCTGCTTTGCAACAGCGCAAAGGTAAAAAACGTGCCCTTGCTAACACAGTTTCACCGCAAGTTTCTGCCCGGCCGTGCCTATAAAAGGCGAAGCGTTATAGCTGCTACGGCCATAACGCTTCGTCTCTATTCATATATGAGAACATATAGCATACCCTATGCCTTGCTACCGGCTATATGGAGCCGGAATGGGCTTGGGTTTCAGTTACTTCTCTACGGAGCTTTCTGAGGTTTTAGGCGCCGGAGCGGCATTCATTACCTCGTTCTGTACACCGATAGAATGCTGGTGAATAGCGTCGAAGATAGCTTTGATAAAGCCTTCGTCCACACCGATTTCGTTAGCCAGCCTCAGTCTGTCCTGCACGATCTCTTTCCAGCGGCCTGCCTGAAAAATGTCAAGCGCATTGGCACGCTTGTACTCCCCAATGCGCTTCGACACATCAGAGCGCAGGAACAGCAAGTTCACCAGGTCGTGGTCCAGACGGTCGATGAGGCTGCGCAGGTCCTGCAGCTGTCCCGGTCCTGCCACATGCTCATGGTCAAGGTCCAGGCTGTTCAACAGCAATGTCAATCCTTCCGGCGTTACCTGCTGCGAGGCGTCGCTCAGGGCCACATCCGGGTTTATATGCGATTCAATCATCAAACCGTCCACGCCTAGGTGCAGTGCCTGCTGGCTTACGGTTTGCAGCAGGTCGCGACGGCCTGCTATATGGCTTGGGTCGCAGAACAACGGAATGCCCGGTGCCAGCGCACGGATCTGCTGGATGGTTTCCCACTTGGGGTGGTTGCGGTAAGGCTTGTTGTTCGGGGTGGAGAAACCTCTGTGAATTAGTCCCAGGTCCGTGATACCGGCACGGTTCAGGCGCTCCAGGGCACCCAGCCACAGCTGTATATCCGGGTTTACCGGGTTTTTCACCAACACAGGAATATCCACACCCTGCAGGGCATCAGCCACTTCCTGCACCGAGAACGGATTAACCGTTGTGCGCGCCCCTACCCATAGAATATCGACACCATACTCCAGCGCCTCTTCCACGTGCTGCGTGTTCGCCACTTCTACGGCAGTTGGCAAGCCTGTTTCCTGCTTCACGGTCCGGAGCCACTCTAAACCTACTCTACCTACTCCCTCGAACAAACCCGGGCGCGTGCGTGGCTTCCAGATACCCGCTCTGAAAATATGCACCCGGTGGTCTTTGATCAGCCCGCGCGCTGTCTGAAGCATTTGCTCTTCGCTCTCGGCGCTGCAAGGGCCACTGATGAGGGTAGGAATGGTACGACTTTTCAGAATTTTTGAGTCGGTAGTGATGTTTAGTTTTGAATTATTTGAGCTCATGGTTAATGGTTTGTAAAGTATGATGTTTGATTCTTTTGGTGGCTTCTTCTAACAGGGCTGCTGATACACAAAGCGATACACGTAAATATCGTTCCCCCTGGCTGCCGAAAATTTTACCTGGCGTGATAAAAACCCCTGCTTCGTAGAGCAGTTCGTCCAGGTACGCTTCCACATCGGCAATGTGGTCCGGCACGCGCGCCCACACAAACATGCCCACCGTGTTGGGCTGGTAGCGGCAGTGCAGCGTGTCCAGCAACTCAAGCACCAGCTCCTTGCGGGCGGCATATACCTGGTTGCGCGCCTCGTGCCAGGCACTGTCGTTTTGCAGGGCCTCCACGGCCGCTTGCTGCACAGGCAGGAACATGCCGGAGTCCATGTTGCTTTTCACGGCCAGTATGGTAGCCAGGTACTCCGGGTTGCCGAGCACCATGCCCACGCGCCAGCCCGCCATGTTATGCGATTTGCTCAGCGAGTTCAGCTCCAGGCAGCAGTCCTTCGCGTCCGCTATGCTTAATAAACTCAGCGGTGACTGATTCGGCAGCACGAGGCTGTAGGGGTTGTCGTTGATGAGCAGGATCTGGTGCTGGCGGGCAAAGGCCACCAGTTTCTCGAGCATGCCGGCAGTGGCCTCGGTGCCGGTAGGCATATGCGGATAGTTGATCCACATCAGCTTTACGCCACCCTCCTGTACCAGTTGCAGCAGTTCCTGCTCCTGCGGGAGCCAGCCGTTTTCCTCGCTCAGGGTATAGCTTACCGGCTCTGCGCCAGCCAGTCGGGCCGCTGAAGAGTACGCCGGGTAGCCCGGGTTTGGCACCAGCACCTTGTCACCGGGGTTCAGGAACGCCAGCGATATATGCACGATGCCTTCCTTCGAGCCCATCAGCGGGAGCACCTCAGCCTCCGTTAGCGTTACACCATATACCTGGCTATACCAGTCAGCCACCGCCTGCCGGAAAGCCGGAATACCGTTGTAGGGCTGGTAGCCGTGGCTCTGAGGCCCGGAGGCCGAGGTGTGCAGCGCATCAACGGTCGCCGTGGAGGGCAATTGGTCGGGGTTGCCGATGCCAAGGTTGATGATCTGTTTGCCCTGCGCGTTGAGTGCCCGCACTTCGGCCAGTTTCCTGGCGAAGTAGTATTCCTGCACGTGCTGGAGGCGGTCTGCTTTCGGAATGATCATGGGTTAAGCTTGTAAGGTCTTCACCTTCTTTTTAGGGTTCGGGTGCTCCGGGTATTTCGTCTTGTGGTAGAGCCCGAGCAACTGCTGGTACTCCACCAGGGGCTCCAGCGACGCGATGGTCTCCTGCAGGTTCACGCTCGATTCTCCCTCCAGCTCTATCACCATATAATGCGCGTAGCTGCGGGCAATGGCCGGAAGCGTCTGTATCAGCGCGGTGTGGATGCCGTGCAGGCTCAGTTGCGTGAATATATCAGCCAGCGACCTGTCATGCGACACCTGCAGCAGGAGCGTTGCCTTGTTGGCCGTCCCAACTTCCTTTGGCCGCTCCCGGTTCACCACCAGGAAGCGGGTGAAGTTGTCGCGCCGGTCCTCGATGTTCTCTGCCAGCATCTCCAGGCCATAGAGGGCTGCTGCCTGCTTGCTTGCAATGGCGGCTACGCCTTCCAGGCCTTTTTCCCTGATTTCTTTTGCGCTGTCAGCGGTGTCGTGGCTTTCCTGCAACTGCAGCTGCGGCTGCAGCGTCAGGAACTCGGTGCACTGGTTCAGGGCCATCGGGTGCGAGACCACTTTGCGCAGGTCCTGCAGCTGCTGGCCCGGCAACGCCATCAGGTTCTGCTCGATCGGCAGCCACAGCTCGCCCGTCACAAACAGGTTGTACTGGTGCAGCAGGTTGTAGTTCGGCAGAATGCTACCCGCCAGGGTGTTCTCGACAGCCATCACGGCCTGGTCGGCCTTGCTTTTGTGCAGCACCTCGCACAGTTCCCGGAACGACTGGCACGGCATGCTTTTTACTTCATACTCGGGGAAGTACTGCTGGGCGGCCACCTCGTGGAAGGAGGCAGGGCCTCCCTGAATCGCTACTTTAATTTTTTTCTGTATCATGTAAAGAAAAAAGCCCCGCTTAAGGCGGGGCTTCCTGAGTTATATACTGTGATGCACTTACACAATAGCTTATCTCTGGAGCCCCGGCGGAGTACCAAAAAAGTAGTAGCTAAAGTAAAGTGTAATGTGCTGTATCATTGCCTGCTTCTAATATCTGGGCTAAACTTAGTAAAGTAATTCTGTAAAGTCAAAACTTTTCTGTTTTTTGTTGCTAAAAATTGAAAAAAAGGACAAAAGCGGTTCCAAATTGGTGATGTTGCCGTTGCTCTGGGCAGCTGCCCCATATAAATTCAGATGAAGGGCACCATGCGGTTGCGCTATATATAGCTGTTCTGTTTTCTCTTTCTTTCCCCCCTGAATACAACCTATATAAACAAAAGGCGGTACCTGCCCTATATGCCCGGCAGGCACCGCCTCTGCTCCCTAAATTATCGCGGACGCCCCTAACCCGGTGTTGCGAGTGTTCTGCTGCTGCAGCTCATTCAGGACTGCCGCCACCAAGCTTTTATCGGCGCCGTTGGATGTGGTGCGCTGCAGCCATTCGTGCAGCTGCTTCTGCCAGCGCTGTGCCTGCAGGCTGGGTTGCAGGTCACCGACCTGGCGCTGGCTCATTTTCTTCGACATCGCCGTGCGGCGCAGCAACAACTCCATCAGTTCATCATCGAGGCTTTCGATCTGCTGGCTCAGCTCATCCAACTGCTCTACCAACTCGGTGGTGCCCGTCAACTTCACCTTAGATGCCACGGCATTCACCAGCAAGTCCAGCTCCTGCGGCAAGAGCTGCTGTTGCGGACTGCTAAGGGCAGCCGGCGGGTTGGTGTGCGACTCAAACAGCAAACCGTCAATTCCCAGATCCACCGCCTTCTGGCTCACCGGGTACAGCAGGCTGCGGCGGCCCGCTATATGGGCGGCGTCGCACAGCACCGGCAGTTCCGGGTACAGGTCCTTTAACTGCAACATGTGGTCCCAGCGCGGATGGTTGCGGTACGGGTACTGCTCATCAGTGGAGAAGCCCCTGTTTATCACCCCGAAATCAGACAAACCGGCCTGCTGCAGGCGCTCCAGCGCCCCGATCCACAGTTCCAGGTTCGGGTAAACGGGGTTGTTTACGAGCACCGGCATATGGGTGCCCTTCAACACCGCGGCTATCTCTTCCATGGCAAACGGGTTCACCGTGGCCCTGCCGCTGATGGTCAGCAGGTCGATGTTGTGCTTCAGGGCAGCTTCGGCATGCTGGGCATTGGCAATCTCGCAGGCTGTGCGGAGCCCGGTTTCCTTTTTCACCATGTCCAGCCATTGTAGCCCCACCGTGCCGACGCCTTTGAAGGAGTCGGGGCGTGTGCGCGACTTCCAGATGCCTGCCCTGAAGACTGAAATGCCCTTGATGGCTTTCAGTTGCTGGGCTGTCTTCAGCATCTGTTCTTCGCTTTCTGCACTGCACGGTCCAGCAATCAGCACCAGGGAGCCGTCCGGGTTGCGGAAGCTGCTCTGCGGCGCTACATTGATGGTTGTTCTACTTGCTTTCATGATTACCTGAATTTAAATTGAGTTTATGCTTGTTTGGGCTTAAAATGAATAATTGGCTGTAAATGAAAGAGGCCCCGTTTTTAGCGGGGCCTCTTAGGTATATTTAGTTCGAAAACTATGTGCAACGCACTACCATGGGAGCCCCGACTGAGGAACCTTGAAGGAATTGGTTAGAATTTGCGCGACTAGCCTTGTCATATCTTTTCTTATTTCGAATCAAAGGAAATAAATAATTTACAGTAATGCAAGTGATATATAGATTATTTGATAATGTTTTAATGATTCGAATTTTTTTATTTAAATTTTTCAAAAGTCTCTTTCTTCTAATACGGAATTGGTTAAAATCAGGATAAAAAAATGATAATTTTTTATTAACGAGTAGCACAAAAGGAGTGAAACGCTTTAAAACAGGGTGCATCCGCATATCATTTCACAGTTTGGGTTAAATTAAAACAGCCGGCCGGCGTTTGTATAGCTGCTATACAGGCGCCGGCTGGCTGTTTTGCCAAGGCTATATATAATTACTGATGCACCGGAGGCTGGGGCTGCTCTTCCTCTTTCTTCGGGAACAGGAGCGATGCGATGACTGAGATCGCAAGGATTGCGCCCACCACCACCAGCGCATAGCGCATGTCAACTTCCACGATGTCGCTCAGGAGCAGCTTCACCCCGATAAACACCAGGATCGCGGAAAGCCCGTAGTGCAGGTAGTGGAACAGCTGCATGATGCCGGCCAGGGCGAAATACAGCGCCCGCAGCCCCAGCAGGGCAAACACGTTGGAGGTATATACGATAAACGGGTCCTTGGAAATCGCCAGGATGGCCGGGATGGAGTCGGCGGCAAACACGACGTCTGTGCTTTCCACCATGATCAGCACCAGGAACAGCGGGGTGGCGTAGAGCTTGCCGTTCTGCTTGGTGAAGAAGTTACCCCCAACGGCCGTCTTGGTGATGCGCATGTGCTTGCTGACCCATTTGATCAACGGGTTGTTCTCGGGGTGTATCTCCTCGTCACCGTGAGAAAATGCCATCCGGATACCGGTGATCACCAGAAAAGCCCCTAGTATATAGATGATGAAGTGAAACTTGGCGATCAGCGCCACGCCCACCAGAATGAAAGTAGCCCGCAGCACCAGCGCGCCGATTATGCCCCAGAACAGGATCTTGTGCTGGTACATGAGCGGCACTTTAAAGAAGTTGAATATGAGGATGAACACAAACAGGTTGTCCACGCTCAGCGATTTCTCGATCAGGTAGGCCGTCAGGAACTCCAGGGCAGGGGCGGGGCCCTTCCAGTAATAGATAAACACATTGAAACCCAGCGACAGGCATATCCAGAAAAGGCTCCAGAGCAGCGCCTCCTTTATCTTTACCTCGTGTGATTTGCGATGAAAAACAAACAGGTCCAGCCCGAGAAGCAGGAGCACAAAAGCATTGAATAAGACCCAGAAAGTAATGTCATTCATATAGAGAGACGTAAGCAAGTGTACCCGGCGCAGATCAGAAGAACTACGCGCGCTAAACCCGTAAATTTAATCGGAAAAGGTCAAAGTACGGCAAGCCGGCTGAAGTATAATTTACAGAAGCTGTAAAAAGAATCAGGGCAGGCAGGTTGCTCCAGTCCTGACTATAAGTAGGTTATATGCCGTATAGAGGGCCCGGGGATATGTGCCGCGATCAGGGGAAACAACCTACGGCAGGCGGGAATAGGACTTCCGTAACTGCAAGGCCGTTCTTATATTATATATAGATAGCTGCCTGTGGTCCTGTGCGGCGGCCGTTTTGGTCAATAGCGGTCGAAGTGGCGGAAGTAGCTGTTGATCTTCATCTGCAGGACACCTAGCACGGCCTCCTTAAAGATGCCGGACGACATTTTAGACACCCCGCGGGTGCGGTCGGTGAAGATGATGGGTACTTCCTTTATTTTGAAGCCGTACTTGTAGGCCAGAAACTTCATCTCGATCTGAAAAGCATACCCCACGAACCGGATCTGGTTGAGCTGGATGGTTTCCAGCACTTTGCGGCGGTAGCATTTGAATCCGGCAGTGGTGTCGGCGATGGGCATGCCGGTGACCGTGCGCACGTAAGAGCTGGCGAAGTAAGACATCAGCACGCGGCTCATGGGCCAGTTCACCACGTTCACGCCCTGTATGTAGCGGCTGCCAATGGCCAGGTCGTAGCCGTCGACGGCGCAGGCGTAGTAGAGGCGCATCAGGTCGTCGGGGCTGTGCGAGAAGTCGGCGTCCATCTCAAAGATATACTCATAGGCGCGGTGCAGGGCGTACTTAAAGCCGTGGATATAGGCGGTGCCCAGCCCGAGTTTGCCCTGTCGGGTCTCGAGGTACAGGCGCCCGGGGAACTCATACTGCAGGTCGCGCACAATGTTGGCTGTGCCATCCGGCGATCCGTCGTCTATCACCAACAGGTCGAACGGGTGACTCAGCTGCATCACCTTCCTGATCATTGCCTCAATGTTCTCCCGTTCGTTATATGTTGGGATAATCACCAACGAATCTTTCATGCCTCAAATATAGGCAATCACCTATTGAGGTTTTCAGGGCGCTTTAAATTAATTTTATGCGCCAGCTCCTTTGCATAGCGGAGGCAGCGTGCCACCGACACGCCCGATTGCCAGTTAGCGGCGATAAAAAGACCCTCCGGCTCCAGGCTTTTCGCCATTTGGTGAGCGTCCTCTATATACATGTCGTACTGCGGCAGGGAGTGCTTCCAGAGGTGGGCGTACTGGAAATTCGGTTTTTCAGCCGAGATCATGTGCAGCGCCGCCAGCTCCGTGTGCACCCGCTCCATCAGCTTCGTTCGCTCCGTCAGGGCGTTTTTAGGGGCCTGGCTGCCGCCCACAAACGTGGTGAAAAGCACCTCATGCGGCCGGCAGCGGCCATCGAAGACAGAACTGCTCCAGACGGACCCGGATGCAAAGGCCGCTTCGGTCTGCGGGTGTAGCGCCCCAAAACCCTTCAGCTGGCCCGTTACTTCCTTTCTGTTATATACCGAGTGCACCACAGCCAGGGGCGGGTAGTTGATGTTCTGCAGCGCCGCCGATAGCCCGGGGAAGGTGTAATGCAGCAGTTCCGCCGCCTGGTGGGCCGGGAGCGCCAGCACCAGCAGGTCGTACTCCTCAGTGTCATAGTCGCCGGAGGAGGCGCACGACACGATATACCTGCCCTGGCTACGGGTGATCATCTCCACGCGGTGCTCCATGTGCAGCGAAACGAGCTTGTCGGCGATGGCATTGGGCAGCGTGCGCATCCCTTTGGCAAATGAAAACGACTTCTGGCGGTTAAAGCCCCTGTTCTGCAGTGTCAGCCCCTTCAGCACAGACCCGTAGCGCATTTCAAGTTCCTTCAGCCCGGGCAGCACCTTCTTGATAAGTTGCCGTTGCTGGTCTCCGGCATATAGGCCGGTCAGGAAGGGGTTTACCGTATACTGGGCAACCTCTTGCCCGAAGCGGCGCTCAAAAAACTGGGCCACGGTCTCGTAGTCTATGTCGGCGGGCGGCACGTTTTTCTCCTGCAGGATGCGGTATTTTGTTTTCCAGGAGAAAAAATTGCTGGACAGGAGCGCGAAAGGAGAGGAGGGAAGCCGTTTATAGATGCCGTCGCGGAGCACGAAGCGGTGGTCGTTTTCGGGAGAGGCGTGTATCACGTCCCGCTCCAGTTTCAGCTCCCGCACCAGCTCGTCCAGCTCAGGCGTGCACTGGAGCGAGTTGGGGCCCAGTTCCAGCAGGTACTCGTGCATTTTCACTGTCCGGATGTTGCCCCCCACTTGCGCGCCCGCCTCAAACAAATCGTAGGGCACGCCTAGCTTCTGGAGGTAGTACGCCAGCGAAAGTCCCGATATGCCCGCACCAATTATTGCTACTCTCATGTAAAACTACCTCTTGTATATATACGTGAGTAAGCGGCTCAGTTTTAGTTTCCAGGCTGATGCTTACCTCCCGTTCCGCTTTTAGTGCTTAGACCTAAACGTAATATTCCCTATTTTAGCGCCTGTACCCATTCTGCTACACCCATGCAAAAGCAAAAATGCGTCTTCCTGGACCGCGACGGCGTGCTGAACCGCGAGCGGGGAGACTATACCTATAAGTTGGATGATTTTGAGGTGCTGCCCGGCGTGCCGGAGGCCCTCGCGCTGCTGAAGGAGAACGGCTTTCTGCTGATCGTGGTTACAAACCAGGCGGGCGTGGCCAAAGGGCTGTACCAGCGCAAGGACGTGCTGGCCTGCCACCAGAAGCTGCAGGAGGCCAGCAAAAGCCTGATCGACGCCATCTACTACGCCCCGCATCACCCGGATTATTCTGAGTCGCTGTCGCGCAAGCCCGACAGCCTGATGCTGGAGCGGGCCATCGCCAGGTATGGCATCGACCCGGCGCACTCGTGGCTGGTGGGTGACTCGCTGCGCGACCTGCAGGCGGCAGCCAGAGTGGGCGTGAAGGCGGTGCTGGTGGGCGCACAGCACCCCCCGCAGACGCACGCGTGGCAGACGGCCGACCTATGGCAGGCGGCCCAACTGATTTTAGCGCAAACAAAAAAGCCGGCTTAGTGCCGGCTTTTTTTATGGTAAGATCTTATCTTCTGTGATTTTAGCTGTTAGAAACCTCCGCTGTTTTCTGCACGGGGGCAACTGCTGTTTCTGTTTCCTGAGCCGATGTCTCAACTGTAGCATAGTTGTAGGCCGGGCAGTAGGTCTTACAAGAGGCCATGCCTAAGGCTAAGCACATGGAGCCCATTAAAATTACTTTCTTCATGATATAAGCTTTTGGAGGATTTCAGATCAAATATAGCGTTTTTCTATTGAATGCAAAATAAGCCGGATAATTTCTTTTCTCTCAAGCATTTATATACCTGCCCGGGCAAAAGACACAAAACACCGGCCTCTTTGGTTCAACGTATTGACTCACTTTATATTATATATAGCCAAGACGGGGCGAATATGCTCCCCTTTGTTGGACTTTCCTATACTTCGTAGCCTAAAATTTTCATCATCGACTCCGGCGATTGCTCCGGCGCAAACTGCCGCGTAATAATGTCGCCGTTTTCATCGCGGTCCACCAGTATGTGCTGCGGCGAGGGGATGAGGCAGTGCTTGATGCCCCCATAACCGCTCAGCTGCTCCTGGTAAGCGCCCGTGTGGAAAAACCCGATGTACAGCGGGTCGCCCTTCGGGATGTTCGGCAAAAACACCTGGAACGAGTGCATCTCGGAGTTGTAGTAATCCTGGCTGTCGCAGGTCATGCCGCCGAGCTGTATCTTGCGGTACTCCTTGTCCCAGTGGTTGACGGCCAGCAGCGGCCAGCGCTGGTTCAGGGCCCACGCATCCGGCAGGTTCGTGATAAAGGAACCATCGATCATATACCATAGTTCCTTGTCGTTCTGTAGTTTTTCGTCCAGAATCGAATATATGTTCGCGGCGCTCTCGCCCACCGTGAAAATCCCGAACTCCGTGAAGATGTTCGGCTGCGGCACGCCTTCCTCCGCGCAGATGCGCTGGATGATGCGCAGGATCTCCCCGATCATATACTTGTAATCGTAATCTACCTGGATAGAAGTCTTGATCGGGAAACCGCCGCCAATGTCGATCGTGTCCAGCTCCGGGCAGACCTTCTTCAGTTCGCAGTATTTGCGCAGGAAGCGGCTCAGCTCAGACCAGTAGTAGGAGGTGTCCTTGATGCCCGTGTTGATGAAGTAGTGGAGCATTTTCAGCTCAAACCGCGGGTCGTCCTTTATCTGCTTCTCGTACAGGTCGATCACGTCGTTGTAGCGCACGCCCAGGCGGGAGGTATAGAACTCGAATTTCGGCTCCTCGTCCGACGCCAGCCGCATCCCCACCTTCGTTTTCACTTTCACATGCTCTTTGTAATAGTCTATCTCGCCAAGGTGGTCCAGGATCGGCATGCAGTTCACAAAGCCCTCGTTGATCAGCTCTGATATCCAGTGGCGGTAGCGCTCGCGCTTAAAGCCGTTGCAGATGATGTAGGTGTTCTTGTCGAGCTTGCCTTTTTTGTAAAGGGCGCGCACAATCTGCATGTCATAGCCCGAGGAGGTCTCGATGTGGATATCGTTCTTCAGGGCCTCCTCCATCACAAAAGAGAAGTGCGAGGCCTTGGTGCAGTAGCAGTAGGTGTAGGTGCCCTTGTAATCCAGCTTCTCCATCGACTCAGCAAACAACCGCTTTGCCTTCTGAATCTGGGAACTGATCTTGGGCAGGTATGTTAATTTGAGAGGTGTGCCGTACTCTTTGATGATGTCCATCAGCGGAATGCCGTTGAAATGCAGCGCATTGTCAACAACCTGGAACTCTTCCGTGGGGAAGTCGAAAGTCTGGTGTATGAGGTCTGTGTATTTATCCATTTACGGGGGCAGTGATATAAGAAAAAATGCAATATTGTTCGTTATTTACCATCTTTGCAAAAACTTTGTTCGGATTATGTAGCGCGCGCCCTGATATATTTCAGAATCGGGCAGCAAAGCCGGTGGAAAAGCGCACAGGCGTTCCACAAGGGCCGCTGAGGAGCTAACGACAATTTATGAAAAAAATTAAGCTGATAGAAGTAAGGTCTGAGTTGGGAGCCGGGACACGCGGGGCCAGCATGGGCATCGAAGCCTTGCGGGTGGCCTGCTGGGACAAGGGCTCTGACTACTTCAAGCGCTTCAACTCCGTCAGTGTGCCCGACCTCAACTACACCCTGTTCGACAAGGACATGTTCCCGAATGCGCACCGCATCGACAGCATCCTGACGGTGCAGAAGAACATCGCGAACGCCGTGGAGCAAACCATCGCCATCGACATGTTCCCGCTGGTGCTCTCTGGCGACCACTCCAATGCCCACGGCACCATCGCCGGCATCAAGGCGGCTTACCCGGACAAGACACTGGGGGTGATATGGATCGATGCCCACGCCGATATCCACTCGCCGTACACCTCGCCCTCGGGCAACGTGCACGGCATGCCGCTGGCCATGGCCCTGAACATCGACAACCTGGACCGCCAGATAAACGAGCCCGCCCCGGAAACTGTTTTCTTCTGGAACTCCCTCAAAAAGCTGGGCTTCGACGGCCCGAAGCTGCGGCCAGAGCACCTGGTTTATATCGTGGTGCGCGACACCGAGGAGCCTGAGGATTACCTGATGGAGAAACTGGGAATCAAGAACTACACGTACGCCGAGTTCACGCAGAAAGGGGCAAAGCAGGTGGCAAAAGAGGCGCTGGAGCGACTGCGCGGCTGCGACATCATCTATGTCTCGTTTGATGTGGACAGCCTGGACTCCAAATTCTCAAAAGGCACCGGAACGCCCGTAGCCATCGGCCTGACCGTGGAGGAGGCGAAGCAGTTAAATTACCTCCTGCTGCAGGACCCGCGCGTGGTGTGCTATGAGATGACCGAGATCAACCCGACCCTAGACACAGAGAACACGATGGCCGAGAACGCCTTCGAAATACTGGAAACGGCGACTGCCGCTATCCTACACCGAGAATCTAAAAGTACAGCGATACACTAATGCTACTTCAAAACGCCCTAAGCCAGCACATCAGCGAGGCGCTGCAGGCCTTGTTTTCTATTTCAGTTGACGCCGGCCAGGTGGCCCTGCAACCAACCCGCAAAGAATTCGCAGGCTCTTTCACCTTCGTTACCTTCCCCTATACCAAACAAGCGGGCAAGGGCCCGGAGCAGATTGGGCAGGCGCTGGGCGAGTACCTGAAAGAGAACGCCGCCGAAGTCCGCGGTTTCAATGTGGTAAAAGGTTTCCTGAACCTGGAGATAGAAGAAACCGAGTGGCTGCGCCTGTTCCGCAACCTGATGCAGGACGCCGACTATGGCCAGGGCGAACCGAGCGGGCGGAAAGTGATGGTGGAGTATTCATCCCCCAACACGAACAAACCGCTCCACCTCGGGCACCTGCGCAACAACTTCCTCGGCTACGCCACCTCCGAAATCCTGAAGGCAAACGGCCACGAGGTGATGAAGGTGAACCTGGTGAACGACCGGGGCATCCATATATGCAAGTCGATGCTGGCCTATGATAAATTCGGCAATGGCGAGACACCGGAGAGCAGCGCCATCAAAGGCGACCACCTGGTGGGCAAGTACTATGTGCTGTTCGACAAGGCGTACAAAGAGCAGGTAGAAGAGCTGGTGGCGCAGGGCACCGACAAGGAGGAAGCCAAGAAAAAGGCCCCGCTCATGCTGCAGGCACAGGACATGCTGCTGAAATGGGAGCAGGGCGATGCGCAGGTGGTTAACCTCTGGAAGAAGATGAACGGCTGGGTATATACCGGCTTCGAGGAGACCTACCGGACCATCGGCGTTGACTTCGACAAGTTTTACTACGAATCCGAGACCTATATGCTGGGCAAGGAGCGCGTGGAGGAAGGCCTGCAGATGGGAGTTTTCTTTAAGAAACCGGACGGCTCGGTGTGGGTAGACCTGACGGAGGAGGGGCTGGATGAGAAGCTGCTGCTCCGCGCCGATGGCACTTCCGTCTATATCACACAGGACCTGGGCACCGCGGAACTCAAGTACAACGACTTCCCCTACGACCAGTCGGTGTACGTGGTGGCCGATGAGCAGAATTACCATTTCCAGGTGCTGGCCGCCACGCTCAAGAAACTCCAGAAACCTTATGCAGAGGGTATATACCACCTGTCTTACGGCATGGTGGATCTGCCGTCCGGCAAGATGAAATCCAGGGAAGGCACCGTGGTGGACGCCGACGAACTGGTGCAGGAGATGGTGGACACGGCGCGCCAGCAGACAGAGGAACTGGGCAAGATCGAAGGCTTCACGCCGGAGCAGGCGCAGGAGCTATATCATACGCTGGCGATGGGCGCGCTCAAGTACTTCCTGCTGAAAGTGGACCCGAAAAAGCGCATGCTGTTCAACCCGCAGGAGTCGATTGATTTCCGGGGAAACACCGGCCCGTTTATCCAGTACTCGCACGCCCGTATATCCGCCATTCTGCGCAAGGCAGCCGAAATGGGCATCAACGTTGATGTGGCGAATTTCGATAAAGTGGCGAGCCTGCATGAGACGGAGCAGGAGGTAATCATCCAGCTGGTGAATTACCCGGCGGTGGTAAAAGAGGCCGGCAGTTTGTTCGCGCCTTCCATCGTGGCCAATTATGCCTATGAACTGGCCAAGGCGTATAACCGCTTTTACCAGGAGGTGTCCATCTTCAACGAGAATGACGAGCAGGCGCGCAATTTTCGCATTGCCCTCTCCGCGATGGTAGCCCGCTTTATCCGCCACAGCATGCGCCTGTTGGGCATCGAGGTGCCGGAGCGCATGTAGGTTTTGGAAGATTTATATATGCTGCTGGTAGGCAAAAGTGAATAGAAAAGATATATGAGAACAATGAAGGCTGCAATGCTGATTTTACTTGCTATTTGCTTTAGCTGCCAAGATGAATCAAATCCAAACTTTCCTGACATTAAAGTAGCGATGAATGATATAAGTGGAGTAGCCATTTCTGATTCAGTTTACTATATCATAGCCGATACCCTTCCTAACATAGTTACAGCTGTCTCGGAAGTTTCAGACGCTGACATGTTCTACTCTGTAAATAATGCTGCATTTACAATGAGAATTAACGAACCCATACCTCTCCAAAAGCAGGATACGGTACTTCAGTTCCACCTTACTAAGAAAGGTTATAATGAGTCCGGACTCAAAACCGTCATCTTACAGGCGCACTCAGAGAAATTCTTAGAGAAAGTAAATGTTAGCAGCCCAGTTTCTGATTCAAGCCTTACCATTAGCATGGATGATAAGTCCAGAGGAATGATGCAGATTGAAATATTTAGTACTACTGGAAAAAGGCTGCTTCGGCGCAATCATCTAAAAAACGTGGATTCATTCATTATCAATTATGCATTACCAGAATACCCAAAAGGAATCTATATGGTGTTTGCTGCATATGGGAAAGATAAAAAGGTGTATAAATTCATAAAAGAATAATTACCTATGCCCAACACTGCAAAGTTGTAGCTGCTGACGCTTATGCCGACATATATAAACATACTGCCGGTCTGCCTGTTAAAATTACCCATTACATATATTTGATACCATAATGACGAACACGTCTACTTTTTTAATGCAGGTGGCAGCACTAATGGGCCTGCTCACTGCTTTTGTCGCTTGCCAGGATGGCGCAAGCAAGACCTTAACCACAGATACGATGGCAACAGAAACGAAAACAAACACAAGCACCACTGCGCAGGCCAGTGACTTCTATGGCTTCCAGATGAAAACCCTGGATGGCAAAAGCGTTGACTTCTCACAGTACAAAGGCAGGAAAGTGCTCTTGGTGAACACCGCTTCCGAATGCGGTTTTACGCCGCAGTATGCCGAGCTGCAGCAACTGCACGAGCAGCTTGGCAACGAGGTTGTCGTGTTGGGCTTCCCGGCGAATAACTTTGGCGGCCAGGAGCCCGGCAGCAACGAGGAGATCGCCTCTTTCTGCCAGAAAAACTACGGGGTCTCTTTCCCGATGTTCGAGAAGGTGTCGGTGGTGGGCCAGGACAAGCACCCGCTGTATGTGTGGCTGCAGCAGCATAGCCCCAACCAGGAGGAGCCGAGCTGGAACTTCTGTAAATACCTGGTGAATGAAGAGGGCCAGGTGGTCGCATTTTTCCCGTCGAAGGCAAAGCCGATGGGCGAGGAACTGCTGGCAGCCATCAGGCAATAGAGCACGGCCTATATAGCTGACCTGACTCGTGGCAATTTCCCAGTTAGCTATATAGGACTGTTGTATGAGGTAGAATAGCAAAAGCATCCTATATAAATTGGACACCACCGAACATATATCCCCGAATCCAGGTCTGGCAAAGGCCTGGATTTCGGCTTTTAGGCCCCGCACGCTGCCGCTGGCGCTATCTTGCATTGGCATGGGCGGGTTTATGGCGGCTGCCCACGGGGTTTTCAACGGCACCGTTGTCGCGCTTTGCGTACTCACCACGCTGTTCCTGCAGATCCTGTCGAACCTCGCCAACGACTACGGCGACTCAAAGCACGGTGCCGACAGCGTGCACCGCGAAGGGCCGAAGCGCGCAGTGCAAGCCGGCCATATACAGGCGGCGCATATGAAAAAGGGCATGCTGGTGTTCAGCCTGCTCTCGCTGGTGTCGGGGCTCTCGCTGCTGTGGGTGGCTTTTGGAGCGGAAGGGCTGCTGCTCTTCCTGGTGTTCCTGGTACTCGGGCTGGCCGCCATATGGGCGGCCATCAATTACACGGCCGGTGACAAGCCCTATGGCTACGCAGGCCTCGGCGATATAGCCGTGTTCGTGTTTTTTGGGCTGGTAGGCGTGTTGGGCACTTATTTTCTGCAGGCGCAGGAGCTGCAGGCGGAGGTACTGCTGCCCGCGCTGGTTTGCGGCTTTTTCGCCACGGCGGTGCTCAACGTCAACAACATCCGCGACATCAAGTCGGACACGCTGGCCGGTAAAAACTCAATTCCGGTGCGCCTGGGCCCAAAGCGGGCGCGTATCTACCACCTCGTGCTGCTGCTGGGCGGCGTGTTGAGCGCTGTTCTATATGTGGTGCTTACGTTTTACAGTATATGGCAGCTGCTGTTTGTGCTGGCGCTGCCGCTGGTGGTGGCAAACGGCCTGAACGTGTGGCGCAAGCAAACGGCGCCGGAACTGGACCCTTACCTGAAGCAGATGGCCCTTACCACGCTGCTGTTCGTGCTGCTGTTCGGGATCGGGCAGGTGGTGTGACTTTTGATGGCGCTCTAAAGCAAAGCCGGCAGCACCCAGTGGCAATCGCCGGCTTTCCTCTATAAACAAGCGAAGCGGGTCTCGTGTGGAAAAAAGTCAGCACTGGGACTCCATCACGCCTCCAGCCCGTTGCAGAACCGGAGCAGTTCTTTCAGGTCCTCCTCATCGTTCAGGTCCGGGGAATGCTCCTTCAAATATCCCAAAATTTCTTTTTTATGCGCCGGGAACAGTCGCAACAGGTTGGCCTTGTTTACCTTGTAGAACAGGTTGTTCTGGTCTACCAGCAGGTAATCCACTTTCTCCGTGAATAAGACATCCCCTTTTTGCACCAGCTTGTACCCTTTGCTGTTTGCATCTACATAGGTGCTGGTGTTCCTGATGGAAGAGGCGCCCGATGACTGGTTGTAGGCTCCTACCTTTTCAGCTCCTGCAAACCCCAGCTTTTGTCTCTTCCCCAGCTTTACTCGGCTGTTATCCGCTACCACTTCCAGGAAGCCCTCCTGTGTATTGTATAAATAGGTGCTTTCCCCGACGAGGACTGATTGGATCGTCGGCCCGCCGGCCATGGACATCGTGTCACCTTTCGGGTCGATGAACTGCATTTCTTCAAGCAGGAAATTGTAGTTGATCATCGCAGGTGAGGAACTGCCATTTATATAGACCACCTTACCCTTTTGGAAAGAGGGGTAGCGGTACTTGATTTGGTTGGGGATCACTTTTGCCGCATCCTCTCCGCCTTTCACCCGGTAGGAGGAGGGCGCATCCTGGGCCAGTGCGAAGCCGCTGCCGCTCAGCAACAGCAAAAGGCACCATGCAATCTTTTTCATAAGCCTAAAGTTAAATGTGACAAAAGTTAAAGTTTATCAAGCTCTTATCTATAAAGATAACTCTTTTGCAGGGGAAAAGATTTATCCGGGCGCAGTTTCTGGTCTCCTCACAGGCTAGCGCATATTTTGAACCCTTCCAAAAACCAGGTTTGTATATATAAACCTGAACGCCATAGCCTGATGCGTGCTGTTTCCGCCCGTGCTTTCGCCACCTTTTAGGTCATCATTTTGATGCCGCGCCAGTTCTTCTGGCGTTGCTGTACATATAAGCGCACGCGTTTTTTCCGGCTTGGCACAGGAAGTACCAGTGCTCTCTTTCAGACCTATTCCCTTCTTCTTTGCCCATATCGCTGACTTAAAAGCTAAAGCACGATAAACAAAATAGCGGATCCTGCTTCTTTACCAGTACAAGGCAGGGAGCGCCTGTCACCTATCACTATTTTGGATTAAAGACTTCTTGTTTAGACACTGTATGCTTTTTGATAACAATGCATTATGTTTAAGGCTTCTGAATTTGCGGTAGTAGTTTTTCACGATTATGACTACTTTCACAAACTATACTGCTAGGAAAGCCTGCCTCAGCGTTGTGAATAAGCACCTATGTTGAAGGCTGAATAGAATAGGAAAGAAGTTAAACAATAAAGAGACAATATGTTTTTGAAGAGAGCCTTTGTGTTTTTACTGTGCCTGTATGCTTTCTCTGTAAGTGGGCAGAACTGGCATAAGAAGCAGGCTGCGGTTGTGCTGACATATGATGACGCGCTGAATGTGCACCTGGATCAGGCTGTTCCTGCCCTGGATTCCTTGCAGCTGAAAGGGACCTTCTTTCTGACTGCCGCGTCGCCGGCTTTCACAAAGCGCCTGGGCGAATGGGAAAAGGTGGCCGCCAACAAGCATGAGTTGGCGAACCATACGCTTTTCCATCCATGTAATGGAAGCCAGCCGGGCAGGGGCTTTGTCACACCGGAGTATGACCTTGCCACGTATTCTGTTCGCCGCATCACCGATGAGATTAAAATGACCAACGCCGTGCTGCAGGCACTTGACGGGAAACGGGAGCGTACGTTTGCCTATCCGTGCGGCGACACAAGGGTTGACGGTGCCTCCTATATAGATTCCCTTAAAAATGACCTTGTTGCCGCGCGCGGGGTGCATGGCGAAATGATACCGAACAAGGCGACTGACCTATATAATGTGGGTTCCTATATGATCAATGGCCAAACCGGGGAGGAGTTGATCGCGCTGGTAAAAAAGGCGATGCAAACCAAAAGCATGATCGTGTTCCTTTTTCACGGCGTGGGCGGAGAGCACTCCTTAAACGTATCGCTCGACGCGCACCGGAAACTGCTGCGCTTTCTGAAAGACAATGAGAAGAACATCTGGAATCCCACATTCATAGAAGCGGCGCAGTACATTAAGGCCAACAGCACCGTTAAATAAACCGGCAGCTAAAAGCGCCTCCTGTTCTATACCTGCTCCGAACGGGGCAGCGAGAAGGGGCCAGGATATAAATTGCTTGCGTTGCGCCAATCAATTGGGAAAGCCTC
This sequence comes from Pontibacter saemangeumensis, assembly GCF_039541895.1. Classification (NCBI taxonomy): domain Bacteria; kingdom Pseudomonadati; phylum Bacteroidota; class Cytophagia; order Cytophagales; family Hymenobacteraceae; genus Pontibacter; species Pontibacter saemangeumensis. The sequence continues at coordinate 33,334 of NZ_BAABHC010000005.1, forward strand.
CTGCAGCGCCTTGAAAAGCATGTTACAGAATGCTGTGGCTTTGCACGATTTCCCCGCCACCGGCTGTAATATGCAGCTTCGCCTTTTCGAACCCTTCGGGACTGATGGCGCGGGTTGCGTCTTCAATGATATAGGCTTTGAAACCCTCCTGCAGGGCGTCTTTCGCAGAGTAGTAGACACAGTAATCGGCGGCCAGCCCGGCAAGGTACACCTCCGTGACATCCTTGCTGCGCAGGTAGTCGGCCAGGCTGGTGCTTCTCAGGTGGCCGTTGTCGTAGAAGCCGCTGTAGGAGTCAATCTCAGGGTCCATGCCCTTGCGGAAGATCGCCTCTACCTTGTGCATCCGGAGTTCTTTCGAAAAATCAGCCCCGGCGGTGCCCTGCGCGCAGTGGTCCGGCCAGAGCACCTGCTCCAGCCCCTGCAACTCCACCACATCATACACCTCTTTGCCGGCGTGCTGCGAGGCAAAGCTCCTGTGGTTTTGCGGGTGCCAGTCCTGCGTCGCCACCACCAGCCCGAACTGCTCCTGCAGCCTGTTTACGATGGGGATAATGGCGTCCCCATCGGGCACAGCCAGTGCGCCTCCCGGCAGAAAATCATTTTGTATATCAATTAGGAGTAAAGCACGCATATATAATAAATGTTCGCTTCGTGTACGGTCGCCGCAAAGATAGGGGAATGCAACTGCCTCATCAAGGTTTTCCTGCGTTTGGGTGAATACCGAGTGGAGGGTAAGTATATGGTATTACATAAAACAGAGAGAGCCGCTTCCAAAAAGCGGCTCTCTCTGTTTGTATGCTGCCTTTAAGAGGCGGGCTGCTGGTTTTCGCCCTGCGGCTTGTTGCCTTCGCCACCACGGTTTCTATTGCGGTTGCGGTTGTTGCGTTTCTTTTTTTCGCCTCCTCCAACTGCTACGGCCGCTTCTCCCTCGCCCTGCGGGCGCGGGGTATGGCTCGCTGGCTTTATCGGCCTGCTGTTGCCGTCTTCGTGGCGCCTGCCTGTGTGCTTGCTGCCTCCACCATGGTGCTTGCTCCGGTGGTCTTTGCCTCCAGCGCCGGGGCGTCCGCCGCTTCTGTGGCGGGGGCTGCCGCCGTCATGGCGTTTGCCCGGGTCATAGGCCGGTCCAGGTCCGAAATCATCCGGCAGTGGCAGCTTGGGCACTTCACGCTCTATCAGGCGCTCCACCTTCTGCACACGGTACATGTCTTTCTCGTTCACAAACGTAATGGCCATGCCCGTGGAGGCGGCGCGTGCCGTGCGGCCCACGCGGTGCACATAGTCCTCGGCGTCCTGCGGCATGTCGAAGTTCACGACGTGGCTCAGGCTGTCGATGTCGATGCCCCTGGAGAGGATGTCGGTGGCCACCACAATCTGGTACTGCTTGTTCTTGAAACCCTGTAGGGCCTTCTCGCGCTCGTCCTGCGTCATATCCGAGGAGATGCCCTCGGCAGTGAACTTCAGCTTCTGCAGCGACCGCACAATCGGGTTCACATTCGATTTGCGGGACGTGAAGATGATCATGCTCTGCACGTCCAGCTCGCGCAGGATGTGCTCCAGCAGGGGCAGCTTCTGGTTATCATAGGTCAGGTAGATGCGCTGGTCAATGCCTTCGGCCGGTTTGGCGACCGCCAGGTTGATCTCAGCCGGGTTTTGCAGAATCTGCTGCGCCAGGTCGCGGATCTTGCGCGGCATAGTAGCAGAGAAGAGCAGCGTCTGGCGCTTCTTCGGCAGCTGGCTGATGATTTTCAGGAGATCGTCCATAAAGCCCATATCCAGCATCTTGTCGGCCTCGTCCAGCACCAGGTGGTTCAGCTGGTCCAGCTTCACGTAGCCCATGGCCAGGTGCGAAAGCAAACGGCCCGGTGTGGCGATGATGATGTCGGCTCCCGTGGTAAGGGCACGCTTCTGCAGGTCCCAGTCGTCTCCTTTGTTGCCGCCATAGATGGCGATGGAGGAAACGGAGGCAAAGTAGCCGAAGCCTTCCACCTGCTCGTCTATCTGCTTGGCCAGCTCACGCGTCGGCACCAGGATCAGGGTACTGGTGTGGTCGTAATTGCCATGGGAAATCCGGTCGATGAGGGGAAGCAGGTAAGCCGCCGTTTTGCCGGTGCCGGTCTGGGCGCAGGCAATCATGTCCTGGCCTTCAAGTATAAGCGGAATGGCCTGTTCCTGTACGGGAGTGGGGCTGTTGTAGCCCATCGAGTTTATTCCCGTTGTTACATCCTCGTGTAAATTAAAAGAACTGAAATTCAAAGTCTGGTTGATTTTGTGTTTGGTATCGCGGCTCCTGTATATGCTTTACACAGAGCGTCTGCAGGGTAAAGATACTAAAATTATGGCTTTTTTCCAGTCGTGCACCTATGAAACATTTTCTCTTGAAATATTTAAATTCAATTGGGATAGTACTATTATTTGTTTTAATTTGCTCTAATATTCGCGAGTGCAAAATATGAAGTGGCATTGTTCACCGTTTTATAGCACGAAGAGGGGTAATAGGGGCAGAAAAGAAGCATTTGATCTAAATATGTTAATCTATATATTTAGATATTTATTTAAAAAGTCATAGACGGCGCAACATTGCACCGCCGCAGGCGTAAAACTGCTTATAATTGAAAAAAAAGAAAGCGTCTAAATAAATATATAATACATTATATATAGTCATGAAAAAAGTTATACAGGAATCACCTAACTTCTTTTTGCTGGTAGGATTGAACATCGTAAACGCCATCTTTATGTTACTGCTATAGAGTAGCGTTTTAACATAGGAAACAAAACGGAAAGAGCAGCCTCGCTACAGGAGCGGGGCTGCTCTTTTGTGTATCCGCCGGAATCAATGCACACACTTGACGTGTTTCTGTAGCAGACTGCCTGTCTGTATTAGCTTTCTCACATGAAATATATAGCATATGTCAGGACATAACAAATGGTCGCAGATCAAGCGTAAAAAGGGTGCCTTGGATGCCAAACGGTCCAAGGTTTTCACCAAGCTGATCAAGGAGATCACGGTAGCGGCGAAGGCGGGCGGCCCGGACCCCGACGGCAACCCGCGCCTGCGCCTGGCCATCCAATTGAGCAAGGCCGCCAACATGCCCAAGGATAACATAGAGCGCGCCATACAGAAAGGCGAGGGCACCGGAGGCGACTACAGCGAGGTGACATACGAGGGCTATGCCTCCAACGGGGTGGCCGTGTTCATCGAGTGCCTCACCGATAACATTAACCGCACGGTCCAGAACCTCCGCACCGTCTTTAACAAAGGCAACGGCAGCCTGGGCACCAACGGCTCGGTCGAGTTCCTGTTCGATAGGAAAAGCGTTTTTGTGGTGAGGCGCGACCCGGAGCCGCCCCTGGACGAGGAGGAACTGACGCTGCAACTGATAGACGGCGGCGCCGAAGAGGTGGTGTTCGAAGACGGGCATATCACCATCTACTGTGCCATGGAGGATTTCGGGGCCATGCAGAAGCAGGTGGAAGCGCTGCACCTGGAGCTGGAAAGCGCAGAACTGCAGCGGATCCCACAAACCACCGTCACGGTGGAAGATCCCGAGGCCGTGCGAAAAATCCTGCACCTGCTGGACGCGCTGGAAGACGATGACGATGTGCAGAAAGTGTACCACAACCTGGAGCTGAGCGAAGAGGTGCTGGCCGTACTGGAGTAGCGCACCCTCTATCGGCAGACTGCTGCGGAGCACGGGCTGCGGCAGGTGGCTTTCCGGGTGGCAGGGCAGGAGCAGGCAGCACTGTTGCCCCCGCCTGCGTACGACTCTTCGGGCTGAGACGCTGAAGCGGCATCTGACACTAGTAAGATATTAGTCTCTGGTTTACAGGGCTTCAGCGGGAGCAGGAGAACAAAGTTCGGCTCGAAAGGGTTAAATAGAACGTCCTATTTACAAATTGCGCTACTGCGACAGATTATGGAAGATAAATTAGATGATATTGTAAACGGGCTGCACCAGAAGTCGAAGACAAAGCAGGCCATTTACCGCTATACTAAAGAGACCTTTGACCGCCTGAAGGTAATTTCGCAAAAATTGGTGGAAGAGCTGACTGAGCGGATCACAAAGCAGGACGCGGAAATACTGATTGAGTACCGGAACATCGGGGAGCATGAGTTCCAGATCAAGTTCTCAGGCGACCTGCTGGTGTTTGTGATGCACTCCAACATCATCACATTTCCGGAAGATTACGAGATCATGCGAAGCGAGTATGTGGAGGAGGACTTCAGGCGCAGGTTTTTCGGGCACATCATGGCCTATAATTTTATGGCCGACACCATCAAGTACAACCGCCTGGATGACCCGGGGTACCTGGTAGGACGCATGTTGGTGAACATCGAGAAGCACTTCTGCATCGAGGGGGTGAAACAGCTGGACTTGCCTAAGGAGAAAATCACGAACATCCAGGGAAACATCGTCAATGACAAGAACCTGCGCCTGATCGTTGAAAGCGCCATGATAGCCTCCGTGAACAACGACCTGATGGGGCAGGATGTCAGCGACATCGAGCGCATCACCCTAAAGCAAAAGTTAGAGAATTCGCAGCTGAGCAAGCCGCGGAAGCTCGGATTCCAGATCAGCCCCGAACTGACGCATTAGCCAGGCTGTCATCTGATTGGAAGGAAAAGCACAGCCATATAGGACTGCATATACGCCACAGCACCTGGTTGATTCAGCATATGTTTTCCGGTTAATTATATGCATGGATCGGTCATCCCTGCTTATCAAGCTAAGTATCATAATTGATATAGGGCTGGTGCTATATCATATATAAGGTTGGTTTTTACCCTCTCTTTTTCCAAATCTCACCTTCTATATAGCAAAAGGTTTTCGCCTGTTGCTATATAGAAGGCATTGTAGCGTTCCATAGCTCATTTTCGCTTATTTGTATCCCCTTTCCTGCCGCGCGCCTCTTTGCCTTGTCTCATCCAAAAAACAATTCTTCATTCTGCATCGAAGGGAAGTTTCGAAGGCGTGATTTTACCTTTGGTTAGCCCCCTGCCCGCTATGCGGGAAAACGCGGCCTTTGCGGGTTAATGCCAACTTGATGTCTCTGAAATACAGGTGTTTATATATAGATTCTCTTTAGTATAGGAGTGGCTTATATTTTTTCTTACTCGTATATAAGTATAGGTCAATTTATCCTGTAAATGTTGTTATGGCTATGGAGGCATATAACTCTCCGATCACGAGAAAAAGGAGCCGCATAAACACGTTCGCCTGTATATGCTATTGCATGTTAGCCGCTTTCCTGCTGGGGTTCCTTCCTGCCTGCAGCCTTACCGCCTCCAAGAGCGGGAAGGGCCTGAAAACGCAGAACGTGGTGATCGTAGTTATTGATGGCCCCCGGTATTCAGAGACATGGGGCAACACGCCCGGGCTGATCCCCAACATGTCGACCGTGCTAAAGCCGAAGGGCGTTTTCCTCAGCAATTTTCTCAACGACGGGTTTACCTATACCAACTCGGGGCACGCGGCAATTACCACTGGCGTAAACCAGCCTATCGATAATTACGGGGAGGAGTTTCCTGCCAACCCCTCCATCTTCCAGTACTGGCTGAAACAAACAGGGAAGCCTGCCACCGCCGCCTGGCTCGTGACCAGCAAAGATAAACTGCACATCCTGGCCAACACCACGGACTCGCTGTGGCATGATCAGTTTTTGCCCTCCGTGAACAGCGGTGTCAACGGCCCCGGCACAGGGTACCGGGCTGACTCGCTGACGCTGGTGGAGGCCAAGCGGATCCTGACGGAGCATAAACCGAACCTGATGCTCATCAATTTTATGGAACCGGACGGGTTTGCGCACGCCGGCAACCAGGCCTACTATATCAGAGGGATCTACAGGAGCGACCGGTATGTGCAAGACCTCTGGGACTTCCTGAGCAAAGATGAACACTATCGAAAAAGCACCGCCCTGCTGGTCACCAACGACCATGGCCGGCATTTGGACGGAATTGACGGCGGCTGGCAGGAGCATGGCGACAACTGCAAAGGCTGCCAGCAAATCAGTTTGCTGGCGTTAGGACCCGATTTCAAAAAAGGAGCAGAGCCGGAGACACCCTACACCTTAGTGGATATCGCCCCCACCGTCGGTAAGCTGCTTGGCTTTAAAATGGACTCCACGGTAGTCGTTCCCCGACTGGACACAACGGTAGTAGCTGTTGCGGCCGACTCTACCCTTGCGGTGCCTGCGAAAGACTCCCTAGTTGTGGTGCGCAGCATGGAGAAATCGGTTTTGAAGGGGCGGGTAATCAGGGATTTATTCAAGGAGGGAATGCTTCCTTAGCTGCTGCGCCCCAGGCAAACCCAAGTATCGATGGCTCTTGCCTAATGTTACATGAACAGATACCTGGCTTTCAGGTGATGTTATTTGCGCTCTGTATATAATCGGGCTGAATATTCACCCGTGTTCTATTGGTTACACATCATGCATTTATGGCCTGTCCGAGCAGGTGCCGGACCTCCTCCTAAATGCAATGACTTGATTCGTCGGCGTGCTCCTGTAAAGCATTTTTTTAAACCGGAATGAAAAGTATCCACAGGTTTATATATATACTGGCCCTATTCGTTAGCTTGCCTTTCCCTGTTCTGGCACAGGTGTCGGATGAGCGAACGAGGCAGGATGCTGCGCTACAGGCTGGCGGTGAAGCAGAAGATATTGAGAATCCCCTGTATACAGACGGGGATGTCCTTCAGTTTAGGCTTGCGCTCGATTACGAGGCGCTGCTCAAAGACCGCGGTGATGAAAGGGGTTACCACCCGGCGACCCTGGTCTATAAAAATGCTGCTGGTGAGGAGGAGGCTGTGAAACTGAAAGTAATGGTGCGGGGAAACCACCGCCGACAAACGCAGACATGCCGGTTCCCGCCGTTACTCCTCAACTTCGCCCGCAAGACAACAAAAGGCACCCCTTTCGAGCATGTGAATAAAGTGAAGATGGTGACCCACTGCCTGAACGAGGACTATATACATAGGGAGTTCCTGGTCTATAAAGCGTATAACCTGCTGACGGATAAGAGCTTCAGGGTGAGGCTTTGCCGGGTGGAGTACGAGGACGTGAAAAGCAAACGGAAAGAAGAGACAAAGTTCGCTTTCCTGATAGAGGACGACAACGAAATGGCCAGGAGAAACAAGGGCAGGATCGTGCCGAAAGAACTCGCCCTCGGCATGGAGGGAACAGAAATGAAGTCGATGGCCACCTTAGCGGTTTTCCAGTATATGATCGGGAACACCGACTGGTCTGTGCCTTACCGCCACAACATCAAACTGCTGTCCCTCGACTCCCTAAGGGCGCCTTATCCCGTGCCTTATGATTTCGACTATTCCGGCATTGTGGCGCCGCCCTATGCCATTCCGCCGCCGGAGTTAGGCATTTCCTCGGTGCGGCAGCGGCTGTACAGGGGCTACGATTTCCCGGAGCCGGTTTACGCGGAGGTCATCAGCACTTTCAAGGCGAAGCGTGCGGCGATCTATGACCTCTACCGAAACTTCCCTTATTTAGAGAAAAGCACCCAGCGGATGACCCTGAAGTTTTTAGATGACTTCTACGAAATCATAACAGACCCCAAAGATTTTGACAGGCAAATCGTGCGGGTCGGGCAAAAGAACCAGAAAGGCTACGTGGTCGTGAAGGGGTTAAAATAAAGCAGGCAGGATAACGTGCGTGTTTCCCTGCCTGCTTTCCATATGGCTTCAGATACGCGCCTGTGAAGAATTTAGATTATTTCAGCCAGCTCCAGCCAGCGGAATTCCTTCTCCTCCAACGCGTCGTTTATCTGCTTCAATTCCTTTGCCCAGGCCGTTAGCTGTTCGTGGTCGGTGGTGGTACCGGCGTTCATAATGTTAAACAGCTCTGATTTCCGCTTCTCCAGCTTAGCAAGTTCTTTTTCCAACTGCTCGTACTCCTTCTGCTCTGCGAAGGTGGCCCTGCGCCTGTTTCCTGGCTGCTCGGTTTTCTTCTCCACCGCAGGTACAGCGGTTTTCTTCGTCTCCAGCTCCTGTTTCTCCTGGCGCTCCTGCTCTTTCTGCCACTCGCGGTAGTCGGTGTAGTTGCCCGGGAAGTTGCGTATTTTGCCCTCCCCCTCAAACACGAAAAGGTGCTCCACCAGCCGGTCCATGAAATAACGGTCGTGGCTCACGATGAGCAGGCAGCCCCCGAAATTAAGCAGGAAGTCTTCCAGGATGTTCAGCGTGATGATGTCCAGGTCGTTGGTCGGCTCATCGAGGATCAGGAAGTTCGGGTTTTTGATGAGTACCCGCAGCAGTTGCAGGCGGCGCTTCTCGCCGCCGCTCAGCTTGCTCACGAAGGTGTACTGCTGTGGCGGCGCAAACTGGAAGTGCTGCAGAAACTGGCTCGCCGTGATCACCTCGCCGTTGGCCATCTCCACCACTTCCGCGATCTCCTTCACAATGTCAATCACCCGCTGGTCGTCTTTAAACGTCAGCTCGTCCTGGGTATAGTAGCCGAAAACGGTAGTTTGCCCGGCGTCTATCGTGCCTGTGTCCGGGGCCAGCTTGCCCGTCAGCATATTCAGGAACGTGGATTTCCCGGCCCCGTTTGGCCCTACCACGCCGATGCGGTCTTTCTTCTTGAACACATAGGTGAAATCCTCCACGAGCATCTTGCCGTCGAAGGATTTGGAGATGTGCTCCACCTCCATGATTTTGCCGCCCTGACGCGTTGTTTTCACGGACAGTTCCATCTGCGGGCCGGTTACCTTTTTCGCTGCCTTTTCTTTCAGTTCCTCAAAGGCGTCTACCCGGTATTTGGCTTTGGTGCCCCGGGCTTTCGGCATCCGCCTGATCCACTCCAGTTCCTTGCGCATCAGGTTGCGCGCCTTCTCGGTCTCGGCTACGGCCGCCTCTTCGCGCTCTGCCTTCTTCTCCAGGAAATAGCTGTAATTGCCTTTGTAGGTATATAGTTCCCCGTTGTCGAGCTCCACGATTTCGTTTGCCACCTTGTCCAGGAAATAGCGGTCGTGGGTTACCATCAGCAGCGTTGTGTTTTGAGTAGACAGCAGGCCCTCCAGCCACTCAATGGTGTCCAGGTCCAGGTGGTTGGTCGGCTCGTCCATGATCAGCATATCCGGCTCGTCTATCAGCACCCGCGCCATGGCCACGCGCTTGCGCTGCCCCCCCGACAGGTTTTTCACTACGGCGTTCAGGTCGTTGATGCCCAGTTTAGAGAGCACCTGCTTCACCTTCACCTCAAAATCCCAAGCCTGCAGCTCGTCCATGCGCTCCATCAGTTCCTGCATCTGCTCCCCGCTGGTATGCGGGTCGGCCATGGCAGCCTCGTAGTCCCGTATCAGGTCGAGGGTGGCGTTCTGGCCGGAGAAAATATTCTGCTGCACGGTCAGCTCCTCGTCGAAGACCGGATTCTGGCCCAGGTAGCCGATGCTCACCTCTTTCCGGACGCTCACGCTTCCCTCGTCAGGGGGAAGGTAACCCGCCAGTACGTTCAACAGGGTGGTTTTTCCGGAGCCGTTCACACCCACCAAAACGATGCGCTGGCCCTGGCTGATGCCGAAACTCAGGTTTTTGAAAAGCCAGCGGTCGCCGAAGCTCTTTGATATATTGTCTGCTGATAAAAAATTCATAGGTGCAAATTTACGCATTTATCGGCACAGGTGCACCCAAAATAAAACAGGCCAGCCACTGGGCCAGCCTGTTTTATTAGTAACAGTTACGCGTTTAGCGCACGGTGTTGTGCTGCGGGTGGGGTCTTCTATACGACTCGCTGGGCACACGGTGCGTGGTCAGCGAAGAAAATACCCCCGATCAGGTGTGGGGCATATACCTGGTCTGCAAAGAAACACATCCATGGAGACAGTACCGGGATAACACCCAGCCCAAAATCAACCATCAGGTGCGGCTGCATCGGGACTTTGTGGATGATACCCACTTCAAAATCGTGAATATAGTTTACAGTGGTGCGGCAACACCTGCTAGCACGATGGTCCAGGTTACCCAGGCCACGTCTGAAAAACCGAATAGCCAGCGGTACGCTATAAAAAACAGGCCCACCACGTAGTCCAGTATCCCGTGAAAACGGGTTGGGGTAAACCTTATAATAATCCTGCTTTCGATTAGTTTCAACAACTATATATCCTGTTCTTGAAAGAGAGGAGGTGCAACCATGCAATTTTTGGGGAACGGTCAGTTTGTAACTACCACCGTGCCCGAGATGTAGTCGTGCAGCGCCTGCTTGCGGCGGGTGGAGAGCACCAGCAGGAAACCCAGGCAGAGCGGCAGCACGGAAAGAGCCCTGGCGAAGTAGCGGAAATTGGCCCGGGCAAAGCTGATGCGCTTGCCGCGAAGATCGGTTACCCGCAGGCCCAGCGTGAATTTGCCGATGGTGGCCTGCTTCAGCGACGATTGCAGCACCGTGAAATAGAGCCAGTGTATCACGGGGAAGTAAGGGTTGTAAAACACCATTTTGCTTACCGCCACCAACTGCTTCAGGATTTCCCCGCTCTGGAACATGTTTTCCCAGCTGTAGAGTTGCTGTGTCGTATCGCTGATTCCGTAGAGCACAAAGGAGTACGAAAACACCAGTAGCGTGGTATCCACCAGAAAAGCGATAAGGCGCGCTGTGAGGCTGCCGTACAAGGCAGAACTCTTTATCGTAGGTGTCTGTAAAGTAAAAGTCTTTTGCATACCGCTGGTGCTGTTTTACGCTTGTTGTTTACTCTGCTACGTCTGTCCGGAATGTGCTGCGGTGTGAAAAACCTGCATTTTTCAATGCGGTTTTTCACCGGGTAGGTGGTGCCGTGCTACTGATGATCGAATTTACTATATTGTTCTAATCTAACAAATTCTTACATATAATTTATTTTACTCTTCACTATTTATTAATGTGGGTTGTTATAATTTAACTTTGCGGAGGGGATAATGATATCAAAGAGAAGCGGTAAATCAGTAGACGGGCAGTTTTTATTAGCCGGGATGGCTTTTGCCTTTTTTTAGCTAAATTCGCTCTCGATGGTGGACAACAAGAGACAAAGGCCGATCGGAATTTTTGACAGCGGCATCGGCGGGCTTACGGTGGCGCAGGCAATCATCCATGTGCTGCCGAACGAGCGCATCCTGTATTTCGGTGATACGGCCCACCTGCCGTACGGCGATAAATCGACAGCGGCCATTCAGGCCTATGCCATTAAAATCTGCGACCTGCTGATCAGGCAAAACTGCAAGCTGATTCTGATTGCCTGTAACTCGGCATCGGCGGCGGCCTACGAGCTGGTGAAGGAATATGTGGGCAGCAAGGCCAAGGTGCTGAACGTGATCGACCCCACTGTGCAACACATCGGTCGGCTGTACCCTCACAAAACGGTCGGGCTTATCGGGACGAAGCAAACGGTGAACTCGAATGTGTACCGCAAGAAGGTGGATGAGCTTGACCTGGGCATTACCCTGAAGTCGCATGCCACCCCGCTGCTGGCCGCCATGATAGAGGAAGGCTTTTTCAACGACTCTATCTCCGAGAGTGTGATCCATGCCTACCTCTCTGATCCGGCCCTGGAAGGGATAGAGGCGCTCATCCTGGGCTGCACGCATTACCCGCTCATCAAAAAGCAGATAGAGAATTTTTATAAGGGGAAAGTGGACGTGCTGGACGCCAGCCAGATTGTAGCGCAGCATGTAAAGGCGTACCTGGAAGAACAGGGCCTGGCTTCAGAGCGGCTAACGGGCGACCACACGTTTTACGTGTCCGACTTCACCCGCTCTTTCGAGGAAAGTACCCGCATCTTCTTCAGGCGCCAGGTGCACCTCGAGCATTACCCCCTTTGGGAGTAGGCGCACCGCGCCCGATAATCTTTCAGGGTTATAGTTTATATATACCGTCTACAGGGATCCTGTGGTAATGCGACTGGTGAAAATCAGGCTGCCCCCTGCCGATTACACGTAAAAGGCATACCACCCTTCCATCAAAACAACTTATGAAAAAGCGATATCTTTCTATCGGCGACTTCAGGCGCAACGCCTTTATTGTAGCGGCAGCCGCCTGCATGGGCCTGACAGGCTGCGACAGCGGCTCGGGCCAGAACGAATGGAACTCCGGCAGCGAAGTGGCGGTGCCCGACGGCGTGATCACCGAGATGACGGAGGAGGCGCCCGACCAGTGGAAAATCACGGATGAGCGCACCACCGCCCCAGGCAAGAGCATGGCGATCCTGAAGTACAGCGACGGCCGCGTGGACACGCTGCAGGGGCTGGAACTGGAAAACCGGCTGCAGGACCTCTCCCAAAACCAGAATACTTACCAGCAAGGGGGCTTCGGCATGAGCAGCGTGCTGTGGTGGAGCGCCCTGGGCTATATGGCAGGCCGCAACATGGCCCCGCGGGCGGGCTATTACGCCAACCCGAACCTGATCAACCGCACCGATGCCTGGCGGCAGAACGTGCAAACCTACCGCCAGCGCGCGGCAGCGCCCGCTTCTGGCCGAAGCGGGTTTTTCAGGGGCCGCAGCGGCGGTGCCGGGGCCTGATGGAGCGCTTCGCCTAAACAGATTTATATATGCAAAAAGGAACTGTGCGCCTGACCACCCATGGCGGCGACGTGGAAACAGCTGTGCGTGGCCTGGGCTGGGAGTGGTGCGTGGAAGACGGCTGCGCGAATTACGTGCCCGGCGAGGCGGTGGTGCTGACAGAGAAAGAGGCGGATGCGCTGCTGGATGCCGCCGACACGCTGTACGATATGCTGGTGCAGGCTGTGCCCGACGAGCTGCCCGATGCTTTCCTGAACGTGCTGGGCATTCCCGAGAACCTTTGGCCACTGTTGCGGCAGTCGTGGAACGACGAGCGGCACTGGCACCTGTACGGGCGTTTCGACCTGGCGCAGACACCGGAAGGCCCGAAACTGCTGGAGTTTAACGCCGATACCGCCACCTCGATACCGGAGACGGCCGTGGTGCAGTGGGCCAGCCTGGCAGCGGCCGGTAAGAAAGACGCCAACCAGTATTCCGGTCTGTACGAAGCGCTGGTAACGCAACTCAGGACATGGCGTATGCTCAACGACGACCTGCCGCCCGCGCTGCTGCTTGCCTATATAGGGGCCAGCCCCGAAGACGAAACGAATTGCGCCGTCATCGCCCAGGCTGCCCGGGAGGCCGGCTTCGACGCGCACCTCTGCCCGATAGAGGATATAAGCGTTTCCACGGAGGGAACTGAGAAAGGCATCTGGGCGCAGGTAGGGTCGGAGCAGTGGCAACAGTTCCCGTTCCTGTTTAAGCTGCTGCCCTGGGAGCAGATCGCCTGGGAGGAGCCGGAACTGCTCGAAAGCCTGACGCTGCTCTCCCGCACCCGTAACGTGGTGATAGCCAACCCGGCATACACCTTGCTATTCCAGAGCAAAGGCATGCTGGCGTGGCTCTGGAAAGCCTACCCATACCACCCGCTGCTGTTAGAGGCCGATCTGCAGCCTTTGAGCGGCAAGTACATCCGCAAACCCTACTTTGGCCGCGAGGGGCAGAGCGTGGAGGTGGTGGACAGGGTGCGCATCACGAAGTTGGAAGGCGAGTACGATGCCCAGCAGCAGGTGTACCAGCGCTGGTGCGAATTGCCCGGGGACAAGCAGGGCTATCTGTACCAGGCGGGCGTGTTCTGGTCTGGCGATGGCTGCGCCATCGGATTCCGCCGCGAGAAAGGCATTATCACTAACCTGTCGCAGTTCGTGCCGCATGTGGTGGAGGGGTAGAGATAAAGCGCAGTTATATGAGTTATATACACCCAAGTATATATAAACAAGCTGTTATATATGAAGACCTCGCGGAGTCCGAAGGTCCCGCGAGCGTCTGGATGGAAGGCCGAGGCTATATATAAAAGGCGCTTAGTATATATAAACCATACGCTCGCAGGCGCTGCGCACGCTTGGAGGCCTTTCGGCACTGCTACTGGCATATGCTATTAAAAATCCACTTCTTTTTATCAACCTTACCGATTCATATATAAAAGGTGCCTGAATTAGGCTACTTCTATATAGTTTAGTAAGTTATACCTCCAACGGATATAACTGAAAAACGCTCCATGAAAATAGTTGTCGCCCCGGATTCTTACAAAGGAAGCTTAACCGCAGCCGAAGTCGGCCTCACGATCAGGGAAGCCCTTGAAATGGAAATCCCGGGGGTACGGGTGGAGGTGATCCCGATGGCGGACGGGGGGGAAGGCACGCTGGATGCGCTGCTTTTCGCGACAAGTGGCGAAAAGCTTGAGGCTACAGCCACGGGTCCGTTGGGGGAAGAGGTAAGGACATACTACGGCGTACTGGGTGATGGGGAAACGGCCGTTATCGAGATGGCCCAGGTGGCAGGTTTGCCGATGGTGCCCGAAGGGAAGCGGAACCCGATGCGAACGACTACCTATGGCGTGGGCGAACTGATAGCAGCAGCGCTTGAAAAAGGCATTCGTTCGTTTATTGTCGGGCTGGGGGGGAGTGCGACGAACGATGGGGGGCTTGGCATGCTCCAGGCATTGGGGGCTGTCTTCCTCGACCAGGAAGGGAATGATGTAAAGCCGACCGGAGAGGGGCTGCAGAAGATTGTAAAAGTGGATTTCAGGGACCTTCATCCAGCCTTAAAGTCCTGCAGGTTCAGGATTGCCAGCGATGTGGAAAACCCGCTGTGCGGCACAAACGGCGCCTCCTTTGTCTTTGGCCCACAGAAAGGGGCCACCGAGGCGCAGGTGCGGCAACTGGACAAAGGCCTGCAGCGGTATGCCAGCCTGGTAGAAGCCCACCTGAAGGTGCAGCTGCAGGACATACCCGGGGCAGGGGCGGCCGGAGGGCTGGGCTTTGGCTTCCTGGCATTGGGCGGGGAGATCATACCCGGCGCGCAGGTCGTGGCGGAAGCAACCAATCTGGAAGACCAGATCAGAACCTCGGATTGGGTGATAACGGGGGAGGGGCAAAGCGACTTCCAGACCTTATATGGCAAGGCTCCCTTTTTTGTGGCGGGTTTAGCGAAAAAGCACGGCGTCGGCACCATTCTGATTTCGGGGGGATTGGGAAAAGGGCATGAGCAACTGCTGGAGCATTTCGTGAGCTGCCATTCTATTGCCAATGCGCCGATGCCCCTGGAGCAAGCCATTGCCAACGCCCAGCCGCTTTTGTTTTCCTGCGCACGCAACATCGCACGCCTGCTCTACAAAGCATCTGAATCAAACTAAATCACCCGAACGATCTACATGGTACAAGGCCCCTTGCTTATCCTGATT
This sequence comes from Pontibacter saemangeumensis, assembly GCF_039541895.1. Lineage (NCBI taxonomy): Bacteria > Pseudomonadati > Bacteroidota > Cytophagia > Cytophagales > Hymenobacteraceae > Pontibacter > Pontibacter saemangeumensis. The sequence continues at coordinate 48,546 of NZ_BAABHC010000005.1, forward strand.
CTGCTGCTGGGCGTAGGATTCATCGTGCTGGCTACAGCCCGGTTTAAACTCCACCCGTTTTTCGGTTTGCTGATCGCCGCTTTCGGTGTGGGCATAGCCGCCGGTGTGCCACTGAACGACGTGGTAAAAGCGGTGAACGAAGGCTTCGGCGGCCTGATGAGCTATATCGGCATCGTGATTGTGGCAGGCACCGTGATCGGCAAGATGCTGGAGAAGTCGGGGGCGGCGCTGCGGATGGCGGAGGTGGTGCTGCGGGTGGTGGGAGAGAAGCGCCCGCAACTGGCTATGTCGCTGATTGGCGCGATCGTGAGTATCCCGGTTTTCTGCGACTCGGCCTATATCATCCTTTCCAGCCTCAAAAAATCGCTGGCGCACCGGGCGAAGGTCCCGCTGGCGTCGATGTCGATTGCCCTGGCAACGGGTTTATATGCCACCCACACCCTCGTGCCCCCCACGCCGGGGCCTATTGCCGCTGCCGGTAACATCGGGGCCAGCGCCTACCTTGGCACCATTATACTGATAGGCTTGTTTGTGGCTATCCCGGTGGTAACGGTGGGGTATATATGGGCTGTCAAAGTCGCTTCAACGATTCATATCGAAGGGGAAGACGAAGTGGCATATAGCTACGAGGAGGTGGTGAAGGAATTCGGAGTGTTGCCCTCTACCGCCAAAGCGTTCACACCCATTTTCCTCCCCATTTTCCTGATCGCCATGGGCTCCATTGTAAGCTACCTGCAGTACGGCGGAGCGCTGGCAGATTTCCTCCTTTTCCTGGGCACCCCCGTCGTGGCCTTGCTGATTGGCGTGTTTGCGGCTTTCCCGCTCATGCCGCGCTGGAACGAGGAAACGCTGACAGGCTGGATCGGTGAGGGCCTGAAAGACGCCGCCATCATTCTCTTGCTGACAGGCGCGGGCGGCGCCTTCGGCTCCGTGATCAGAGCAACCGCCGTAGCGGACCTGATAAAAGGCCTTGCGGGGGATGGAGCCGTGAGCGGTGCCTTTATCTTGCTGCTGCCTTTCTTTGTAGCAGCGGCTTTAAAGACGGCGCAAGGCTCTTCTACGGCAGCCATGGTGATTACCTCGGCACTCGTGGCGCCCATGCTGGCGCAGGCGGGGATTGTAACAGCGGTGCCTCTGGCCCTGGTGGTGATGGCCATCGGGGCTGGCGCCATGGCGGTAAGCCACGTCAACGACAGCTATTTCTGGGTGGTCACGCAATTCAGCGGCATGAAAGTGACGGATGCCTACAAGGCGCACACCATGGCTACGCTGATGCAGGGCATCGCTGCCATCGTGGCAACGATGCTGCTGTGGTACGCTTTCGTATAGACGGCAGGCGGCATCGGTTTCCTGCTGCATTTTCCGAGGCTATATAGGACCCTGCTTTCCGAAACGTCAATTCCCCTGCCTCCTGATTAGCACATTCGCACATTAACCCCTAACTTTACTGCCTTAAGAAACCCCGGTTGCCTATGCTCGCTTTCCTACTGACACTTATGCTCTTACTCGGAGTCGTGATTGTGCTGGCGTACGCGGAGCGAAAGGTGGCGGCTTTCATGCAGGACCGCCTGGGCCCGACCGAGGCGGGGCCCTATGGCTCGCTGCAGGCGGTGCTGGACGTGCTGAAGCTGCTCCAGAAAGAAGACATCGTGCCCACGCAGGCTGACAAAGGCCTTTTCAAGCTAGCACCCATCCTCATCTTTGCTGCTGTTTTCGCTGGTTTCGCAGTAATACCTTTCACCCCTGACCTGGTGCCTGCAGGCATTGGCATCGGCGTTTTTTACCTGCTGGCCATTATTTCGCTGGATGTGATCGGGTTGCTGATGGCCGGCTGGGGCTCCAACAACAAATACGCCATGCTGGGGGCCATGCGCTCGGTAGCCCAGATTGTCTCTTATGAGATTCCGGCCGGGCTGGCTATCCTGTCTGCTGTGATGATCTGCCAGTCGCTGGACTTCCAGGAAATCAGCTACCAGCAGGGGGTGCTGATGAATGCCTTTCCGGGATTGGGATATGAAACAAACTGGCTCTTCGGCATTCAGGCGCTGGGCATCGACACCACCAACATTGGCGGCATCACCACCTGGAACATTTTCCGGGCCCCCATGCTGCTGGTAGCCTTCATCATATACTTCATCGCCTCGCTGGCCGAGAGTAACCGTGCCCCGTTCGATATACCGGAGGCAGAATCGGAACTGGTGGCGGGTTTTCACGTGGAATATTCCGGCTTCCGTTTCGCGGTATTGTTTCTGGCGGAGTACAGCATGATGGTGCTGGTGAGCCTGGTGGCGGTTATCCTTTTCCTGGGGAGTTGGAACACGCCGCTCCCGAACATTGGCCCCGCACACCTTGCCAACTGGACCACCGGTACGGTCGGCGAGATTTCCGGCATCCTGTGGGGAGCTTTCTGGCTACTCTCTAAAACGTTTGTGCTGCTGTTTGTGCAGCTGTGGGCACGCTGGACATACCCGCGCCTGCGCGTGGACCAGCTCATGCACCTGTGCTGGAAAGTGCTGACCCCGACGGCATTGATAGTGGTATTATTAGCAGGCTTATGGCGACTACTGATGATATGAAGACGATAGAAAAAAAGGCATATAAACACGAGACCGGGTTCTGGCACGTGGTGAAGTCGCTGGTGAGCGGGGCGCGCCTCACGCTTCGGCACTTCTTTAACGCCAACGAGCGCCGCAAACCGGTTTACGTGTCCGACGACAGCTACTTCAAGCAGCCGGACGGTCTGGCGACGCTCACCTATCCGTATGAAGCGCTGCCCGTACCCGACAACGGCCGTTACCGCCTGCATAACGAAATTGACGATTGCATTGTGTGCGACCTTTGCGCCAAGGTTTGCCCCGTCAACTGCATCACCATCGAGTCGGTGAAGGCGACGGAGGACATTGGTGTGACCTCAGACGGGACCAAGAAGCGCCTGTACGCGCCGGTGTTCGACATCGACATGGCCAAGTGCTGCTACTGCGGCCTCTGCACTGCCGTATGCCCCACTGACTGCCTGACGATGACGCCGGTATATGATTTCGCGGAAGTGGACATCAAGAACATGATATACCATTTCACCGACCTCTCGCCGGAGCAGGCCCAGGAAAAGCAGCGGCTGTTTGAGAAGCAGCAGGAAGAAATGGCAGCGGCCAAAGCAGCAGCGCTGGCAGCCCGGAAGCAGCAGGGGTAAGAACAGGAACTATACCACATATGACCATATATAGCATCGATAAAGAAAAGAGCTATAAAGCAAGCAAGGTTACTCCTACTAAGTTTGCCTTAAAGTACGGACTCTTGTATGTCATACTCTTCTGGATATTGTTTATAGGGAAGACTCTTGCTTTAGAAACTCCTTATGCTGTGGTATTTTTCTTTGTCATAATCTTCATCACGGTGCTTGGTGAGAAAATGATAATGTCAAAGTTGCTCAATCAAAGGCTTAACAACCAATATGTTGAATTGACAAGTGATGAGCTAATCAGACATGATAGAGGAAGGAGGCTAAAAAGTGTTTTTTTAAATAGAATTGTGACTGTTGAAGAAAAGAAGGCCCACCTTTATGTTAAGACACAAGATAATACATATATAGTAATTCCAGATATATTTGATGGGTATGATGACATCAAGCGGGCTTTGTTGAAAAAAGCACAAGTTTAAGCTTTTTATATGTTGATAATTGATCGATGTTAACTGATAACTGAGAAGAATGCTTTTCTACATCTTCGCCTTACTGGCCGTACTTTCGGGGGCATATATGGTGCTGACGCGCAACCTGCTGTACGCGGGCTTTGCGCTGCTAGTCACGCTGCTGAGCGTGGCGGGCATCTACGTGCTGCTGTTCGCGGATTTTGTGGCGGTCACGCAACTGATGATCTATGTGGGCGGCGTGCTGGTGCTGATCCTGTTCGGTATCATGCTGAGCAGCCGGGTGCACGACCAGTCGGTGCTGTCGGAGAGCGTGAACAAGGTGTGGGGAACGGTGATCACGTTTCTCATCCTGGTTGGCCTGAGCCACACCATCCTCCATGCCAACCTCAGCGCGCTGCCCTGGTTGCAGGCCGCCGACACGAATGTGCTGGGCGCTCAGAAGAGCACGGTGCAAACCATCGGTATCAAGCTGATGACCGACTTCGTCATTCCGTTTGAGCTGGCCTCGCTCCTCCTGCTGATCGCTCTGATGGGAGCCGCCTATATAGCCACCGATAAGCAGAACGTATAGTAATGGAGGAAATCCCGTTAGAACATATCTTGCTTTTGAGCGCGGCGCTGTTCAGCCTGGGCGTAATGGCTGTGATCACGAAGCGGCATGCGGTGGTGGTGCTGATGGGCATCGAGCTGATATTCAATGCGGCAAACCTGAACCTGGTTGCCTTCAGCCGGTACGATGCCACGCTGATGCAGGGGCAATTGTTCTCGCTGTTCGTGATGGTGGTGGCCGCCGCCGAGGCTGCCGTGGCGCTGGCCATTGTCTTGCGGGTGTACCAGTACTTCAGAACGGCAAACCTGAACCAGATCAATCAACTTAACAAATAGCAGCACACGTTGGATCTCCCCTCACTTATAGCGCCGCTGGCGGGCACCCCCCAGACAACCCTGGCCCTGCTTATCCTGTTGCTGCCACTGCTGGGCTTCGCAGCCCTTGCCCTGTTCGGGGGGCGCCTGCCGCGCCGCGGCGACTGGCTGGGAATCGGGATCGGGGCGCTTGCCTTTGCCTTGTCCCTCCGGCTTTTCGCCCAAACCTGGAACACCGCCACCTTTCACAGCCGCACCGTCTGGTTTAGCCTGCCGTCGCTTGGCGGCACCGTCACTGATTTTACGGCTGGCGTGCTGCTCGACAACCTCACCGTGCTGATGCTGGTGATCGTCACGTTTATATCCCTGCTGGTCCAGCTTTTCTCGGTAGGCTATATGCACGGCGACCAGGGCTACAGCCGCTACTTCGCCTACCTTGGCCTGTTTACCTTCAGCATGCTGGGCATTGTGCTGGTGGATAACCTGCTGCTGCTTTTCATGTTCTGGGAGCTGGTTGGCTTCTCTTCTTATTTACTTATCGGCTTTTGGCTGGAGCGGCCCGCGGCCATTGCGGCCAGTAAAAAGGCCTTCCTGGTGAACCGGGTGGGAGACATTGGCTTGCTGCTGGGCCTGTTCGCATTCTATACCTATTTCCGCACCTTCGATTTGGAAGCGTTGCGGGCACTGATCGGCACCGGCGAATGGACAGCAGAGGGGTTTGCGCTGACCTATATCGTGAACGGGCAGACGTGGCTGGTGGAAATGCCGACGCTGCTGCTGACGTTTGCCGGCTTGGGCTTGTTTATGGGGTGCGTTGGAAAGTCGGCGCAGTTTCCGCTGCAGGTCTGGCTGCCGGATGCCATGCAGGGGCCGACGCCTGTCTCCGCCCTCATACACGCCGCAACCATGGTGGCTGCCGGGGTCTATCTGCTCGCCCGCTGCTATGCTTTTTTCACCCTGGATGCCCTTACGGTTATCGCTGTTGTGGGCGCCGTCACGGCTTTGTTGGGGGCCATTGCCGCGCTCACCCAGTATGATATCAAAGCGGTACTGGCTTTTTCCACTATTTCGCAGTTGGGCTATATGGTGATGGGCATGGGCACCGGCGCGCACGATGCCTCCCTTTTCCACCTCACCACGCACGCGTTTTTCAAGGCGGCTTTGTTCCTGAATGCCGGGATCATCATCCACGCCATGCACCGCGGGCTGCACCACACCCACCAGCCCCACGACGTGGACGCGCAGGATATCCGGAACATGGGCGGGCTGCGCAAAGTGCTGCCGCTCACGTTTTATACCTACCTGCTGGCCGCCGCCGCCCTGGTCGGCCTGCCGCTCTTCTCCGGTTTCCTTTCCAAAGACGCGATACTGTCCGGTAGCTGGGCCTGGGCGCAGGCCATGAGTGCAGGGGGCAACTTCTTGTTTTATATAGTGCCGCTTATTGGCTTTTTGGTCGTGTTACTGACGGCTTTCTATATGGGCAGGCACCTGTGGTTTATGTTCTTCGGCGCGTTCAGGTTGCCGTTTGATGTACGGGAACTGCGGGTGTCGGCGGGGCAGGAGGTGGAGCGCGTGATGGCTTTGCCCGTGGTGTTGCTGGGTGTTCTATCCCTCGGGGTTTTCTTCTCGCTCAATCCTTTCAGTTTCAGCAGCAGCTGGGTCATGCAGGGCATCAGCCTGGAACAACAGACAACCGAAGGGGCGCTGCTGGCTGAAAAGTTGCTGCAGGCGGTGGCGGCGCAGGACGAGGCAAACCAGACGGCACACATCATCATTGGCGTGCTGTCGGCAGTGCTGGGGGTGGCCGGCATCGGGCTGGCAGTCGCGAAATATAAGAGCAGAACCCCGGAGGCACTGCGGCAGGAGCAGCCACAGACCGCTTTTGAGAAGCTCTCCTTCCAACACTTTTACCTCGACCGGCTCTACCTGAAAATCTTTGTGCAGCCGACGCAGCTGTTATCCCGTGGCCTGTACCGCCTGGACAAGCGCGTGATCGATTATAGCCTGAACTACGGCAGCAAATGGCTGGTGGTGCTGGCGAAATTCATCGGGGGCTTCGACAGAGTGATCGTGGACGGGGCCGTTTGGCTGGTGGCGGTTCTGCCGCGGCTGTTTGGGCGCGTGGGCCGTGGACTGCAGAACGGGAAGGTGCAATCATACTATGCGTACTCCCTCTTCGGATTTATTTTGATTATCCTGTACATCCTCATGTTTTGATGGTTAAGTTTGCAGGCTGAAAGGGAGATGGCTGTACAGACATGCTATATATGCGGCGGATGCATGGGAGAAAGAGGGGATATATAAAGCCTGTGTCTGACGTCTTGGTAATTATGTCTATATAATATTGATGGATTTTATACTCAGTAGTCTCATTTTTTCACCGTTGCTGGCGGCGCTGGTTGTGCTGCTGCTGCCGGCGCACCTGCAAAAACCGATTAAGGTGGTGGCGCTGCTGGGGGCGCTGGTGCAAATGGGCCTGGCTGTGCTCCTGTATTCCCGCTTCGACGGCGCTGCCTTTGCCAATGGGCAGCAGGGTTACCAGTTCCTGGAAAAGGTCCGCTGGATCGGTTTCTCGCTCGGCAACCTGGGCCGCTTTCAGATCGACTACTTCCTGGGCGTGGACGGCATCAGCGTCAGCCTGGTGCTGCTCACTGGCATTGTCGGGGTGATTGGCGTGGTCTCCTCCTGGACGATCACCAAAAACCTGAAAGGCTATTTCCTGCTCTACCTGCTGCTGCTCACCAGCGTGATGGGCTGCTTCCTGGCGCTTGATTTTTTCCTTTTCTACCTCTTCTTCGAGTTCATGCTCCTGCCCATGTATTTCCTGATCGGCATATGGGGCGGCCCGAAGCGCGAGTACGCGGCCATTAAGTTCTTTATATATACCCTCGTCGGCTCGCTCCTTATCCTGATCGTGATGATCGGGCTCTATACCTCGGTCGTAGATCCGGCGGCTACAGCGCTGCAGATAGGGCTAGCAGGGGAAGCCGGCATCACCAGGGATGTGATCCGGCAGGTGCAGCAGATGCTGCAGCAAAACGAGATCAGCAGCCAGGACATGGTCCACACGTTCAGCATCCCGGCCATGATGGAGGCGGCCAACTTTGTGCCGGACAGCCTGTTGCATGTGCTGTCGGGGGTGCGGCTGTGGGATATGCCGATACGATTTGTGGCGTTCCTGCTACTGTTCGCCGGTTTTGCCATCAAGGTGCCGGTCGTGCCGGTGCATACCTGGCTGCCCGATGCGCACGTCGAGGCGCCTACCCCGATCTCGGTGCTGCTGGCCGCCATCCTGCTGAAGGTGGGCGGCTACGGCCTTATCCGGATCGCTTTCCCTGTTTTCCCGGATGCCGCCGCCTACTTTTCGGTGCTGGTTGGCGGGCTGGGCGTGCTCTCGATTATATATGGCGCGCTGAACGCACTGGCCATGAACGACCTGAAAAAGCTGATCGCTTATTCCTCGGTGTCGCATATGGGGTTTGTGCTGCTGGGCCTGGCCTCGCTCACCACCGAAGGCGTGAACGGCGCGGTCTATATGATGTTCAGCCACGGTATTATATCGGCCATGCTCTTCCTGGTGGTGGGGGTTATATATGACCGCACCCACGACCGCGTGATTCAGAATTTCCGGGGCCTCGCGGGTGTGATGCCGGCCTATACCACGTTTGTGGTGATTGCGTTCTTTGCCTCACTGGGCTTGCCCGGCTTCTCGGGCTTCATTGCGGAGCTGCTGGTGTTGGTGGGGGGCTTCAGTGCCCCGGAGGCAACGGGCATGCTGCCGCGCTGGCTCACGGTGGTGGCCGTCTTCGGCCTGCTGCTGGCGGCGGCGTATTATTTGTGGGCGCTGCAGCGCATGTTCTTCGGCAAATACTGGATTTTCCCGGAGTTGCGCGAGCACGCTGTTATGACCGACCTCAACACAAGAGAGTACCTGATGCTGGTGCCGCTGGCGCTGCTGGCGCTGCTGTTCGGCATTTTCCCGCACCTGCTCCTCGATAAGACAGGCGTGGCCGTGAACGGGTTCACCGAAATGATGCTGCTGAACGGGCAGGAGCAGCTCGACATGGTTTTATCCTCCATTTTACGCTAAGTGAACGAGCAGGCGGCATACCTTTCCCAGACCATTGACGCCATTGTGGCGGGAGCGGGGGCGCTGCTGCCCGAGCTGCTGCTGGCCGGGTTTTTCCTGCTGCTCGTTACCTTGGATCTTTTCAAGTCAGCTACAGTAAAGCGCCTGTTGCCCTGGCTGGCCCTCTCCGGGTTTTTCGCCGCGCTGTTGGTGCAGATCTCCGGGGGATATTCCGATGGCGAGGAGGCTTTCCTGAACCTGCTGCTGTCTGACGGGCTGGCGCGCTATGCGGGCATTTTGTTCAGCGCGGCCGGTATCTTCACTGTGCTGCTCTCGTTGCAGAACAGGCAGCTGGAGCGGCTAATAGCTGGCAAAGGCGAATATTACGCCCTGCTGCTGATGCTGGTGCTCGGCCTCAACCTGATGGCCAAATCGGTGAACCTGCTGATGGTTTTCCTGGCCATCGAGACCGTTTCCATCGCCTCCTATATATTAACCCTCACGCTAAAGGAAGAGAAACGGGCCGTGGAGTCTGGCTTGAAATACATTCTCTACGGGGCGTTTTCGGCGGGTGTGATGGTATATGGCATGTCGTTTTTCTACGGCCTCACCGGCACGCTCCATTATACCTCCGACACCTTCGGGCTGTCGCTGTTGCAGGCCAACACGCAGTTGGTGACGGTGGCGGCGGTGCTGGTTTTTGCCGGGTTCTTCTTTAAAATATCGGCGGTCCCGTTCCATTTCTGGGCGCCCGACGTGTACCAGGGCGCGCCCATGCCCATCGTGGCATTGTTCTCTACCGGTCCGAAGATGGCGGGCATCGTGGTTGTGCTTCGGTTTGTGACGGCTTTCACGGATCCGCTGGCCTATCATGATGTGCAGCTGTTCCTGGGGGTAGCGGCCATCGCGACGCTGGTAATCGGTAATTTTACGGCGCTCTGGCAGCGTACCCCCCGGAGGCTGCTGGCTTATTCCTCGGTGTCGCACGCCGGTTTCCTGCTCACGGGCCTGCTCGCCTTCGGCACCGACTACCAGGCAAGCGTGCTGTTCTACCTCACGGTGCTGCTGTTCATGAATTTCGGAATATTCCTGTTCCTGCAACTGGCAGAAGATGCGTTTGGCGTGCAGCGGCTGGAGGATTTCACCGGCTTGGGCCGCGCGTATCCGTATATAGGCGTGATGGCGCTGCTGTACCTGCTTTCGCTCACCGGGCTGCCGCCGCTGGCCGGTTTTATGGGCAAGCTGCTCATCTTCAGTAATGTGTGGGAGGCATATGCACTCACCCAGAACAACCTGCTGCTCATGCTGTTGATCGCCGGTATTCTGCTGACGGGCGTGGCGTTATTTTACTATATCAAGATACCATACTACCTTTTCTTTAAAGGGAATTTTAGAGAGGAAAATTTAGTTATTTCACTGTCGGATAAACTGCTGCTTGCGCTGTTTGCCCTGCCACTGCTGTTCCTGTTTTTTAAACCCGACCTGCTGCTGACATGGATGGAACAAGTGCTGGCACAGACACCATAATTTTATAGCACTCATGAGCGACGCTATCAAGCACGAATGCGGTATTGCCCTAATCAGGCTCAGAAAACCAATCAGCTATTACGTAGAGAAGTACGGCACTCCTATGTATGGCATCAACAAGCTTTACCTGCTGATGCAGAAGCAGCACAACCGGGGGCAGGACGGAGCCGGGGTGGCCAGCATCAAAATCAACGCTCTGCCCGGCATCGAGTACATCAGCCGCTTCCGCTCTGTGAAAACCCGCGCCATCGACAGCATCTTCGGCAAGATCGGCAAAGAATACAAGCACCTGAAAGAGGAGCACCCGGACAGGGCCAACGACACGGAATGGATATGGGAGAACACGCCTTTCCTGGGGGATGTGTACCTGGGCCACCTGCGCTACGGCACGCACGGCGTCAACAGCGTGGACAACTGCCACCCGATGGTGCGCGAGAACAACTGGCGCAGCCGCAGCCTGGCCGTGGCCGGTAACTTCAACATGACCAACGTGGATGAGCAGTTCCAGAAACTGCTGGAGTTGGGGCAGCATCCGAAGCAGAAATCCGACACGATCACGGTGCTGGAGAAAATCGGTCACTTCCTGGACGAGGAGAACCAGGCGAAGTTCAACCATTACAAAAAAGGCGACCACACCAACCAGGAGATCACGCAGTTGATTGAGGAGAACCTGGACCTGCAGAAAGTGCTGCGCCGTGCCTGCCGCGACTTCGACGGCGGGTACGCCATGGCAGGCCTCACAGGCTACGGCGCCTCCTTTGTGGTGCGCGATCCGAACGGCATCCGTCCGGCCTACTACTATATAGACGACGAAGTGGTGGTGGTCGCATCCGAAAAACCGGCGATCAAAACAGCTTTTGACATTGAGTACAGCGAAATCAGGGAAATAAGCCCGGGCCACGCGCTGATCGTGGACAAGGCGGGCACCGTGAAGCACGAAGAAGTGGTGCCACCGCGCGAGAAACTTTCCTGCAGTTTCGAACGCATCTACTTCTCGAGGGGCAACGACCCGGAGATCTATACTGAGCGCAAGAACATGGGCAAACTGCTATGCCCGCAGATTCTGGAAGCCATCAACTACGACCTTAAAAACACGGTGTTCTCCTATATCCCTAACACGGCTGAGTCGTCGTGGCTGGGCATGATGAAGGGCATAGAGAACCACCTGCGCGAATACCGCAAAAAGGCGATCCTGAATCAGGACCTGACGGAAGAGCAGCTGGATGAAATCCTGCAGTTTAAGCCGCGCGCGGAGAAGCTGGTGATAAAGGACGTGAAACTGCGCACTTTTATCACCGACAACGACAGCCGCGACGACCTGGTGACGCACGTATATGATACGACATATGAGGTGGTGAAGAAAGGCATCGACACGTTGGTGGTGCTGGATGACTCCATCGTACGCGGTACCACGCTGGAGAAAAGCATCATCAAGATGCTGGACAAACTGGAGCCGAAGAAAATCATCATCGTGTCCTGCGCCCCTCAGATCCGTTACCCTGACTGCTACGGCATCGATATGTCGCGCATGAAGGAGTTTGTGGCATTCAGAGCGCTGCTGGCCCTGCTCAAGGAGAGGGGTCTTTACTTTAAGGCGGAGGAAGTTTATGATAAATGTGCGGCCCTGGAGGGCACTTCGGCCTTCAAAGAATCAAACTACGTGCAGGAACTGTACGACCTGTTTACGACCGATGAAATATCTGTAAAAGTGTCTGAGATAGTGAAAGCGCCGGATGTGAACGCCGAGGTGCAGGTGATTTACCAGCGCATCGAAGACCTGCACATCGCCTGCCCGAACCACAAAGGCGACTGGTACTTCACCGGAAACTACCCGACCCCAGGCGGCACGGGCGTGGTGAACAGAGCCTTCATGAACTTCATGGAAAATAAAATGGCAAGAGCGTACTAAGCGCCTTTTTCTCTTAAGTTAAAACAGCAAGCGCCTGCCCTGACTTAGTCGGGGCAGGCGCTTGTTTTATATATAATAGTGCTATATAACATGAGATGAAAATTTAATTATTTATTTGAACTTTAAGAATCTACATCAGGTTTGGCTTCTATCTATTCTTACTCCTGTATAAGTATTTATAAGTTAAAATCAATTTAAATCCTAAACCTGTTTGCACTCATGAGTAAACTATTTACCCGTTTTAGCCATATCGGTATGGCTATTTTTATGATCTATGCAGTGCTATTTTCAGAGCCCGCTGCTGCACAGGTCAGCATGCAGCGTGACATCACCACCTACACCCAGGACTTTAATTCGCTGCCGGCCGCCAAAGACGGGATTTGGGAGAGCGGTACCAGTTATATGGAGGGTTGGTATGTGCAGCGGACGAAGGCAGGCAACGCGATCGTGGTAAGCCCCGGTAACCTTATTTCCGGAAACCTGTACAGCTTTGGCGCTGTCGGGTCTACAGAGCGCGCCTTAGGCGCACAGAGTTCGCTGCTTATGGGTGAGTTTGCCTGGGGACTGCTCCTGCAGAATAATACAGGTGCACCGATCAACTTTATTGATATCAGTTTTTACGGGGAGCAGTGGCGCATTTCCAACAAGACCGCCGGAGAGCATAAGACGACTTTCCATTATGCTGTCAGCAGCGATAAAACTACCTTCAAATTATCGCCCAAGTCAGAGGAAGGCTGGATACCTTTTCCTGATCTGGATTTCAGAGGGCCGCATTTCTATACAGAAGGGAAGGCCTTGAACGGGAACGCCGCCGCCAACAGGCGGCATTTGTCGGCTCTGATAGCGGTAACCATACCGGTCGGGCATTACCTGATGCTGCGTTGGAAAGACGCGGATGAGCTGGAGGCGGACCATGGCCTAGCTATTGACGATTTCAGCCTGACATGGACACTTGAAGAAGTGGATGGACCTGTCGTGGTTCTGCCGGTAGAGCTGGCCCGCTTCTCAGCCTTCAGCAAAGGAACTGCCGTGTCGTTGAAGTGGCTTACTGCCTCCGAAGACCAGAACGACTATTTCCTGATAGAGCGTAGCGCCGACGGCCTGGCCTTCGAGGAAATCGGCAAGGCTGACGGCAAAGGCACGACTGTGCTGGAGACAGAGTACGCTTATACGGATGAGCAGCCATTGGCAGGAACTTCCTATTACCGGCTGAAGCAGGTGGACGAAGATGGAAGCTTCACCTTTTCGAAGGTAGTGGCTGTAAGCCGGGGAGGTAATGCCGTCGTCTCAAAGGTATATCCCACCGTCACCACAGATTTCCTGCAGCTCGACCTCGCGCAGGACAACACCGTAAAGGCGGCGCTAGTAATGGATATGCTGGGAAGGGAGTTGGTCCAGGAATCGCTTACAACCAACACGAGGCAACACAGCGTGGATGTTCGTGGACTGAGCACAGGAACTTATCTACTCGTGTTGCTCGATGCACAGGGGCAGCGGCAGGCGACGCGTTTCATCAAAAAGTGAAATCAAAATAGCGTCATAAACAGGAAGGCCCGGCTATATATAGCCGGGCCTTCCTGTTTGATAAAAGTAAATGTTCTTTACACTGAGAAGCTGTCGCCGCAGCCGCAGGTGCGGGTGGCGTTTGGGTTGTTGAAGTAGAACCCCTTGCCGTTCAGGCCGTCGGAGAAGTCAAGTTCTGTGCCCGCCAGGTACAGGAAACTCTTCATGTCCACGACCACTTTCACGCCTTTGTCCTCAAACTCCTGGTCCATCGGCTTCACCTCATCGTCGAAGTCGAGGTTGTAAGAAAGGCCGGAACAGCCACCACCTGCCACAGAAGCGCGCAAGCGGAACGAATCGTCCAACTGGGCATCCTGCTTCAGTTTTACAACCTTCTCTTTTGCTTTGTCAGAAACTGTGATCATAACATATATAAGTTTAGGAGACAGGATTCAGCACCACGCTGAAAACGGTGATGGTGTTCATGTCTCGGCCATAGTATAATTTATCAAGCGCCTCGTACATATGGCGCGCCCTGAAATAAGAAGTGTTCAGCTCCTTGTTGTCGCGCGAAATCCACTGCACGGTATATGAACTCTCCTGGTCGCGGTGGTTTTGCACGTAAGCCAGCATCTTGCGCAGGGCATCCACCCGGTCATACCCTATTTCAGAGTGAAACAGGAACGACTGGTGGTGGCGCGGGTTCACCGTAATCAGGTCGAGCCGCTCTTTGTTGTCGATGTGCCTGAATTCAAAAAGCAGACTGTCGCCGCTTATGCCTAAGTGGTTTTCAATCTGCTTTTGAATGCGTGCAGTCTCTACATGCACATCCGTGTTTTTTGACTCCATTGAGTCCGTTTCTTAGTGGTGTGACTTGGCCAGCTCAAAAGCCGGTAAGCCGTTCTTTACACGATAGTCGTTGATAGCAGATTTGATGGCGTCCTCAGCCAGCACAGAGCAGTGGATCTTTACCGGCGGCAAAGCCAGCTCTTCCACAATAGCCATGTTGTCAATAGTCAAGGCCTCGTCTACTGATTTGCCTTTCAGCCACTCTGTCGCCAGCGAGGAAGAAGCGATAGCAGAACCACAGCCGAACGTCTTGAACTTCGCGTCTGTGATGATCTGGTTCTCATCCACCTCAATTTGAAGGCGCATCACGTCGCCGCACTCCGGGGCACCTACCAGGCCGGTGCCCACACTTGCCTTCGATTTATCAAGCGTACCTACGTTACGTGGGTTGCTGTAATGGTCAATAACTTTATCTGAATAAGCCATAGCTTCTATTAATTAGAAATTAAAAATTATAAATTAGAAATTAAAGATAGAAGTGAAGAATCAGAAAGGCTATATTTTAAAACCATTTCTAATTTTTAACTTCTAATTTTTAATTTAAGTCTTAGTGTTCTGCCCACTCAATAGAGTCAAGGTCGATACCCTCTTTGAACATCTCCCAAAGCGGGGATAGTTCACGAAGCTTGGAAACCGCCTCCTTCACATGGTCGATGGCATAGTCAATTTCCTCGTCCTTCGTAAAGCGGCTCAGGCCGAAGCGAAGGGAAGAATGCGCCAGGTCATCACTCAGACCTAATGCTTTTAGTACGTAAGACGGCTCCAGGGAGGCTGAAGTACAGGCCGATCCGGAAGATACGGCCAGGTCTTTCACTCCCATCATCAGGCCTTCCCCCTCCACATATTTGAAGGAGATGTTGGACACATGCGGCAAACGGTGCTCACGCGACCCGTTTACATAGGATTCCTCGATGGTGGTCAGTTCCCGCTCGAGGCGGTCGCGCATGGCAGAGATACGGGCGTTGTCTGATTCCATATCCTGCTTTGCTATTTCAGCAGCTTTGCCGAGGCCAACAATGCCCGGCACGTTCAAAGTGCCGGAGCGCATGCCGCGCTCGTGGCCGCCACCGTCCATCTGGGCCGTTACTTTCACACGCGGGTTCTTGCGGCGCACATATAAAGCACCAACGCCTTTCGGGCCGTACATCTTGTGAGCCGAGAAAGCCATTAGGTCAATGCCGTCTGCCTCCACGTCCACCGGAATCTTGCCTACCGCCTGCGTCGCATCGGTAAAGAACAGGATACCGTGCTTCTTCGCAATGGCAGAGATCTCGCGGATCGGCTGAATCACGCCGACTTCGTTGTTGGCGTACATGATAGAGATCAGGATCGTCTTGTCCGTAATTGCGTTCTCCAGTTCGTTCAGGTCGATCAGGCCTTCGGAGTCTACTTTGAGATAGGTTACCTTGCCGCCGATTTTCTCGATGTGCTTGCAGGTGTCCAGCACTGCCTTGTGCTCTGTGGTGGCGGTGATGATATGATTTCCCTTGGAGGCGTACATCTCATAAACGCCTTTGATGGCAAGGTTATCAGATTCGGTAGCACCCGAAGTAAAGATGATTTCTTTTGGAGAACAGTTGATCAGCGCGGCGATCTGGTCGCGGGCATAATCAACAGCCTCTTCCGCCTGCCAGCCAAAAGCGTGGTTACGGGAGGCGGCGTTACCGAACATGCTGGTCATGTAAGGCAACATGGCATCCAGTACACGCGGGTCTAACGGCGTAGTGGCATTGTTATCCAGGTATATAGGAAGTGTTAGCATAGCACTGTTTTTTTCTATTTATTGTCTGTTTTGTAAACAGTTGAAAGAAATTATTAGTTTTGATTTCCACGCAAAATTACTAAAAAAAGCTTACTTAGACTAATTACAAATTCAAAATGCGCAACGTAGAACATATAGGGATAGCTGTCAAAGATTTTAGCGAGGCAAATGCTTTGTACTTTAAACTATTAGGGGTAGAACCCTACAAGACAGAGTTTGTCCCGGCGGAGAATGTGAATACCTCCTTCTTCAAAGTGGGCGGCACCAAGATCGAGCTACTGGAAGGGACGACCGAAGACAGTGCCATCACCAAGTTTGTCCAGAAACGGGGGGAAGGCATCCACCACATCGCGTTTGAGGTAGAGGATATAGGGAAGGAAATGGAGCGGCTGAGGCAGGAAGGCTTCACGCTGCTGAGCGAAACGCCCAGGAAAGGCGCTGACAATAAGCTTGTGTGCTTCGTTCACCCCAAAAGCGCTGGCGGGGTGTTGATAGAACTGACGCAGGAAATTTCTTGATTGTTTGTTGTTGGTTTGTTGATTGCTATATGGTTGTGACAGCCAAGGCTTCTCTTCCTTAACAATCAACAACCAACAATTAGCAACAACCAACAAGCAACCATAAAAACATGAAACAGCTGATAAATGCCGTACAGGCAGCCGAAGAGGAGCTGCTGCTGGGCAACGTCATACTTTACCCCACCGACACCGTCTGGGGAATAGGCTGCGATGCCAGGAACGTGGCGGCCGTGCAGAAGATTGTGAAGCTCAAGGAGCGCGAACCGTCTAAAGCCATGATTTTGCTGGTGGCCGACCAGCAGATGCTACAGCATTATATAAAATCGCTGCCGGATGATTTTGAGCAAACCGTGGAGGAACAGGAGCGGCCGACGACCTATGTGTTCTCCGAACCCAGGAATTTACCCGAAGAGGTGCTGGCCGAGGACGGGTCTGTGGCGGTGAGAATCGTGAAGGATGAGTTTTGCCGACGCCTGATACGCCAGATTAGCGGGCCGATTGTTTCCACTTCGGCCAATATCAGCGGAGAGCCGGCCCCCAAATCGTTTGCGGAAGTATCCGAGGAGATAAAAGAGCGCGTAGACCATGTGGTGCAGTGGCGGCAGGAAGAGACGCTGCAGGTGAAGCCTTCGCGCATCGTGAGAATAAAACCCAATGGAAGGCAGGAAGTGCTGCGCGATTAGCTATATATACTTTATATACTTTATATACTTTGGGGCTGCTTCCTAAGGCGGTTTATATATGGCTTTACCAATAAAAGAGGTTATATACACAGGCCTGCGCTTTTGGCCTTGCGGAAGGCCCGGCAGCGAAGCCAGCGCAAGCCGTCAGGCTTTGTAGAGGCACACCGCATGAAACTATATATAGAGACGGTGAGGCGGGTGAGGCAGTTTTTTAGCAGCCGGGCAGGCAAGGCGTGTGGGTATATATAAACCGATAGGATTTGTAATTCGGAACTCGTAACCCGTAATTGATGCGGATTCCTTAATTTTGCACCTCAGGCAACGGTGGCGCGGCCTGAGGTTTTTGATTTTTGTGATGGATAAAGTAGAACTACCCGAACACCCCATATTTCATGTTGTAACCGAGGCGGCCGCTGCGCTGGGAACCGATGCCTACGTCATCGGCGGTTTTGTCCGCGACCTCGTATTGAAACGGCCCTCCAAGGATATAGACATCGTGTGTGTGGGGGACGGTATCGCGCTTGCAGCCATGGTGGCCCAGAACCTGCCGCACAAACCGAAGGTCTCTGTCTTCAAAAACTTCGGGACAGCCATGTTGCGCGCAGATGAATGGGAGGTGGAGTTTGTGGGAGCCCGCAAGGAGTCGTACCGGGAGCATTCGCGGAAGCCGGAGGTGGAGCTGGGTTCGCTGGACGATGACCTGAAGCGCCGCGATTTTACCATCAACGCCCTCGGCATCAGCCTGAATAAGCAAAACTACGGCGAGCTGATCGACGAGTTCGGGGGGGTGAAGGACATGAAGCGCAAACTGATCCGGACGCCGCTGGAGCCGGGAATCACCTTCTCCGACGATCCGCTGCGCATGATGCGCGCCATCCGGTTCGCCTCGCAGCTGAAGTTCGACATCGACCCGGACACTTTCGACGCCATCACTGAGAATAAGGAGCGCATCAGAATCGTGTCGCAGGAGCGCATCACCGATGAACTGAACAAGATTATTCTCTCGCCCACGCCCAGTTATGGTTTCAAGCTGCTGTTCGTGTCGGGCCTGCTGCAGCTCATCTTCCCCAAGATGACGGAGCTGCACGGCGTGGAGACGATCAATGGCAACTCGCACAAAGACAACTTTTACCATACCCTGCAGGTGCTCGACAATGTGGCGGAGGTTTCGGATGATCTGTGGCTGCGGTGGTCTGCCATCATGCACGACATCGCCAAGCCCGACACCAAGCGCTATTCACCAAAAGTAGGGTGGACCTTCCACGGGCATGAGGACCGCGGTGCCCGCATGGTGCCAAAGCTTTTCAAAGACCTGAAGCTGCCCCTGAATGAGCACATGAAGTTTGTGCAGAAACTTGTAAGGCTGCACCTGCGGCCCATCGCCCTGGTGAAAGACACCGTGACAGACTCCGCCTTGCGCCGCCTGCTGTTTGAGGCCGGCGATGATGTGGAAGCCCTGATGGCCCTGTGCCGCGCCGATATCACTTCTAAAAATGATACCAAGGTAAAGCGCTACCTGCAAAATTTCGACAAGGTGGAGAAACGTCTGGTAGAGGTGGAGGAGAGCGATAAGCTGCGCAATTTCCAGCCTGTGATCACCGGCGAGGTGATCATGGATACTTTCGGGTTGAAGCCTTCTAAAACAGTGGGAGAACTGAAGGAGATACTGACCGAGGCAATTCTGGAGGGGAAAGTCAGGAATGAGTTTGACGAAGCCTTCGCCTTCCTGTTAGAAAAAGGAAAGGAGATGGGGCTTCGTCAAGGGCACTCAAACAACTAAACAAACATCATTATAAAGCTAACGCGGGCATTGGGTAATTATTATCTTAGTTTTATTCTGTACTAGTGGCAGGTAGAGGGTAGCAGGCGGAGTCATATATAAGCCTATATATACTATAGCCCGCTGTCCCTTTAGTGAAATTAGGTTAGCATGCTTAGCGGCGTTTCACACTGCTCGGGCCGCTGCTGTCGATGGTAGTGTCGGAGGGATTTCCCCGGTAGGTGATGCGGCTTGCCCCGGATGCCTGGGCACGCAGCGTGGTGGTGGCATATACCTCGGCCGCGCTGGCCCCGGTCACGTCCGCGTCCACGGAGGTTGCCTTCAGGTCCTCGGCATCCACGACGCCCGCCCCCGTCACATCCAGCTCAAAGTTGTCGGCACGGCCGGTAAACTTGCTGATGCAGGCCCCGGCTATATCCACTTTCAGGTTGCGTACGTCAAGGTCAGCCACGGATTTGATGGCTCCGGCCAGGTTCAGCTGCAGGTCATCAGCATTCACTCGCCCGATATCCGCTTTGATGGCGCCGCTCAAGTCAATCTCGCGATAGTCAGGCGCCACGATCTGGATCAGCACGGGGTCGTCATCCTCAAAAAGTTCGATGTTTTTCTCCGTGAAGCCGATGCGCAGCTCCTGCCCGAGTTTTTCCACCTTCATGCGGCGCATGTCCCTTTCTTCGCCCCGAACACGCACGCTGAAGTTATCGCCCTGCGTAAGTTGCACATGGTAGGGGCCGCTAACGGTTACCTCATCAAAGTCCCTGAGATCAAACGTTTGGACATTGTCGCTGTACTCGCCCTCGTTCAGCAGCACGCTGCCCCTGATCTTCTCGGCCTCGTTACCCGCGTTAAACCCTACTGTCTCAGTTTCCTCTGTGTCGAGGGTGTCGGCGGCGCAGGTTAGGCACTCCAGTTGGTCGCCGCTTGCCTGCCAGGTGTTGCGCACGATTTTGTCCACGCTGTAATCCTGGGTGAAGGTAGCGCTTGGCAGCAGGTACGTAAACTCGCGGGTCAGGCGCAGCGGCTTGTTCTGTGGCAGCATCAGCGTGATGTTGAGCTCCTGGTCGCGGAACCTTGCGTTTTCCTTGAACTCGTAGCTGTTGTCGAACCGGATGGTAGAATCCTGCTGCACCACGCGGTACGTGATCATGCGGGCGTTTCGCTTCGCCTCTTCCTCCGTTCTTCCTTTTGCCTCGGCGCGCTGTATAATTTCGACGTCTTTGCTGTTATGGGCGCGTACATCGATGTAAATGTTATCATAGTCCAGGTTGGTGTTGTAGGCGTCGAGCGTAAGGGTGGGGTAGTTGGAAACAGGGATCGTCTTAGAAGTTACGACCTCGCCGGTGCGGCGGAAGTTGGTGCTGTGTATGCCGATGAAGGCTGCCATGGTGAACAAGCTCACCAGCCATACCCCGAACATCGACCACCCCATAAGCGGGCGCAGGAACATGCGTTTCACCAGCAGGCTCACGGCCAGGATAATCAGGAACAGAAGGGGAATAAGGCCTACAAAAAAACCTGCCACCAGTCCGAGCCTGGGAAAGCCCCCGAGAAGCACGGAGGCCGGAAAATCACCTAAAACAATGTATTGGGACTCATCAACTAAACCAAGGGCGACAAAAAGCGTGGAGAAGAGGGCGATGGTGAGGCCGATAGACACCACCAGCAAAATAACACCGGCCCCAACGCGTATCAGCGTGATCAGGAAGGCGAGCACAGGCCCGAGGGCCCTGCCCAGCCAGTGAAAGATCTGGGAGATCAGGCGGACAGGCAGCAGGATGACTTTGGCCAGCGTGCTTTCCTGGCCGTTGCTGTCTTTCATGTTCAGGTTGTCCTTCAGCGTTTTCTCTATGCCGGCCAGCGTTACCGGGTCTCCCTGCATCTGCATGCGCTCGGTGAGGGTAACGGCTTCGGGCATCGACACCCAAAGCACGATATACACGATCACGCCGAAGCCGCCAACCAGGATCGAGAGCAGGAACAGGATGCGGACAGCCGTTATGTCGATGCCGAAGTATTTGGCGATGCCGCTTGCCACGCCGGCCAGTTTCTTATCGTCCGGGTCGCGGAACAATTTCCTGGCTGTTGTTTCCGGCAACTGGGCATTTTCAGGCATTGCAATCCACAGCACCACATACAGCACAATACCCATTGCAGCTGAAATCCCTGCCGAAACAATGCCAAGCAGCACGAACAGCACGAAGAAAAGCCTGATCCACAGCGTGTCGATGTTCAGGTAATTGGCGATACCTGCTGACACACCCGAGATTACTTTGCGGTTTATGTCGCGGAACAGCCTCCTGGGGCCGGTGTGGGTGTAGGCTTCATAGGCACCGTCTGCCTCGTGGGCATCCGGTCTTGGCTGTGGGTTAGGCCGTTCCTCTTCTACAGGGTCCAGCACCTCAAAGTCCGTCACATTGCCCATGCGCGCCATCAAGTACTCCACATCCTCCAGCGAGATGACCTGCTTGCCCGGAGAAAGCCGCGCAGAAAAAATCTCGGCAATGCGCGCCTCGATGTCGGCAACAATCTCCTCGTGCCCCTCATAGTTGGAGAAATAGGTTCGGATGGAGGCAAGGTATCTGCTAAGCTGCTCATACCCATCTTCTTCGATATGGAAGATGATGCTTTGCAAGTTGATGCTTATGTTCTTTTTCATAATTGCTGAGCTTTCTTGTTAAGGATAATGTATTCGGTGGAGGCAACTAAGTCAGACCAGGTTGTGCGGAGCTGCTCTAAGAAGTCGCGTCCTGTTTCGGTAAGGGTGTAGTACTTGCGGGGCGGCCCTGAAGTGGACTCTACCCAGTTGTAGTCGAGAAGCGACGCGTTCTTGAGGCGGGTGAGCAGCGGGTATAGTGTACCCTCTACAACGATCATTCTGGCCGCTGTCAGCTCCTCCAGCATATCGGACGCATATACTTCACCACGAGAGATAATCTCCAGGATGCAGAATTCCAGAATTCCCTTCCTCATCTGCACTTGTGTGTTTTCTACTTTCATGATGATTCCGTTATAATGTTGAAGTAAAGATAATGAAAGGTACTATGTAACGCAAGGTACTGTATAAAAATAATTACGGAAGATTTTTTTATTAGTTATATAGCTCTCGGTTTATCTTTATTAATCAGTATTTTTGGTTTAAAATTTAGTGCCCCCGCTGTCAACTAAAAGGCGCTTATCTGTGTTGCAGAGGGAATTAAGACCCCAGGTGCCGTTTCGGACGGTGATAAAAGAGTGCATAATTATTTTTGCTTGTGATATAATCTTTACCGCTACACATGATCCGATTCACCCTTCCCTGTTTCATGGCTTTGCTGCTGTTTCTCTCCTGGTCGGCAGCCATGGCACAGGTGGCCACCCCGAAGTACAGCAACGAGTTCCTGAATATTGGCGTAGGCGGGCGGGCGCTTGGCATGGGCAACGTGCAGGCCGCGGTCGCCAACGACGCCACCGCCGGCTATTGGAACCCGGCGGGCTTGCTGCGCCTCCAAAACAGGTACAACATCAGCCTGATGCACTCCGAGCTTTTCGCGGGCATCGCCAAAAACGACTTCGCCAGCTTTGCCATGCCCCTCGACACCAACAGCGCTCTGGCAGTGTCCGTCATCCGGCTGGGCGTGGATGATATCGCCGACACGCGCCGGCTCCAGAACGAGTACGGCTATATCCAGTATGACAGCATCCGCTTCTTCTCCGTGGCCGATTACGCCATGCTCCTGTCCTATGCCCGCCGCAGCAACCTCGTGCAGGGGCTGATGCTGGGTGCAACCGCGAAAATCATATACCGGAACGTGGGGGAGTTTGCCAACGCCTATGGCTTTGGCGTGGATGTGGGGGCGCAGCTGCAGCGCGGCAACTGGCAGTTTGGCCTGATGGCAAAGGACATCACCACCACCTTCACCGCCTGGACCCATAACGTGGAGGAACTGGAGGAGGCGTACCTGCAAACCGGTAACGACCTTCCCGAAAGCACGGCAGAACTGACCTTGCCGCGGGTGGTGCTGGGCGCGGGCCGGTCCTTCCGGTTCAATGACAAGCTCTCCGCCCTTGTTGCCGCCGACCTTGACTTTACCTTCGACGGCAAGCGGAACGTGTGGCTCAAGTCCGATCTGGTGTCGGTGGACCCGCACGTGGGGCTTGAGGTGGCTTACGCCAGCACCGTGTTTGTGCGGGGCGGGATCAACAATTACCAGGAGACGCGGGATTTTGACGGCGGCTCCACCAAGCGGCTGCAGCCGAACTTCGGGGTGGGCGTGAGAACCTCGGGTTTGAGCCTGGACCTTGCCCTTTCGCGCGTCAACAACAATGAGAACAATTCGGTAGGGGGCGCCAACACTTCTTCAGTGATCGTTTCCCTCGCCTACGCATTCGACAAATAACCCATAGCTTCGCGAAACACCCTTTGACTTTATTTATATATGATGAAGCGACTTTTACTGGCATTTCTACTGCTCGTTTCCGGATTTATGGCAGGCACTGCACAGGCGCAGGAAATCTACGGGAATGAGTGGATAGACTACTCCAAGACCTACTACAAGATTAGTGTAGTGAACACAGGGCTTCACCGCCTCAGCTACGGGTTCCTGGACAGCCTTGGCCTGAAAGATGTGAACCCGCAGCACCTTCAGCTCTTCCGCAGGGGCAGGGAGATGGCTATCTACGTGGCCGGTGAGGCCGACGGCCGGCTGGATGCGCAGGATTACGTGGAGTTCTACGGCCAGCGCAACGACGGTGCCCTGGACCGGGAACTCTACAAGAACCCTGCCCACCAGGTACACCAGTTCTACAGTTTATATACGGATACCGCCGCTTACTTCCTGACGGTGAACGCCGGCGGCGGCAAGCGCATGCGCGAGTCAAACCCCTCCATTGAGGGCCGTACGCCCGAGCCGTACCATTTGCAGAAGGCGGTGCATGTTAGCACCGATCGTTTTAACTATGGCAAGCTGTACGGCGCCAACAGAATGCCTTGGATAGATGAAGGGGAAGGTTATTTTTCGAATTATTCAAAGAACCCACAAACCCAGGCGATTAGTAATATCACCAACATTGAGACTAATGGGCCAAAGCCTTTATTAGAATATGCAACTGTAGGCGCCGATCAGGAATATCATAAACTTAACGTCAATGTAGTGGCTCCTACGGGGACACGCACGCTTAACTATTTTGAATATGGCTTTTTCGCTTACGCAAGGGATCAAAAGCGAGTGGAGTTCAGTGATATCAATGCGCAGGCTAAACTTGTTCTCCAGATAGTGCCTTTGCCCTCGGCGGGAGGTAACAACCGTGTCAGTTTTGCTTATGGAGTGCTTACCTATCCTCAGAAGCCAATCTTCCCAGGTATCTCCATGTTCCTGTATTCGGATTCCACCAGAAGTGGAAACCCTTATTATGAACTCCTCAATGCACCGGCCACTACGGTCGCTTATGATGTGACTGATCCGTTGAACATTGTGCGGGTGCAAGGCCATCCCATAGGGACTTCGAAAGGATTTGTCTTGGATGGGGTCAGTAACACTACTCATAAAATTCTTGTTGCAGACGCAGTTAGACCTTTCAAGCCACTCAAAGCAAAGAACTATAAGGTAAACTTCAGAAAACTAAATCCAAGCGAATATAATTATATCATACTTACTAACAAGCGCCTCATGAAGCAAGTAAACGGGAGCAGGTATCCGGCCCCGTTAGAATATGCTGCTTACAGGGCTTCAGCAGCTGGTGGCGCATATGATACTTTGCTACTTGAAGTGGGCCAGGTATTCGATCAGTTTCATTATGGGGACTACTCTTCCAATGCCATACGTCGCATGACAAGGTATATGGGCACCTCCCCCAAGCTTACGCAACTGTTTATTATAGGCAAGGGTGTGGTTTATGCGGATCAGCAGTATTTCTATACCTATTACCCGGGTAAATTTAGCTATTACCAGGTAGGAGCGCGCCATCCAAAAGCTAATGAGCTTGATCTTGTGCCTACGGGCATTGTTCCGTCATCTGATATATTTTTTTCTGCTGACTTCCAAAATGGTTCTTACATCCCCACAGTGCCTACTGGCAGGCTATCTGTCACTACGCCCGAGGGAATTATGGCATACCTGAGCAAGGTGAAAGAATATGATGCGGTGAAGGAAGGGGAGCCTTGGCGAAAGAATATATTACAGCTTGGAGGAGGTAAAACTGCAAGTGAAATAAACCAGATATCGAACTATTTAAAACAGTACGCCGATATTGTAGAAGGGCCTCTGCTAGGCGCAAACGTTACAGAAAGGTACAGGCAGAATGTAAGCGAAGTCGTAGAGTCAGTCAATATATCAGATCAGCTGAATAAAGGGATCTCCCTTCTAACATTTTTCGGGCATAGCTCTCCGGGTACCACCGATTTAGACATAGGATATGCTTCGAGTGCGATCAACAATTATAACAACAAGGGTAAATATCCCCTTATCTTAATGAATGGCTGTAATGCCGGAAATTCTTTTATTCCTCAAAATATATCATTTGGTGAAGACTGGCTCCTTACGCCAGATAAAGGGGCAGTCTCACTTATAGCCCATTTGGATGCAGGGTATCCCCAATACCTGAATTTATATACTACTTACTTTTACAAAGCCGCTTTTCAGGACCCGAAGTTTTACGGCACATCCCTGGGGGTGGTACAGCAGGAAACGATTCGCCGTGTGACGCAGTCCTCAGCCAGCGATCTTGCTACGGCTATGGTCCTGGAGATGGCGCTTCAGGGAGATCCGGCGTTAAAGCCCTACAATCCAAGTAAGCCAGATTATGTCATTAGAGAGAATAATTTTGAGGTAACAGGAACGGATGGCAGTTTGGTGACGGCCTTGGCAGATTCTTTCATGGTCGCTGTTGAGGTGGATAATCTGGGAAAAGCCATAACGGAACCTATATATGTTTCCGTGAAAAGGACGCTCGCAGATAACAGTGTGCTGGAGCAGGACAGTATCCTAATCGAGCCGATCATCAAAGGGCGAACGGTGACGCTGAAACTGCCGAACACGGGCGTGGTGGCACTAGGCATGAACACCTTTACGATCACACTCGATGGCCCGAATGCTATAGAAGAGTTAAATGAAGAAAACAATACGGCAACGTTTCAGTACTTTTTCCCGATCAGTGGTATCACTACGGTTTATCCTGCTAACTACAGTATCATTGGTAACGATAAGATAAAACTGGCGGTGCAGGCGTCTGTTCTTAGCGAAAACCAAGGATTTTATTTTGAACTGGATACAACCACAACCTTCAACAGCCCGATTCATCAGTCTCAGACTGTCGCGAATGCAGAGGTGCCGGTGTGGGAAGCCCCCTTACCTGTCGAGGCTAATGATAGTGCCGTTTACTACTGGAGGGCACGTTTCACAAACTATGAGGCAGGGGAGGATACAGTCTGGGCCACGAGTTCATTCAGACACATTGCCGGAGCAAAGGGCGGCTGGTCACAAAGCCACTACGGGCAACTGCAGGATGTGCATGCGGTAGGGTTTGATTCTCTTACGAAAGACAACAGGACATGGCAGTTTAAGCCTGTCCGCAAGTTCATAAACATAAAAACAGCGGGAGGAGACATTCGCTATGTGTATTCACCCTACGGGTTATACATCGAAGGGGTGTCAGAGCTGAACGGCGCCTGTGGGAACCCTGCGGGTTCTGCGGTATCCAGGTTTTACTTCATCCTGTTGAACAACGTGAATTTAGAGCCGGTAACCTCCTTGCCCGGCCAGACATTTTGCTCTACAAGAATAGAGACGCCTTATTTGTTTGACACCGGCGATTTGTCGAAGGCGGCAAACGTAGCGAAGATGCAGGCATTTTTAGCGGCTGTACCGGCAGGCTACTACGTAGCGGGAATCAGCATTAACAAGGTGCCCTTCAGTAGTTTTTCAGCGGAAGCGAAGGCTGCCTTCAAGAGCATTGGCTCCGGCCTGATTGACAATCTGACTACAGGTGCCCCGTTTGCCATTGTTGGGCAAAAGGGAGCAGCGGTTGGCACAGCGCAGGAGATGACTGCATCCGCGGACGATCCTATACCAGTCACTTCCCAGGAGATATCCCTGGATGCCACGCTTCAATCTACGAGAGCGGCCGGAACCATCACTTCGGTCGCCATCGGGCCTGCGATGGAATGGGGCACGCTATACCACAACATAGAGAAGTATAGAGGCGGAGACGATAAATACAAGCTGAGCGTTATCGGGGTGGATACCACAGGGAAAGAAACGGTGCTGGTGGAGGAGGTAGAACGCAAGGCACTGGACCTGGCGACGATCGATGCCACGCTATACCCCAACCTGAAACTGTCTGCTTTCCTGTCTGATTCCACGGCGCGCACCGCTCCGCAGCTGAAGGAGTGGTTTGTGTACTACGAGGGTGTGCCGGAAGGGGTAGTAAGGCCGGATCTGGTAAAAGTGAGCAGCGAGCTGTTGACGGAACAGGCGGGCGGGGGCAGCATCAATGTGCCGATGGCTTTCCAGAACATTTCGCAGACTTCCTTCCGCGACTCGCTACTTGTAGAGGTGACGGTGTCGGGCGACGGGTTACAGCCTTCTACCTCGCGCTTTAAGATTAAGCCTGTGGAGGCGAATGAGACAGTGACCTTCAACTATCCTATGTCGACTCAGGCGCTGGACGGAAACTATAAGCTGAGCATGTTCGTGAATCCGCGCCTGCAACTGGAGCAGCATTATTTCAATAACATATATGAGGTGAGTTTTGGCGTGCGGTCGAAGTTGCACCCGATCATGGATGTGGCCTTTGACGGGGTGCATATCCTGGACGGGGACCTGGTGTCGCCATCTCCGGTGATCAGCGTGACGGTGAAGGACGAGAATCGCCATATATACCTGCAGGATCCTTCGGCCATGTCGCTCATCCTGATCACGCCGGAGGGGCAGGAGCAGGAGGTGTCGCTGCTGAACAATCCGCAGGAGATCACCTACACTGCCGCCACCGAGCAAAACGACTTTAAACTGGAGTACAAGCCGACAAAGCTGATGGACGGCCGGTATACGATGGAAGTGCGCGCTAAGGACGCCGCGGGTGTAGCCTCTGGCATTTCGCCTTACCGCATCGGTTTTGAAGTGGTGAGCGAGGCAAGCGTTACCAACTTTTACCCCTTCCCGAACCCATTCTCCACCAAAACGAATTTCATCTTCACCCTCACGGGCAGCACCATCCCCGAACACATGAAGATCCAGATCCTGACGGTGACCGGCAAGGTGGTGAGGGAAATCATGAAAGAAGAGCTGGGCCCGCTGCGCATCGGCAACAACAAAACGGAGTACGCCTGGGATGGCACCGATACCTACGGCGATAAACTGGCGAATGGCGTTTACCTTTACCGCGTGGTGATGAGCAGGATAGAGGAAGACATGAAGCACCGCAATACTTTCGGCGACTCTGCCTTCAAAAACGGGTATGGCAAACTCTATATACTGCGGTAAAAAGTCCGGCTATATATAAAAAGGGAGGGGCAGCTGCTTTAGCTGCCCCTCCCTTTTTATATATAGCCGGGTAAATTAACAGTGCTTGCGAATTGTTGTATATGCTGCTGTCGGATTTGCCTTCCTGGCACAGCACAATCAGGATATATACAGCACAATCAGTATATACAGGGGGTTACTTGCGCTGCAGTGTCAGGAAACTGTAAGGGTATTTGTTCTTTTCGTCCGGCTCGTGGTGTTCCTGCTCCACCGTTTCCCAATCCTTTTCATCCAGCTCAGGGAAATACACGTCCCCGTCAAAAGCAGCATGCACCCGCGTCAGGTATACCCGGTCCGTTAGCGGCAAGGTTTGCTCATATATATTGGCCCCTCCGATGATATATAAATCCTTGTCCAATTGCCTTGCCTGTTCTACTGCCTCCTCCACGGAGTGGACTACAAGGCATCCTTGGGCTTCATAGTCCTGTTGGGTGGTGATGATGACGGAGGTTCGGCCGGGCAATGGCTTGCCGATCGACTCGAACGTCTTTCTCCCCATCAGGATGGGATGCCCCATGGTGATCTGCTTGAAATGGCGCAGGTCGGCGGGGAGGTGCCAGATCAGGCCATTGTCTTTACCGATCACGTTGTTCTCGGCGGCGGCTACTACGATTGCTATCATCTTTATTGTTGGATGGCTAAATGGCTAAATTGTTGTTAAAAAGTACAGCAGTGACGGAGACTTAAAGCTGCTTTGCTAGATAGAAGCGGTAGCAGGCATAGTCCCGGATTTGATAGAGGCTTTTTTCGTATTCAACCATTAAAGTTATGGCCCCTCAGCAGGTCCTGTACGGGCATGCGCTTTTTGCCTTCCATCTGCAGGTCGAGGATAGAAATAGCGCCTTTTGCAGTTTGCACGTGCAGAAAGGTTTTATTGTCAGTCTTGATGTGGCCGGGGGGCAGGTCATATGCCGTGTTCTCCAGCGCCTCAGCTCTGTATATCTTAAAGGTTTTGCCGTTGAGGCGCGTCCAGGCGGCAGGATATGGGCTGAGGCCGCGGATAAAGTTGCGCACCTGCCGGGCAGGCTGGTCCCAGTTTATCTCGCAGGTCTCCTTGTATATCTTCGGCGCATGTTTTATTTCGGCAGACGCGACCTGGGGCTGCGGCTGCACCGCATTACGCTCAATGGCCTGCACGGTCCGCAACGCGAGTTTCGCGCCCTCGTGCTTCAGCTTCTCATATACCGCCCCAAAATCATCTTCCTCCATAATCGCCACATGCTCCTGGAAAATCAGGTCGCCGGTATCGATCTCGTGCTTCAGGAAAAAGGAGGTAACGCCGGTTTCTTTTTCGCCGTTGATGATGGCCCAGTTGATGGGCGCGGCCCCGCGGTACTGCGGCAGCAGCGAGCCGTGGATGTTGAAGGTCCCATGCTCCGGCATCGCCCACACCACCTCGGGCAGCATCCTAAAGGCTACGATGATCTGCAGGTTGGCCTTATAGCTGCGAAGTTCCTCGAGAAAAGCCTCAGACTTCAAATTCGTGGGCTGCAGCACCGGGATGTTTTGGGAAAGGGCATACTCTTTCACCGGCGACTGGTGTATTTTCTGTCCGCGCCCTGCGGGTTTATCCGGGGCCGTGATCACAGCCACGACCTTATAATGATGCTCAACAAGTGTTTGCAGGGTAGGCACGGCAAAGTCGGGCGTTCCCATAAACACAATGCGTAGGTCTCTGGTCATGTTATATATTTTCGGGGTACAGCAGGTACTGCTTGCGGAGGGTTTTGTAAGCTGTCAGGGCGGGCTCCCAACTCGCGCGTATCTCGGCCTCTGACTTACCGGCTTTAATCTGCTCGCGCAGCCTGGAGGTACCAGCCAGTTTCTCAAAAAAGTTGTTGAAGAACTTGTCTTTCTCTGATGAGTTCTGATACATCTCCAGCAGGTACGCCAGCGTGAACGGCTGCGCTTTGGAAGGGGCCGTGAGGTTCATGCCGTAGCAGGTTTGCCCTTTATAGGGCGGCTCCGTGGCGCCGGCCGTGCTGACGGGCGTAAATGAGAAGTCTTTTTTCAGATAGTAAGGGCTGCCGATTACCTGAAACGGCGTGGGAGTGCCGCGGCCTACGCTCACATTGGTTCCCTCGAAGAGGCAGAGCGACGGGTATAGCACAATAGCCTGCTGGTTGGGCAGGTTTGGAGATGGTTTCACTGGCAGTATATAAGCTGTGTTGTGCGTGTAATTGGCCACCGGCACCACCGTCAGGTCCGCCTGCCGCTGTCCCTTCAGCCATTTTTCGCCGTTTATCATCTCGGCCAATTCCCCGACTGTCAGACCGTGCACGATCGGGATGGGGTGCATGCCCACAAAGGACTGATGCTTCATGTCCAGCACCGGACCGTCCACGTAATGTCCGTTCGGGTTGGGGCGGTCCAGCACCAGCACCGGCTTGTTGTTCTCGGCGGCGGCCTCCATCACATAGTGCATGGTGCTGATATAGGTATAAAAGCGCGTGCCCACGTCCTGGATGTCGAAAACCAGTATATCCAGTCCTTTCACCTGCTCCGCCGAAGGCTTTTTGTTCTGGCCGTAAAGCGATATGATCGGCAGGCCGGTGCGGATGTCTTTGGCGTCTTTGACATGGGCCCCAGCGTCGGCCTCGCCCCGGAAACCGTGCTCTGGTGCGAAAATAGTAACAACGTCCACGCCTCGGCTTACCAAGGTGTCCACCAAGTGCGTCTGACCAATCATAGAGGTCTGGTTTACCACCAGCCCCACGCGCTTGCCCTTCAACTGGGGCAGGTACAGTTCTAGTTGCGCCGCGCCCGTCTGCAAGGGCTTGGCCTGCGGCACCGGCTCAGGCCCGGCTGTAGCGGCTTGTTCGGTAGCCTGCGGTGGTGCCGGTGCGGTGGCAGGGGCTTGCTTCGGGGCGCAGTTGCCCAGTGCCAGCAGAAAAGATGTATAAAGTATAAGCATGGGCGGTGTCATGGTCATAAGGCAGAAGTCAAAATTCGTACCTATCTTTAAGGCCGATAAGAAATAAGGCGAGTGAACATCTCCAGATATATATCCGATAAAATTTCAGAAGTACAGGCCGGCTCGTTTACCTCGTCGGTTACAAAAATAGCAATAATCAGCATAGCAGCAGGCATTGCCATCATGATCGTTTCATTTGCTATTCTGGAAGGCTTCCGTAACGAGATCAGGCAGAAGATATTTTCCTTCGGCGCGCACCTGCAGGTGAGCAAGTACGACACCAACAACTCTTACGAGGGTGCGCCTATCAGCATGAACATCGGCGTGACGGACTCTATAGCGGGCATCAAGCAGATCCAAGCCTTCGCCCGCAAAACGGCTATCATCAAAACAGAGGATGAGGTGCTGGGCGTGGTGCTGAAAGCGGTCGGGCCGGAGTACGACATGAGCGCGATGAAGCAAAACCTGGAGGCAGGCGGCATGATTAGCTACACCGACACCGCCTCCTCCAAAGACGTGCTCATTAGCAAGACTGTGGCGGACAAGCTTAGCCTGGAGGTGGGCGAAGAGGCGATCTTCTACTTTGTCCAGAACCCGCCACGGGCCCGCAAGCTACAGGTGAAGGGTATTTTTAACACAGGGCTGGAGGAGTTTGACGAGGTGTTCGTGATCGGGGATATAAAGTTGGTGCGGGAGCTGAACAACTGGCCGGACACGCTGGTGGGCGGCATCGAGATTGTGCTGAAGGACTTCGACCAGATTGACCAGGCGGCAGACCAGGTGTTTGAGCAGATGAATTACGACCTGCAGTTGGAGAAGATCACAGACCGCCACGCACAGCTGTTCGACTGGCTGAAGCTGCTGCGCAAGAACGTCGTCATCTTCCTGGTGCTCATTATTTTTGTGGCTTCCTTCAACATGGTGTCCACGGTGTTTATCATGATCATTGAGCGCATCAATATGATCGGTGTGCTGAAGGCCGTGGGCGCAACCGATGCGCAGATACGGCAGGTGTTTTATTACCGCGGCCTGAAACTCACCATCAAGGGCCTGCTCTGGGGAAACGTGATCGGGCTCGGTTTCTGCGCCATCCAGTACTACTTTAAGATCATCCCGCTCGACCCGGAGAACTACTATATGGACCGGGTGCCCATCAGCTGGAACGCCGGGATTATCATCGGGCTTAACGTGATTACGCTGCTGCTAACCATGCTGGCTATTCTCATTCCCACTGCCATGGTGGCCCGCATCAACCCTGTAAAGGCCATCAAATTCGACTAAGCCATGGAGAATAATTTGGCTAACATTCATATATAAGCTCAGGCCTCCTGTAAAAGCGACGCTTGTGCTTGTGGAAAGGTCTATAATATTCTTTAGGGTTTAGCGCCTGGCTGTACGGCAACCACTTCCCTTTTCTGGATTGGGGCCGGCGCTTTCACACCGTTCTTTTCGAATGCCATTTTCACACGTTCGTTCATTTCCCAGTTCAGCGGCCAGAACTCCTCTTTTTTGGCCCAAAGGCGCATGCTGATCGTCAGGGAGTATTCCGTAAAAGCCGTCACCGCGATCACCGGGGCAGGATCATCTAGGATGCGCGGGTCAGCGTCAACGAGTTGCTGGAGCAGTTCCTTTACGGCCTCTAGATCATTCTCAGGGCTGATGACCAGGTTGAGCTCCATGCGGCGGGTTGGCTCCACCGAATAGTTGATCACCACGCTCGAAGCCAGCGGGCCATTGGGCATATAGATCACCTGGTTATTTCCTGTTTTGATAACCGTATTGAAAATATTGATGATGTGCACGGTGCCCGCCTGTCCCTGCGCCTCGATAAAGTCGCCCACCCGAAAAGGCTTGATGGTCAGGATCAGCACGCCGCCGGCAAAGTTGGAAAGGCTGCCCTGCAGTGCCAGGCCGATCGCCAGCCCTGCCGAGCCTAACACGGCGATAAAAGACGTCATCTCGATCCCCAGCTGCGCCACCACCAGCACGATCAGCAGCACCCAGAGCGCCACATTGATGATGCTTCCCAAAAAGGGCCGCAGCGATTCGTCCACGCCCTTGTGCAGCATCATGTTCTGTAGCAGTCTGTTCAGGCGTTTTACTGCCCACGCGCCGATTACCAGTATAACAATGGCCACCAGCAGCCGGAGGCCATATACCATCGCAAAGTTTACGACCAGTTCGCGGATATTATCAATGTCCAGCACCATAGCGAAGATGAGTATTAAGATTGAATAAAGTGGGGTCGCCAGCCGGAGCAGCGCCAAAAAGCCGCATTTTAAATAAAAAAACAGGGTTTAGCAATTACAACGGCAAATGGCGGCACTGCAGAATCAGGTTGGGGTTAGGGCAAAGGGACTGGTACTTAGCTTTTTCGGCGGTAGTGGCCACCCCCGGGAAATCTCCTTTTTTGCCTTCCATGGCGGCCATCACCTGGAAGTGCAGGTGCGGCGGCCAGTTGCCGTTCTCCGGGTACGGGCCTACTTCCGCGATCTTGGCTCCTTTGGCAAATGCTTGCCCTTCCTGCAGCCCCTGCAACGAGGCGCTTGTCAGGTGGCCGTACAGGGTATAAAAGGGCACGCCCTCCAACTGGTGCTGCAGGATGATCGTGGGGCCGTAGTCGCCGAAGTTATTGTTGTCGGCGAAGGAATGCACCGTGCCCTCTAAGGGGGAGAAGACGGCTGTGCCAGCCTCTATCCACACATCAACACCCAGGTGCAGGTTGCGGCTTTGGGAGACCGCGTTGAAATGCTGGCTGCGCCTGTAAATAAACCGGTCCTCTAAATAGCCGCCGACGCCGACTGTGGCTTTCCGGGCCTGCAGCATCTGCTGCACTGCGGCATCGAAAGCAGTGGTGTTCTGCAGGTCGGTTTGTTGGAGCAGCTTGTTGGCTGCTGTAAAATCCAACAGGCAAACGTTGCCGGCATTCAGGTCGGTGTCCAGCACGGGGGCAAAGGCACGGCTGTGCCTGCTTAGGATAGCGCTAAGGTGGTGTGGTTGATGCATACACTTGTAGGAGGCATGGGAAAAAGCCTCCTACAAGTATAAGCAGAAATTAGTTGACGGCCTCTTCCTCTACCAGTTTTGGGTGGGTTTTGAGGCTTTTGGTCTTGCCAAAAAGCTCCTCCGACTTCTTACTGTAGGCCGAGGCGGCTTCGTGCAGCGTCTCGAACGTGCCCAGGTTAATGCGCTGCTTGTTGTAATGAATAATGGCGCGGTACTTCTGTGCCTCCTTGTGCACGCCGCGCACGCCGAGTTTGTTCTCGGTTTTTGCGGTGTTCCGTACAATCTTGCAAAGCGGCGCCCACTCAAGGTTTTCGAGGCGGCAATCAAGCTTGTTACCGTTTTTGAAGTGGACGTACAGCCGCAGGTCGCTCTCCGGCTTTTTCAGCAGCTGCTCGCCAATCATTTTATGCAGGTAAATCGTCTCGTTGCGGTACTTGCCGTTTTTGAGGGGCCAGTTTTTCTGGAAGAAAGCGTAGCCGTTGGAGTGGATGCGCAGGTGCTTCAGAAATTCGATCTGTTGCAGATACACGTTGTTGTGGATGTACTCGTAAGTTTTATCGTCTACGACTACCGTTTTTTCACAGTTTTTGAGCGTAAGTTTATACAGCATGTTGTTTTCATTACTTTTAAGTTTAAGTAAGCATAAAGGCAGCCAGCACAAGTCGACTCATCTGCATACGCAGCATGCTGTAAAGGTGCAGATTTTTTTATATTGAATACAACTAATATTCATTAAAATTATTATTTTTTTTATATATAATTTCCTGTATTAACAGTTTCTATACGCAAGTTTCTCAGAACAGGCGGGATTGTCGTAACTTTCAGCCCTGAAAATAGTTTTCAGGTAAAGACATTTCGAGCAAACACAACGCCTATATGAGTAACCCTTACCTCAACCTGAAGGTTGTAGCTATCACAAAAGAAACCCCCGATGCCATTTCCATCCACCTGGAGCATCCCGAGAAGAAAACGATCAACTACAAGCCCGGCCAGTTCCTGACGCTCATCCTGCCCATCGGTGGCCAAGAGGTGCGCCGGTCCTATTCCCTGAGCAGTTGTCCGCAGGAGGCGCCGCGCCTCGCTGTAACGGTAAAGCGCATTGAGGGGGGGCTGGTTTCCAATTACCTGCTCGAAAACCTGCAGGTGGGGCAGGAGGTGAAGGTGATGGAACCCCTGGGCAATTTCTGCCTGACCTGTACCCCGTCTGGCCAGCGCCAGGTGATTTTGTTTGGGGCAGGCAGTGGCATCACTCCGCTCATGTCGATCCTGAAAGCGGTGCTGGCAGAGGAGCCCGGCAGCACCGTGACCTTGCTCTATGGAAATCGTGATGAAGACGCGGTGATCTTTAAAGAGCAGTTACAGCAATTACAGGCAGCGCACCCCGACCGTTTGCAGGTGGTCTTTCTATACAGCCAGCCAAAGCATGACTGCGAGCACCGCGGCCGTATGAACCAGAGCCTGATCCTGAAAATACTGGAGCGCCTGCAACTTACGAAGCCACAGAATGCCGTTTACTATATGTGCGGCCCGGAGGGGATGATGGCAGAGGTGCGGCATGCGCTGGATGTCCTGCACGTGCCAGCTGACCGGATTTTCAGGGAGAGCTTTGTGAGTAACAAGCTGATAGCGGAGCAAGAGGACGCCGGACAGCCGCAACACGGCGTCGTGGCCTCTTCGGAGGACGACGGGGAGATTGTGACGCAGACCGTGACCATCATATATGAAGGCGCTGAATATTCGGTGAAAGTGGAGCCGGACCAAACCATACTGGAGGCGGCGCTTGACCAGGACGTGGACATGCCTTATTCCTGCCAGGCTGGCTTGTGCACAGCTTGCCGGGGCAAGTGCCTGAGCGGCAAAGTGCACCTCGATGAGCGCGAGGGGCTCTCGGATGCCGAAATGGAGGAAGGCTATGTGCTGAACTGCGTCGGGCACCCGCTGACGAATAATGTGGTGATCGAAATCGGGTAAGGGATTTGCCCCGTATATATGAGCGGCGCCAGATAATATTTCCTGGGGGGACGCTGCTTTTATTTGCACTTTCAAAAGAAGTGTATACATTGTGCTTTCAAAATACTTCTTGCCAGAATGACAATACAAACAACCAACCTGATCATCCCGGAACGAAAGCCGAGGCTATACCTGGCCGACGATTTCAAGGTAGAAAACTGGGAAACCCTGCAGCCGTATTTCGACGAGCTCAAATTACGGGACATACACACAGAAGACGACCTGGAGAAGTGGATGCAGGATCGCAGTGAACTGGAAAGCATTCTTTCTGAGGATCTCGGGTGGCGCTATATACGCATGACCTGCGATACGCAGAATGACCAAACTACGCAGGCTTTCCAGTATTTTGTGTCGGAAATAGAGCCGAAGATCGCGCCCTATGACCACGAGCTGAACCTGAAGCTGATGCACTCGCCGTACTTGGCCGGGCTCGACAAGGAAAAATATAAAATCTATTTGCGCGGGGTGGAGCGCGCATTGGAAATTTTCCGGGAAGAGAACATTCCCCTGCAAACGGAGATCAGCACGAAGCAGCAGCAGTATGCCGCGATTACCGGTGGCATGGCCGTGGTGCTGGACGGGGAGGAGATGACTTTGCAGCGTGCCTCAGACCGGCTTAAAAGGACGGATCGCGCCGTGCGCGAAATTGCCTGGCGCACCATTCAGGAGCGCCGCTACCAGGACCGCGAAAAGCTAGATATCTTGTTTGACGAGCTGCTGCAGCTGCGCAACAAAGTAGCACGCAACGCTGATTTCCCGAATTTCCGTGATTACATGTTCGCTGCCCTGGGACGTTTTGACTATACACCACAGGATTGCTTCGACTTTCACCAGTCCATCCAGGAGACCATTGTGCCGCTGCTCACGAAAATTGACGAGGAGCGAAAACAACAGCTGAAGCTCGATGTGCTGCGCCCGTGGGATCTGGACGTGGACCCAAGCGGGAAGAAGCCGTTGGAGCCCTTTAAAACAGGGGAGGAACTGCTGGAGAAAACGGTGCAGGTGTTCTACGCTTTGGATCCTTTCCTGGGTGACTGCCTGGCTACGATGCGCGAGATGGGCCACCTGGACCTCGAATCAAGAAAGGGAAAAGCGCCTGGCGGTTATAATTATCCCCTGGATGAGATTGGGGTGCCGTTTATCTTTATGAACGCCACCTCCAGCCTGCGCGACGTCATCACGATGCTGCACGAGGGCGGCCACGCGGTACATTCGTTCCTGACAAGGGAAATGAGCCTCAACGCCTTCAAGCATCCTCCGTCCGAAGTGGCGGAATTGGCGTCTATGTCGATGGAGCTGATCTCGATGGACCATTGGGATACGTTTTTCGAGAATGAAGACGAGTTGCGACGTGCCAAGCGCACGCACCTAGAGAGTGTGTTGGAGACTTTTCCGTGGGTGGCGACGGTGGACAAGTTTCAGCATTGGATCTATGAGCACCCGGAGCAGACAAAGGAGCAGCGTCACGGCGAATGGGTGAACATTTTCAACACCTTTAACCACAAGCTGGTGAGTTGGGAGGGCCTGGAGCAGTACAAACCCTATACGTGGCAAAAGCAGCTGCATATATACGAGGTGCCGTTCTACTACATAGAATATGCCATGGCGCAGCTCGGTGCGATTGCCATATGGAAAAACTACAAAGAGAATCCTGCCGCGGGGCTTGCCGCCTACAAGCGCGCCCTGAGCCTGGGCTATACCGTTTCCATCGGGGAGGTGTACCAGGCAGCCGGCATCAAGTTCGACTTCAGCACTGACTACATCAGGAGCCTGGTTGACTTCGTGCGGGCGGAGATGGAGAAGCTGTAGTTTTGCTCCATATATAAAGCGGGCGCCCGGTGAAAAAATCACCGGGCGCCCGCTTTATATATGGCTTTGGTTTTTAGAGTGGCTTGAACTGCTCGAACATCTGCCGGCAGTCGTTGCAATAGTGCATCGAGCGGCAGAGCGTGGGGCCGAAAGGCGTGCGCATCGTGGTATTTTCGCTGTTGCAGTAGGGGCAGGTGGCATATTCCAGAATGTCGAGGTCCAGCACCATATCGTAGGCAGGTGGCGGGGCAAGGCCAAATTCCTTCAGGGCCTTGCGTCCTTTCTCGGAAATCCTGTTACTGTCCCAGGGGCTGTCAAACGACATGCTGACGGTGTGGTGCGTGATGCCGTGCTTCTCCAGGGTGCGCTCCACATCCTTTTTCATATAGTCCATGGCGGGGCATCCGGCGAAAGTAGGCGTCATCTTAACCGTAACGTGGTTCCCATCGCTTATCTCAACGCCCGTAATCACACCTAAGTCCACCAACGACAGTACCGGTATCTCCGGGTCTTTCACCTCCTCCAGCAGCGTCAGTATGTGTTCCTTAGTTAGTTTCATATCCTGAATTAAGCCATTTGAAAGGATTATGCTGTGTTGTAACATCAGCTATATGCATATAGGGCGATAGTTTTGCAGAAGGGAGAAAAAGGCCGGCTATCTTACTTCTTCACCTACCACTCTGCCGTCGGATCGATGTTAAAAACCTCGGACATTTCGTCCAGCAGCGGCTGCAGGTGCGCGGTGTGCTCACCGTAGCGCCCGCCGAGTTTCGGGGTGATGCCGTTCAGTTCCGGTAGCTTCAGTTTAGTTTTCCCTAGCACCGCCTGCACGCGCTGCAGCCATTCGGCTTTCACAGCTTCTTCGCCGCCGTATATACCCGTGTCTATCAGCTCCTGCTCAAACGTTGAAACTTCAAACATGCCCAGTGCATATGGCAGGGCCTCGTTCAGTGACGACTGCAGGCGCAGGATTGCCTCTTCTGTGGAACTTCCTAAATTCCTGATCCAGGTGTTGGCGTGCAGCACATGGTACTTTACCTCTCCCTTTAGCTTGGTGGCCACCTTCGCGATGGGCTCGTAATTGGACTGGCTGAGCATCTCGAAGCGGATGATCTCCGCGTTGTCGTAAAGGAAGTGGCGGATCAGGCTGAAATCGTATTCGCCGTTCGGCAGTTCTACCAACTGGCTATTATGGAACTGGCGGGCGTTACGGGTAAAGGCCACCGTGTCCGGGTCAGACTCACCCAACTCCTGCAGCAGCGTGTAGAAAGCCAGGCTGTGGCCGATCTTGTCCTGCGCCATCGAGGAAAAAGCGATGTCCTCCTCCAGGATGGGGCCGAAGCCGGTCCACTCGGAGTTGCGGTGGCCGAGGATCAGCTCGTCGTCGGCCAGTTTATATAGCAGGTCTTTAATAGCTTGCTCGTTCATCAGGCAGGGGTGTTTCTCTGTTCTTCTTTAAACTTCGTGATCTTGTCCATTACCTTATAGGCGGTAGCTTCGCGGTATTTTTTATCCGGCACGGTCAGCCACATGTCCCTGTCCTCTTCCCCGGACTGCAGCACGTGCCCCGATTTCACGATCCAGACGTTCACCACGGGGCCTTTTTCGCCGAAAGCCTGCTTTGCCTCCTGCAGCGCCTCCTGGAAGGAGGTGGCGGTGACGCGGCCTGCGTGCACATGGGCTTTGCCGCGTTTTTTCAGCTGGAAGATCTCGTAAGGCTCCGCTTGCTCTGAGCGTGTTCCCGGCTCCTCTGCCCGTATCATCTCATATATATTTTCCCCGTCTCCGGCATAGGGCGTTACCTGTATATGGTCTGTCCGGATGATCCAAAGGCCCACACAGGGGAAGCGGCGGCTGTACTGTTCCTTCGCAAAAAGAAAGCCTACCTCCTCGTTCGGGGCGTGCACCGGCCCCACATACGTATAGGCGGCACCCTCCTTTTTCAGATGAAAAACCTCATAGGTCTCAAACTGATCCAGCGCGGGCTTTTGCTCCATCGGGGGTATCTCACCGTCCGGCAGGTGCAATCGGGTTACTCTCGGGTCTAAGGACGTCAAAGACATAGTTATGAGTTATGAGTTAAAAGTTATGAGTTATGAATTGAGAAGCGCTTTTAACACTTAACTCATAACTCTAAACTACCATTGGCTACGCCAGCGGTTTCACGTATTTCGCTTTCGGGCTGAGGAGGGCTTTGCGGACCCAGGCGCCGCGCTCTTCGGCGGTGCGCCGAACGGCCAGCCGCTCCGCATTGCAGGGGCCGTCGCCGTTGATCACGCGCTTAAATTCCTCCCAGTCCGGCTCCGTGTATTCCCATTCGCCTGTCTCTGCGTTTTTCTGCAGGTTCGGGTCCGGCACGGTCAGGCCCAGTTCCCATATCTTGGGCACGTACATGTCGAGGAACTGCTGGCGGCAATCGTCGTTGGAGGCCATTTTCACTTTCCAGCGCATGAGGGTTTCGGTGTGGGTGCTCATCTTGTCAGACGGGCCGAAGAAAGTCATGATCGGGGGCCACCAGCGGTTGAGGGCCGCCTGTATCATCTCGCGCTGCTTTGGCGAGCCTGTGGCCATATGCACCACGGCGTCGTGCCCGTACTTCAGGTGGAACGCCTCCTCGGCGCAGATACGCTCCAGCGCGCGGGAGTAGGGGCCGTAGCTGCCGCGGGCGTTCGCCATCTGGTTTACGATGGCGCCAGCGTCAATCAGCCAGGATATAATGTTCGAGTCGGCCCAGGTGTAGGCCGGGTAATTGAACACGTTGGAGTACTTGGACTTGCCGTTAATGAGATCCGTCAGCATCTGCTCCCTGGATTTCCCCAAAGTTTCGGCGGCGCTATACAGGAGTTGCGCGTGGCCTACCTCGTCCTGCACCTTAGCCATCTGGGCCATTTTCCTGCGGAAGCCGGGGGCGCGCGTAATCCAGGCGCCCTCGGGCAGGGCGCCGATGATCTCCGAGTGAGCGTGCTGCTCAATCATCCGGATCAGTTGCTTGCGGTAAAGCTGCGGCATCCAGTCGTTGGGCTCTATCTTTTCGCCGCGGGCGATGCGCGCCTCAAACTCGGCCAGCTTCACAGGGTCCTCTGCCTGCAGATCGTCGAATTTAGTGGCCTCGAAAACGTTTCCTCCTCCGTACATATAGCTCTGGTTTTAAGGTTTGGTAAAAGCGGCGGGCTATGCAGACCGTCACGTTAAGTTATTCAGGTAGCGTGCACACGGGTTAACGGTGTGACGGCGCGCGGTTCTGTTGCGCGCAAGCCGTTCAGGAGCATCGCCGATAGGTTCTCGGCTATTTCAGCCGGAGGCATCTTGCCCTCTGGCTTATACCAGGTATGGATCCAGTTAAGCGCCGAGAGGATGGTGAGTGCCGCGAATTTCTCGTCCGGCACTTCGAACTCCCCCTTTTCCACACCGTTTTTTATGATCTTCCGGAAGTGGCCCTCGTACTTATCGCGCAGCGCCAGGAACTCGCTATGGAACGGCTCGCTCAGGTGGCGCCACTCGTGCAGGAACACGGCAGAAGCCGCGGTGTTCTTCGTCAGTACCTGCACATGGGCGGCGATGGCGCGTCTCAGTTGCCCGGTTGCCGTGGTTTCGGTTGCCTCCGCGGTCTCCAGGGCCTCAAAAAACTCCGTTGCCATCCGGAAGCACACCCGCTGCAGGATCTCCTCCTTCGACTTGATGTGCGAGTAT
This sequence comes from Pontibacter saemangeumensis, assembly GCF_039541895.1. Classification (NCBI taxonomy): domain Bacteria; kingdom Pseudomonadati; phylum Bacteroidota; class Cytophagia; order Cytophagales; family Hymenobacteraceae; genus Pontibacter; species Pontibacter saemangeumensis. The sequence continues at coordinate 90,581 of NZ_BAABHC010000005.1, forward strand.
ATGCTGGCCGCCTCTATACCCAGGGCATTGGCCAGGTCCCGCATAGATGTCGCCGAGAAGCCCTTCGTCTTGAAAAGTGCTGTGGCGGTATGTTCAATCTGCTTTTTTCTGCTCACAAAACCTCTGCATGGTTCTAACAAATATAGGCAACCTAACGTTCGCTAGCAAGCCTGTTCCAGATTTAACGTTCTCCTTTTGTAAAAGTTGACAGGCAGCGGTTTGTGGTGCGCAGCCACTGGGAGGAGGCGCTAAAGTTGGTGTGTTTTTTGCAACTGTTTCTTCAGAAGCATAGGCGCTGCTTGTAGCGCGCCTCTGGTGAGCCCACGGATTTCCGTAACCTTGCCTGCCTTTTTTAAGATATACCCTTATATATAAAGAACGATACTATGAATGACACAGCCAACGCAACGGAGATGCAGACGATGGAGTTTGTGCATTATGAGGTAAATGAGCGCGTGGGTTACATCACCCTTGCCCGTGCTGAGAAGCGCAACGCGCTGAATCATGAGGTGGTGTCGGAACTGAAGCGCGCCTTCGCCACCGCTGAGGACGATGAAACCTGCAAGGTGATTGTGCTGCGGGCGGAGGGGAGCGTGTTTTGCGCCGGGGCGGACCTGGAGTATCTCCAGCGCCTCCAGCAATACGATTACCACGAGAACCTGCTGGATTCCACGCACCTGATGGAGTTGTTCCGGCTTATATATACGCTGAAGAAAGTCGTGATCGCCCAGATTCACGGCCATGCCATCGCCGGCGGCTGTGGCCTGGCCGCCATCTGCGATTTCGGTTTCACGGTGCCGGAGGCCAGGTTTGGCTATACCGAGGTAAAGATCGGCTTTATCCCCGCCATCGTGAAAGTGTTCCTGCTGCGCAAGATTGGGGAGGGCAGGGCCAAGCAGCTGCTGCTGACCGGCGACCTGATCAAGGCGGAAGAGGCGGAGCGCTTCGGCCTGGTGAACTATGTGGTGCCGGCTGCTGAGCTGGAAGCACGGGTTTTTGCGTTTGCCCGTAAACTTTGCGCCGAAAACTCGCGCCAGGCGATGGAGGTGACGAAGGAGATGATCGCGCGCGTGCAGGGCATGGGGCTGGAGGAAGGCCTGCAGTATGCCGCCGAGATGAACGCGGTGGCCCGGGGTAGCGAAGACTGCCATCGCGGTATTGCCGCCTTTTTAAATAAAGAGCCCATGAAGTGGTAGCCCGCTGTTTAATTTTTAAAACTATTTCTTAAACTTGCTGTTGATTGGGTATGCTGACAGGCATCGGAATTATGTTGCTTACTTTTGTGGTGATGGAAGGTGTGGCGTGGGTCATGCACAAGTACGTGCTACACGGGTTTCTGTGGTTCCTGCACAAGTCGCACCATACGCGCCATAACCATGTTTTTGAGCTGAACGACCTGTTTTTTGCCTATTACGGAACCTTATCGATGCTGTTCTTTATCTTCGGCAGCGACCCGATAGACTACCGGTTCTGGATTGGCGCAGGCATCACGCTATATGGGGTGGCTTACTTCCTGATCCACGATGTGTTTATTCACCGGCGCATCAAATTATTCGGAAGTACGTCTAACGTTTATCTCAAGGCGTTAAACATGGCGCACAAAGTGCATCATAAAACCCAGGGCAAGCATGACTCCGAATCATTCGGGATGCTGTGGGTGGCCCCCCGGTACTTTAAGTTAGCATACGGAATAGTTAAAAAACAGCAAGAGCGTGGCGCAATATACAATCAAAGAACTTGAGCACCTTTCCGGGATAAAGGCCCATACCATTCGTATCTGGGAGCAGCGCTACCACATTCTGAACCCCAGGCGCACGGAGACAAACATTCGCTATTACGACGATGCAGACCTGAAGTCGCTGCTCAACATCTCCTTGTTGAACGAGCGCGGCTACAAGATCTCCAAGATCGCGCAGATGGACCCGGAACTGATCCAGCGCACCGTGACGCAGCTTTGCGACGCGCCCTGCGAGTGCTCACACCATGTGAGCGCCCTGGTGGCGGCGATGGTGGACATGGACGAGGAGAAGTTCGACAAGCAACTCTCCACCGCCACACTGCAACTGGGGTTGCACGAGGCGATGGAGGAAATCATCTACCCTTTCCTGAACAAAATCGGCATTCTCTGGCAAACGAATAACATCACGCCCGCCCACGAGCATTTCGTGAGCAACCTGATCCGTCAGAAGCTGATCGTGGCGATAGACGGCCAGACGCTGCGCCGAAAGGACAATGCCCCGACCTATATCCTGTACCTGCCCGAAGGAGAGCTGCATGAGCTGGCGCTGCTATACATGAATTATATCCTCAGGGCAAATGGCCAGCATGTGGTGTACCTGGGGCAGAACCTCCCGTTTCCGGACCTGGAGCTGACCTATGAGCAGTTTCATGCGGAGTATATCTGCACCGTGCTCACGGCGCTACCCGAGCGCGACCAGGTACAGGGTTACCTGAACCAGCTCTCGCAGCGTTTCCCCCAAACCACCATCTATGTATATGGCTACCAGGTGCAGCACGATTTCCTGGTGCTGCCCGCTAACATGAAGCGGATCAGCTGCATGCGGGAGCTTCAGGCGGAGCTCAAACGATAAAGTTTTTCACGGCTGCAATCCAGGCTCCTGCTCTCCTCCGTTTATCCGGTGAGGGCAGGAGCCTTTTGTTTAACGGAACGCCGTTCGCAGTGAAAATAGGTACGTACACGGGTTAAGGTAAGTCGTTTGTCGTATTTGTTTAACTTTAATTAAAAATAAGCTAAACATAATCAGTTTATTTTCTAATTAAATCGTATATTTGTTTATGGTTCAACCATAAAAGTATAAACAAATGACTTCAATTGAATTTAACCATCTCGTACAGAATATCGTGCATTCGCTCCGGCCGGTGGCCATGAACCTGACCCGCGACGCGGACGACGCCAAGGACCTGGTGCAGGAGACGATGCTAAAGGCGCTCACCAACCGCGACAAGTTCAAGTCCGGCACCAACCTGAAGGCGTGGCTATATACCATTATGCGCAACACCTTCATCAACAACTACAACAAGGTGACCAAGCGCAGCAGCAACATCGACAGTGCCGAGTACCTGCAGTACCTGAACACCGACGAAAGCTACATCACACAGAACAAAGGCACGGCTACTTTCGTCATGAATGATATAAACGCGGCTATTGCCAACCTCAGCGAGGAGCACCGCACGCCGTTTATGATGTACTACATCGGTTATAAGTACCTCGAGATCGCTGAGAAGCTCCAGATTCCGATCGGGACGGTGAAAAACCGCATCCATATTGCCCGGAAGGAGCTGAAGCAGGCCCTGAAGGTGTATAACAGAGATTTATAGTTTCCTTAAACCCGCGTTCCCCGCATGGCACCCACCCAAGTAATTGTGATCGGTTCCGGATTCTCCGGCTTATCGGCGGCAACCTGCCTCGCTGACCAGGGCTATGCGGTAACGGTGCTCGAGAAGAACAGCAGCCCGGGCGGGCGCGCCAGGAGCTTTTCTGAGGCGGGTTTTACCTACGATATGGGGCCCAGCTGGTACTGGATGCCCGATGTGTTTGAGCATTACTTCCAACGATTCGGTAAAAGCACCTCCGACTATTACGACCTGAAGCGGCTGGACCCGTCTTACACGGTTGTCTTCGGAGAGGGTGATTTTATGGATATACCCGCCTCGATGGACGGAATGCGCAAGCTCTTCGAAAGCCTGGAGGAGGGCAGCGCCCGCCAGTTGGACAGGTTCCTGGTGCAGGCGGCCTATAAGTACGAGGTCGGCATTAACCAGCTGGTCTATAAGCCGGGGCGCTCCGTCACCGAGTTCATGAACCCGCGCCTGCTGCTGGATGTGCTGCGCATGGACGTTTTCCAGTCGATACACAAGCACATCCGCCGCTTTTTCCGCCACGAGAAGATCATCAAGCTCATGGAGTTCCCGATTCTTTTCCTGGGTGCCCTCCCTGAAAATACCCCGGCCTTATATAGCCTCATGAACTACGCCGACATCAGCCTGGGCACCTGGTACCCGATGGGCGGCATGTTCAAGATTATAGAGGGCATGGTGCAACTTGCGGAGGAGAAGGGCGTGACGTTTATATATGACCAGGATGTGCAGCGCATCGAGGTGCAGAACGGCATCGCCACGCAGGTGCTCACCACAACAGACATTTACAACGCCGATGTGGTGGTGGCCAGCGCCGATTACCACCACGTGGAGAAAGAGCTATTGCCGAAAGCTTCCCGAAGCTATTCCGACAAGTACTGGGAGGAACGGGTGATGGCCCCTTCTTCGCTGCTTTTTTACCTGGGCGTAAACAAGCGGCTGAAGAACCTGCGCCACCACAATCTTTTTTTCGACGAGGATTTCGGGCCGCACGCCCACGAGATATACACTGACCCGAAGTGGCCGGGCAAGCCCCTTTTTTACGTGTCGGCCCCGTCTGTCACCGACCCTTCGGTGGCGCCTGCTGGCTGTGAGAACCTGTTTGTGCTGATACCGGTGGCGCCGGGCCTGCAGGATACGGCGGAGGTGCGCGAGAAATATTACCACCTGGTGATGGACCGGCTGGAGAAATTAACAAAACAGGACATTCGCGGTTCGGTTATATATAAGCGCAGCTACGCCCACAACGATTTTATCAGCGACTACAACGCCTTTAAAGGTAACGCCTACGGCCTGGCAAACACCCTGATGCAAACGGCCCTCTTAAAACCGAGCCTCAAAAGCAAAAAAGTAAAGAACCTGTTCTACACCGGCCAGTTGACTGTTCCGGGCCCGGGTGTGCCGCCCTCCCTGATCTCAGGGCAGGTGGTAGCCGGGGAAGTAGCGAAGGAGTATGCCGCTCCGGTTTCTGTAAAAGCATAAGTCACCTCATCAACCACCTCATTGCGTGTATGGAGCTATTTAAACAAACTTGTTTGCAGTGCAGCAAAGTCATCACACAAGCGTACAGCACTTCCTTTACGCTTGGCATCAAAACGCTCGATAAGAAATTCCACCTGCCCATCTACGGCATATATGGCTTTGTGCGCTGCGCCGACGAGATTGTTGACACCTTCCACGACTTTGACAAGCGCCGGCTGCTGGCCGATTTTGAGAGGCAGACCTACGAGGCCATTGACACCGGCATCAGCCTGAACCCGGTGCTGCACGCCTTCCAGTGCGTGGTGAACGAGTATAAGATCGACAAGTGCTATATAACTGCTTTCCTGAAGAGCATGGAAATGGATCTGGACGACCATGTATATGACCGTTCGCTCTACAAGGAGTATATATATGGCTCGGCGGAGGTGGTGGGCCTGATGTGCCTGAAAGTGTTTTGTGAGGGAGACGACCAAATGTTTGAGCGGCTGAAAAAGCCTGCCGCCAGCCTGGGTGCGGCTTTCCAGAAAGTGAACTTCCTCCGCGACATGAAGAGCGATTACAACGAGCGGGGCCGGGTCTATTTCCCGAAGGTGGAGTATATGAACTTTAGTAACGATTGTAAGGTTGAGATCGAGGAAGACATCCGAAAGGATTTTGAGGATGCCTACGCCGGCATAATGGCCTTGCCCCGCTCAGCGCGGATGGGGGTATACCTGGCCTACGTGTACTACCTCAAACTTTTCCGGAAGATACAGAATCTCCCGGCAACCCATATACTGAAAGAGCGCGTAAGAGTACCTGACAATACAAAGCTGGCACTACTGCTCGGCTCGTATCTCAAGTACCGATTTAACGCAATCTAATCCATGTCAAAAAGCATTCTATTCCTGTTCCTGCTCCTTTTCCTGTACAGCAGCGCATGGGCCGATAGCACCCGTTACAACGTGTCGCAGCTGCGCCTGCAGTACCTGCAGGCAAGCAAAGAGGAGGCAGTAGCTCACAAGTTCCATGAGAAGATGAGCGCCTACAACGAGAATGACCCGCTGTTGCTGGCCTACAAGGCGGCTTCGGAGGCGGTGATGGCCAAGTACGTGTGGAATCCTTACGGCAAGCTGAAGCAGATAAAAATAGCAAACGCCATTTTTGAGGACGCCGTGGCCCTCGACAGTGACAACGCGGAAATCCGGTTTCTGCGGTTTACCCTCGAGCACTACGTGCCGCGCTACCTCAACCTGAGCGCCCACGTGGAAGAGGACAAGAAAATGATCATCAGCAGCCTGCAGGCCTTCCCGGATTCGGAGCTGTCGGAGCCTTTGGCGCGCACCATGCGCGATTTTATGCTCACCAAAGACCACTGCACCGAGGCGGAGAAGAGAATACTGCGCAACCTCAGCATCTAAATGTACCTCTACCTCTATCTCAACATCTTCACCATTTTATTCCCGCTGCTGCTGTCTTTCGACAAAAAAGTGGCTTTTTACAAAAACTGGCCGGCGTTGTTCCCGGCCATCCTAGTGAATGCGGTGGTGTTTATGGTGTGGGACAGCTGGTTTACCAGCATCGGGGTGTGGGGTTTTAACGAGGAGTACCTGACAGGGGTCTATCTGTTTAATCTGCCCCTGGAGGAGGTGCTGTTCTTCATAACGGTGCCTTACGCCTGCGTGTTTATATATGATGTGCTGAATGCCTATATCGCCAAAGACCTGCTGCGGCCCTACGCGAAGGGGTTTGCGCTGGCGCTGCTGCTGGTGTTGCCGGTGCTGGCGGTTTTCAATATAGAAAGGCTATATACCTCCATCACATTCTTTGCGCTGGCATTGCTGCACCTCCTCCACCTGCGCCTTTTCGGGACGCGCTTCCTGGGCCGCTTTTACCTGATGTACGTGGTGCACCTGGTTCCTTTTCTGCTGGTAAACGGCGTGCTGACCTACCTTCCCATTGTCTGGTACAACAACAATTACAACCTCGGGCTGCGGCTTGTGTCCATCCCCGTGGAGGACACCATGTACTCGATGCTGATGCTGCTCTTAACTATCTCTGTATATGAAGGGTTGCGATATAAAAAAACAGCTAAACAATATAAGACTTTAGCTGTATAGTAAAGTATATGCAAAGCCTCAGTGTCACCATCGATTCTAATTCCGGATTCTGCTTCGGCGTAGTCTACGCCATCCAGATGGCGGAGGATATCCTGGAGGAGCAGGGATACCTGTATTGCCTGGGTGATATCGTGCACAATGACGAGGAGGTGGCGCGGCTGCAGAAACGCGGCCTGCGCATCATCGACCACGCCAGGATGGCCGAGCTGCACGATGAGGCGGTGCTGATACGCGCGCACGGCGAACCCCCCGAAACTTACCAGCTTGCCCTGAAAAACAACCTCACGCTCATCGACGCCTCCTGCCCGGTGGTGCTGAAGCTCCAGAACCGCATCAAAACCAGCTTCGACAAAAAAGACAAGATCTTCATATATGGCAAGCACGGTCATGCTGAGGTCATGGGCCTGCTCGGGCAGACGAGCAACGAGGCCGTTGTGTTTGAGAGCATGACGGAGCTGCTGCAGCACGAGCTGCCCCACAACATCACCCTCTACAGCCAGACCACCAAAAGCACCGACAGCTTCTACCGCATCAAAGGGGAACTGGAGGAGCGGGGCTACGAGGTAAACGCCAACGATACCATTTGCCGGCAGGTCTCCAACCGCGACAAGGATCTGCGCAAGTTTGCCGCCAAGTTCGACAAGATCATCTTCGTGTCCGGCACCAAGTCCTCGAATGGCAAGGTGCTGTACCAGGTCTGCAAGGACACGAACCCGGCCACTTACTTTATATCCCGAGTGGATGAATTACGGCCGGAGTGGTTCAAGGCAGGGGACAGCGTGGGCATCTGCGGGGCCACCTCCACGCCCATGTGGCTGATGGAAACCGTTCGGGACGCGCTGGAGCAGCTTGAGTGGTGAAGCTGGAAGCAGGAGAAGTCTTGAGTTGATTAGTTAACAGAGCAGGCATATACAAAGAGCAGGTATATAGAAATTAAATGGCGGGAAAGAGGCGAAAAGATTACCGGGGTGTGGTGATAGCGGCAGTGATTGTGGCGCTGTGGGCCGGGCTGCTGGCGTACCTGCTGCAATGGCCAGCCTCCTTTGCCTCCCCGATGACGTACCTGTTTGTGTTGCTGCAAACGCACCTCTACACCGGCCTTTTCATCACCGCCCACGATGCCATGCACGGTGTCGTTGCGCCCGGCCGTCCCAAGTTGAACAAAGCCATCGGCACGACTACCGCCTTCCTGTTTGCCTACAACTGGTACCCGCGCCTGCTGCCACGGCACCACCAGCACCACCGCCACGTCGCTACCGACGCCGACCCCGACTACCATTCCGGCGCTTTCTGGCCCTGGTATTTCAGTTTCCTGAAGCAGTATATCACCTGGTGGCAGTTGCTCCTGATGGCCATCACATTCAATGCGCTGAAACTGTTCTTCCCGCTGGAGAATGTTGTTCTGTTCTGGATGCTGCCGGCCATACTGGCCACATTCCAGCTTTTCTATTTCGGAACGTATTTGCCGCACCGCGGCGAGCACCCCGAGGACAACCCCCACAAATCCGGGACGCAGGCTAAAAACCACGTCTGGGCCTTTGTGAGCTGCTATTTCTTCGGCTATCACTACGAGCACCACGACAAGCCCTACCTGCCCTGGTGGCAGTTGCACAAAACAAAAAGCTAAGGGCTGCCACTGTATCTGATATAAGGGTGTATGTAAATAAAGAATGACGCAACAGCCGCCATGAAAGTGACGTAACCTAAGGGATTTATCTGCAGCATGCGGCTATTTCTTCCATCTAAAAAAACCCTTAGCTTATGAAAGTCTCATCTTCCGGTGCTGTGTTGTTCCTGGCCTTGCTGTTTTTTCAGTTATCATCCCATCCGGCCTCAGCGCAGGGTTCTTTTGGCAGCGACGAGCCAACCTCGTTGAGGGCCAGCGTTAATTTTGTCTGGCTCTCTGACTTCGACAGCCAGGGACTTTCGTTCAGCAACCGCCTGCACCACTACCTCGGTGAGCGCTTCGGGGCGGGCTTAACCCTGGGCTTGCTCTCCAGTTCGCGTTTCGACAAGGTAAAGGATATCTATACCATCAAAAGCACCTATTACATGTGGGGGGTGGAGGGGACCTTCGATGTGCTCAAAAATGAAACGGTTGCTTTCCGGCTGGGCGCCGGTCCTGCGGCCCGCCATCGCTCCGAGATTTCGACGGAAGATGAGGTCGGCGGCACCAAGGATGGCTCTGTTTCCCATATCCGGACCGCAGATGTGGGCGTAACCGCCTTCATCGAAAATGACTTTGGCATTTTCCGGAACGGCATGGCAGGCGGGCGGGTAGAGTATATGTACTATACCAAGGGAACACCCGTGCTTTCAGTTGGCCTGCATGTTGGCTATAGCTTCTGATAACATAGAATTGTACCTAAACAGAAGAGGGACCGGTTAGCGGTCCCTCTTCTGTTTAGGCGGCAGCCTGTTTAATGGGCTCCTTTTTTGCAGCAGTCGTCCAGGCGGTTGTAAGCACGTTCGTCGGCTGGCTTGCCATCCGCATCGTAGCCTGTCTCCGTCACGGCCTTACGCACATTGTCAACGCTTGTCTTGCGGCTGTCGAACACCACTGTCAGCACCTTTGAGTCCACGTCCAGCGACGACGACTTCACGCCTTTCTCATAAGCCATTGCCTTCTCGAGCGTTTTCTTACACATGTCGCACACGGCCGAAGTCTTGAATTGCACCGTTTCCTGTTTCTTGCCCTGTGTCTGAGCACTGGCACTCATACTCACCAAAGCGACAAGCATCGATACAAGCAGCATTTTTACTTTTGTCATAAAGCTAGTTTGTTGGGTTGATATACAAATTTATAAAGTTTAATCGATCTTAAAACGCAGTCCGGTATATAGCACACGGCCAGTGATTGGACCCCACACCATGCTGGCATCAAAACCCGGGCCAAAAGGATCGGCGGCACCTACAATGGGGTTAGGCTGCCGGTAATTGAACAGGTTCTCGCCGCCTATATATACTTCCCAGCGTTTGAAGGCTCTGGTAATCTGCGCATTCGTCGTCAGGAACTTGTCGGAAGTGTGCATGCCGCCACCCTGCGCCCCTTCCATGGGAGCCAGCGGCATCAGCCCGAAATACTGCGTGGTGAGGTCGGCGCGCCACTTGTCGAACGGCGTGGCGAAGCCCAGGTTCACAAAGAAGCGGTGCTCCGGTATCATGGGCTTTTGCACCAGCTGACCACTGTAGGTCGCTTTCACATCGAAGTATTTATAGGCGGCCTTCACGTCCAGTCCCTTCGCCACTTCGTACTGCAGTTCTGCCTGGAAACTCTTGGAGAACGAGCGCCCGCGCAGGTTATAGAATTGCACCTTTTGCGGGGCAGAGTACATATCGGCCACCACCTGGTTCTGGAAGGTGGTATAGTAATAATCCGTGACGAATGTGCCGGGCCTGCCGCCAAATTCAAAATAATGCGTGAGGGACCCGCCCAGGTTCCACGCTTTTTCCGGCTGCAGGTCCTCGTTGAACTGGATGGCCCGGGAACTGACCAGGACTGCTGTGTTCTCGGCGATAGGGTTGGCCACTCTGAATCCCTTGCCAGCCGCCAGCCGGAAGATCGTGTTCTTGGTGGCGTCGAACTTCACATTGAGCCTTGGCGTGAAAACGGTGCCATACAGGTTATGGAAGTCCAGGCGGGAGCCGGCCACCACCGTCAGGTTGCCGGAGTTGTTGTATATATATTCCACGAAGGCCCCCGGCACGCGCTCTGTCCGGCCAAAGGTGCTGTCGGTTAAGGTTTCGGAGTAGCTGTCGTAGTTGTAGCTGAGGCCGGCTTTGTACGTATGGCCGGTGTGCCCGATGATGGACTGGAAGATCAGGCGCGCGGAGGCGCTGTTCTGCTCCCCGTCATAATTACGCAAACCATACGCGGAATCGAAGAGATGGTGTTCCACCGAGGTGATGGCCCCGATGCTTTGGTAAGGCTTCCCCGGGAAAGTGTAAGAGGTCTTGTTGTACGCCGACACCCTGTCCGTCTCCGATCGGGTCCCGTAGGAGAGTTGCTGCTCCTGGGGCACGTCTTCGTCAAACCCGAGTTGCCCGCCAACCTTCGTCTCGCGCAGCGCACCCACCCCAAACTCCGACACAACCGCCTCGTTCTGGTACTTCCACTTGTTGAATACATTGTACTGCGTGCCCAGCGAGAGGTCCATGAAGCCGTCCTTGTTGCGGTCCACGCGGTTGCCCAGGTGGTCGGTGTGCAGCATCAGGATGGTGCTCCACTTTTTGCCCAGGTTGGTGGCCACATTCACATTGGCATCCAGGCGGGCCAGGCTGTTGCCATATAGGTTTACGTACAGGCGCTCCGCCTTGGCCGGGTCCTTCAGCAGCACATTCACCTGGCCTGAAACAGATTCATAGCCGTTCAGTACAGAGCCAGTGCCTTTGATGATGTCAATGGATTCGATGTAGGTGCCTGAGAGGTAGTTGAGGCGGTACGGCGTGGCAAGCCCGCGCAGCGTGGGCACGTTGTCGGTTGTCAGCAGCGTGTAAGAGCCGTCCAGCCCCAGCATCTGGATCTGCTTCGCCCCCGATACCGCATCCGTGGTAGACACCTCTACCGAGGCGTTTGTCTCAAAACTCTCCGCCAGGTTACAGCAGGCCGATTTCTCCAGGTCACGGGAGGTGATAATTTGGGAATTGGTGGGAGTGAGGGAGGAGTAGCGTGCCTGCTGGCCCTCTACCACCACTTCCTTTAGTGCGCCGGTGGCGGTCAGCGGAATGGTGACGGTCTCTTTTCCGGCCACCTGTATGGTGTCGGGCTCGTAGCCGATATAGGTGACGATTACCGCCTGCGTCAGCGCATCCTGCTTTTGCAGCACAAAGCCTCCGGAGGCATCTGTAGCCGTGCCGATGCCGGTGCCTTGCCACACCACGTTGGCGCCGATCAGCGGCATGGCGGAATTGGCACTGTCTACCACTTTGCCCTTCAGTTGCTGTGCGCTGGCAGACAGGGTAGCGGTTAATATGGCGAACAGAGCCGCGCTAAAGCGCAGCCAGTTGCCAGAACTTTTAAGTAACATGTTTCTTTTTTTGATTTTCAGACAAATAGAAAGGAGACTGCCCTTGTCATATAGCCGGGCAACCTGTTTGGTAAAGGTCTGAAAACTAAACAATCAGCACCTGCAGGCGGTGCAGGAGGCTGCGGCCATACAGCGGCGGGGAGGAGTTAGAATAGGCGGGAAGCCGCTGGTCCGCACCAGGGCGGTAAAGCCAGGGCGTGCCGTGCAGTGTGCCAGCGGCAGGCAACAAAACCGGCAGCGCTGGGAGCGCCGCCTTTTGCGCAGCCACTGTCGCTACCTTGGTGTAAGAGACCTCGACGGAGCAGCAATCCTCCCCGGCCGAAGCGCAGTTTTTCCCACAGCTTTCGCCCGCATGCGCGAGCACTTCCACGGTGCGGAGGCCCGTCATCAGGCACAGTTGCTCGGTCAGCGCAATGCCCACAGACCCGAGCAGGACGCACAGGGCGAGCAGGAGCGGAACGGTATGGTGCAACAGCCTTTTCACGTTACAAATATACACAATCCTCTCCACTTTCTCCCACCCGCACCACTTTCCCCCACTTTTGCTGTTGTTCAGAGGGATCTATTATTAGTTGTTTTATATATAAACCATATATATCTGATAAATAGTAGGTTAAATAATGTAGGGTCGTAGTATAAGCAAACCCTGGAGCAGGTGCAAATAAACTTATGCCCAAAATATAGACGGCAGAATGTGGATAATGTGGATAAGTGGGGTGGATAACCATAATTTATCCACAAAGTGGTAAAAAGTGGGAGATTGTGGTTGCTGTGTTTTCCTGAATCGCTACATTTGTACAGTCCGAAATCTATACGGTCTAAACCTCGAAGCCTATGAATTTTCTCTCTGGCGAGTATGAGTGCAAGATTGACCCGAAAGGAAGATTGGTTTTACCTGCAAAGATAAAAACCAACCTGCCGGAGGAGTCTGGCAATCATGTGGTGCTGATGAGAGGATTTGAGCCGTGCCTGGTGCTGTACCCGAAAGCGGAGTGGAAGGTGATATATGACAAGGTGGCCGGGCTGAATGAGTTCAACGAGGAGTACCGCCACTTTCAGCGGAACTTCTTCCGGGGGAACACCGAGATTGAACTGGATGGCACAGGCCGTTTCATCGTGCCGAGAACCATGGCGCGCTTTGCGGAACTGGACAAAGAGGCGATTGTGGTAGGCCTTGGGAACCGCGTGGAAATCTGGAACCCGGACCGCTACGAGGATTTCCTGATCAAGGACCAGCAGAATTTCTCACAGCTCGCCCAGAAGTTTTTGGGTGATAAACCGGCTGAAGAGCCATTGATATAGTTCATGGAGTACCATCGCCCGGTCATGTTAGAGGAGTCTGTAGAGGCGTTGGCTATTAAGCCGGACGGTGTCTATGTAGATGTGACTTTTGGCGGCGGCGGGCACTCGGCGCTCATCGCAAGCAAGCTTACAACCGGTAAGCTATATGGTTTCGACCAGGACCGTGACGCGGAGCAAGAGGCAAAGAAACTGGGCAACAGCACCTTTCAGTTTGTGCTCGCCAACTTCCGGGACCTGAAAAAGTACCTGCGCCTCTACCGCGTGACAGCGGTAGACGGCATTCTGGCCGACCTGGGGGTTTCTTCGCACCAGTTTGACGTGCCGGAGCGCGGCTTCTCTACCCGCTTCGACGGGCCGCTGGACATGCGCATGAACCCGGAGACGGGTATTACGGCTCAGCAAGTGCTCGAAACCTATTCGGAGGAGCAACTGCACCGCATCTTCGGCATATATGGCGAAGTGAAAAACGCGAAGACGCTGGCCCGCACCGTGGTGGAGAACCGGAACAGGCTGCCGCTACACACGATCAGCGAGTTTAAGCAGGCGATAAGCTCCTGCACACCCAGGGGCAAAGAGAATAAGTACCTGGCGCAGGTTTTCCAGGCGCTCCGCATCGAGGTGAACGACGAGATGAAGGCGCTGGAGGAACTGCTGGAGCAGGCGACCGAACTGCTGAAGCCGGGAGGCCGGCTGGTGGTTATTTCTTACCACTCGCTGGAAGACAGGCTGGTGAAGAACTATATAGGCAAAGGAAAGTTTTTTGGAGAGGTGGAGAAAGACCTTTTCGGCAACGAGATAAAGCCGCTGGAGGCGGTGCACCGCAAACCGATTACGCCAACCGAGCAGGAGCTGCTGCAGAACAGCCGCTCCCGAAGCGCCAAGCTTAGGGTGGCAGAAAAAAAGGAGGAGAGCGTGCGAAAGTAAAGCATACGATTAGCTAAAGGGGGGATTTTTATGGCTTCAAACGTACTAACAAGGAGAGCAGCCGCACCCAAGGGAAACCTGGCGCGTGTGAAGCCAGAGCCTGCTGAGGCGCCAAAGGTCAAAAAAGGCCGGGGCTTCAGCATTTTCGCGCTGCTTGACAAGTATGCCAACGTGGATGCCTTGTTCGAGCACGGCGTGCCGCTCAAGTTTATGCCGCACGTCCTGTTCCTGACAGGCATTACCCTTTTCTATATCGGCAACACCCACTTCGCCGAGAAGACCATCCGCAAGATCGACAAAACCAAAGTAGAGACAGAAGACCTACGCGCAGACTTCACGACGCTCAAGTCAGAGTACATGGAGGCCAGCAAGCAATCGGAGGTGGCCCGCAACGTGGCGCCCCTCGGCCTGATCGAAAGTTCATCCCCACCTTACCAAGTGATCGTGCCTGCCGATGAATATTAAGAAATCCATACTGGTTCGGGTAAGGGTGGCATTCCTGTTGGTATGCCTTTTTGCGTGTGCGATCGTTTACAAAATCGTGCAGATCCAGTTCATGGACGGGCAGAAGTGGAAGAGCATCTCCAAAGAGCGCCGCATCTACTACAAGCCGGTCGCGGCCACGCGCGGCAACATTTTCTCCGACAACGGCAGCATCCTGGCCACCTCATTGCCTTTCTACCGTGTGGCCATCGACCCCACGGTGGCGAAAGCCGAAGTGTTCAACAGCGGCGTCGACTCGCTCGGCCTGCTGCTCTCCAGGTTCTACGGGGATAAGTCTGCGGACCACTACCGGCGCAAGATCAAGAACGCCCGCCACTCCGACCGCCAGTACATCCGCCTGAACAGCCGCCAGATCAATTACCAGGAGAAGAAGATGATGGCGAAGTGGCCGATCTTCCGCGAGGGAAAAGGCAGGGGCGGCGTTATTTTCGAAAAAGTAGAAAAGCGCTTCAAGCCATTCGGGATCCTGGCCGACCGTACCATCGGCTTTATCAACGAGGACAAGAATGGCGCAGGGCTGGAGTTCAGCTTCAACAACAATTTGGCGGGAACCGACGGTGAGGCGCTTTTCGAGCGCATCGCCGGGGGCAGCAAACCGATCTATGACGGCACCGATGTAAAGCCGCAGCATGGCTACGACATCAAAACCACCATCGACATCAACCTGCAGGACGTGGCCGAGAATGCCCTGTATAAAGCGCTGGAGAGAACCAACGCGGAGTACGGCTGTGTGATTATGATGGAGGTGAAGACGGGCGAGATAAAGGCCATCGCCAACCTCGGGAAAACCAAGGGCGGCTATATAGAGGATTATAATTACGCGGTGGGCAACCAGGGCCGGACGGAGCCGGGTTCTACCTTTAAGCTGGCCTCCATGATGGCGCTCTTCGAGCACGCGCCGCACGTGAAGCTGACTGACACGATCGATACCGGCAATGGCCGCTACCGCATCAAGAACACCTATATGTCGGATGCCAAAATCAACGGCTACGGCAAGATAACGGTGCAGCAGGTGTTCGAGAAATCCTCCAACATTGGCGTGGCCAAACTGATGGAGGAAAACTTCAGCCAGTCCCAGCAGGCCTATGTCGATTACCTGCACAAGTTCGGACTGGGCAGTACGCTGGGCTTCCAGATGGACGGCGAGGCACGGCCCTATATGAAGAGCCCGCAGGATAAGAACTGGTACGGTACCACGCTCACGTCCATGGCCATTGGATATGAGACAAAGATCTCCCCGCTGCAGACACTGGCGCTCTATAACGCTGTAGCCAACAACGGGGTAAAGGTGCAGCCCATCATAGTAAAGGAAATCCGGAAGGCAGATAACGTTATCCAGTCGTTCAGCACCCGCGTGCTGATTGACAAGATATGCTCTGACGAAACGCTGAAGAAGCTGAAAATGATGCTGGAAGGCGTGGTGACGCATGGCACGGCGAAGAACATCCTTAGTAGCGATTACAAGATAGCGGGCAAGACCGGTACGGCACGTAAAGTGAAGGACGGCAAATATGTCCGGGAGTACTCCACCTCCTTCGCAGGCTACTTCCCGGCAGACAATCCCAAATACTCCTGCATCGTGATCATCGACAGCCCGAAAGGCGTGAACGTGTACGGCGGGGACGTGGCGGCGCCGGTGTTTAAGGAACTGGCCGATAAAGCCTATGCCCGCGACCTGGCCATGCACCAGCCGCTGCAGGCGCGCGTGGTGCCGGACAAAGAGAGCCTTCCGCTGGTGAAAGCCGGTAATTTCGATGACTTGTCTGTGATCCTGAATAAGATCGGGATCAGCAACCACGCCACAGCAGGGCAGGACGAAGAGTGGGTGAAAGTAGAGCAGCAGCGCCGCTCGCTCAACTTTACGGCCAACCCGGTGCTGGAGGGCAAAGTGCCGGACGTAACGGGCATGACGCTGCGCGACGCCCTCTTTATACTGGGCAATCAGCACCTGGAGGTGAACGTGGAGGGCTCGGGCAAACGGGTGCAGAAGCAGTCGGTGGAACCGGGCACGGATATCATCAAAGACAAGAACATAACGATTACGCTGAGCTGATGCAGTTGCTACAAACCATACTCCAAGATGTAAATGTGCTGGACGCCCGCGGCCCGCTGGAGGTGCCGGTGGCTGCTATCACGTTCGATTCGCGCCAGGTGCGGGAGGGTGTGGTGTTTGTGGCCGTGCGCGGGGCGCAGACTGACGGACACGATTATATAGCCAAAGCCGAAGAGGCAAACGCGGCTGCCATTGTGTGTGAGCAGTTGCCGGCGCAACTGCAGCAGGATATAACGTATGTGCTGGTCGAGAACTCGGCACAGGCGCTGGGGCAAATGGCGGCTGCCTTTTACGGGCATCCCTCCAGGAAACTGAAGTTGGTGGGCGTGACGGGCACCAACGGTAAAACAACGTCCGTCACGCTGCTGCACCGCTTGTTCCGGGAATTGGGCTACCATGTGGGGCTGCTGTCCACGGTGCAGAACCAGATTGACGAAGAAGTGATCCCGGCCACGCACACCACCCCGGATGCCGTGAAACTCAACGAGCTGCTGGCGCAGATGGTGAAAGCCGGCTGCACGCATTGTTTCATGGAGGTGAGTTCGCACGCCATGGTGCAGCAGCGCGTGGCGGGGCTGACGTTTGCTGGCGGAGTTTTCACGAACATCACCCACGACCACCTGGATTACCACGGCACGTTCGACGAGTATATAAAGGCGAAGAAGTCTTTCTTCGATATGCTGCCGAAAGGTGCTTTTGCGCTCATCAACGCAGACGACAAGCGCGGGCCGGTGATGGTGCAGAACACCAAAGCCGAGGTGCGTTATTTCGCGCTTCGCAAGGCCGTGGACTTTAAGGCCCGCATCATCGACAACACGCTGCAGGGGCTGCACCTGGAGGTGGACGGCCACGAGATATGGTGCAAGCTGATCGGGGCCTTCAATGCCTACAACCTGCTGGGCGCCTATGGCGTGGCGGTGCTGCTGGGCGAGGACCCGATGGAGGCGCTAACCGTGCTGTCAAGCTTGAATTCTGCGGTGGGCCGCTTCGATTACATCATTTCGGAAGGCCAGATCACGGGCATCGTGGACTATGCCCACACGCCGGATGCGCTGGAGAACGTGCTGAATACGATACAGCAGATCCGGAACCCGACCCAGAAGGTGATCACACTGGTAGGCTGCGGCGGCAACCGCGATGCGGCCAAGCGGCCCCTGATGGCGGATATTGCCTGCCGCCTCAGCGATAAGGTAATCCTGACGTCGGACAACCCGCGCTTTGAGGAGCCGCAGGCCATTTTAGAAGATATGCAGAAAGGCGTGAAGCCGCTCGATTATAAAAAGACCCTCTCTGTGCTGGACAGAAGGGAAGCCATTAAAACGGCCTGCATGCTGGCCGAGCCAAACGATATCATCCTGGTGGCTGGCAAAGGCCACGAGACATACCAGGAGGTGAAAGGCGTGAGATATGAGTTTGATGACAAGCAGGTCTTGCGCCAGATGTTCCAGCAACTAGGGAAATAGCCAGAATCACAGCGTACAGAATAAATAGCCAAAGGTAACCGAATACGTTTTAATGCTTTACTACCTCTTTACATACCTTGACCGGGAGTTCGACCTGTTCGGCGCCGGTGTATTCCAATACATCTCCTTTAGGGCGGGTATGGCTACACTGGTGTCGTTGCTGATCGCCATGATCTTCGGCGGCAGACTGATAAAGGTACTCCAGCGCAAGCAGGTGGGAGAGAGCATCCGCGACCTTGGCCTGGAGGGGCAGATGGAGAAGAAGGGGACACCAACCATGGGCGGCCTCATCATCCTGCTCGCCATCCTGGTGCCCACGCTGCTTTTTGCGCGCCTGGATAACATTTACGTGCAGCTGATGCTGGTGTCTACCATATGGCTGGGGCTCATCGGCTTTCTGGACGACTACATCAAGATTTTCAAAAAGAACAAGGAAGGGCTGGCCGGGCGCTTTAAAATCCTAGGCCAGGTGGGCCTGGGGCTGATCGTCGGCTTCACTCTGTACTTCAGCGATGACGTGACGGTGCGGCAGTATGTGTTCTCCGACGGCACTGTCTCGGCGGTGGATGCCACGAGCCGTTTCACGGATGTGAAGTCCATGATCACCACTATCCCGTTCCGCAAGAACAACGAGCTGGACTATTGCAACCTCTTCGCGTTTGCCGGCCCGCTTTTCCAGGACTGGTCGTGCTATTTATATATCCCTTTCGTGATCCTGATCATCACGGCCGTTTCCAACGGCGCCAACATCACGGACGGGATCGACGGGCTGGCCGCGGGTACCTCCGCCATCATCGGTATGACGCTGGCGATTTTCACCTACGTGTCCGGTAACACCATTTTCGCGGATTACCTCGACATCATGTTTATCCCGAACTCCGGCGAGCTGGCCATTTTCTGTCTTGCCTTCGTGGGGGCCTGCGTGGGTTTCCTTTGGTACAACACGTACCCGGCGCAGGTGTTCATGGGCGACACGGGCAGCCTGGCCATTGGCGGCATCATCGCGGTGCTGGCCCTGATCGTGCGGAAAGAACTGTTGATCCCGATACTGTGCGGCATTTTCCTGGTCGAGAACCTATCGGTGATGCTGCAGGTGAGCTACTTTAAATACACGCGCAAGAAATACGGCGAGGGCCGCCGCATCTTCAAGATGTCGCCGCTGCACCACCACTACCAGAAGTCGGGCTACCACGAGTCGAAAATTGTAGGGCGCTTCTGGATTGTGGGCATTATGCTGGCTATTCTGACGCTAGCGACTTTGAAACTGAGATAGAGACACGAACAACGAACTATGAAGATAGCGATATTGGGAGCGGGAGAGAGTGGCGTGGGGGCTGCTTTGCTGGCAAAGGCAAAGGGCCTCGAGGTGTTTGTGTCGGATATGGGTCAGATAAAGGAGCAGTATAAGGCCAAACTGGCGACGGCTGCCATTCCTTTTGAAGAGGGAAAACATACGGAGGAGCGCATCCTGGAGGCGACAGAGCTGATCAAGAGCCCGGGCATACCGGACAAGGCGCCCATCATCCAAAAGGTCATCCAGCAGGGGATACCGGTCATATCGGAGATTGAGTTTGCCGGGAGGTATACCGATGCGAAATTCATCTGCATCACGGGCACTAACGGCAAAACGACCTCTACGCTGCTGACTTACCACCTCCTGAAGAACGCCGGACTGAACGTAGGGCTGGCAGGGAACATCGGGGAGAGCCTGGCGGAGAAGGTGATCGAAGACAAGTACGAGTATTATGTGGTGGAACTGAGCAGTTTCCAGCTCGACAACATGTACGAGTTCAGGGCGCACATCGCGGTGCTCACCAACATCACCCCCGACCACCTGGACCGCTATGAGTACAGCATGGAAAAATACGCGGCCTCTAAGCTGCGTATCGCCCGGAACATGAGTAATTCTGACTATTTTATATATAACGCCGATGATCATACTATCAATCATGCGCTCGATGCTGCAACTATTAGTGGAACAAAGGTCCCCTTCACACTTCAGGGTAAAGCGGAAGCGGCAGTTACAATCGAGGAGCAGCATATAAAAATAAGCATCCCTTCTTATGAGGGAAGTGTGGATACTTCGAAATCCAGCCTGATCGGGAAGCACAACCAGTACAACACCATGGCTGCCGTGGCCGTGGCCAAGCTGCTGAAGGTGTCGGACAAAGACATTGCGCAGGCGCTGGAGACGTTCCGGAATGCGGAGCACCGGTTGCAGGAGGTAGGCGTCGCGCGGGAAGTGACCTATATCAACGACTCCAAGGCCACCAATGTGGAGGCCGTGTGGTATGCGCTGGAGGGCATCAAACAGCCGATTATATGGATCGCGGGCGGCGTGGACAAGGGCAACGACTACAGTAGTCTGGTGGATCTGGCACGTGAGAAAGTGAAAGTGCTGGTTTGCCTGGGCAAGGACAACGAAAAACTGAAGCAGGCATTCGGGAGAGTGGTGCCGATCATCGCTGAGACCACCTCCATAGAGTATGCCGTTCGCCTCAGCCGTTCCCTGGCAACGCCGGGCGATGTGGTGCTGCTGTCGCCGGCGTGCGCGAGCTTCGACCTGTTTAAAAATTACGAACACCGCGGGCAGCGTTTTAAAGAGGCTGTAGAGAAGATAGTACTGAAGAAATAGAAAACAAGCATAACCGGGGCCAAAGGTTTATGACAAAGCAGTGGGTACAGAAAAACCTGAATGGGGATGCCGTGATTTGGGGCATCGTGATCATCTTTTCGTTGATCAGTGTGGCGGTGGTGTATTCTGCGACCGGTACGCTGGCGTACAAAAAAATGGAGGGCAACACGGAATACTTCCTCTTCAAGCACTCTTTCCTGATCATCGTGGGTCTGGGCTTTATGTGGGCCGCGCACAAGATCAACTACCGTTATTACTCGAAGCTGTCGTTGCTGGCGCTGCTTTTCTCGGCCCCGCTCCTCATCATCACGTTCTTTTACGGCTCCAACATCAACGAGGCCTCCCGCTGGATCACGATCCCGGTAATCAACCAGACGTTCCAGCCCTCGGACCTGGCCAAGCTGGCGCTTATATCCTACCTGGCCAGCATGCTGTCGAAGCGGCAGCAGATTTTGCATGATGTTAAAGGGACGCTGTTGCCGATTTTCGGTTGGACGGTAGCGATCTGTGGCCTGATCGCCCTGACCAACACCTCCACGGCTGTGCTCCTCTTCGCCACGTCCATGCTGCTGATGTTCATCGGGCGCGTTCCGATGAAGTACCTGATGGGGGTGCTGGTGGTGGGCATCGTGGTGGGGGGGATAGGCCTGGCCCTGGGGCAGCGTATGGAAACGGCCATAAGCCGCGTGCAGGACTTCATGGACCCGAATGAGGTGCCTTTCCAGCTGGAGCAGTCCTATATAGCCATCGCCACGGGCGGCGTGGTGGGAAAAGGCCCCGGGAACAGCGACCAGCGCGACATTCTGCCTCACCCTTACTCAGATTTTATATACTCGATCATCCTGGAGGAATACGGCCTGATAGGCGGCGTGTCGGTGCTGTTCCTGTACCTGGCGCTGCTCTACCGCGGCCTCGTAACAGTGAGCAAGAGCAACGGCGCGTTCGGCGGGCTTTTGTCTGCCGGCGTCAGCTTCAGCCTGGTGCTGCAGGGGATGGTGAACATGGCGGTTTCCGTGGGGCTTGGCCCGATCACGGGGCTGCCGCTGCCGCTGCTGAGCATGGGCGGAACGTCCCTGATCTTCACCGGTATCTCTATCGGGATCATATTAAGTGTGAGCCGCAGCGAGGGAGACCTGGAGCGCTCTGCCATGGCCAGTACTTTGAAGACACCTGTAAACACACCCGTGAATGCCTAAGCCGCACCGACCATATCGCGTGATTATCAGCGGTGGCGGCACCGGCGGGCATATATACCCCGCCGTGGCCATTGCCAACCAACTGAAGGCCATCAGCCCCGAATCAGAGATTCTGTTTGTGGGCGCGAAGGGCCGGATGGAGATGACGCGCGTGCCGGAGGCGGGCTATAAAATAGTGGGCCTGTGGATCAGCGGGCTGCAGCGCCGCCTGACACTGGATAACCTGTCGTTCCCGTTCAAGGTGCTTTCGAGCGTGCGGGCAGCGCACAAGATTATACATGACTTTAAGCCGGATGCCGTGGTGGGCGTGGGCGGATACGCCAGCGGGCCCTTGTTATATGCGGCCACGGCCCGAAAGATACCTGCGCTGATACAGGAGCAGAACTCCTACGCCGGCATTACAAACAAGTTGCTGGCAAAGCGCGTGGGGAAAGTGTGCGTGGCCTATCCGAATATGCAGAGGTTCTTCCCGGCTGAGAAACTGGTGCTGACCGGCAACCCGGTGCGGAGCGACATCATGGGCGTGCAGCAGAAGCGGCAGGAGGCCCTGCAGCATTTCGGCCTCATCGGCACGAAGAAAACAATTCTGGTGATTGGCGGAAGCCTCGGTGCCCGCACCATTAACCACAGCATCGCCGCCGGGCTGGAGCAAATCCTGCAGGCCGGTTATCAGCTAATATGGCAAACGGGGAAGGCCTATATACCCGAGGCGAAGGCGCTGGAGGAGAAACATAACGCGCAGGATGTGCGGGCTTTCGACTTTATCAAGCGGATGGACCTGGCCTATGCGGCGGCAGACGTGGTGATTTCGAGGGCCGGGGCCTTGTCTATTTCCGAGCTTTGCCTGGCCGGGAAGCCGGCCGTGCTGGTGCCCTCGCCGAATGTGGCCGAAGACCACCAGACAAAAAATGCCATGGCCCTGGTGGCGCAGCACGCGGCGCTGCTGGTGCGGGATGTGGAGGCCGTGGAGAAACTGGTGCCAACGGCCCTGCAGTTGGCGCAGGACGAGCAGGAGCAGAAACGGTTACAGGCCAACATCCTGAAGATGGGTCGCCCGAATGCAGCGGAGGATATCGTGAACGAGCTAATAAAATTGATCAAGTGAGACTGGAGGACTATACCTATATCTACTTCTTAGGCATCGGCGGCATCGGCATGAGCGCCATCGCCCGCTGGTTCAATGCCAAAGGCTATCCGGTGTGGGGCTATGACAAGACCCGCACCCCCCTGACCGAGGCACTCGAGCAGGAGGGGGTGGTGGTGCACTACGAAGACGATGTAAACCTGCTCCCGCAGGAGGTAATGCTGCATAAAGAGAAAACGCTGGTGGTACTGACGCCTGCCATACCGGCCGAGCACACGGAGTGGGCCTACCTCAAAGAGCAGGGGTATACCATCAAAAAGCGCTCGGAGGTGCTGGGCATTATCACGGCGTCGGCCTATACGGTGGCGGTGGCGGGCACGCACGGCAAAACCACCACCTCTTCCATCGTGACGCACCTGCTGCACCATGCCGGCGTCGACTGCTCTGCCTTTCTGGGAGGGATCGCGACTAACCTCAACTCTAACCTGCTGATCGGGAAGGGCACGGCGGCGAAAGAGGTGGTGGTGGTGGAGGCGGATGAGTACGACCGGTCGTTCCTGACGCTCTTCCCGGATGTGGCAATCTTAACTTCCGCAGACCCAGACCATTTGGATATATATGGCGACAGCGAGGAACTGATCCGCACTTTCCAGCGGTTCATAAGCCAGATTAAGCCCGGAGGCTACCTGTTTCTCCATGACAGCACAGACCCGCGGCTGACAGCGCATGTGCAGGAGGGGGTGCAGGTTATAAAATACAGTTTGAACAGCGGGGATGCCTACGTGCAGGAGTTGCAGATCAACGGCCGTTGGTTCGAGTATGACACCGTGAGCCCCTTCGGGAATATAACCGGGCTGAGCCTTGGTGTTCCGGGTTTCCATAATGTGGAAAACACCCTGGCTGCCATGCTTGTGGCGCAGGTGCTGGAGGTGCCGGGGCCGCAAATTAGAAGTGGCGTGAAGTCCTTCACCGGCGTAAAGCGCCGGTTCGAATTTGTGTACGAAAACAAGGGCAAGGTATATATAGATGACTACGCGCACCACCCGAAAGAGATCGATGCGTTCATGACTTCGCTGCGTGCGCTGTATCCAAACAGCAAAATTTTAGTGATATTTCAGCCGCACCTTTTTACCCGCACGCGCGACTTCGCAGACGAGTTTGCAGAGAGCCTGAGCAAGGCCGATGAACTGATACTGCTGGATATATACCCGGCCCGTGAGAAACCGATCGAAGGTGTAACTTCGGACATCATTTTAGAGCAGGTAAAGTGTCCAATTAAGAGCCTGGTTCCAAAAGAAAAAATACTTGAAAAACTGTCCAAAAACAGCGATTTTGACGTTTTGGCCACGATTGGCGCCGGGGACATAGACACACTAGTAAAGCCGTTAAGAATTTTTTTAGAAAATAACTGCGATGGGCTTGAATAGTAAAATAAAATCTTTAATTTTTGCAGGTTGTAGCGTGGCTGCGATGGGCGGGTTGGCGGCATTTGCTTCTTCACGACAAAATGAAAAAGTATGTGAAAAAGTGTCAATAAATATTGATAATGAGTACAATAATTACTTTATTGGGGATAAGGAAGTAAGGGACTTGCTCACGCGTGAGGGAGAGCGGAAATTAGAGGGCCTGCCGAACCAGGAAATTGACCTGAAGAACCTGGAGAAGCGCATTGAGGCAAATAAATTTGTGAAGGACGCAGAGGTTTCCAGAGGCTTAGACGGGAACGTGCATGTGCAAGTAAAACAGACAAGGCCTATTGCAAGAATTATACGATCAAACCAACAGGATGTCTATATAGACGCGGAGGGCAACATACTGCCCTTGTCTGACAGATACACCGCTCGTGTAATCCCTATTACAAAGTCAGCTCTTATCAAGCCATCTGACAAAGGATTCTTTCAGGATTCTATAGGCCAGTCTTACCTTTCCCTGCTGGAGTTCATCGAGAACGACCAGTTCTGGAAAGCCCAGCTGGCCCAAATGCACATTAACGGAGAAGGAGAGGTGTCTTTCCTGCCACAGGTAGGCGAACACACCATAGAGTTCGGAAAGCCCGACAGGGTCGAGCAGAAGTTCAGGAAGTTGATGATCTTATATAAAGAAGTGCTGCCCGCCATGGGGTGGGAGCGCTATAAGAGAGTGAACTTGGAATACGAGGATCAGATAATTTGTGAATAACAGACAAAAATATGCAGAACGACAAAATAGTAGTAGGCTTGGATATTGGCACCACCAAAGTTTGCGCACTTGTAGGTCGTAAAAATGAGTTTGGCAAGCTGGAGATATTAGGGATGGGAAAGGCCGCCTCCGAGGGGGTAGTCCGTGGCATAGTGAGCAATATCGACAAAACAGTGGAAGCCATCCGCAAAGCGATTCGTCAGGCCGAGGAACAGTCGGGTATCAACATTGGCGTAGTGAACGTGGGTATTGCCGGGCAACACATAAAAAGCCTGCAGCACAACGGTAGCATCACGCGCCAGCTAACCGACCATGAGATCACGGTAGAGGATGTGAATCGCCTTACGAACGACATGTACCGGTTGGTGACGCCTCCGGGAAGCGAGATCATCCACGTGATGCCGCAGGAGTACAAGGTGGATTACGAGGAAGGGATCGTGGACCCGGTGGGGATGTCCGGGGTGCGGCTGGAGGGCAACTTCCATATCATCACGGCGCAGTCAAACGCCATCAACAACATCAACAAATGCGTGTCCCGCGCAGGCCTGGAGGTGGATCAGCTGATCCTGGAGCCGCTGGCTTCCAGCATGTCCGTGCTGAGCGAAGAGGAGAAGGAGGCAGGCGTGGCCCTGGTGGACATCGGGGGCGGTACCACGGATTTAGCGATCTTCAAGGACAATATAATCCGCCACACCGCAGTTTTACCTTTTGGGGGGAATATCATCACCTCTGACATCAAGCAGGGGTGCATGGTGATGCAAAACCAGGCAGAACAGCTGAAGGTGAAGTTCGGGAGGGCCATCGCCGATGAGGCCTCTGAGAACGAGATCGTCTCCATACCCGGTTTGCGCGACCGCACGCCCAAGGAGATATCGCTCAAGAACCTTGCCTACATTATTGAGGCGAGAATGGAAGAAATCGTGGAGTTAGTGTATGCCGAGATCGTGCGCTCTGGCTACGCGAATAGCCTGGCTGGAGGCATTGTTGTGACCGGGGGAGGATCGCAACTTCAGAACCTGGTGCAGCTGGTGGAGTATATAACGGGGATGGATACGCGTATCGGATATCCGAACGAGCACCTGGGCAGGTCTAAGATAGATGCTGTGAAGAGCCCGATGTATGCCACGAGTGTTGGGTTAGTGCTTGCCGGGTATCAGCCCCTGGACCAGCGTGTGGAAGGGTACAGCAGTGTGGATGTGCAAACTGTCAATCAGAAGCAGAAGCCGCAGCCGGAGCCGAGAAGCGCATCAGGAAACAGTAACAATGGCGGGGGAGGCCTTCTGCAGAAACTGAAAGGCTTTTTATCAGACGACATCGACAACAAACAAAGTTATTAACCCATTTTAGAGCAGGAGAAATTAGCATGAGTTCAATGTATACCTTTGACTTGCCAGCCAGCGGCAAGTCTATCATAAAAGTAATTGGCGTTGGGGGAGGTGGTAGCAATGCTGTGAACCATATGTACGGCCAAGGGATTAAGGATGTAGAGTTTATCATCTGTAACACCGACGCGCAGGCTCTGAAGAGCAGCAGCGTCCCGAATAAACTCGCCATCGGGCAGAACCTGACTGAGGGCCTTGGTGCCGGTGCAAACCCTGAAAAGGGCAAGCACGCTGCCCTGGAGAGCAAGGAAGAAATTCGGGAGATGCTCAGCAACGACACCAAAATGGTGTTCATCACGGCTGGAATGGGCGGTGGTACCGGAACTGGTGCTGCGCCCGTGATCGCCAAGGTGGCCAAAGAACTCGGCATCCTGACCGTGGGAATCGTAACGGCCCCTTTCGTATTTGAGGGCAAGAAGAAGAAGGTGGCGGCTGAGAACGGCATCAAGGAACTCAGCGAGAACTGCGATACCATCCTGGTGATCCTGAATGACAAGCTGCGCGAGATGTTCGGCAACCTGACCATCCGCGAGGCTTTTGCGAAGGCTGACAACGTGCTGACAACCGCTGCCAAATCGATAGCGGAGATCATCACCGTGACCGCCGAAGTGAACGTTGACTTTGAAGACGTGAAAACAGTAATGAAAGACTCTGGTGCTGCAGTGATGGGTTCTGCAACCACAGAGGGTGAGGGCCGTGCCCTGCGCGCCGCTGAAGAAGCGCTTTCATCTCCATTGCTCAATAACACTGACATCCACGGTGCCCAGAAAATCCTGCTTTCGATCATGTCTGGCGAGCAGGCCGAACTGGAGATGGATGAACTGACAGAAATCACGGAATACATCCAGGACAAGGCGGGCCAGGAGGCGGAGGTTATCTTCGGCCACGGCATCGACTCCTCGCTGGGCCAGAGCATCCGCGTTACCGTGATCGCCACAGGTTTCGCTGCGGACGCTGAAAGCATCATCGAGCCTAAGAAAACGATCTTTGACCTGAACAGCCAAAAAAAAATTGAGGTAGCTGAGCCTGCAAGGCCTGAGCAAGAGGTAGCCGCTTTCGTGGCGCGCCCGGTAGCCCCGGCCCCCGTGCCGCCACAGCAGCCCGCGCAGCAAGCCCCGCCGTCTCAGCCTGCCTACGAGCAGCCTGTTCGACGCCCGGAGCCACAGCCGCCGGTACAGCCGCAGCCAATCGTGTTTGAGCTGGATGGCAACGTGCACCAGAGCCCTTACAGCGCCCGTGAGGAAGAGAGCATGGCCACACGCGAGCGCGAGGCAGCCAAGCGCCTGAGCGAGGAGCGTGAACTGATGCAGCGCCGCGCGGAGGAACGACGCGAGCGTCTGCGCATGCTGAGCTCGGAAGTAACAACTGAAGCGATCAAAGAGAAACTGGACACCCCCGCTTACCTGCGCCGCAACGTGGCCTTAGACAGGGTGTCGCATTCCTCAGAGCGTAACATCTCCCGCTTCAACCTGAACGACGACAACGAAATATTAGGGGATAACCGCTTCCTGCACGACAACGTGGACTAAGCGATTATATATAGCCATATAGCCAAACAGCGAGCGCCTGCATTGTAGAATGCAGGCGCTCGCTGTTTATAGGCAGTGTCTTAACAGTCTCCTCATACAGGATAGGGTTTTGTTCAGGATGTCATACTGACGAGAACGGTATGATGGAAACCTGTTGCTCCGAGGGCAGGTCTCGAGCGCACGTGATGGAATAATTTAACCCGGTACTGAAACAACGGTGTTTATATATATAAAGCTTATCCTGAAACGCACTGATTTATACTAACTTATTTATGCTAAGTGTCCTAAACCGTCTTCCATATATGGCATTATCTTTTTGATTAAAAGGTAATGCCATTTTAACGTGACTATGTGAGGATGAATATATGAGTGATATCATATAGGGGAAACCCCTGAAACAGGGTGGGATACAATGTCCCCGGGACCTGACTCAAAAGTGCTCACCCTATTCAAGGCATCGGCCAACAGCAGGGGAAACATATTGCCGGGCGATGCTCTATCCCCTTTTTAAAACCGGATCAGTTGATCTATATGCTGCTCCAGCAGCTCGTTATATAGCTTGTTGGTGATTTGCTGGCCATCAAAGTTTTTCTCGATATGGGCGAGTTTCAGCTTCATGGCCATGATGTGCATCCCGAGGTAGTTCAGGATGTCAGTCAGGTGGCTCAGCGCAAGGCCGCTGCCCTGCATACCCGACGAGAGGCCAATCAGAGCGCCTTTCTTGTTCATAAACGGGCAGGGGTAGCTCAGGGCATCGATGAAAGCCTTTAGAACACCAGGAAAGGAGGAATTGTACTCCGGCACCACAAACAAGAACTTGTCGGCATTTTCAATCATCCGTGTCAGATTGTTGAACTGCGCGTTCTTGCCGGAGTTCGTATACATCGCCGACTCGATGAAGTCCGGTGGCAGGTCGGCCAGGTCCAGTATCTGATAGGCCACCCCGCGCTCCTTCAGCATCGATGCATATAGATTAACGATTTTCCTCGATTTAGAGCCTTTCCTGTTGGTGCCTGATATCAGTGTGATCATGTAAAGCGGGTCTTATATCTCCTCTAACAGTTTATAGCGGCATAGGTTATACATGCCGCGCATTTATATATAAACGGTCTTGTGCGGGAGATTCGGCTATACTAAAAAAAGGAAAGGCGGGAACAGTAGCTGCCCCGCCTTTCCTATGCTGTGAAACGTTCGGTTATAGGTTCTCAGAAGTGGCTTTGGCACTGATGTACTCTCTTCGGAGCATGTCGATGTTCTCCAGCGATATACCCACCGGGCACTCGGCCGCACAGGCGCCGGTATTGGTGCACGAGCCGAAGCCCTCGATGTCCATCTGCGCCACCATGTTCTCCACGCGCGTTTTGCGCTCTGTCTTGCCTTGCGGCAGCAAAGCCAGCTGCGATACCTTGGCACTCACGAACAGAATGGCAGAGGCGTTCTTACAGGCCGCCACGCAGGCACCGCACTGGATGCAGGTCGCCGCGTCGAAGGCTTTGTCCGCAATAGTCTTCGGGATGGGGATCTCGTTGGCATCGGGCACGCCGCCTGTGTTCACTGACACGTAGCCGCCTGCCTGCTGTATGCGGTCGAAAGCGGAACGGTCCACGACCAGATCCTTATGCACCGGGAAGGCTGCGGCCCGCCAGGGTTCAATGGTGATCGTTTCGCCGTCGTGGAAGTGGCGCATGTGCAGCTGGCAGGTAGTGGTGCCGCGCTCCGGGCCGTGGGCACGGCCGTTGATGAACAGGCTACACATCCCGCAGATACCCTCGCGGCAGTCGTGGTCGAAGGCGATCGGCTCCTCGCCACGCACCATCAGATCCTCGTTCAGCACATCCAGCATCTCCAGGAACGACATATCCGGGGATATGCCTTTCACAGGATACGTGACCATCTGCCCTGCTGTCTCTCTATTTTTTTGGCGCCAAACCTTAAGTGTCAGGTCCATCGGTTTAGCATTTGGATTACTTCCAGCCATTTCTTTTTGAATTAGAAATTATAAATTATGAATTAGAAATTATTAGAACTGGTATCTGTTGCAGTATCCTGCATGGCCATTCACTTCTAATTTTACATTTCTAATTTTTAATTATCAGTTATACTATTTGTAGCTACGCTGCGTCAGTTTCACGTTCTCGAACTCAAGCGCCTCCTTGTGCAGGACTGGCTCGTTTCCAACGCCCGTAAACTCCCATGCGGCTACATACGCATAGTTCTCATCGTCACGCAATGCCTCGTTTTCCGGTGTCTGTGACTCTTCGCGGAAGTGGCCGCCGCACGACTCGTTCCTGTTCAGGGCATCATCCACCATCAGCTCGCCAAGCTCGATAAAGTCGGCCACGCGGTTGGCACGCTCCAGCGTCTGGTTCAGTTCCTCGTTCACGCCGGTCACTTTCACATCGCGCCAGAACTCATCCCGCAGTTTCCGTATCTGCTGCTTCGCAAACTTCAGACCCTCCGCGTTACGGGCCATGCCGCAGTGCTCCCACATAATCAGGCCAAGCTCCTTATGGAAGTCGTCCACGGTGCGGGTGCCGTTGATAGAAAGCAACAGGTTGTTTTTAGCGATTACGGCTTGCTCTGCCTCCACAAAGGCAGGGTGGCTTGTCGGGATTTTGTCGTTTGGCTGTTTGGCTAGGTAATCCCCGATGGTGTAAGGGAGCACGAAGTAACCGTCGGCCAGGCCCTGCATCAGCGCAGAGGCACCGAGGCGGTTCGCGCCGTGGTCTGAGAAGTTACACTCGCCTGCAGCATATAAACCCGGTATGGTTGTCATCAGGTTATAGTCAACCCAAAGCCCGCCCATGGTGTAGTGCACCGCTGGGTAAATGCGCATCGGTATCTCGTAAGGGTTCTCGTCCGTGATCTTGGCATACATCTCGAAGAGGTTACCGTACTTAGCGGCGATGGCAGGCTGTCCTTCCCGCTTGATGGCGTCAGCAAAGTCGAGGTACACGGCCAGGCCCGAGGACCCAACTCCGCGGCCCTCGTCGCACACCTGCTTGGCGTTGCGGGATGCCACGTCGCGCGGCACCAGGTTACCAAATGCCGGGTACTTGCGCTCCAGGTAGTAGTCACGGTCTGCCTCGGCTATGTCAGCCACCCTTATCTCCCCTTTGCGCAGTCGCTGCGCCATCTCCACCGTCTTGGGCACCCATACACGGCCGTCGTTACGCAGCGACTCAGACATCAGCGTGAGCTTCGATTGGTAGGTACCGGAAACCGGGATACAGGTAGGGTGAATCTGGGTAAAGCAGGGGTTGGCGAACAGGGCGCCTTTTTTATATGCCCTCCAGGCCGCTGTGGCATTCGAGCCCATCGCATTGGTGGAGAGGAAGAACACGTTGCCATATCCCCCGGTAGCCAGCACGACAGCGTGTGCGCTGTGCGATTCAATGGCACCCGTAATCAGGTTACGCACCACAATGCCGCGGGCTTTGCCGTCAACCATCACCAGGTCCAGCATCTCGGTGCGCGGGAACATCTTCACCTTGCCGTAGGCAATCTGGCGGTTCAGGGCAGAGTAGGCGCCCAGCAGCAGCTGCTGGCCCGTCTGGCCGCGTGCGTAGAAGGTGCGCGACACCTGCGCGCCACCGAACGAGCGGTTGGCCAGCAAGCCGCCGTAGTCCCGGGCGAAAGGCACGCCCTGCGCCACGCACTGGTCGATGATGTTGACAGAGACCTGCGCCAGGCGGTACACGTTGGCCTCCCGGGAGCGGTAGTCCCCTCCTTTTACCGTATCATAGAAAAGACGGAAAACAGAGTCCCCGTCGTTCTGGTAATTCTTAGCGGCGTTGATACCGCCCTGTGCTGCAATAGAGTGTGCCCGGCGCGGGGAGTCCTGAAAGCAAAACGCTTTCACATTATATCCCAGCTCGCCGAAAGTGGCCGCCGCAGAGGCGCCCGCCAGGCCAGTGCCCACTACAATGATATCGTACTTGCGCTTGTTTGCCGGGTTTACCAGCTTCACATCAAATTTATGCTTATCCCACTTGTCAGCTATCGGGCCTTCCGGGATTTTGGAATCTAATATCATAGCAACTATATAAAGTAGTTATTATTTTAAGAAGAAGAAGTACAGCGGGATAATGGCAAAGCCAAGGCACACCAACACTGAAAACGCGTAACCAAACATCTGTATAAAGGGCGTGTATTTTTTATGGTCCAGGCCCAGCGTCTGGAAAGCGCTCTGGAAACCGTGGATCAGGTGATAGGCAAGGGCAACCATGGCGATGACGTAGATGGCGACATACCACCAGATCTGGAACGACTGCACCACCTTCAGGTAAAGGTTGTCATACTCCACATCCTCAATCACAACACCCTCCAGTCCACCGAAGCGGGCGGGCACAAAGAAGTTCCACAGGTGGATGATCAGGAAGACAAGGATCACGGTGCCGAGCAGGCCCATGTTGCGCGACGACCAGGTGCTGTTCTCTTCCGGGTGATTATTTACGTATCCTATAGGGCGCGCCGCCTTGTTACGGCGGGTCAGCACGATGGCGTCGTATATATGGAACAGGAACCCGGCCAGCAGCACGATTTCCATGGTGCGGATGATGGGGTTGGTGCCCATAAACCGGGAGTAAATATTGAAAGCAGCTCCTCCGTCGTTGTTAAAGAGCTGTAGGTTGCCGATCAGGTGTACTACTAAGAAAGAGCACAGGAAAAGGCCCGTCACAGACATCACGATCTTGCGCCCAACTGTACTGGAAAACGTTTTAGTAAACCAATTCATCTGTAAGAGTTATAGTTAAAGTAGACATGCTTTTTAATTCTCAAAGGTACATGCGGACCTTATATAAACCAATATTAATATCATATTTTGAATCAATCTAAATTGCTACGCGTACCACAAAATGCTATATTCTGATAACCTACTAAACTTCTATTTGTTGATAATAAAATCAAAAAGAAGGAGTTTTATTTAGAGCTTGTATATATTTCGTTTCGACAGCAAAAATGAGTGAATGGAGTGTCGATCAGGCGCCTTTCGGGCGTAATAGCAGCAACTACCACCCAAAGATATCCGCAGGCAGGTTCTGGATGCGCACATTCGCAGCTCAAAGTATTAATTCTTAAAATGCTCTTATTGCCTATATTTACCGCCAAACCCAAGATGTATGCCATATAGTTTACGCATGAAGTATCTGCTGCGCGCCAGTCTGTTGTTCGTGCTGATCATAATGTGGGGCTGTTTCTCAGAAGCACAGGCGACGCACATCCGCGCAGGAGACATCACCGCCCAACGCGACACCACCCCAAACCCCAATCCACGCCGCTTTTTCTTTACCATGACCATCTATACCGATCAGGCTTCCTCCGCTGAGGACCCCATCGTGTATATGAACATGGGGGGAGGCGTGGTGCTGGAGGTTCCACGGCTCGCAGTGATACCAATCGGGAATGAGACTGACCGGGAGGTATATAAATGGGAGTACACTTTCCCGACCGACGGTACGCACCGGGTGTCGTGGGTGGGCGTAAACCGCAACAACGATATCCTGAACATGGCCCCGCCCTCTGACCAGCGCTCCTTCTTCATTGAGACAGTGATCAACATCAACGCGTTGCGGGGGTTCAACAGCACACCGGTGCTGACGGTGGCGCCAATCGATATCGCGGCGGTGGGAAGAACCTACGTGCATAACCCCGGCGCCTATGACGCGGACGGCGACAGCCTGGCCTTCAAACTGATTGTTCCCCGTTACGAGGACGCCCAGGGGAGGATCACAGTCGTTCCGGGCTACAGCCTGCCGCACCTGACGTTCCGGAACGCGGGTTGCACGACCTCAGACGCCTCTGGTCCGGCAACGTTTTCCCTGGACCCCCTGACGGGTCAGATGACATGGGACGCACCGTGCGTGAAGGGGGAGTACAACGTGGCCTTCGTGGTGGAGGAGTGGCGCGTCTCGCCTGGCGGCGGGGCGGTGAAGCTGGGGGAGGTGGTGCGCGACATGCAGATACTGGTACGGGAGACGCCCAACCGGCCGCCGGTGCTCGAGCCGCGCGACACGTGCATCGTGGCGGGCACGCTGCTCAAAGGCACAGTGTTGGCCACCGACCCGGACGGGGATTTGATAGAAATTACAGTGGCGGGATCGGGCATTGTGCCGCCGGCCACCTTTGAGCAGACCGTACGTGAGCCCGGCCAGGCGGCCGGGGTACTGACATGGCAGACGCAGTGCTCGGATGTGCGGGAGCGGCCCTACCAGGTGGTGTTCCGGGCCGAGGACGTGCGCCCGCCAGGAGAGGCGCGCCTGACGGACGTGCAGCCCTGGAACATCACGGTCGTGGCCCCGGCACCGGAGAACCTGGCGGCAGCGGCCGGCCCGGGGGAGGTGACGCTCACCTGGGACCCCTATACCTGCCCCAACGCCTCTACCATGCGGGTGTACCGGCGGGAGGGCCCCTCCGGCTTCGTGCCGGACGCCTGCCAGACGGGGGTGCCGGCCTCGACGGGTTACGTGCTGATCGGGGAGGTGGACGTCTCCACGGGAACCTTCGTAGACAAAGAGGCGCAGGCCGGGGTGGAGTACTGCTATATCATCTACGCGGTGTTCCCCGCGCCGGGGCGGGGCGAGAGCCTGGCCTCTAATGAGGCTTGCGTGGGCGTGGAGCGCGACATCCCCTACCTCACCAACGTGACGGTGGAGGAGACCTCGGCCACGGCGGGGCGGGTGCTGGTGCGATGGACGCCCCCCGAGCCGGGGCAGCTGACGCCGCCGCTGGAGTATCGGCTGCTGCGCAAGCAGGGCCAGGAGGCGGGCGAGGGCTACGTGGAGGTATTCCGCAGCCGCAATATGGCCGACACCTCCTTCGTGGACACAGGTCTGAACACACTGGAATTAGGCTACCGTTACCGCCTGGAGCTCTATCAGGCGCCGACCGCGGGGGGGCAGCCCACCGAGTTGCGGGAGGGCGCGGAGGCCTCAAGCGTGCGGCTGGAGGTGAGCCCGTCGGCGGGGGACGAGGCGGCGTTTGAGCTGACATGGACCTACCAGGTGCCCTGGGACAACGGGGTACTGCCCCACCGCATTTACCGGCGGGAGCCGGGCGGGGACCTGACGCTCATCGACAGCGTTGGGGCCACGGCCACCGGGGGCAGCTACACCGACAGCGGCCCGGGGCTTAAGCGCGGGGAAGACTACTGCTATGTGGTGGAGACGGCCGGGGCATACACCGTGGCCGGACTCCCCTCGCCGCTGCTCAACCGGAGCCAGGAGGCCTGCGCGCGACTCGAGAAGCTGGTGTGCCCGCCGGAACTGAGCGTGGACGCACTGGACTGCGAAGCCTTTGCCCGCGGACCGCGGGAACCGCCGTTCCAAAACGTGCTGACGTGGGTGCCGGCCTCTTCGGCGGACTGCACCCAGGACATCGCCTTCTACACGGTCTACTTCCGCGCCTCGGCTGGTGGGGAGTATGCGGTGCTGGGCACCACGGAAGAGACCACCTTCGTGCATGATGGGCTGGAGTCCTACGCAGGCTGCTATGCAGTGAGCGCCACGGACGCCCTGGGGCGGGAGAGCGCCCTGAGCAACGAGGTTTGCAAGGACAACTGCCTGGGCATCGTGCTGCCCAACATCATCACCCCCAACGGTGACGGGCGGAATGACAAGTTCCGGCCGGCCGGGCCAGGGGCCTCGTTCATCCGGGGAGTTGAGTTCCGGGTGTTCAACCGCTGGGGCGTGGAGGTATACAGCAGCTCGGCCGGGGCAGGGGGCGGCGACGCACTGCTCATTAACTGGGCCGGGGTAGATGGGCAGGGCAACCGCCTCACCGACGGCACCTACTTCTATGAGGCGGAGGTGGAGTTCCATGCGCTGGACCCCGCCAACGCCCGCGCCACCTACAAGGGGTGGGTGGAGATCATAAGGTGATGCGTTCTTTCGATCCGGAAAAGCTGCAGGGGGAGTCCATTGTTTTTTACGATGGCACCTGCGGCTTTTGCCAGGCAAGCGTACAACTCGTGCTGAAGCATAACAAGCGCCACAATTTAACTTTTGCGGCGCTGCAATCCGGTGTGCTAGAGGCTTTGGTGCCAGCCGCGCGACGCCCTGATCCCTTGCCGGACTCCGTTGTTTTCTATGAGCAGGGCCAGCTCTATACGGAGTCGGATGCGGTGCTGCGTATTGCGCGCCATCTCAGTTTTCCATTCGCGGCGCTTTACTATTTCCGGTTTATTCCTTTATCTTTCCGCAACTTTGTGTATCGCTTCATCGCCAGGCATCGCTATAAAATAGCAGGCCAGGCACAGGCGTGCATGCTGCTCGGCCCGGAAGAACGGGCGCGGTTTGTAGCGTAAATCGGTAAGGTTAAAATACTGGATTGCTGTTTGGGTAGATTGCCAAAACCTGACATAGCATGGGCAAACTAATCCTGCGGTTTAGCCATGCAACAGTCCAACAATTCAAAAGGAAACGAATAAAGATAAACGAACATCGAATGAAAAAGGCATACATTTTCCCGGGGCAGGGATCGCAGTTCCCGGGTATGGGAAAAGACCTGTATGAGCAGCATGAGGAAGTAAAACAGCTGTTCGACAAGGCAGATGAAATATTGGGTTTCTCTATCACAACCGTGATGTTCAACGGCACGGATGAAGAGCTCAAACAGACAAAAGTAACGCAGCCCGCTATTTTCC
This sequence comes from Pontibacter saemangeumensis, assembly GCF_039541895.1. Taxonomy (NCBI): domain Bacteria; kingdom Pseudomonadati; phylum Bacteroidota; class Cytophagia; order Cytophagales; family Hymenobacteraceae; genus Pontibacter; species Pontibacter saemangeumensis. The sequence goes on from NZ_BAABHC010000005.1 coordinate 127,461, forward strand.
TGCACGCTGTGGCGCAGGCTGCCGTGGCCAAGGATTTTAAGCCGGATATGGTTGCCGGCCATTCGCTCGGCGAGTTCTCGGCGTTGGTGGCGAGCAAAGTGCTTCGCTTTGAAGACGGCCTCCGGCTGGTGTCGAAGCGCGCGCTGGCGATGCAGGCTGCCTGCGAGGCAAACCCTTCTACCATGGCAGCCATACTAGGGTTAGAGGATGCAAAGGTAGAGGAGATCTGCGCCTCAATCGATGGCGAAGTGGTGGTGGCAGCCAACTTCAACTGCCCTGGCCAACTGGTGATTTCCGGAACCAACAGGGGGATTGAGATCGCGTGTGAGAAAATGAAAGAGGCTGGAGCCAAGCGGGCACTTCCATTGCCTGTGGGCGGTGCGTTCCACTCGCCCTTGATGAAGCCGGCAGAGGAAGAGCTGGCGAAGGCCATCAGCGAAACAACCTTTAGCCAGGGTATATGCCCCATCTATCAGAACGTGGACGCCCGGCCGCATACGGACCCTGAAGAAATCAAACAGAACCTGATTCAACAGCTGACTGCCCCGGTGCGGTGGACGCAATCGGTGCAGGCCATGATAGCCGATGGCGCCACACATTTTATAGAGTGTGGTCCGGGCAAAGTGTTGCAGGGGCTGGTTAAAAAGATTGACAGAAACGCAGAGGTCAGCTCAGCAGAATAAGCTTTGTGCGCATATATAACCAACTGCTATAGCGTTCTATATAACAAGAAGGTCCTTCCCGGCGCTATGCCGGGAAGGACCTTCTTGTTTCATGTTTACCCGCTCCGCCTGTTGCTTGTCCTGAGGAATCAGAGAAAAAAGTAAGCTGCATATTGTCTGAGGAGGGTAGAATGAACTTTGAAAACAGGTATATTTATCTTGTATATTCAGCTCGCCTATCCTGCTAAGACAACACTATGTTCACAGGTATATATAATACCAAGTGATCTAAACCTTCTTCCATATATGGCTTTATCCTTTTGAATAAAATGAAAGGCGAATGGGTTTCTTACTTTAGCTATGGAAGGAAGTATATAGGATTTGGTATAAAATGTATCAGACGCAGGCGGGGGTACTCTGGCTTTGTATTTTATTGTCTGGGAGGTTTACAGCCGCGCGGGCCACTGTTTGCGACCATATGCAACTTGCATCATGTATATATAACCCTTTAAATTTGTAGCCCTCGAACTGTTTTTATGCAAACAAAGAGATCGTTTCTGCTGTGGCTATTCGTATTTGTGGTCCTGAACCTCTACGTGAATCTTGTGCCGCGGCTTTTTGATCAGAGCAGCATTACATGCTGGGGAGCCTACTGGCTTGCTTTCTTCGCTTTTACTTTTCTGACAGCAAGGTATGTCCTTCGGCTCCAGGGGCTGCAGTCGTTTGGGATGCGCCCGCACAGAGGGTGGCTCCGGCATATAGCAATCGGGTTTGTGGTAGGCTTTGGCATATATGCGGTGAAATACCTCATCTCTTATGCGCTTGGTAAATTCGAGGTAGCAGGCACAATGGACACCGCTTTTATCTTTATGCTGCTAGCCCAGGCCTTGCTGGCGATGTTCTTTTCGTCGGCTATCAACGAGGTAGTGATCAGGGGCTACTGGCTGGCTTACCTTCGGGAAAAGCACCTGCTGACATGGTTCCTGCCCGTCGTAACGGTGCTGTACATACTCGATGATTGCTGGAATGCAGGTTTTCATGCGGAGAATGTGGTGTTCTCCGCCATTCTGGGATTTACGTTTGCTTATGCGGTGCTGAAAACCGGCAACCTCTGGCTGTCGATCGGGTTGCACTGGGGCGGAAACGTGATGTACAGAATGCTGTATGGCTTTAACGGCCAGGGCGTGTGGCGACTGGAAAACATAGCAGATCAGCCTTTCTACGACTATATAAGCCTCACTGTAACGGCGCTTATGTTCCCGGTGGTCTATAGGCTTCTGAAGAGCAGATTAATATACGTTGATGCGCCGGCTGATGCAAAACAGGAACCCCTTTCCGCGGGTACGGCCCGGTTAACCTGATTATATCCGATATGAATTCTGAAAACAGAAAGGAAGTGCTGCAACTGGTGGATGCTGCACATGCCAGGGTAGAGGCCTTTTACCCGGACGCACCCGTCTACCGGCAGACGCCCGAGTGGGAGGAGAAATGGAGGCTGCTGCTCTCAGACCTGTCGCTGCACCTGGCGCAGGATGCCTTGAAAGGCGAAAGCATAAACAAGGGTTCGCTAAGGAACCACCTGTTTGCCATCCTGAAGATCTGTGATGAGTTTTTCCCCGATGAAAACTACAGAAAGGCAGCCGAGTGGGTGGATCGTGCGGAAGCAGAAAAATAACTCTATTCCAGCAGGAGCAAAGCGGCTGCGCTTAAGCCCCTCCCATATACTCTCGGACCTCTAACGTATCCGGGCACAGTTCCAGCAGTTCCCTTACCGTTTTCCCCAGCAGAGGGTGCAGCAGGGTGGGGGCTATTTCTGCGAGCGGCAGCAGCGTGAAACGGCGCAGGTGGAGCTGCGGGTGCGGAACGGTGAGGCGCTGGCTTTGCAGCACCCGGTCTTCATAAAAAAGAATGTCGATGTCGATGACACGGGCACCCCAGTGCTCCCGCCGCACCCGGCCCAGTTCCTGCTCCAGGCTGTTGATTTTCTCAAGCAGCTGCGCCGGCCCGAGCGGGGTCTGCACCTCCAGCACCTGGTTCAGAAAAGCAGGCTGCGCGGTGTTGCCCCAGGCAGCCGTCTCATATAATTTAGAGCAGCGCACGATGCTGCCTACCTGCGCGGCAATCCCCTCACGGGCCTGCGCCAGGTATGAAATGCGGTCGCCGAGGTTGCCGCCGAGCAGCAGGTAGGTGTCAGGCATACTTCCGGAAAAAAGCCATGGTCAGGTCTGCGGCGGCGCGGGCCGGGGCTGGCAGCTCGGTGTGCGGATACGGGTGCTCGCCGCCGAAGGAGTGGTTTGCGCCGGGCAGCAGGTGCAGTTCCGCATCGGGCTTCCACTTCTTCAGGTCATAGGCCATCTGCACCGGTAGCGTCTCGTCCTCCTCGCCGTGGAGGATCAGCAGCGGCTGCCGTACTTTCCGGATTACCTGCGGTATGTCGAGGCGCGCGCGGTTCTGGTAAAAGTCCTCCACCATCTGATAGTAGAGCGGCATCTGCTGACCGGTGCGGCCATTCAGCACATACTGCACCCCCTGCTTTTTCCACTGTTCCATATGTAATTCCGTCCAGCGCTGGTCGTAATCGCTGATGCCGGCCCAGGTGGCCACGGCATTCACGCGGGGCTCCTCAGCAGCCTTCAGGAGAATGGCGCCGCCGCCACGGCTGTGCCCGATCAGGTAAATGCGTTTCAGGTCGAGTTCCTGGCGCTGAATGGGTGGGTTCGCCTCGTGGAGCAGGTCGATCAGGGCCTGCAGGTCGTCCAGCTCCAGGCTGAAGTTGTTGTTACCAAAGGCCTCCATGTCGTGCATGTCGCTGTGGTCTTCCACGGTGGTGCCGTTGTAGGCAAAATTAAACTTCACGAACACAAAGTCCCGTTCAGCGAAGTAACGTGCCAGCAGGTTGAAATGCCCCCAGTCTTTAAAGCCTTTAAAGCCGTGTGTGAAAATGACGATGGGCTTCGGCTGGCCATCGGGCATATAGGTGGCGTCAGCGGTGAACGGGCGCCCGTGCTCGGGGTATACGACAAAATCTACTTTCATCTTTTTGCTTGTAAATTGTTCGTTTGATGAGCCGTTGAATCAATTAATCAACAGAAGACCAGCTCATGCAGGAAGGTTCTTCCTGAACTTCCACAAAGGTAGCTTTCTATTTTACAGCAAGCATGCAGCCTATATAAACGACAGGTGCAATATCAGGAAAACGTTTCACTGAGCAGATAGCATCTGCCGTCGAACCTTAGCATGCGACTGCAAACGCCACCCGGTTATATATGGGATGCGCCTGCAAAGGTTGTACGATCGCCGTCCTGCTATCTGAAGTTATTGCACCGATGCTATATATCTTTAAAAGCGATGCCCCGCCTCCTTTCTAAAGTAAGAACACTTTAGAACGCGCTTTCCTTCCGGTTACTTTCAGCAAAAATAAAACCATTCAGCCTTTCAGTTCTTAACAAATGAGTTGGCAACCACAGAGGTATATAGCCGATGCAACCAGAAATTACAACAAGCGGGCGGCAGCAGCAAGCAATCCGGTAATTAACCGGTAATTAAACGCTGATTTGCCGATGCACGTTTGGAAACCACTCTGCGACATAGTAATATTGCGGTCTTAATACATGAGCATCAGCCTAAAGGATATACAAGCGCCCATTGCGCCGGAAATGCAGCTTTTCGAGAAGAAGTTCAGGACGTCGATGAAGTCGAACGTGCTGCTTCTGGATCGTATCATGAGCTACATCGTGAAGCGCAAGGGCAAGCAGATGCGGCCGATGTTCGTGTTCTTCACAGCCAAGCTTTTCAGGGAAAGCATCGGCGACTCCACCTACCGTGGGGCGGCGCTGATCGAGTTGCTGCACACCGCCACGCTGGTGCACGACGATGTGGTGGACGACGCCAACTACCGCCGTGGTTTCTTCTCCGTGAATGCCCTCTGGAAAAACAAAATTGCCGTGCTGGTGGGCGATTACCTGCTCTCCAAAGGCCTGCTGCTCTCGCTGCAAAACGATGATTTCGACTTGCTCAAGATCGTGTCGAACGCAGTGAAGGAGATGAGCGAGGGGGAGCTGCTGCAGATGGAGAAAGCGCGCCGCCTTGATATAACAGAGGAAGTCTACTTTGATATCATCCGGCAGAAAACGGCCTCCCTGATTGCCTCCTGCTGCTCGGTAGGGGCCGCCTCGGCGGGCGCCTGCAAAGAGGAGGTGGAGAAAGCCCGCCTGTTCGGGGAGAAAGTAGGGATCGCTTTTCAGATCAAGGACGATCTTTTCGACTACGGGACAGCCGAGATCGGCAAACCGGTGGGCATTGATATCAAGGAGAAGAAGATGACCTTGCCGCTGATCCACGCCCTCCGGCAGGCCGACTGGCTGACCAAGCGCCGCATCATCTACAACGTGAAAAACAACAACGGCGACAGCAATCGGGTGCAGCAGGTAATTGATTTTGTGAAGAAGTCGGGCGGCATCGAGTACACGATACAGCTGATGAACCGCTACCATGCCGAGGCGCTGGCCATCCTGAACACTTTCCCGGCTTCCCCTTCGCGGACCTCGCTGGAGCAACTCATTGCGTACACCATAGAACGGGAAAAATAGCGTTTTCTACGTTTGGGTACTATATTTTAAACTTTTTGTGGTGTTTTACAGTAGCATGCCTAATGCTGCCAGAACTATTTGCCCCAGAACTGGTTCTGTTACTTTACATACATGTACATGATGCGTAAGGCCCTACTCTTCGTCAGCCTCCTGGTGCTGTCGGTTCCTCTTGGTGTGCTGGCTCAGGACCACGAGCCTGTATTTGTGCATGAGCGATACAAGCACCCCACCGAGCTGTTTGCCCAGAACATGCTGCCTGATGTATATGAGCTGTCGAAGCTTTGTGTGAATTCCGTAACGTTTGTCCGGTTTATAATCGGTGCCGACGGGAGTGTGAAAAGCGTGGCCTGCACCAAGGACACGCCAACGGTTATTGCTGCGTCGCTGAAAGAAACCGTGCTGGCCACAAGCGGCAGCTGGCTGCCTAAGGAAGTGAACGGGAAGGCGGTGGATAGCAAACCGTACCTGTTGCCGGTCATGTTTAATGTGAACTACGGATGTCCTAAAGCTGACAAAAGCACGAACAAGTTTGAGGAGGCCGTGCGGCGGGTGCTGGTTTTCGACGATGGCACCGTGGCGGAGTCGATGGAATGCACGATGCTGCCTCCGATGGTACAGCGCTATACCAAAAACTGACCCCGCTCCCGGCAGGGTTTTTATATCACTGCCCGGAAGACGGACTGTAGTTGCCCCGCTTCATAAGAGCCATTCCCTTTAAGCACACTTTTTCTGAAGGCTATATAGCTGAACCATATATGTCTTATCCCATGCCTGCAGCCGAGGCCGACGCGCAGACAGGTCGCGGCTTGTCTCTACTAGGGATTGCACCAGGTGCAAAGGCTCCTATATTGGAAGGGGAAAAATCGCCCTGATGCCCCTGCAGTGCGGGTATATAAAGGGTAAAGCATCAGAACGAATCATCCTGTTTAAAAAGACCATCTCTTAAAAAATCGGCTCTAAGGCCATATATAAAAAAGTGTGTTTATATATAAACTGTGGCGTTTGAGGGAGCGGATCTTTAAATTGCAGCGGCACGATACACCTCCTACACATGGGCATCAACACCACTTCCTGGAACCGCTTACGGTATACCTTCTATCTACCCCTATATGATTTCGTGGCCGACCGCATCTTCCGGCGATACAGACAACGGTCGGTCGTGCTGTTAGGGGCTGCCCCCTCCGATGCCATCCTGCTGCTGGGGGCCGGCAGCGGGCTCGATCTGCCTTACCTGCAGGGCTACACTAATCTCACCGCCATCGACATAACGCCGGGCATGATCACGAAACTGAAGAAGCGGGCGCAGGAACTCCATATACCGGTACAGGCGCAGGTAATGAACGGGCAGGAACTCCAGTTTGCCGACGCCTCTTTTGATGCGGTAATCCTGCACCTGATACTGGCCGTGATCCCGGACCCGGTGGCCTGCCTGCGGGAGGTGGAGCGGGTGCTGAAGCCGGGGGGCACTGTGATGGTGTTTGATAAGTTCCTGCCGGATGGGCAAAAGCCATCGCCCTTGCGCCGCCTGCTCAACCAGCTTACCAGCACCCTCTTCTCCGACATCAACCGCCGCATTGGCGACATTGTTGGCCACACCTCTTTGCAGGTAGAACTGAATGAACCCACAGCCTTGGGCGGTGCTTTCCGGATTGTGCGGCTGCGGAAGCCGGGGTAGGCTACTTGCATATCCTTCTGGCTACAGCAACAGCGTGTCGATCTGGTGCGCCTGCACCATCTTTGTGCAAGGCGACCAGGCGAAGGCTGTGAAGCGGCCATCCTGAGAGGCTACCAGCGCAATAGCATCCTGCTGATCTTGCACGAACTGCGCCGCGGACAGGTGCCGGGTACCGCCTTTCTGCGTGGGATGGACAATGCAGGGTTCGGAGCCAAGAACGGGCTCCGTCACCATCATCTGCTCCACCGGTGCTCTCCCTACAGGCCGGGTTATCTTGGCGCCGAAAGCGATTAATTCATACTGATCGGTGATGATGGTTGCCCCGTCTACAGCAGTGAAGCTGGCGATACTGTCGATAGCCTCCCGTAGCGCTCCCTGCCATTCGGGTGTGACTTTCTCGCGCTCGTCCTGTTTCATCAGGTCGGACAGCCCGAAAAACGGGGGCTCTATCAAATGCAGGATCGGGTGAACCATTGAGGCCTGCCATGCAGCAGTGCCTGCCGGCACAATGAGCAGGGTGCCCCCGTGCCTGTGGGCGCGCATGGATAAGGCTAACTGCACCAGCGCATTAACAGGTTCATCCCAGGAGGAGGAGGACCCCAGGCCTAGCAGTGAAGTGAGCAGAGCCGGGCATTCCGTCAGGTGTGTGCTGCTTTCATCTATCACCTTCACCTGCTCCCCAACCAGCACAGCCATATTTTTAAATTTCACGAGTCCTTCTTTTCGTTTATGCTTCACCACCAGCATGCCCGGCTCTGAAACATCCACGACAAAACAGAAATTCGGCAGGTGGCGGGTGGTGCCCCACACGTAAAGTTCATCCTGCTCATACCAGACCCCGAGGTGAATGCCGGGGCGCTCTACACCGGGGGCAAGTTTTTTGAGGTTATTGGTGGAAAGTTTCAGCCGCTGCCCGAACCGCACTGGCTGCACGGCCTGCTCCGGCGGGAGGAAGGCAAGGGAAATCCTGGGCGAGAACCCTTCCTCCCGCCGCAGGCTCGTCCAGAAAGCGGCGTCAATGATGCCCTCGATTGCTTGCGCATGTGGTTGTACGGCCTGTCGCTTGTCCCCGCTTCGGCGTGCCGTGGCGATATGGCGGGTGTAATGGCTCTCTACCGTTTCGACGATGGTGATAGCCGTCTGGTATTTTGTTAAGTGGGCCGGTGTTACGGTTTGGCTGGTCATGTGGGAGAGCTCTAAAAGGGTGGGGCGCTCACCTGAAAAGGGCACCTGGGCATTGTGCTGTTATACCCGAAATAATTTGGTTCTGCTTCGTACAGCAGGGTTCTTACTATTTTTTACGCGGCCTGCTTGTTTCCGTTTACTTTATATTGTTATATATAATATATGTTAAATTTTGTTTTGAAGCAGCTGATGCTGCTGCCAGCCAGAGGGTGAGCCGCCGCTAGTTCAGTTCTTGACAGATTGGGAACGGTGCCAGAAGCAGCTCATCAGGACCAGCAGAAAGAGTGAACAGACAGAGGTTGAACGTTAAAGGAAAGACACTTTCTGGATAGCTATATCCGGTGAAGTTGTTTTTAACTTAATTTCCTGCTCCTGTACGTTTTTGCCATCCCACACCCGCACGCTGTACAAACCGTCAGATAACTGGGACAGATCGAAACGCACCCTGGTTCCGCTTTCCACATGCGATAGCGTTTTAATGGCAATGGTATTGCCGGAGGAATCTTTCATGCGGATGATCATTTTCGGGGTATCTGTGGCCTTAATGATTACATCCACTTTTGAGTTGTCGATCACAAAAGCAACGGGATCAGAGGTGGCTTGCGTTTCGTGTCCATTGCCAGTGGTGCCTGCGGCAGAGGCAAAGCTGGGAGACGAGGTGCCTACGGTGAAGGCTACGAAGATGGCGGCAAATAAAGTTTTCATGATTTAATTTTTTAAAGGTTATGATGTCTGAATTTTATATTGGCAGCAGTTTTTTTTGCTGTCTGATGATTCAAAGAGACTACATTTCTGGTTAGCGAAAAAATGGAATAGACCGGCGGCCTGAGGGCACCGACGGGAATGGCTCTACAGGCTGCCAACGGGACTAAGCGCGTAAACAGGCTGATAAACAAGGTTGTATAGAGGGGATAGGCGGGTTCTGTCGGTTCGATCGGGGCTCCTGTCGATCCAGGATGCTAAAACTTGCCAAAAGAGGCGGGGCTGGCATTTAGCTTTGACAATGCCGGAGCAGTTTCTTATATATAGGAATATTCGCGTAAAAGAGCTATGTTTAACATAAGATGTAGTTATACCGCAAACACGCTCCAGAGGCTGGAATCGCACCCGCTGTTTTTGGTACTTTGGCAGGAGCAGAAACTGCCGACGGTTTTGTTTATATTGCTCCGCATATATAGTATATTCGGCAGCCCAGTTCCGATTATCGTTCGTTTTCGACAGATAACGGGAACAGACTTCCGTTTACACCATAGTTGGGTGTCATTATAAATTAAGAAATGAAAAAATATATACTCGTTGTTGCTTTAGCTACTTCATTCCTTGGTTGCAAACCTGCACAAAGAATATCACCTGTTGAGGCCGCAAATAAACTTGGCCCCAATCCTCACTTCATTATAGACGGACAGGCATCTGATAAATCCGCAATGCAAACAATGGAAGCTGAAGATGTTGCCTCTTTAACAACTTATTTTGGAAAGGACGCCACAAACCGATACGGAGATAAGGCTAAAGATGGAGCCGTTGAGATTGAAACTAAAGCATTTGCTAAGGTTAAGTACCAGAAGGTGCTTAAAGAAGCAAGTAGTGATTATAATAAACGACTTGAGATTGAAGGAAGTGACGACAGTTTCCAATATATCCTGAATGGACAAGTGTTAACAGATAATTTCGCAGGTGACTTGGCCAGCATAACACCCGACTTATTGAAAGAAGTGAAGGTTGTTTGGGGTGAGGAGCTAAATAGTAATTTCAATGCAAACGGAAAGAAAGCTGTAGTTATCATTGTCGCATCGCCGCCCAAAAACCTCTACAACGGCAAGGAAAAATTCAAACAAAAATAACGTCACCCAACACTGTATAAAAATCATGCTACGGCCGACGTCCTTGCACATTTTTTATACGAGGCCGTTGTATGTAACCCGAATAATGAAAAGAGTCTTTGATTTTAGTATAGTTGATTGGATTAGCAAAGGTGTGGACCAGCATAGCTTTGGTAAGGTAAGTAATTTGCTGCCTCTAACCTTTGACAGCTACATCAAAATACTAATGCCTATTTGCATAGATAAGAAAATGCCAATTAAGGAATATTCTTACAATGCCAAATCAGTTGAAGACCTTAATAAAAGGGTAGAGTTTTGGAATAAGTATGGAATAAGCAATGGCCATCCAGCCAAAGACAGATTGGAAAGAACTTCCTATAAAGAACTGTCCAAAGAACTGAACATCCCTTACAATAAGCACATAGACACTCAAAGTATTTGGAACATTGATAAGCAATGGCCACCAAATTTAGGAAGCTTGCTTGAAGTAGATATTGAAACTCTCAATGAAATAATCAACATTATTGGTGCAGCAACTCCAACCTTCTTCTATGGTGACGTGCTTGATGGCAAAGGTTTTCATGAAAATGAAGAAGTTGTGGATTGGCTTTTCTTCGGGGAGTTGTCAGAACTTACAACACTTTACGTTGAGCAGAATCAAGACTTTCCAAGTTACTTCTTTGCAGAAAACAAAGGTTGGTGTTTTTGCCATCCTGAAGACCAAGGCTTCCTACTGCTTGGCTGTGGCGAAGAATTAGCAAATAAGATTCTTAAATCTGAATTTCTTGAGTGTTTTGAGTTTGACCAGCAGGAACGAATAATAAAAGAATAAGAAAAAGGGCTCCACACAACGTCTTGTGTATACCCTATGCTTCGTCTGAAGGCCTTGCACAGGGTATACACAAGACGTTGTGCAAAATTTTGATAGTATAAAGTATAATAATGAAATCAGTGATTACAATTCTATTCCTTTTTATTGCGCTTCAGTCAAGCGCTCAAAAGATCAAGTTCAAAGACGCTAACCTCAAAAAAGCTTTGATTGAACTTGGGTACGACTTCAATAAAAACGCTGAAATTGAAAAAGCCGAAATAGATACAGTCTCCATACTCAAAGTATCTAAACGTAACATTTCGTCACTTGACGACCTTGTTCACTTTGAGAATCTTAGAGTTGTTCATGCAATGACGAATAATATCACCAATATTAACGTGTTCTTTGGAAACTCAACAATAGAAGAGTTATACATTGGAGAGAACAAACTCGGTCCAAAACTTGTGCTAAAGGATATGCCGAATTTGCGAGGAGTTTATGCTTTTCGCAATGAATTAAAAGATGTTGAATTCAGCGGGAATCTTAACAAAATGAGATCCTTATACCTTCAAGGAAATTTGTTTGTACATCTTGACGTACACAATCTACCAAACTTAGAAAGCTTACAACTATTTGAATGTGATCAATTAAGGACTGTTGATATTTCCAAAGACACCAAGCTTAGGCAATTTTTCTTACTTGACTCAAAGGTTGTAAATGTCGCTTGGAAGAATCAAGATGTCAAAACAATCTTTATTGAAAGAAAAGCCGAGACTGAAGTTCCTACTCAACACGATAGTATAAAGACCGCGCCTACATTTAAAGTTAAAGAAGGTGTGAAAGTAAAGACAAAGTAAAACTTAGCACAACACGAGCTTCACGGTAGCTGCGCCACCGCAAAGCCAAATACGTTAGCTTAACATAATTGGGCTTTTGAGACAGCAGCCAAACTACTGCTGCTCTATATAAAAGCCATCTGCTGACATGATACAGCAGACGGCTTTTATCTTTTGCCAGCTCTGCTCCCATTACTCCCAGCCACATATGAACCGATAAACAAGCAACGGCTCCCTACTTCTCCGCCAGCAACTCCTCCATCGTCTTGTTGAAGTCGGCTACCCAGTCCTCGTAGTACTGGCCGGTGCCGGGGCCGGAGAAGCCGGTGTGGATCTTGCGCACTTTCCCGTCGCGGCCAATGAAGATGGTGGTCGGGAACGACATGACGTGGTTGAGCGCAGGAAGCGCCTGGGCCGCAGCCTCTTTATCCGACACGCCGGCCACCAGTAACTCATAGCCAACGTCGAGGCGTTCTTTCATTTTGGCGAGGCGCGCGGCGGCTTTCTCAAACTCCGGGCTGCGCTCAAAGCCAAGCCCGATCACCTCAAGTCCTCTGTCCTTGTTCTTTTCATAATAGGGGGCTAGGAACTGCGTTTCGTCCATGCAGTTCGGGCACCAGGAACCCAGCAGTTGCACCAGCACCACCTTGCCCTGGTATTTCGGGTCAGCCAGAGACACCTGCTCGCCCTGCAGGTTCGGGAACGTGAATGACAGGGAGTTATATCCCTCTTTCAGGTAGGTGAGGGTGTCGGCGCTGGCAAGTGCGGCGTCCGGGTTACGCCTGGCAGTCCAGCTTTCGTAGCCGCTCATGCCAGAGTAAAAATCACCCTGCAACGTGCTGTCGCCGCTCGGTTTTGCCGTGAACAGGTAGGTATGGTTGCCGTCGAAGGTAGAGAGTTTCAGTTCATCGCCCGCAACCTGCCCCTCCAGGTAGCGGTAGTCGCCCGTCTCTGTCAGAAAGGTGCCGGTCACATCGTTATCCTCCTGTTCGAACAGGCCGATGGCGTTGTAGCTGCCGCCTGCCGTATCCGAGAAAACGACCTCCCATTTACCGCCAAAGTTGAAAGTGGCCGGGGCCGGGTCTGCCGTAAAACGGTTCTGCTGCCCGTGCACCGCCGTAAACGGTATAGAGTAGCGCGTTTCGGTGTCGTTCTTCACAAAGCGACCCTGCATGGTGTCGCCGTCTGCTTTGGCAATCAGGTCGGCATCAAACATGTGCAGCCCTATTTTCACCGAGTCGCCCTGCGGCTGCAGGTCGTCCAGCAGAATGCGCTCCTCGCCGTTGAGGAGGTAGAGCACTGTTTTTCCCTCTTTTTGCTCCGCCTCCATCAGGAAAGGGATTTCCTGGCCTTGGGCCTGCAGCGCCACGCGCCAGGTACCGGTTCGTATCGTGTTGTCAGTAGCTTCCATGGAGTTGCAGGCGCTTAGCAGTTGTGATATTATAATTGTCAAAAACAAAATAAGGCTGGCAGGGGTATTAAGAAAATGATGTTTCATGCGGTAAACATTTAAAAAAATATGCGTGCGCAAAAATACAGCATCTGTATTTAATTTCTGCATGCCGCACACAGGGAACACAACATTAGGTAACCGCCTATATTCATGGGGGCTAATGTTTTTCAAGATATATAGATTTCGTACATTTGTGAACTTCATCAAGAAGCATTAAAAAACACTAACAATAGCAAAACTATGGCATTTGACTTAGGAATGATCAAGGCAGTATATGCCGGTATGGCCGAGCGGATATCCACTGCACGCAATAGAGTTGGCAGACCGCTCACCCTGACAGAGAAAATCCTGTACGCGCACCTTTACGAAGGTCCGGCGACAGGGGCACACGAGCGCGGCCAGTCTTACGTGGATTTCGCGCCGGACAGGGTAGCCATGCAGGATGCCACGGCACAGATGGCCTTGCTCCAGTTCATGCAGGCCGGAAAGCCGACCGTGGCGGTTCCTTCTACAGTACACTGCGACCACCTGATTCAGGCACGCGTTGGCGCCGACGCTGACTTGCAGGACGCCTACACAGAGAACAAAGAAGTATATGATTTCCTGGCGTCGGTGTCGAACAAATACGGCCTTGGCTTCTGGAAGCCGGGTGCGGGCATTATCCACCAGGTGGTGCTGGAGAATTACGCTTTCCCGGGCGGTATGATGATCGGAACGGACTCGCACACACCGAATGCCGGTGGCCTGGGGATGATCGCCATTGGCGTGGGCGGTGCTGATGCCGTGGACGTAATGGCCGGCATGCCTTGGGAGCTGAAGTTCCCGAAAGTGATTGGCGTAAAGCTGACCGGCCGCCTGAGCGGCTGGACTTCACCGAAAGACGTGATCCTGAAAGTGGCCGGTATCCTGACGGTAAAAGGCGGTACAGGCGCGATCGTGGAATATTTCGGCGAGGGTGCCGAGTCGATGTCCTGCACGGGTAAAGGCACGATCTGTAACATGGGCGCTGAGATCGGGGCAACCACCTCCGTGTTCGCCTATGACCCTAAAATGCGGGAGTACCTGATGGCCACGAGCCGTGAGGAGATCGCAGAGATGGCGGATGAAGTGGCCCAGCACCTGCGTGCAGACGACGAAGTGCTGGCTGACCCGGCTGCTTTCTATGACCAGCTGATCGAGATCAACCTTTCTGAACTGGAGCCGCATGTGAACGGCCCCTTCACGCCGGACGCAGCGTGGCCCATCTCCCAGTTTGCGGCTGTCGTGAAAGAGCACGGCTGGCCGGCCAAGCTGGAAGTAGGCCTGATCGGTTCCTGCACCAACTCCTCTTACGAAGACCTGACCCGCTCCGCCTCTATTGCAGCACAGGCTGTGGAGAAGAAACTGGTGGCGCAGGCCGAGTTTACGATCACGCCTGGTTCCGAGATGGTGCGTTACACCACCGCCCGCGACGGTTTGTTGGATACGTTTGCAGAGATGGGCGGCGTGGTGCTGGCAAACGCCTGCGGCCCGTGCATCGGCCAGTGGGCCCGCCATACCGACGACCCGACCCGCAAAAACTCCATCATCACCTCGTTTAACCGTAACTTCGCCAAGCGCAACGACGGTAACCCGAACACGCACGCGTTCGTGGCTTCGCCTGAAATCGTGACGGCGTTCGCCATCGCCGGAGATTTAACATTTAACCCGCTGACCGATACCCTGACAAACGAGGACGGTGAGCAGGTGCGGCTGGATGAGCCGAGGGGCATTGAGCTGCCAACACAGGGCTTCGCCGTGGAAGACGCTGGCTACACAGCCCCTGCGGAAGACGGCAGCCAGGTAGATGTGGTAGTGGACCCGGCGTCTGACCGCCTGCAACTGCTGGAGGGCTTTAAGCCATGGGAAGGCACAGACCTGAAAGGCCTGAGGCTCCTGATCAAGGCACAGGGCAAGTGCACGACCGACCATATCTCCATGGCAGGCCCGTGGCTCAAGTACCGTGGCCACCTCGACAACATCTCCAACAACATGCTGATCGGGGCCATGAACGCCTTCAACGGCGAGGCGAACAAAGTATATAACGACATGACGCGCGGCTACGATACGGTTCCCGCCACTGCCCGTACCTACAAAGCGGCCGGCATCGGCACGGTAGTGGTAGGCGACGAGAACTACGGCGAGGGCTCTTCCCGTGAGCACGCTGCCATGGAGCCGCGCCACCTGGGCGTTCGCGCGGTGATCGTGAAGTCATTCGCGCGTATCCACGAAACCAACCTGAAGAAGCAGGGCATGCTGGGGCTTACCTTCGCCAACAAAGCTGACTACGACCTGATCGAGGAAAACGACACCATTGATATCCTTGGCCTGACCGATTTCAGGGAAGGGCAGCCGCTGAAAGTGGTGTTGCACCACAAAGACGGCAGCCAGGACAGCTTTATGGTGAACCATACCTACAACCAGGGGCAAATTGAGTGGTTCAAAGCCGGTTCTGCCCTCAACCTGATCCGACTGAAGGAAAAGGGTGCCATCGCTTAGGCACGCGCATTCTTATATATAAAAAGAGAAGTCCTCCCGATCGGGAGGACTTCTCTTTTTATATAGGCCTGGTAGTTTTATACCATGGTTATATATGGGTGTAAGTTTATAGCTAAACCTTAGCGTCAGATTTACCTGTTCCGTACCAGGACGCGCTCCACGTAGCTGGTGTTGTTGTAGAGTACGCGCGCAATATATACGCCCGCGGCCAGCCTGCTGACATCGTAGTGCACGTTTGATTCCGAGACAGAATAGGGCGGCGAAACAACTTTGCCCGTGATATCAGTCAGAGTAAGCTGCGGGCTGGTGGTGTTGCTGCTCATGTCGAGCGGCCCGGTCAGGGTAAGGGCAAGGACCTCCGTTGCCGGGTTAGGGTAGAGGGTAACGTGGTCGGCATAGATTTGCAGTTCCTGACTTGTGCTGCTCTGCACGCAGCCAAGGCTGTCGGTGGCTGTCAGGGTGATGGTATATAAGCCGGCCTCCTGGTAGGTATGGGTGGGGTGAATCTCGGTGGAGGAGGTGCCGTCCCCGAAGTCCCAGGCCAGGTTGGCGGCATGCTTGCTGAAGTTCAGCAGGCTTACTGCCTTGCCCATGTTCCCAAAGGCCTGCGCCAGCTTAAAGTTAGCCCTGGCTTCTGCCGGAATCTTATAAGAGTAAGGCACCGACCTGCTTTCAAAAAGCGAGTCGGCGTTGCTCACGTAAATGGTTTTGTCTGTGTAGAGGGCACCCGCCGGAAAGGAATCGCCTGAGCCCAGCAATTCTGTCTTATCCTGATCGGCGTAGAAACGGAAGTTGCTCCCTTTATCGGGCGTGACGACAACCGGCGCGCCCGCACATATACCCTGCACGATACCGGTAGGCAGCGGCCCTGATTTAATGGCCTGGTACTTTGCCTGTGCCGCCGCGGCATGTGTTTTCAGCTTACCGAGGTCGTCTGCCGCCAGCAGGGCGAACGCCACAGTCCGTGTCTCGCCCGGGGCAAGGCCGGCAATCGTACCTCCCACCACATGCGAGATGTTGTTGCCCCGCTTGCCGCCTGCCCGTTTCCTGCTGATGCCCCTGGCGATCACCTTGTACTTCTCAGCATCAGAAAAGCCGTCGTCCACGGTCACGGTCGAGTCGTTCCCGCCAATGTTATCGATCGCGTGGTAGATGGGCGCGTTCCGGGTCAGCAGCTTAATGCCGGCGTAGGGCAGGGCGGAGGAGGTGTTGTAGGCGTAGCCCAGGCGCAGCAGCGTATCATAGGCGGCCGCATTCTGCATATAGTTGCCGATGTCCCAGTCGGCGTAGATGCCGGCGTGCACTTGTTTGATCGTGTCCGGGGTAACATTGGTGAGCTGGTATTCCACAATGATATAATCCTGATCCGGGGCTTCCATCCAGGCAGAGGCCACCTGCTTTACCCTTACCCCCGCCTGCCTGTCGCCTGTGGCCGCCATCAGCGTGCGGGCCTCCTGCGTGGCGAGAGGGGTGTCGTAATGCAGCCGCACCGCTCCGGCTGATTTAAAGTTCTCGTCGTTGAGCCACCGGTCGTTGTGCAGGTTGTCGGAAACAGCGCCGGCGTCTGTGGCCACCATCAGACCTCCCTCGAACAGCAGCGAAGGACCGCCTTTGTATTTCACGCCCACTCCCTGCTTAAAGTTGAGGCCGTTGTAGCCGATGTTTCCCACATTGTTCAGCGTTACGTGCAGGTTGTTGGCCGTCAGTGTCACAAAGCTTGGGTTGATGACCAGCGTGATATACTGGAAATCATTATAGGTGCCGTCCTTAAAGCCGAAGCGCAGGCGCACGAGGTGGTTGGCAGGGGCCTCTTCCGCAATATTCAGGATAAACGGCCGCAGCCCGGTGGTGGCGGTGGCCATGGTGGCAACACTTCCCAGGCTCAGCGTGCCCCGCTCCACCTGCACATAGGGTGAGGCGGAAGTCAGCGTGACCTCAAGGGCCGCGGTCGGGGAAAGGTAGTTGACAAAACTGGCGTCCAGGGCTACCTTGCTGCCCGCATAGGCCAGCTGCGTGCTCAGCGACAGGCCCGACGAGGTGCAGCGCACCGACCGCAGGTTCGTTTCCCTGAGGGCCCGCTTCAGGTTCAGCCGACCTTTGCCGAGCATCTCCAGGAAAGGCTGGTTCCCGGGCAGGTAATAGATGTCATCAGCTGTTACGCGGATGCGCTCTGCCGCCTGTAGCGCCGTCAACTGCGGGTACTTCGACCTGACAAGCGCAGCGCTTCCGGCCACAATGGGAGAGGAAAAGGAAGTGCCATAGGCGCCGCCATACGCGTTGTCGCTGCTCATGGTGGCCGTGTACACGCTCTCGCTCGGTGCGGTCAGGTCGATGTGGTAGTTGTAGGTGTGGTCTTTGTACTTGACGTCTTTAGGGTTGGTGCCGCCCACGGACAGCACATTTTTGTAAGCTGCCGGGTAGATGTCTACCAGCTTGTTTGTGTTTCCGGCGGAGGCCACGATCAGCACGTCCTTGTCGAGTACGGCGTAGTTGATGATATCCTGCTCGTACTGCGACTGCCCTTCACCGCCCCAGGAGAGGTTGATCACCTTAACGCCTTTATTGGCCGCGTACACGATCGCCTCATAACCACCGAATGGGCCGTTGGCGACCGATGAGAATACCTTCAGGGGCAAAAACCTGGTGTTATAGCCGAGGCTGGAAATACCCTTGGCGTTGTCGGTGGCGCCGGCCGCCACTGCTGCTACGCCGGTTCCGTGCCCTTTCCACGGCGTGTCGTCAAATACATTGTTGTCTTTGTCGGCAAAGTCCCAGCCTGAGAAGTTGTCTATATAGCCGTCCCCGTCGTTGTCTATGCCGTCAACCGGGTCGCTGTAGTTGTGCTTCACCTTTGTGCTGAGTTCCTCGTGTGTCAGCCCGAAGCCGGTGTCCAATATGGCAACGACCACGTTGGTATCGCCCTTTTCCACCGTCCAGCCCTCATAGGCCTGCACCAGTTTCAGGTAATACTGCCGGGTCGTGACTGAGTCCGCGAAGGGGTCGTTGGGCTGGATGAGCGGTTCCCGTAGATAGAGCGGCTCCACGTAGGTGACCACCCCCGTCGCCAGCAGTGTCTGCTGCACCTGCTCCAGGGTAAGGCTGTCGGGATACTGCAGTTCATATATATGGGAGAGGTCTACGGCAGGGGCGGCCTTGCGGCTGTTAGTGGCCTGGGCTGTCTCCTGCCCCGGGAACTTCTGCCGCGGCACTTTGGCGCCCACGCGCTGCAGAGCCGACTGCAGGGTGCTGCCAGTGCGCTGGGTAGTGCGGGCCATCTGGCCATAGCCAGGCTTCAGTTTGTACACCACCGTGCGCGGCACCGTCTTTCCCCCGGTTCCGGTTCCCGGCAGGCGCTGTGCGTACAGCAGGGGCATAAACACAAGCGCCACCAGTAGGGTGCAGAGGCCACGCTTCAGCAGTTCTAGTTGGGTAAACATGCAATCAAATCAGCTAAATTTTTAGTGCAACGATGTCTGGATGCTGCGCCAGGGTAACGTCTGGTACGGGATTAAGGGCTGCGGGTTGATTTTGACACGCTGCCATATCCTTACCAATTTTTTACGTATCTTTCCCTAATGCAGTACAAAAATCCTGTGTTTATGCCTATAATAAATATACTATTAATTATAACTTAAAAACAAGATTTAACCTGCTAAAAGTACGGAATTAAAGTATATATGTTCTATTATATAAGCGAATTACTATGAATTTAAATTTAGTGGATAAGCATCAGTCTACTATCGATACGGCGGTTCGTGCCCTGCATGAGCGGACCTTCTTTGCTCACTACCCCGAGAACCCCTCTCCGGACGTATACGGCGAGCACGCCGATAAGGAGGGCCGCGAAAAGTACAAGGCGCATCTGAACCAGAAGTTTGAGGAATTGCTGCAGCAGGACCCGGAAGCTTGGGTAGGGCAGGAGGAGTCGCCGTACGAGCAGCAGCCCCTGGGCGTGAAATACCCTTTCTTCTCCCCTGAAACCCTGGTTTCGCGTGCTGAGGAGGCTTATCACCAGTGGCGCAAGGTAAAGCCTGCCGACAGAGCGGCCATCCTGGTGGAGTCGCTGGAGCGCCTTAGAACCCGCTTCTTCGAGATTGCCTACGCCACCATGCACACCACTGGCCAGGCCTATATGATGTCGTTCCAGGCATCGGGGCCACACGCAGCGGACCGTGCGCTGGAGGCCGTCGCCGCCGGCTTTGAGGAGCAGACCCGTTTTCCGGAGGCCGCGGCCTGGGAGAAGCCGATGGGCAAGTACAACCTTAAACTGAACAAGACCTGGAGAGCCGTGCCTAAAGGCGTGAGCCTCGTGATCGGTTGCGCCACCTTTCCCACCTGGAACACCGTGCCCGGCATGTACGCCAGCCTGGTGACGGGTAACCCGGTCATCATCAAGCCGCACCCGAAAGCCGTGCTGCCGATTGCCATTGTGGTGGCAGCGGTACAGAAGGTGCTGCAGGAAAACGGCCTGAACCCGGACATCTGCCAGCTGGGGGTGGACGCAGACGACCATCTGATCACAAAAGACCTGGCCGAGCACCCGAAAGTAAAGTTGATTGACTATACCGGTGGCACGGAGTTCGGCAACTATATAGAAAGCCTGCCGGGCAAGACCACCTTCACGGAGAAAACTGGCGTCAACTCCATCATTCTGGACTCGGTGGATGACATCGATAAAGTGGCACAGAACCTGGCCTTTTCCGTTACCTTGTATTCGGGGCAGATGTGCACGGCGCCGCAGAACTTCTTTGTGCCGGCGGGCGGCGTGAAGGCGGGCGGCGAAACAGTGCCGTATGCGCAGGTGGTGCAGAAGATCGCAGATGCCGTCACAGCACTGGTAAATAACCCAAAGGCGGGCCCGCATATACTCGGTGCTATACAAAACCCGGCTACCGCTGCGCGCGTCAAAGACGCGGCCTCGCTAAAAGGCAAAGAGGTGCTCAGCACCTGCGAGTTCCAGCACCCAATGTTTGCCAACGCCCGCACCTGCACCCCGGTTATATATGAGGTGGACGCCACCGAGAAGGAAAGCTACAGCCGGGAGCTGTTCGGGCCCATTGTGCTGGTGATCAAAACCAGGGACACGGCGCAGTCGATCCAGATCGCGAAAGAGATGGCGCAGAATTACGGCGCTATCTCCTGCGGGGCCTACACCACCGACCCGGATGTGAAAGAGCAGATTATGGATGAGATGGGGCTGGCCGGTACGCCGGTGTCGTTTAACCTGACGGGCGGCATCTATGTGAATCAGAATGCCAGCTTCTCCGACTTCCACGTGACCGGTGGGAACCCGGCGGGGAACGCCTCTTTTACAAACCCGGAGTTTGTGATCAAGCGTTTTACCTGGGTTGGTTTCCGGGAGCCTGCGGCAGGCTGAAAAGAAAGCGAAGAAAAGCAAGAAGCCCCTGCAGCACGAGCTGCAGGGGCTTTTGTATGGCTACTTGAATAAATTTGTGAGGTCGTCCTTCAGGTTATCGAGGCCTTCGCGCAGTTCCTGCCAGGTGCTTTGGTTGTCTTCGGCAGTGGCCATTTTGGAGGCAATTAATTCCCGTTTCCGCTCCAGGCCGGCAATGTGCTGGTGGTAGGTGTGGTTTGAGTCGGCGGCGGTGGCGTTTGCTCTCCCTTTCAGCACTTTTATTTTACTGTCCAGCTCTTCCAGGCTCTGCTGTATCTCCTCACGCGTCAGGTGAGCGGGCGCTTTCATGTGTTCTGGTTTTAGAGGGTAGTGGTCCATAGCTTTCGTTAATTCGTTCTACACGCGCCCTTGTCAGGCTTTTCTATCTGTAATACTTATCTGGAGGCAAAAAGGATGTACCGATCCGCCGGCTTGTGGCGTAATTGCCCCAATTTTATCCCGTCATCAGAACACAGGCAGTTTTTCACCGTATCCTGTCACTTCACGTCATCCTTTTATGCCGAGACTTTGTGCCCAGACTGTTCGCGGAGGTATCGGTTGGGGTATATAGATCAGGCTTTGCTCCCAATCCAGCACGTTATGCAAGCCCTGCGGTGTGGATAAATACTGCTATGCATGTGGAACTATTACCGCCAGCGCACTGCTTTATAATTCGCGTTGCATGTACGAAATAAAAGTGTTTTTAAAATAAGCCAAAGTACCCGATATTTGGCTTAACTTTAACGAGCACCAGACTCTCTGGCAACGGCACCGCTGCTTATATCTTTAACATTAATTTTGAGGGTAGAAATATACACAGAATGAATTCATATAACACTCCTTTGGATCTGGTGCTGCTAGTAGACGACGATGAGACAACCAACTATCTGAACGAACGCTTATTGAATGAAATGGAGGTAGCCCGGGAAATCCGGATACTCAAAAACGGGAAAGAAGCGATTGATTATTTATCCAACGCCTATGCCTCGCCGCTTGACCCCGCGTTTAAGCGCCCCGACCTGATCTTCCTGGACATCAAGATGCCCGTTATGGACGGTTTCACCTTCCTGGAGGAGTACGAGCGGCGCGGGCTTGACATGGGAGACCATATGATCATCCTCATGCTCACATCCTCGGCCAGCTTCTATGACCTGGAGCGGCTCAAGAGCTTCAGGAAAGTGAAAAGGCATTTCTCAAAGGCGCTCACCAAGCACGATGTCCGTGAAATCCTGAGTGACTTTTTTAAGGTAAGGAAACAGTAGCATATATCGCCTGCTATACGACAAGAGGCGCAGCATTCGGTTGCTGCGCCTCTTGTCGTATAACACAGGTTCGGCTCCATTGGGATATGCGAACGCCGGGAGTTCAGGGGTTATATATAAATACGCCCGTGCATGGCGTTAGATGCTGTTTTCCGGAACGATCTCGTTGGTGGGCCATGTAAAGTGAAAGCGGCTGCCACGCCCCTCTGATTCAATCCACAGCTTGCAGTCCTTTACCTGTATTATCTTTTTGACGATGGACAGGCCAAGGCCCGAAGAGAAAGGCCTTGGGGTTTTGCTATCGGCTTCATACAGGTGCAGCACCTCCTGCTGCTTATGGGGCGGTATGCCCGGGCCGTTGTCCTGGACCGTGAACAAAATGAAGTCCTCTTTTACCTCACATGCTATATATACCTGTGCCTCCGCAGGCTTGTCGTGGTGTTTGATGCTGTTGCCAATGATGTTGCTGAAAACCTGGAACAGGAAGATCTCCTCGGTATGCAGCACCGGCAGTTCCTGCGGAATATGCACCTTGAAACCGGCGGGTAATTTGAAAGAAGACACTACCTGGTGCAGCAGCGTGTACAGGTCCACCTGGTTCTTTTGGATGCTTTGCCGGCCGGCCAGCGAATAGGCCAGTATGCCTGTGATCAGGCGGTCCATTTTTTGCGCTTGCTGGCGCAGCAATGGCAGCACGAGCAGCGCCTCCTCAGGCTGCTCGGCGTCAATACAGGCCTCCAGGGCCATGGCAATGCCATATATGTTCTGCAGCGGCGCACGCAGGTCATGCGATACCGTGTGGGCGAAGGCATCCAGGTTTTCGTTTACGAGGTGCAGCTGAGTGTTTTTCCTGTTCCGGTCCTGTAACAGCATGTTTATCTCGTCGTTGGACTGTTGCAGCCTGGCATTGAGCCGCCTGATCTCCTGCAGTTGCTGTTCTGCCTCGGTGTTGCGGATGCCCAATTGCTCCAGCACCTCCAGTAGTTGCATGTTCTGCTTTTTGATCTCAGCATAAGGCGAGATGTTCAGCTCCTGGTCAAACTCCACCACCCAGTTGTCGAGCAGCTGCTTTGATACGTTCGGGGCCAGGGAAGGCAGCCGCTTCCGAAGCATCACCCGGGTGCCCTTCTCAAAATCACTCTCTATATAAAAGGAGTCCACCAGCTTTTTGGAGTTGATAATACCAGAGCCACGGCCGGTGGGGGCGTGGGCTGCTTTGGAGAGAATATGGTCGAGGTTGCCGATGCCGCGGCCCCTGTCCGTAATCATCGCCTCCAGGTAGTTGGCGCCGGCCTCTTCCATCAGGCAAAACTGTATGCTGCCGCTGCCCACATACTCTACCACGTTCCGGCAGATCTCTGAGACGGCGGTGGCAAACTTTGTCTGGTTTACCTGCGCCAGACCCAGCCGCTCCGACAGCTGCATGGCCCGCTTATAAGCCAGCACCACGTCCAGCTCATTCGCAATGTTAATCTTTAGGATACTACGCGACATCTCTTGTTATATTTTGCCTTTACACACTATAACCAGGGCATCATCTGTCAGCCGGCTGTTCGTCTTATATAAAACGGCGGCGATGGTGGTGGCGTGATGACGGATCAGGTTAGGGAACCTGGTTAGATCCCACCGTGACCTGAGCCCGTCGGAATGCAGCACCAGCACCTTGTTCCGTTCCCAGTCCAGTTGCTGGTTGCTGATGGTGGTGGGGATGTTGTGCCCCAGAATGCCGTTATAGGAAATAATGTTCTTGTAGGAGGCGCCGGCCATGCTCCCGTCCAAGGTAAAGAGCTTGCCGGCGATGTTGCCGATGCCACAGTAACGGATGCTCTGTGTGCTGCCACTGATGTTGGCCGCCAAGCCCACGGCGCCACGCGTGCGCTTGATATTGTCGTGTATGTGGCGCAGGGCCTCGCTGGGGGAGGACTCCGGGCAGGCCAGGAAATGCTGTGCCGCCTGTTTCGAAGCCTCATGGGCGTTTGACCCGTGGCCAAGGCCGTCCAGGGCCAGCAGGTATAAATTCGCATCGCGCTGTACCAGGGCGAGGCCATCGCCGCAAACGATTTCGCCCGGCTTCGGCACCAGCACGTGCCCTACCTCGTAGCGGGGGGCGTTTTCCGCGGCTGCCGGAGGCTTCTTTCTGCCGCTTTTATATATCCTCGAAAACACGACGGTGCCAACGCCGGGCTGGGAGTAGATGTCGAACTCATCGGACTGCCTTCTGATTGCCCCCATGCCTTCACCTGCCGAGCCGTAAGTAGAGAAGCCGTCTTCCTGCATGCGGGCCGAATCCACCACACCGGGGCCGCTGTCGAGGCAAATTACCTCGATGCCGGTAATGGGGCTGCCTATTGGTTTTACCAGTAGCTCCCCGCCCTCAGTGGCAAACTTCGCCAAGTTCGTAACCAGTTCCGCGACCACGATGTTCACCTTGCCCACATCAGCGGGGGAGAAACCGTAGCTTTCGGCCAGGCGGGTAACGTCCCGCTTCGCTATACTGGAGTAGCTCTTGTCAGGGATTAAAAACTGCTGGTGCTGATTAACGTCCATTTTTCCAGTGGGTAACGGTGACACGGGTGCCCTCGTTGGGCCTGCTCTGTATGTCAAACTCATTGACAAGCCGCTTGGCCCCGGGTAAGCCGAGGCCAAGGCTTTTACCGGTCGAGAAGCCATCCCGCATGGCCTGCTGAATGTCAGCAATGCCGGGCCCTTCGTCTATAAAAGTTAATCGTATGCCACTCCGGGCATTCTTGCTGATGATTTCGATGTTGACCTGACCGCCGTTTGCATACTTGAGCATGTTGCGGACCAATTCGCTGGCAGCCGTGATCAGCTTTGTCTGGTTAATGAGGCTCATCCCGATTTTGGTACTGAACTCGCGCACCCGGTTGCGGAAAAGGACCACGTCCTGCTCCCGCACGATCTGCATCGTGTCCTTAGTCAGTACGATCATCCGGCTCTTCCACCTCGTCCTGCTCCTGCACCTGGTCAGGGCCGATTTTGTCCTGAAGCAACTCCATGCCCTTTTCCACATCCAGTGCCGTGTACACGCCCTGCAGCGTGAGCCCGAGCTCCACCAGCGTTATGGCAACAGCGGGCTGCATGCCCACCACCACTGTCTCGGCATCCATGATGCGCGACATGGAGGCGATGTTGCCCAGAATACGGCCCATGAAAGAGTCGACGATGCTTACCGCTGAAATATCTATGAGCACGCCCCGGGCATTGGTCTTGCTGACCATGCTGATGAGGTCGTTCTCCAGGTTCAGGGCCAGCCTGTCATAAAGGTCCACCTGAATGGTGACCAGCAGAAAGGGGCCCATCTTTAGTATCGGAATTCTTTCCATTTCCATATTAGCGCTTCAGTCCGAAGTTCATGATCCTTCCCTGAGACTTCACTTCTATTTTGTTCATGCTGAACGCTAGCTGCAGGGCGCTGGCCAGCGTGGCTTTTGTCTTGATGTTGGAGAGGTCGATGCCCAGGTGCACAATGGTTTGCGCAATCTCGGCCCGTATCCCGCTGATGATGCACTCGGCGCCCATCAGGCGGGTGGCGCTCACGGTCTTGATCAGGTGCTGCGCCACAAGCGAGTCTACGGCCGGCACACCGGATATATCCAGGATGGCGATGTTGCTGCCCGTGTTCACGATCTCCTGCAGCAGGTTCTCCATCACCACCTGCGTACGGGCACTGTCCAGGGTGCCGATGATCGGCAGGGCCAGAATGCCCTCCCACACGCGGATAACCGGGGTGGATATCTCGCTGATCTCATCGGTCTGGCGCAGGATCACCTCTTCCCGGCCTTTGATAAACGTCTCGAACGTGATGACGCTGAGGTCGTCGAGGAGCCTGTTCACGGTCATCATCTCCTTGTAGAGCTGGTCCGGCTGGTCGGCCAGCTGCTGCTCGAGGGTTTCGGCCAGGGCCTGCTTCAGGCTCAGCACATATAAACCGGTTTCGCGCGGACTAAAGCCCTGACGCGCCCGTGTGATAGAAATGTCTGACAGGATTTCAGTTACCGGCTCATACTCCAGCGCATAGATGTTGTCTACATTGCCCGATGCCATGGCTTTGCCCAATTCATCCAGCAATTCCTCTGATTGCCTATGCAGCTCTTCGTTCGAAATAAGGTCTTCGTGAAGTCCGTGCCCGGAGAGTTGATTGCTGATCCAGCTTTCGAGGATGGTTTTCTTCTTACGCTGTATTAATTGAGCCGTTATGTTCATGGTTGCGCGAAATGGTTTCCGAATAGATAGTGTATGTGGTGCCGGCAGCAGTGGGCCACGGGTCATATTTTCGCTAAAGGTAAACATTCTGCTGTACATACCCGCTGGATATATTTCAGAAAATACGCGAAAATGACTTGCGCGCCACATGGCCAGCGGGATGCTGCCGGGGCGCCGGCTGAAGAATCTGTTGTTGCCCCGCTGGTTTACGTATACAGGAGCTAGATATATAGAGAAAGAGCGAAATGAGAAAGACCTGTTTCAAGTGTATTTTGCCGCTCCTGCTGCTGCTGGGGGCCTGCGCGCCAGCCATACAGGTGAAGACCGAGCCTGCCGCTGATTTCCGGCTAAGCGATTACAAGACCTTTGCTTTCTACGAAGTGGATGCCTCCGGCGACGGCTTAGGGGACTCGTACCAGCCGCAGATCGATTACCTGCAGCAGGAAATAGCCGCGCAACTGGGGAAGCGCGGCCTGACACGCACCAACGCCGATCCTGATCTGCTCATAAACATAGGCGTGGTGGTAGACGAGGAGGTGCAGACGCGGGAAACGAACCTCCGGTCAGACCCGCCGAACTACATTGGGCAGCGCCGCTATACCTGGCGGAGCAAGGAAGTGGAGGTGGGCCGCTACAAGGAAGGGACCGTATCGGTGCACCTCGTGGACAGGGACCGGAACGAGCTGGTGTGGCAGGGCACGGCAGAAACCATCCTGCGGAGCAAACCGGAAAAACTGCAGGAGCAGATCGCCGATGGCATGGAAAAGCTTTTCAGGCTGGTGCCTTAGAGTCCGTTCGGTGCAAGGCTATATATAGGATAAGGTTAGTGAGTGCCTGAGCCCTGGTGGCTGCCCTGCTGTACGCTTACCACCCAGCCGATGATGATGAGGGCCGGGTGGGTCAGGTGGTTTGAGCTGATCAGTTCGGGCAGATCCTTCACCTGCCCGGTCACAGACCGCTGGTGGGGGAGCGAGGCATGCTGTATCACCGCGACAGG
This sequence comes from Pontibacter saemangeumensis, assembly GCF_039541895.1. Taxonomy (NCBI): domain Bacteria; kingdom Pseudomonadati; phylum Bacteroidota; class Cytophagia; order Cytophagales; family Hymenobacteraceae; genus Pontibacter; species Pontibacter saemangeumensis. The sequence continues at coordinate 154,887 of NZ_BAABHC010000005.1, forward strand.
CACATCGCCCTTGCCCTCGTGCATATAGGTGGCGGCAATCTCGGCCGCCTTCTTCATGCCCATATAGATCACCACGGTGGCGTTGCTTTGCATGGCTAGCCGCAGGTCATCCGACAAGGAGCCGTCTTTCTTGGTGCCCGTGATGGCCCATATACCCTCACTCACCGCCCGGTGCGTGAGCGGAATGTCGTGCAGCCCGCTTGCCTGCATGCTTGTGATGCCAGGTATATAGTGTGTCCGGATGCCATGCTCCCGCGCAAAGAGCACTTCCTCAAAGCCTCTCCCGAATATATAGGGGTCTCCGCCCTTTAGCCGCACCACCATCCCTTTGCTGAAAGCCTTTTCCCTGATCAGTTCATGTATCGCCTCCTGCGATGTGAAGGCGTCATAGGGTCGTTTGCCCACATATATGTGCTCGCATGCGGGTTTTGTGATGTCCAGCAGTTCCTTGTTTGCCAGGTTATCAAAGAGCACCACGTCGGCCCGCTGCAATACCTTGTAGGCTTTTACAGTAATCAGTTCCGGGTCGCCGGGGCCGGCCCCCATGATATATAGTTCGGGCATTGTCATTTGGTCAGGCATATCTTCTCATGCTTCCTGCAGGTGGTTTATATACTTTTTCATCGCATTACTTTCGCTGGCCTGTCGTGCTGCCAGGCATGCAAGGGTGTGTCGGCTACAAATTTAGGCTTTCACTTGCTAGCTTCAAACCAGTTAGGCCCTTCTGTGCCGCCGCACCGGCACTTCATGACTCCAGCTATTGGGGGTTTTTCCCATCCGAGCCGAACTTTTACAGATGATTAGTTACTCACTCAGTATCAAACTCGTTAATTTTACGGTATATTTCAATTTTGAATAGCTTATATATGCTTTTGGTATAGGTTCTGTAAATGTAAGGGGTGTCACCTTTATAAATAGCATAAATAATAAATACCCCCTATTTTTATAGGGGGTATTTGAGTGATAGCTGCATAGTTATTTATTTTTAGTGTTAATGAAATAAAGGGTGTGTTAAATATTTTTAATTTTTTTTTAATTAGTCATAATATTAGAATAAGATAATTTATATGCCTTAAATAGCGTGTTTATGTCAAAATTATTAAATTATCAAAAACAACGATTCATTTTGATACATTTTCAATTTACATGCCTTATATAGATTGATAAATAATTATTACGTATGTTTGATTGAAAATATGGCAAAAACGCATTTAGGGCCAAAGAGTAAGATTTTCCGTGGTTAGCGAGCCAAGAGCGCCAATAGCTGACCCTTCTCAGACCTGGAAGCAGATTAAAATTGAAACTATGGATATGTCTCAGCAAGATTCCAAAACAATAGTAGTAGTAGGCAACGGGATGGTGGGCTACAAGTTTTGTGAGAAGCTTACCTCTAAAACTACCGCTTTCCGCATTGTTGTTTTCGGGGAAGAGCCGCGCCACGCCTACGACCGGGTGCACCTGAGCGAATACTTTAACGGGAAGTCTGCAGATGACCTGTCGATGTCGCACCTCGGGTGGTACAGCGAGCACAACATCGCCCTGCACCTCGGCGACACGATCACAGAGATCAACCGCGCTGAGAAAACGATCCATTCCTTGAAAGGTGTCTCGCTCTCCTACGATTACCTCGTGCTGGCCACCGGCTCTTCGGCCTTTGTGCCCGACATCCCCGGCGTGGAAAAGGACGGCGTGTTCGTGTACCGCACCCTCGAGGACCTCGACCAGATACAGACGTACGCCAAAGCAGCCCGGAAGGGAGCCGTTTTGGGCGGTGGGCTCTTAGGCCTCGAAGCGGCGAAGGCGCTCATCGACCTGGGTATAGAGGAAACACACGTGATAGAGTTCGCGCCCCGGCTGATGCCCCGGCAGATCGACTCCGCCGGCAGCGCCATGCTACAGTCCAAGCTGGAGCAGCTGGGCCTGAAGGTGCATATGAACAAGAGCACCAGCAGTATTCTGGGGGCCGACACGATAAAAGGGCTGCAGTTTGCCGATGATACCTCCCTTGATGTGGATATGCTGGTGATCTCGGCGGGCATACGCCCCCGCGATGAACTAGCCAAACTGGCAGGGCTGGAGACCGGCACGCGCGGCGGCATCGTGGTGAACGAGCAGATGCAGACCAGCGACGCCAGCATATATGCCATAGGCGAGTGCGCGCTATATGACGGGATGATCTATGGCCTAGTGGCACCGGGATATGAGATGGCCGAAGTGGTGGCCACGCAGCTATGCGCCGGCGAGAGAGCTTTCACCGGTTATGACATGAGCACGAAGCTAAAACTGATCGGGGTGGACGTGGCCAGTTTCGGAGACCCTTTTGTGACGGAGCCCGACAGCCGCTCCATCGTGTTCGAGGATTCCCATAAAGGAATCTACAAGCGCATCAACATCAGCAACGACGGCAAGTACCTGCTGGGCGGGGTGCTGATTGGGGATGCCGATGCCTATAACCTCCTGCTGCAGACGGTGAACAACAACATCGTGCTGCCGCCAAACCCGGAGGACCTGATCCTGGGCTCCAGGGGAGGCGAGGCCAGTGCGGGAGCGGGTGTAATCACCTTGCCGGATGAAGCGCTGATCTGTTCCTGCGAGGCCGTATCGAAAGGGGATATATGCGGCGCCGTGACCGACCTGAACGTGACGACGGTGGAGGGGATGAAGAAGTGCAACAAGGCCGGCACCGGCTGCGGCGGCTGCGTGCCGCTGGTGAAAGACCTGATCAACGAGACGCTCAAGGCAAACGGCACCTATATCAAGAACGTGGTGTGCGAGCACTTCGATTTCTCACGCCAGGAGCTGTTCGATCTGCTGAAGCTGAACCACATCAGAACCTACGACGACGCCCTGGACCATTTCGGGAAAGGCGATGGCTGCGAGTCCTGCAAACCCGCCGTGGCCAGCATCCTCGCCAGCCTCTGGAACGACGTGATCGTGAAGCAGCACACCATCCAGGACAGCAACGACCGGTACCTGGCCAACATCCAGAAAGGTGGTACTTACTCGGTGGTGCCCCGCATTCCGGGCGGCGAGATAACACCGGATAAACTCATCATCATCGGGCAGGTGGCCAAGAAGTACGGCTTATATACCAAGATCACCGGCGGCCAGCGCATCGACCTCTTCGGGGCGCATCTCAGCGACCTGCCGGATATATGGGAAGAGCTGATAGACGCCGGATTCGAGAGCGGCCACGCCTACGGAAAGGCGCTGCGTACGGTGAAGAGCTGCGTGGGCAGCACATGGTGCCGCTTCGGCCTGCACGACAGCGTGTCTTTTGCCATCGAGGTGGAAGAGCGTTACCGTGGAATCCGGGCACCGCACAAGATAAAAGGCGGCGTGAGCGGCTGTGTGCGGGAGTGCGCGGAGGCGCAATCGAAGGACTTCGGCATCATCGCCACCGAAAAAGGCTGGAACCTGTACGTGGGCGGCAACGGCGGCTCCAAGCCCCAGCACGCCCAGCTCCTGGCCACAGACATCGACAAGGAAACCTGCATCAAATACCTCGACCGGTTCCTGATGTTCTACATCAACACCGCCGACGCCCTGACCCGCACCGCCACCTGGCTGAACAAAATGGAGGGTGGCCTGAGCTACCTGAAGAACGTGATCATCAACGACAGCCTGGGAATATGTGCGCAACTGGAGACGGAGATGCAGGCCCTGGTGAACAGCTACCACTGTGAGTGGAAAGAGGTGGTGGAGAACCCGGACCTGCGCAAGCAGTTCGCCCACTTCGTGAACTCCCCGAAAGAGAAAGACCCGCATGTTGCTTTCGATACGATGCGCGAGCAGGTGAAGGCAAAGGAGTGGTAACAGCCGAACAATAGACTTAAATCATATATAAACTGAAATCATATAACCTTATGGAAGCAGTAATAGACATAGCAGTAGAGTGGGTTTTTGTTTGTAAAACAGACGATGTGCCTCAGAATGGCGGAGGCTGCGTGAAGGTTGGGAGTGAGCAGATCGCGATCTATAACTTCAGCCGCCGCGGCGAGTGGTACGCCACCCAGAACCTGTGCCCGCACAAGCAGCAGATGGTTTTATCGCGGGGGATGATCGGCAGCACCGGCGATACCTGCGAGCCGAAAGTGGCCTGCCCGTTCCACAAGAAAACCTTCTCGCTCCTCTCCGGCGAGTGCCTCACGGGGGAAGACTACCAGCTCAAAACCTACCCTGTGAAAGTGGAAGGCGACCGGGTGTATATTGGCATCGAGTAGGTGCGCCTAACAAGAGCTGTACGATAACAGAAAGGGGCGGTGCCAGCCTTGCCTGCACTGTTTCTTACCCTGACCATGTCTCCACCACCGGGAGCCTTTAGCCAGTTGCAAACTTCTGAAAGCCTGCCAAAGACCTCGCAGCGTGCGCAGCACCTGCGGGCGTCTGGGCAAGGGCTGCGCTTTCCTCATGCGGCCAGCAGGCACACACAATAATTTTCTCAGTCAACAAAGCCAATGCGTATGAGAGTACCCTTTACAAGAATTATTCTGCTTGTGCTAACGCTGCTGCTGATCGGCACGGAGGCGTCCTTCGCACAGTTCACGTTATCGGCCGAGATAAGGCCGCGCGCGGAGTTCCGCGACGGCTTCAAATCCGTGCAGGCCGAGGGCGAGTCGCCGGCCTTCTTCATTGAGCAGCGGTCGCGGCTGAACGCAGATTACCAGTCGGATAAAATCCGGCTGCGGCTGTCGCTGCAGGACGTGCGGGTGTGGGGAAGTACCAGCCAGATATATAAGGCAGACCCCAGCCTCATGAATGTATACGAGGCATATGGCGAATACAGCTTCACTCCCTTCCTATCGGTGAGGGTGGGGCGGCAGGAGCTCGACTACGACAACACCCGCTTCCTGGGGAACCTGGACTGGGCGCAGCAGGGGCGCAGCCACGACGCCGTTCGGTTTATATATGCCGACAGCACGGGATTTGCCCTGCATGCGGGGGCCGCCTTCAACCAGAACGTGCCGCTGGAGCCCGTAAAGCTGGAGGGCACGTTCTACGGGGGCATCGACAACTATAAAACCATGCAGTACCTGTGGCTGCACAAGGAGGTAAGCGGCGCTAAATTCTCCGCCCTGGTGTTTAACGACGGGCGCCAGCGCGCGGCAGACTCCACGGTGTTTTTCCGCCAGACCTACGGGGTGATCGCCGAGAAAACCCTTGGTGCTGTCGGGCTGGGGGGGGAGCTGTATTACCAGGGCGGCAAGGACCCCGCCGGCCGAACAGTGCAGGCTTACCTGGCCGCCCTGCGCGCCACCTTCGCCACAAAGCTCACCCCGCTCACTATAGGGGTGGATTATCTGTCCGGCTCCGATGCCGACGACACGCGCAACAAAGCCTTTGTGCCGCTTTATGGCACCAACCACGGCTTCTACGGGCTGATGGATTACTTCTATGTAGGCAACAACCACGGGCAGCAGGGGCGTACGGCCGGCCTGGCGGATTTCTACCTCAAAACCAGCTTTAAGCTGGGGGAGAAAAGCGCGCTGCTTGCCCATCTTCACCATTTCGAATCGCCCGCGACCATCTATAATCCGCAGGAGGGGGCCGGCAAGCTGAATTCACGGCTCGGCGAGGAGATCGACCTGGTCTATAACCTGAACGTGAGCCCCGAATTCAACCTGAAGGCGGGCTACTCCCAACTCTACGCCACCGCATCCCTGGACGCTTTGAAAGGCAAGTCCGGCGAGCGTTTTAATCAGTGGGCGTGGGTGATGCTCACGTTCAAGCCGACCTTGTTCAAACAGTAAGCCGCCCTTTGGGGCATATCATACAAAAAGAAACTACCTCTCACTATTAAAATTTATCATCATGAAGGGAACGAACAGAAAAGCCACCTCCATCAACTTGTTCAGCCTGAAGACGGTTCAGATGCGGACGTTCCACCTCTCGTGGCTCGCTTTCTTTCTGTGCTTTTTCGGCTGGTTCGGTATTGCGCCGCTGATGGCGGTGGTGCGCGACGAGCTCAGCCTCACAAAAGACCAGATCGGGAACATCATCATCTCCTCGGTGGCCATCACCGTTATCGCGCGCCTGGCCATCGGCTGGCTCTGCGATAAGATCGGGCCGCGCATCGCGTACACCGCCCTGCTGATTCTGGGTTCGCTTCCGGTCATCTTCATTGGGCTGAGCAACAGCTATGAGTCTTTCCTGCTGTTCCGGCTGGCCATCGGCGTGATCGGGGCTTCGTTCGTGATCACGCAGTACCATACCACCGTGATGTTTGCGCCCAATGTGGTGGGCACGGCCAACGCGACCACAGCCGGCTGGGGTAACCTGGGCGGCGGTATCACGCAAATGGTGATGCCGCTCATCTTCGCCGCCTTTGTGGCGGCCGGCTTTATCGAGGCGCAGGCCTGGCGTTATGCCATGGTGGTGCCGGGTGTGGCCATGATCCTGTGCGGGATCGCCTACTACCTCTATACCAAAGACTCGCCGGCAGGCAACATCGGCGACTTGTCGGATATAGCCGTTGCCAAAAAGAAAAAGGACACGGATTCTTTCTGGAAAGCGGCCGCTGATTACCGGGTTTGGGCGCTGTTCGTGCTCTACGGGGCCTGCTTCGGCATCGAGCTGACCATCAACAACATCGCCGCCATCTACTACCACGACTATTTCGCCCTCGACCTGGCCACTGCCGGCCTAATTGCCGGTTTGTTCGGACTGATGAACATCTTTGCCCGTACCCTCGGCGGCTATTTCGGGGACAAGGCCGGTATCCGCTGGGGGCTCTCCGGCAGGGTGTGGTTCCTCGGGGCAGTGATCCTGGTGGAGGGGCTGGCGCTGCTCGTGTTTTCGCAGATGACGGTGCTGCCGCTGTCTATCATGGCCATGATCGTCTTCAGCCTTTTTGTGCAGATGTCGGAGGGGGCTACTTTTTCGGTGGTGCCTTTCATCAACAAGAGAGCCATGGGCGCGGTGTCGGGCATCGTGGGGGCCGGCGGCAACGCGGGTGCCGTGGCGGCGGGCTTCCTCTTCAAGGTGGATAACCTGTCGTACCCCGAGGCCCTTTTCATCATCGGGCTGGTGGTAGCCGGCACCTCCATACTGGCGCTGCTGGTGCGTTTCTCACCGGAGATGGAGCGGGAGGCGCAGGCCGAAATGGACCTGCTGCTGGCTGAGAAGGAGACGATCATGGTTGCTGAACCCGCCTACGAGGTGGAGGAAGTCAGGTAATGCGAAAGTGCCCCTCTCGGGAGCAGGGCCTTTAGCTTCTACCCGAGCCGGCGCGAATCTTTAGATTCGTGACTTGGGATGAATGTGGAGTCGGAGACTTCACTGGACCAGAGGACCAGGAATAGCAGATACGAGCGAAGACGCACGCACCCTATATACATTGCTTTAGCTGATGAAACTGGCGCTTTAGTCCCCCTTAGAAGAGGACTAAAGCGCCTCCTAAATAACTTGATATGCCAGTAGATACGCAACATAAGAATTCCTTTTCCAGCACGTGTTGCTATTGTGGCGTGGGCTGCGGCGTAGTGGTGAACAGGGAAAAGAACGGCACTGTCAGTGTGTCCGGGGACAAGGAGCACCCGGTGAACAAGGGCATGCTGTGCAGCAAAGGCATGCACCTGCAGTACACGGTGAACGACAAAAGTGACCGGCTGCTGTACCCGGAGATGCGCTACAACAAGAACATGCCGCGGCAGCGTGTGACCTGGGACACGGCCCTGGAGCGAACGGCCGCTGTTTTCAGGACTTTCATCGAGAAATACGGGCCGGAGTCGGTGGCGTTTTATGCCTCGGGGCAGTGCCTGACGGAGGAGTATTACGTCATCAACAAGCTCATCAAAGGCTTTATCGGCAGCAACAACATCGACACCAACTCGCGCCTGTGCATGAGCAGTGCCGTGGCCGGATATAAAATGGCGCTCGGCGAGGACAGCGTGCCGATCTGCTACGATGACATTGAACTGGCGGATTGCTTTTATGTGACCGGGGCCAACCCGGCCTGGTGCCACCCCATCCTCTGGAGAAGGGTGGAGGCGCACAAGGCGGAGCACCCCGAGGTGAAGATCATTGTGGTGGACCCGCGGGTAACGGACACCTGCGCCATCGCCGACCTGCACCTCCAGCTCAACCCCGGCACCGACGTCACGCTGAACCACGCCATCGGCCGGGTGCTGATCGAAAACGGCGACATTGACCTGGATTTTATACGGAACCATGCGCAGGGCTTCGAGCAGTACCGCGAGGTGGTGTTCCAGAAAACGGTGGCGAAGTCTGCCCAGATCTGCGGCGTAACGGAAGCCGAGATCCGGTTGGCGGCATCCTATATAGGCAACGCGAAAGGTTTCATCTCCATGTGGACGATGGGGCTGAACCAGAGCGCCAACGGCGTGAATAAGAACCTGAGCCTGATCAACCTGAACCTGATCACCGGGAACATCGGCAGGCCCGGCGCCGGCCCTTTCTCCCTCACCGGCCAGCCCAACGCCATGGGCGGCAGGGAAGTGGGCGGTTTGTCTAACCTGCTGGCGGCGCACCGCAACCTCAACGACCCGGCACACCGCGCAGAGGTGCAGAAGTTCTGGGGCGGCACAGTTATATCCGAGAAACCCGGACTCACGGCCACCGAAATGTTCGAGGCCCTGAACGACGGGCGCCTGAAAGCCATCTGGATTCTCTGCACCAACCCGCTCACCAGCCTGCCGAACGTGCGCATGGCCGAGGAAGGCCTGAAGAAAGCAAGGTTTGTGGTGGTGCAGGAGATCAGCAACAAACCCGAGACGCTGCCATATGCCGATGTGCTGCTGCCTGCCGCGGCCTGGGCGGAGAAGGAGGGAACGATGACCAACTCGGAGCGGCGCGTGAGTTACCTCCCCAAGGTGATCGATGCGCCGGGAGAGGCCTTGCCGGATGCTGAGATCATATGCCGCTTTGCCCGGAAGATGGGTTACCGGGGCTTCGACTATCCAAGTTTTGCCGACATATATAAAGAGCACACCCAGTTGACTGCCGGCACGAACATCGACGTGAGCGGGCTGAGCTACGAGGTGCTGAAAGCGAACCGCAGTGTGCAGTGGCCCTATATAGCCGGCGAAACCGGCAAGGGAAAAGCACGGCTTTTTACCGACAGGCTGTTTTATACCCCATCCACGAAGGCCATTATACATGCGCCCTCCGACGAGGTAAGCAGTGAGCAGCCAAATGCCGATTTCCCGCTGATCCTGACCACCGGCCGTATCCGCGACCAGTGGCACACCATGAGCAAGACCGGCAAGGTGAACAAGCTGAAGAAGCATATACCACAGGCCTTCCTGGAGATAAACCCCGCCGATGCGGAGCGCCTGCAGATAGCCGGGGGAGACATCGTGGAAGTGAAATCGAGAAGGGGCGAGGTGCGCGTGAAAGCGCAGTTGTCTGCCCATATAAAGCAGGGCGTGGTGTTCCTGCCGATGCACTGGGGCAAGATACTGGGCAGCGACCTCAACCGGGCCAACAACGTTACCAGCGACCTGCTGGACCCGATCTCGAAAGAGCCTGACTTTAAGTTCTGTGCGGTGGAGGTGCAGAAATACCGGAAGCCGTTCCAGCGCATCGTGGTGATAGGGGCCGGCGCGGGTGCCTACGGGTTTGTGAAGTCCTACCGTGAAATCAACGAGGACGACGAGATCACCATCTTCAGCAAAGAGGATTTCCCGTTCTACAACCGCGTGATGCTGCCCGATTATATCAGCGGGCAGCAGAGCTGGCAGCAACTGGTGAAGATGCAGGACTCGGAAGAGCCTGCTTACAACATCGAACTGCTGCGGGGGGTGAGCGTGGAGCAGATTGATAGGGAAAACAAGTTCGTCACCGACTCGCGGGGCATCCGGACCAACTACGATGTGCTGCTGATGGCCACCGGTAGCCGGGCTGCGGTGCCCAGGCACCTGCCGTCGCTGCCCGGCATCTTTACCATGCGCAGCCGGAACGATGCCGATAACTTCAAAAACCATGTGCCGGAAAATGCCCATGTGGTGATTGTGGGCGGCGGCTTGCTGGGGTTGGAAATGGCGGCTTCCCTGCGGGAGATCGGGGTGAAGATCACCATCATCCAGCGGGTATCGCGCTTCCTGGACCGCCAGCTGGACCCTTTGGGGAGCCAGCTGCTACACGAGGAAATGATAGACCAGGGCTGCGATATCTACTACAACGACGAGGTGCAACTGTATTACGGGCGGTCGAAGCTGACGGGCGTAGGCCTGAAAAGCGGCCACCGGATCGACTGCGATGCCATGATCATCGCCATCGGCACCGTGCCGAACCTGGAGCTGGCCCGGGCCTGCGGCCTGGAGTGCAAGCGCGGCGTGCTGGTAAACGAGCGGCTGCAAACTAGTGACCCCAACATCTACGCCATCGGGGAGATAGCCGAGTTCAACGGGGTGCTATATGGCATTACGGCCGCCGCCGAGCAGCAGGCGGAGGTGGTGGCGCAGCACCTGAACGGCAACATCGCCAGCTACTACGAGGGCAGCACGTTCATGAACATCATCAAGATCCATGGCTTCGATCTGTGCAGCATCGGTCTGGCGGAGAGCCCCGACGAGGAGCACTACGAGGAGATCGTTTTCATAGACAAGGCCAAGCGCTACTACAAGAAATGCATCATACACCAGGACAGGCTGGTGGGCACCATCCTGATAGGCGATAAATCAGAGTTCCAGGAGTACAGGGAGCTGATCTCGAACCGCATTGAGCTGAGCGAGAAGCGCCTGCAGCTGCTGCGAAGCGGCAACAAGGCGGAGCCGGTGCTGGGCAAGCTGGTGTGCAGTTGCAACAACGTGGGCAGTGAGAACATCCGGCAGAAGGTAACGGAAGGCTGCACGGATCTGAAAACGCTCTGTGCCCAAACGGGTGCCGGAATGGGCTGCGGCTCCTGCCGGCCGGAGGTGAAACAGATCCTGGAAAAAACCCTGAGGCTGGAATTAAAGGAGGCGGCCCTCAGCTAACATAAAACGGAGATGACGATGAGGAAGAACTTAGTGAAGATAAACCTGCCCGGTGGCATGGTGTCTGCCGGCGATCTGTACGGCATATTGGATGCCGCGGAGAAGGCCGGGGTGGAAAACGTGCGCTTCGGAAACAGGCAGCAGATCATTTTTTATGTGGAGGAAGCCAAACTGGAGGTGCTGAAGCAGGATCTGATGGCGGCCGATATTATGTTTGAGCTGGATGCCGACATCCACCCGAACATCATCAGCGCGTACGCCATTGAGGATGTGTTTTACCACGCCGACTGGCTCCGGGAAGGGGTATATAAGGACATCCTCGACCTGTTCGATTACAGGCCCCAGCTGAAGATAAACTTGGTGGACAACAACCAGACGTTTTTCCCTTTCTTCACCGGAAACCTGAATTTTATCGCGTCCGGCACCAGCAACTACTGGTACTTATATATACGCTTCCCCAAGACCAATATCCTCTACGCCTGGCCTTCGCTCGTGTACTCCGAGGACATTCCCGGCCTCAGCAGCGCCATCGAAAGCGCTATTTTCGACAACAAGGAGCAGTTTTACGACCAGCCGGCCATCGAGGGGAGCGTGCTGCACCGCCTGGTGACTGCAGGGGGCAACTTTGTGGTGCAGCCGGTAACGGAGGCCTTGAAACTGCCGGATTTTAAACTGCCTTACTACGAGGGGTTTAACCGTTATGGCAGCAAGCTGTGGCTGGGCATCTACCGCCGCGACGAGTTGTTTTCGGTCACCTTTCTGAAGGACGTCTGCCGGATATGCCTGAAAACCCGCGTGGGCCAGCTCTATACCACCCCCTGGAAATCCATCATCATCAAGGGCATTGAGCTGGCAGACCGGGACGTGTGGGATGTGGTGTTGTGCAGGCACCGGATTAACGTGCGCCATGCCTCCAACGAGCTGAACTGGCAGGTGGAGGACCTGTGCGACTACGGGCTTGAGCTGAAGAACTACCTTGTCCGGAAATTTAACGAGGAAGACGTGCGGACCTACCGCCTGTGCTTTGCCATCAAGACGCAGCCGAAAACAGGCTTGTTCGGCTCCATCGTTATCCGGACGCAGCAACAGCATCTACAGGGAATGGAGCCTGGAGACGAGCGTTTTGAGGTGCTGCATACACGCGAGTTCAACCCCAACTCCAAAGATTATATCTGCTTCCGGAAAGACGTGAGCAGGCAGGAACTGAGCGCCTCGCTGATAGAGTTGTGTAACCTGTTCTATGAAATGCAGGGCGAACCGGAACTGATGACAGGCGCCGTTTACCTCGAGGAAGATACGGCAGCCGAGAACGAAGAGCAGCCGACGCACCAGGTGTACCAATGCAGGAACTGCTTTACCATATATGATGAGGAGCAGGGCGACGCACTCAATCACATCGCGGCGGGTACTCCGTTCGAGACCCTTGCCATCTACAACTGCCCGACCTGCGACGCGCCAAAAGCGGACTTTATGCCCGCCGAGCTGGAGACCCTGCTGATGGGCAAGGCCTGAACGGAACGGGCTATTCGAAAATGATCGTCTTGTTCCGGTAAACGAACACCTGTTCGTTCAGCACCAGCTTCAGCGACTTCGCCAGCACGTTCTTCTCCACATCCCGGCCAGCCTGGGCCATTTCGCGGGCGCTGTGCGTGTGGTCCACCGGTATCACGCTCTGGGCGATGATGGGCCCCTGGTCCAGGTCGTTGTTCACGAAGTGGGCGGTGGCCCCGATGATCTTTACGCCCCGCTCATAGGCCTGGGCATAAGGGTTAGCCCCCACAAAGGCGGGAAGAAAGGAGTGGTGGATGTTGACAAGCCGGTTGGTGAAATGGGCCACAAAATCACCTGACAGGATGCGCATGTACTTGGCCAGTACCACAAACTCCGGGTTATACTGCTGAATGGTTTCGAGCACCGCCGCCTCATGGGCCTCCCTGCTCAGCCCTATATGGCTGACGTGATGGAAGGGAATGTCAAACTTCCGTGTCAGTTCTTCCAGCACGTCATAGTTGCTGACCACGCAAAGCACGTTGGCATTCAGCTCGTTGAACGTGTGCCGGATGAGCAGGTCGCTGAGGCAGTGGTGTTCTTTGGTCGCGAGCAAAACTATGTCCTTTTTCCTTCTATCCGTGAGCTTTATGTCTACGTTTTCGGGCAGAACGGCATACAGGTCCTGCAGCAGCTCCTCCCGGTCAAACTCCCCGGAGAATTCTGTGCGCATAAAGAAATGGTTGAAGTTCCTCTCCACGAACTCCCCGTTCCGGATGATGTTCAGGTCATACTTATTGTACAAGATGCCTGTGACTTTATAGACGAGCCCGCTTTGGTCCGGGCAGTTGATCAGGAGAATGTGCGAGAGCATGTGTTCAGTTGTAAGGCATTGTCTTCTCTTGCATACCGCAAGTTTTCAACTTGTGGTTTATATAGCGCCAGTTTTCAACTGGCGTTACCCACTTTATTATCATATATACTTCATCATATATATCCGCCAGTTAAAAACTGACCTCATGAAAGCTTCAAGTTGGAAACTTGAAGCAGGTATAGTTGCTCCTACCGCAAAGCATCATACAACACCTCAATCGGGTGGAGGGCTTTGCGGCCGGTGCCGTCGTGGATCTGGTGGCGGCAACTGGTGCCGGGGGCGGCGATGATCACCTCCTCCGGCTGCTGCCGCACCGTCGGGAACAGCACCAGTTCCCCCACCTGCATGGAGATGTCGTAATGCTCGGCCTCGTAGCCAAAAGAGCCGGCCATGCCGCAGCAACCCGACGGGATGTGCTCCACCTTGTAGTTTTTAGGCAAAGTGAGCATCTGTTGGGTATATAGCACCGACGACAGCGCTTTCTGGTGGCAGTGCCCGTGCAGCTTAATCAGCCGTGCCTCGTCCTTGAACAGGCTCTTGTCGATGTGGCCGCTGAGGATCTCGCGGGCGATAAACTCATCGAACTGCAGGCAGTTGATGGAAAGTGATTTAGCGTCTTCCTCCTGGTCGGCGTCCACCAGATCCATATATTCATCGCGGAAGGAGAGGATGCAGGAGGGCTCGATGCCCACCAGCGGCGTGTCGCTCGAGATAAGGTCCTTGAGCAGGGCCACGTTTTGCTGCGCCAGCTTCTTGGCCTCCCGCAGCAACCCCTTCGACATATAGGTGCGCCCGCTTTCCTCGTGCTTCGGAATCTCCACTTCATACCCCAGCCGCTCCAGCAGCAGCACCGCCGTTTTGCCGATGTGGGTGTCGTTGTAGTTGGTGAACTCGTCGCAGAACAGGTACACTTTCTTTTTGGCCGGCTGCTGCCTGTTGCCATAGGTCTTTTGCCGCTTATGCTTCTTAAACCAGCTGCGCAGCGTGGTTTCCTGCAGCAGCGGCAGCGTGCGCTTCGGCGCGAAGCCCATCATTTTTTTAGCGATGGCGGCCGTGGCGTTGTTCTTAAACAGGAAGTTGTAGATGCCCGGCGCCATGGCGGCCAGCTGGTTCGCCTTGGTGAAATTACCTATCAGCCGCGTACGGAAGGGCACGCCGTTGGCATCGTAGTAGTGCTGCAGGAACTCCGCCTTCAGCTTGGCCACGTCCACGTTGGAGGGGCACTCTGACTTGCAGCCTTTGCAGGAGAGGCACGTGTGCATGGTGTCCATGATCTCCTCGTGGTCGAAGCGGTTCTCTTTGGTGGAGCGCGTCAGGAACTCGCGCAGCATGTTGGCGCGGCCCCGGGTGGTGTCCTTTTCGTTGCGCGTCACCATATAGCTCGGGCACATGGTGCCGCCCGTCAGGTGCGTTTTGCGGCAGTCGCCGGAGCCGTTGCACAGCTCGGCTGCCCGCAGCACGCCCCCGACCTGGCCGAAGCGGAAAACGGTGTCGAACTCCGGCGTTTCCTGGCCTGGGTCGTAGCGCAGGAAGGTGTTCATGGAGGGCGTGTTCACGATCTTGCCGGGGTTGAAGATGTTGGACGGGTCCCAGACGCGCTTCACTTCCTCCACCAGTTTGTAGTTCTCTTCCCCGATCATGAACGGGATAAACTCCCCGCGCAGGCGGCCGTCGCCGTGCTCGCCGCTCAGGGAGCCCCGGTACTTTTTCACGAGGTGGGCGATCTCGGTGGCGATGTCGCGGAAAAGCTTGTTGCCTTCCTCTGTCTTCAGGTTGATGATGGGGCGCAGGTGCAGTTCGCCGCTGCCGGCGTGGGCATAGTGCACGCAATATAAATTATACTGCTCCAGCGTGAGGTTGAACTCCCGGATAAACTCCGGCAGGTCGTTCACGTCCACGGCCGTGTCCTCGATCACGGCCACGGGCTTCGCGTCGCCGGGCACGTTGGAAAGCAGCCCGAGGCCCGCTTTGCGCAGCGTCCAAACTTTCTTCGTGTCGGGGCCGGTCACGAGCGGGTAGTGGTAGCCCAGGCCGTTCTTTTCCAGGTCCTGCACCAGCGCCGCCGCCCGCTCCTTTACCTCCTCCAGGTTGTCGCTCCCCAGCTCCACCACCAGGATGGCTCCCGGGTCGCCTTTCACGAAGAAGCGGTTCTGGCTTTGCTCAATGTTGGTTTTGGTGCACTCCAGTATATAGCTGTCCATGAGCTCGCTGGCGCTGGGCTTGTAGCGGAGCGCCACCAGGTTGGCCCGCAGCGACTCGTCGATGCTGTGGCAGTGGATGCACAGCAGGCCGGTTTCCTTTGGCGGCAGCGGGTTCACGTGCAGCTTGATCTCCGTCAGGAAAGCCAGCGTGCCCTCGGACCCCGCGATCAGTTTGCAGAAGTTAAAGGGCTCTTTGCCCGCCGTAAACGGCTCCGACTCCAGCAGCAGGTCGATGGCGTAGCCGGTGTTGCGGCGGTGGATGCTGGGCTTCGGGAACTCCCGCCGTATGTTCTCCTGCGTCTGCGCATGCGACAGCATGGCTTTGGTCGCCTGGTAGATGCGGGTCTCCAACTCGCCCGACGTGTTCTCTCCCCGGCATTTCGCGTCAAACTCTTCCTGGGGCAGCACACCGAACTCGGCTTCGGTACCGTCGCTGAGAATAGCTTTCACCGAGATCGTGTGCTCGCGGGTGCTGCCATATATAACCGAGTTGGAGCCGCAGGAGTTGTTGCCCACCATTCCCCCGATCATCGCGCGGTTGGCCGTGGAGGTTTCCGGGCCGAAGTAGAGGCCGTAGGGCTTCAGGAACATGTTCAGCTCATCGCGGATCACGCCCGGCTGCACGCGCACCCAGCTTTCCTCCGGGTTCACCTCCAGTATCTGGGTGAAGGCGCGCGACACGTCCACCACGATGCCGTTGCCCACTACCTGGCCCGCAAGCGAGGTGCCGGCCGTGCGCGGGATAAGCGAGGTGACCTCCTGGCGGGCAAACCGGATCAGCTTTTTTATATCCGCCACAGACTTCGGGAAGGCGACGGCCTGGGGCATCTCGCGGTAGGCCGAGGCATCGGTGGCGTACAGCGTACGCATGGTGTTATCGAAATAAAACTCGCCTTCCAGTTGCCCGGCAAGTTGTTTCAGTTTTTCTGGAGCCATATATAAAAGCGCAAACCCGGTACCGGCGGCAGCACAAGAGGCATCTCCTGCAACGGCCAGAGAAGGGGGTATAGGCGCTGAGTTTAGTAAAATGCGTTAACCCTTTGTCAATCTTTGTTTTGTTTTTTTAAAAGCGTGGCAACATATATAGCCGGTGCCTTGCCTATTTAACAAAGATTCTTCTCCCGAAGGTAAGCAGAGGAACGGTAAAGTCAAAAAGTGAAACAGGATGCTGTCGACGCAGCGGGGATGATGCTGTGAGCCGGTTGGCCCTTTAGAGTTAAATAATTGGGGGAATAGCTGCTATAAAGCGCTACAGGGGGATTTATATATGGCTCCGTTGCCTAAAATTTCCCTCACCGAAAGGGATTGAACAGCACCCCGTTCCGGTGGAGTGGCGGGTGCTACAGAGAAACGCGCTGCCTGGCGGGTTGGAGGGCTGTTGGTTGCCCGTGAAGCGAAGGTTTTTATATACGGCGGAGGGATTTATATATAGCCGCCTGTAAAAAACGCCTGCCGGTGGTGGCCGGCAGGCGCCTGTTTCAGAAGCAAAAACGGAGACAAAGCTGCCGCAAGGGGCAATATCTGTTCTATCCTCTGCTGCGTCTGTTAATACTGTACCTGGGCAACCACATCAATGTCCCGGGGCTGGCTAAGCATCATTTCCTTGTTTACCGTAAAGTTACCCACGGTTTTTTCTGTAATGGTGATCTGATCCAGCAGGAAACGGCGCTTCTTTTCTTCCTCACCTAATACCAGGCCCCATACGGTGGGTCTCTCTTCCGTGTCTTTGCCATATACATATGGCGAGAGCACGACCGTTTCCTCATGTCCTTTTTCATCCTTATAAATAAGGTCCAGGATAAGCTGATTGTTGATGGCGTTGATGATCGTTGCTATTTTGGGGGCGCCCTCCATATAGTAACTGCCCTGCTCCGTCAGCCTGCCGTAAATGGCGTGTATGTGTTCCGGGTTTTTAGAACCCTCGAAGGCGGACGGTTCCTGAAGCTCTATCAGTCCCTCGAGGTGGAGGTTGTGTATATAGGTCTCTGAAATATTGGACGGGTCTCTTTGCATCAACGGTGTCAGGTCGTGAAACTGCCCGTCCCCATAGAAGTCGTGCAGGTAGGTTAAAACAGGGTTTATCATTGCTTTGGGGTTTTGGTTTCTTTGTTAGTGCAGCTTCTCAGCAGTTCCCATGCGCAAGCCTTGCAGGCATACGCTGCCCATGTTGGCATCGGGGATAATTTTGCATCAGCGCCGGTTCTGCATACATGTATGTTAAAAAGACTAAAAGGTTCTATAAACACATAAAAAAGCCTTGTACAGACATATATACGTTGTTCCTATAGGCAGGAGGGATGGGTTTGTAACACTGGTAACACGCGCTTTGAACAAGACGGTAATTTTAAGCCAAAGAAGAAGCCGCCGCCTTTTGAAGCACCGGCTGCAGCTTTTTTGCAGCACGTGCGCAATAATCCAGCAAGTTGCTTGTTAAAGAAGCATGAAAGTGCGGGGGGCACTTTCTGTGCTCAGGAAACCATAGTCATTCAAAAACTTTTTTAAAATTACCCTGTGTAACTCTACAACGTCCTGAGCACGAGTGAGTGAAAGAATTATACTTTGGATCAGTTGGTAGAGTGCACGCAGCTGATTTGCGCAGACAATGAACACGGAAAGGAAAAGAGAGCTGAAGATCATTGCCACCGAAATAGTTGCCAATATGGCCACCGAGGCAGATGTCTCCGATTTTGAAAGTAAAGTAGAGGAACTCCACAAAACAGAAGCAGAATTCGTGGTTTCCCAGGTTAACCATATCGGCGAAACCCTAAGAAACAGGGTAAAGCGGATGAAGGAGTGATAAGGAAGGCGTTGCCTCCGGGGGTTCCTATAATGATAAGAGGCCGTTTATGCGATATAAACGGCCTCTTTATTTGTCGGAGTGGCAGGATTTGAACCTGCGACCTCCAGCACCCCATGCTGGCGCGATACCAGGCTACGCTACACCCCGAATCTGACGGCAAAATAAAAGCCTTCCGCAACAAATGCAAGACTTTTTAAAAGGGAGGGGATATATAAGTTTGCCTGAGGCCCGCCGCTGTATATAGCAGCGCCCGCGCATGTTTTTATAGTGGGTTGATAATCAGATACAATATTAGCGGGCCGCTGCCACCTGGGCCTCTTTTTTGAAGAACAGCTGGGAGATGGGGATGAACATGAACCCGGCGAAGGCAAAGGCAATAAACGATACCCGCAGGTTAAAAGCATGGGCCAGGTAGCCAATCATCGGCGGCCCAATCAGCATGCCGACAATGCCATAGGTCGCGATGATCGAGATGGCCATGCCGGGAGAGTATTTTTTGGAGGCACCCGCCAAGGTATAGGTCATGGGTATGACGGCGGCAGTGCCAAATCCTACCAGCGAAAACCCGACCATGGCAGGCCAGAAGCGCGGCACAAGCGTAGCCAGCCCGATGCCTGCGAAAATGAAAACAGCGCTCACCATATAGGTGGCAGGCATACCGATCCTGTCGATGATGCGATCGGAGAGAAACCGCGAGAGCGCCATGAACGCCATGAAGACCAGGTAGCCGGAAGTGAAGATATCCACCCGCACCACTTCCTGGAAGTAAATGCCGCTCCAGTCGAACATGCCGCCTTCGCAGATAGCCGCGAAAAACACCAGCAGCCCCAGGTACAGGATATAAGGGTCAGGTTTGCCGAAGGCCAGTTTGTTGCCTGCGGCAGCCCTGTCGTTGCGCAGCAGAAACCGGTAGCATGCCAGCGTCGCCAGGATCGCGATGCCTGACACTGACAGCAGATGTGGGACCATCGGAATATCCAGCGCCACCATCAGGGTGGTATAGCCGACCCCCACGATGCCGCCAGTGCTCCAGAGCCCATGGAAAGAGCCGTTGATTTTGCGCGCGTACTGCTTCTGGAGCGTAATGGCCTGCGTGTTCATGGAGATATTGAGTATCCGCATGCAAAACGCAAACAGGAAGATCGCCGCCACAAGCGTAGCGGTGGTGCTGGCAAAGCTGATGAGCGACAGGCACACCGCATATAGAACAAAGGCAACCGACAAGGGCACCCGGCTGTCGAACCTGGTGATGAGCCAACCGGAAAAGGGGAGGCCGATCAGGGAGCTGATAGGCATGGCGAGCAGAATGCTGCCTAACTCCGCCTCGTTGTACCCAAAGGCTGTTTTGATGGTCGGGATACGGGATGCCCAGCTCGAAAAGCAAAACCCGGAGAGGAGGAAAAAGGCACTGAGCGAAACCCGCTGCTTTATTTTAGAATCCATGGCAACAATTCTTTACGGGTGCAAATATCCTGACTTAGCCGCAATAAACGGGCTGCTTGCGATATAAAAATGGGGAAGTATTCCGAACGCGCCTGTTAACCGCGGGTAAAACAGGGCATAAAAAAGCCCGCCTCTCTTAAGAGAGAAGCGGGCTTTTTTATATGTCGGGGTGGCAGGATTCGAACCTACGACCTCCACATCCCAAATGTGGCGCGATACCGGGCTACGCTACACCCCGAACTGATACTTAAAAGAAACCAAAAGCGCTGCAGAAAGGCAGGGCGTGTGCTTCCATTGCGATGCAAGTTACGCAGCGGAAACCATTTTACCAATGCCTTGGCAAAATTTGCTCCGCGCCAGCGTTTCTTTTCCATAGCCGCTCGTGGAAGCTGATCCAGCGCAATCCTCAAGGACGTAAGCAATGTTCGAAAGCTGCCTGGAGTTGAATTTATATAAGCCGTTGGATTACAGGTAACACTGAAATGTGCCTGTAGGCAGGGCCTGTTTCTACCTACAGGCTGGATGGAGCTGTCTGTCGCGCCATATATAGAAAGCAATAGGGACGAAGCTTTTCCTGGTAAATTTTTTGACAAACTGAAAGAAATTGTTACCTTAGAAATCTGAACCGCTTGATTGACTACTCACTAAGGTAAAAAAAGAAAATTGAAGACGCTGAAAAGCGATTTTTTTTAACCTTCAATGCAATCGGTTGCGCAAGGCCGGTGCTGCATATCAATATACTGTAAAGGCCTTGTATACAGTATGTTGAGGTTGTTTTTTTACAGGCGGGGCTGCCGTCGGTTTACATGGCTCTCTCGAGCGGTATGAGCTGACAAAATTTAAACGAGTGTTCATTTTGCCATTTTAAAGACTACCCTATGGAACTTATAGACCGTATTGATGCAACGTCTGCCACGCCAAAATACCTACAGGTTGTTAATGCCGTGATCGCAGACATAGAGGCCGGCATACTGAAGCTTGGGGAGCGCGTGCCTTCCATCAACGAAACCAGCGAGATGTATTACCTGTCGCGCGACACGATTGAAAAGGCCTACAAGGTGCTGCGCAAGCGGGGCGTCATCAGTTCTGTGAAAGGAAAGGGCTGCTTCATCAGCAAAACGTTTTGTGCCGACAAAATACGCGTGCTGCTGCTGTTCAACAAGCTGAGCGCCTACAAGAAAACCGTTTACTATTCCATTCTCCAGACACTGGGCGAGGATGCCATTGTAGACCTGCACATTCATCACTTCGACGGCAAAATCTGCGAAGACCTGATTCAGGAAAGCTTAGGGAAATACCACTATTATGTTATCATGCCGCATTTTTCCACCAATGTGGAGGCAGCCAACCAGGTAATCAGGAAAATCCCGGAGGAAAAGCTTTTGCTGCTCGACAAGAACATAGAGACCTACCAGGGCAACTGCGCCGCAGTGTATCAGGATTTTGAGCGGGATATCAGGAGCGCCCTGCATTCGGGGAAAGACCTGTTGCAGAAGTACAACAAGTTTGTGTTGGTATACCCCAAGGAGGTGGCCTATCCGATCGAGATCGTGAAAGGCTTCCGCCAGTTCTGCAGGGATACCGCCATGGCGCATACGGTGGTCAGCAACATCCAGGAAGAGCCGCCATTGGCCGGTACGGCCTATATCGTGCTGGAGGAGTCTGATCTGGCCGATCTCATTCAGGAAACCCGCGCAAATGGGATGGCTTTGGGAGAAGACATCGGGCTTATCTCCTATAACGACACGCCTCTGAAGAAGCTCCTGGATAACGGGATCACCGTGATCTCGACCAACCACGAACAGATGGGTGAAACGGCAGGGTATCTGATGAAGCACAAACTGCAGGAGAAAGTACACAACCCTTTCACGCTTATCCGGAGAAGCTCTCTGTAGCGCTTGCCGGGGCAGGCAGCCTGGAGCAGCAGGGAGGCCTGAAAAAAACCGCCCTACCGCCGAGGCATGCTAATATGGCCACACATTCAGAGCCAGTGCGGCTCCGAGCGCGGTGCCCTGGGCCTCTTTTCTGGCTTTGATTTTTAAATCAGGGAAAACGCGCCGCAGCAGGGACATGAAAACCTGGTTCCGGCTAAAGCCCCCCTCCACAAGCAGCAGCTTAAAATAACCGGTGTCTCCCTCCGCTGCCAGGTTTAAAGAATCGAGCAACTGCTGAATTAGCTGCTCGATTAACTGATGGTACGCGGCCTCGTAGGTGTCATGCAAGGCCAGGTCCACCTCTAAGCTCACCGCTGAGACCACGGTGTCACTCCCGAGTGCCTGCCCCTGCTTTTGGGCGCTCCCCAGGCCCTGCAGCAGGCCCGCATTTGTCAGGCTCTCATCATACTGAACCGATTTGTAATAATCCAGCGGTTTCCCGTAATACTCCGCGAAGCGCTTCACCTGCTTCTCATGCACATCCCCGATAAATTTACGCGATGCTTTCACTGGGTTTCCCCGAAACGTCAGGTACTGCAGGCAGTCGTGCTGCAGGTCTGTCGTGCTCAGGGGTTGCCTGGCAAAGGGGTTTAGCGTGATGCCCCATGTGCCCATCGAAAACAGCAGGAAAGGCTTCCGGTACTGCTTTAAATACGGGATGAGCGCCGCAGAGCTATCGTGCAGCCCTAACCCGGCAAGGATCTTCCCGGACCTGAAGGTGGTCTCCAATGGCCTGTAGTAGTGCCGCAAAGGGGGCAGCAGTTTATCGAAGCCCTCGGCATATACCCAGGCATGGTAATCCTTTTTCTGAAAATCCCAGAGGGCAGTGTGGCAACCGAGGCTGGTGTACTCCGTTGTCAGCTCCCCGGTGAACAGGTAGGCAACGTACTGTGGCAGGTGCAGCGAATGCCGTATCTGCCGGAATAACGCAGGTTTCTGATACTTTAGCCAGTATAGCTGCAGACCCGCGTTCAGCATGCCAAGGGGCGGCGACGCTGTCTGCGCCGATAGCGTGAGCCTGTCTCCGTAGGTGTTGTAAAATTGTTTCTCCAGGTTTTCCGGGAAGGGCTTCAAGTAATTGTAAAGCGGCGTAACAGCCTCGCCTGCATCGTTCAGGTGCACGAGGCTGGCCCCGTAGGCCGTAAAGTTCACGGCCAGCACGTCATAGCGCTGGTCTGCTTCCAGGGACCGCCAGGTGGCGCGTATCCAGTTGGTCAACGCCTCCAGGTCTTCTCCTTTATCCCCATCGTCATCTACTGTCGCCTCGATGCTAACTTCTTCTTCTTTTATTATCTGGTAGCGTTGATCGAACAACAGGATTTTCTTGTGTGTTTTGCCAATGTCAAAAATTGCGATACAAGGGATCATAAAGGAGAATCAGAAATAAGTTTAGACAATAGTTTAAGGCCCGCAGGCGTGTTTAACTGCCCCTGCTGTGGCTGCTGGTATTGGATGGCAATACAACCGGATCGTTTTTTTCTCAGGCGACAGGCCGGTATAAAAGGTTCCGGTGCCGCGTTGTCTTACCGGTTTCTCTCTGTTCAGGGCACACCGACCCGGGCTTCTTGCCGGATGCTATGCTTCCCCTGCCGGTTCCTTCTGCTTGTTCATCCAGAAGGGTGCCGTCACGAACCAGAGCAGCGTGCCTATTAACATCAGTGTTTTATGAAAGTTCAGCTCAATAGCCCCTGAAAATACTAAGAAAGCAGGCACAACCGTCAGGATCAGGCCGATAAATGATATGATTTTTAAGATAGACTGCATCATTTGAGTGGAGTTAGAATTAGCAGGAAGCGCAATTATAAGGCATTCGCAGAAATCTTAACTTCCGCTTGTTCGGTTATTTTCTGCTGGTAAAATTTGCTTATGACGATGTACAGGGTGGCGGCAATGAACCAACCCGGCAGCCCCAGGAAGAAAATCTCTATGCCCTGGAAGAAATTGAGGGACAGGCAAAGCAGGAGCGTTGCCAGCCAGGTTACGCCAGCCGCTATGTTAAAGGACGATCGGACCACACTCGCGTAGTTGCTGCGCAGACCAATTTTAGGGAAAATATAAAAATCAATGAAAATGATGGCCCCCATCGGCATCAGCACCAGGCCATATAGTGCCACAAAGTCGAGCAGCCGCATGACCAGGGCAGGGAACAGGGCCGCAATCGTGGTGACCAGGCCCACGACCAGCGTAACCTTCCACCTTTTTACACTCGGCACAATGGACTGAATGGCCAGGCCCGCTCTATATATGGTCGGGTTGGCGGTCGTCCAGCCGGCTATCATCACACAGATGGCGCCCGCTACGCCTGCGCTGCTGTAGGCAATCGGCCCCGGGGTCACCTCGCCGCTTGCCGCCGCCACCAATATACCCGAAGCGATCCATGCCATCACGTGGCCGATAAACATACCGGCAGTGGAAGCAAAGCCATATTGCCATTTCCGGGCATAGCGGAGGATAGAAAGGTCACCCATGCCAATGTGCATGGCCATGTTCGCGAACCAGGCAAAGAAGGTGACGTGCCAGAAGGTGAATTTGCTGAAGCCTTCCACCGGAACGCCCGTCCAGATCCGGGACTGCGCCACCTGCCAGAAGCTGTCCAGCGACGTGATACCCAACTGCGGCATCACGGCAAAGGCGGCTGCCACGAACACCAGGATCATCCAGGGTGCGCAGATGTTCGCGAACCTAGAGATCTGCTCATATCCTAAAATGGCGACCACTGTGATCACCGACCCCACCAGGAACACCGTCACCATCCAGCCGATGCTTGTCGGGTACAGGTCGTCCAGGCCGGGCATGGCTATATTAAAGGGGATGCCCACGGCAGTCGCTGCCACCGCAATCATGGAGCCTGCCAGGAAACAGAACATCAGGGCATTCACGAGGTTATAGCCCGATACCAGGTACCTGCCGCAGATCTTCTCCAGCTGGAAGTAAAGCGTGAGCCTGGCTTTCACCGCGATCGGGGCGCACAGGAAAGCCCAGCTTAAAACAGCCAGTACGTTGCCTACCAGCAGACCCAGGAAAAGATCAGGCGCGCTTACGCCATGCACAACAAACAGCGGGCCTATCACGAACTCCGTTCCGGCAGTGTGCTCCCCTGCGTACATGCCGATAAAGCTTTTCAGGCCCTTCAGCTTATTTTCAGGAACCGGCTCCCGCTCATACTCATCGATGGAGTCTAACTGATTGGCAAGTGTCTTCTTCATTTC
The DNA here is from genome assembly GCF_039541895.1 of Pontibacter saemangeumensis. NCBI lineage: Bacteria > Pseudomonadati > Bacteroidota > Cytophagia > Cytophagales > Hymenobacteraceae > Pontibacter > Pontibacter saemangeumensis. Next base: position 179,773 of record NZ_BAABHC010000005.1, read on the forward strand.
TCAGGTTGTTTAGATACTACATTTCCCGGTATTCGATTCGGGGGCAACAGCATGTGGCAAAATCCTAAACTCAGTTCAGGTCAGTAATATAGGGTAATTTCCGCACGATCGCTTTCACTGAGGATATATAACCTATGTGCTTTGTAAGGATGCGTGTCAGATGTGAAAAATAGATATAATTGATTTCATAACTATCCGGTAGTGTCCTGTGTCTGCCGCATTTCGCGAAAATTTGAGCAGCCCCCGGGCAGACAAGGCAGTAACGCAGGAATTACCTGCAGGGGCTGCTTCTGCGCCAGGCAATTAATTATATATAGCAGCTGGTTTATGCGCCTTGAATCTCGCCTGTCTGCAGCTTGCCATCCAGGTAGGGGCAGGGGTGAGTTTTGCAGAACAGCTTCGTACGTAGCATTCGGTTTATAGGGGGATAATACAGCGCACGCAGCGAATCCTCCCCTTTGCGCGCCGTTATATATACCTTCCATATGTACCTCACGGCAAAGCCTTTCTTTCTTAAACTTTAAAAATCAAGCTGGCGCGAACCCTGCTGTTACGAAGCTGCAACAGGATAGAGCAGGATAGAATTCTTTTTTGAGCTCTGTAATTTTAAGAAATGGCAGAGATGTTATCGGTTTTGCTCTGTGTATAAATAGCTGAAAAGCTGATATATAGGTATCTGGGGTTCGTAGCTATAGTATAGGGCGCACCCGTTCTGTGGCATGCATAGCGGGTGTTCTAATCAAACTGACTTGCCTCCTGCGCATGCCACCCTGAGCCGGGTGGGAAGACAGAGACTGACAGATAAGTACCGCAGCAGCTAAGGCTAAACAACTTAAAGAAAGCCTTGCCTAACCGCTGACCGGATTGAAGCTCCTGGAATGATTTAAAAATATATAACCTTAAAAATGCTCACCTATGAGAAGAAAAATACAGCTATGGCAGCTAAGAAGCTGCATGGCATTTATACCGTTGGCTCTGATAGGAGCTGCTCTTCCCCAGGAGGCGATATCTCATCCTTCCGTTGTGTCTGCCAATGCTTTTGAGTGGACTATTTCCGGTATAGTAACGTCCGAGGCGGGAGCCCCGCTGCCAGGTGTAACCGTGTTGCTGAAAGGCACCACCAATGGCGCCGCCACCGGTGCAGATGGTTCTTTTAATTTATCTGTGCCTGAAACGCCGGGCACCTTGGTGTTCTCTTTTATCGGCTTCAATACTGTAGAAAGGGAGTTCTCAGGCCCGCAGACAATTAACGTGACGCTTTCGGAAGACACCGAAGCGCTGGAAGAGGTGGTAGTAGTGGGGTATGGTACCCAGAAAAAAGCCGACATAACAGGTGCTATTGCCACACTGGATGCGAAAGCGATCGAGGAAAGGCCGATTGCGCGGGTTGACCAGGCGCTTGTTGGCCAAATGGCTGGCGTGAGGGTGCAGCAAACCAGTGGGTTACCAGGGCAGGGGTTCAGCATTCAGGTGCGGGGCTCGGGCTCGATCTCGGCGGGCAACGAGCCGCTGTACGTCATCGACGGCTTCCCGCTGGACGTGTCTACGCAGAACTCAGCGGGAGGCTTTTCCCAGGGCAACCCGCTGGACAATATCAACCCGAACGACATAGAGTCTATCCAGGTGTTGAAAGATGCGTCGGCGGCGGCCATATATGGCTCACGGGGAGCGAACGGGGTGGTGATCATCACGACAAAGTCAGGCAAGTCCGGCAAACCCAGGATCACGTTCAACACCTATGCCGGCTGGAATGAAACAGCAAAGAAACTAGATGTGCTCAGCGGCGAGGAGTGGATAGACAGGGCCATTGAAATGGTAAACTACAACTGGGTGAATTCAGGGGAGGGCAGAACGGCCAGCCAGAGTTCTGCCGAGCGGATGGCCATTCTGGGCCGTTTTAGTCCCAGCCTGATCCTGGATGAGCGTTGGCTGCAGCCAGGCCACCCCGGGCTGCAGATCGTGGACTGGCAGGATGAGGTTTTCCGGAAAGGCTTGGTGCAGAATTACCAGGTGACGGCATCCGGGGGTACCGACGCTGTCAATTACTATGTCTCAGGCGACTATCTGAATCAGGAAGGCATTGCTTTGGGCGTAGGGTATGAGCGGTATTCCGGACGGGCCAATGTAGAGGTGAAAGCCAACAACAAACTGAAGTTCGGGCTCAACCTGAACCCTTCCTACGCCATCATCAACGACCCCGGGGTAGAAGGCAAAGACCAGCAGATGCATATCGCGGTAGGTTTCAACCCCGTTGTGGAAGACACCGTGGGATTAGACGTGAACACCGGGAACAATCTGCCTTACCAGTGGGGCGTATCCAGGAACAGTCCGGTGCGCGTAATCGAAAACTCCATTGGGGAAACCAAGATCTTCCGGACCCTGGTGACTCTGTTCGGGGAGTACAGCATTGTGGATAACCTGAGGTTCAGGAGCACTGTCAACCTGGATCATTCTGACGCCAATATCAAATCCTTCACACCTTCATTTGTCAGCGGGCAACGCGGGAACAGGCAGGCATCCGGTACTTTTAACGGTTATCGCAAGCAGACTTTCGTGAATGAGAACACGCTCTCCTATGACAGGGTGATCGGTCAGAACCACAATGTCTCGGCGCTGGCCGGTATGTCCTACAACATGGGGAGTTTCAACAACTGGCAGATCCGGAGTGCCGGAGGGTTTGGGACGGATGACATATCTACCCTGAATGCAGCCAACAACATCAATGTCGGGAGCACCTTCACGACGGAGAACAAGCACACAATGCTGTCCTACTTTGGCAGGGTGCAGTATAATTTCGCCGAACGTTACCTGCTGAGCGCCACCATCCGCCGCGACGGCTCTTCCAGGTTCGGGGAAGATACCAAATGGGGCACGTTCCCCTCGGCCTCTGTGGGCTGGAGGATTTCCGAGGAAAGCTTCATGGAAAGCATCGGGTTGATAAACGACCTGAAACTGCGGGCCAGCTGGGGTATTTCGGGCAATAACACAATTGGCAACTATGCGCACATCGCCCTGCTCGATTTTTCCAATTATACCTTCGGCAATAATATAGCCACAGGGCAGGTGCCCGCCAATGCCCCCAACCCCAACCTGGGGTGGGAAGAGTCCAGGACCATCGATGTCGGGTTTGACATGGGGCTTTTCGAAAACAGGATTTTCACCTCCTTCGACTACTATACCAAAACAAACTCGAACCTGCTGCTGGACATACCGGTGCCTACTGCCACAGGGTTCTCGAACGCGCTGACGAACATTGGGGAGGTATATAACAAAGGATGGGAGTTTGAACTGACCACGCGCAACATGACAGGCGCCTTTAACTGGACGACGAACCTGAACCTGAGCCACAATAAGAATGAGGTCAGGCAGCTAGGGCCGAATAACACGCCGGTCGAGGCCGGGGAGTTTGGTACTTTCCACAGGATTCTGCAGATAGGGCAGCCGCTCTGGAGCATTTACGTGGTACAGCAGGACGGCATTCTGACGCAGCAGGACATTGATAACGGCGTGCCGCTTTACGGCAACCAAACCGTCGGCGACCCCCGGTACGTGGATGCCAATGGCGACGGGGAGATTTCCCCGGATGACAGGGTGATTGCCGGCAAGCCGAACCCTGACTATGTATGGGGTGTCACAAACACCTTCAGTTTCAAGGGATTTGACCTGAGGGTGCTGCTGCAGGGCCAGCGGGGCGGGGAGATTTATTCGCTGTTTGGCCGCGCCATGGACAGGCCAGGCCAGGGCCTGGTGGAGAACACGCTGGGCCTGCACCGCGACCGCTGGAGATCTCCCGAAGACCCGGGTGCCGGGCTACGCGGAAAAGCGAACTCGAACTTCGGCTTCCTGAAGAGCGATGCCTGGCTCTACTCCTCTGACTACTGGAGAGTGCGAAACATAACCCTGGGGTATGATCTGGGGCAGTTAATCCAGAACAAAAGCCTGGTGCAGGGAGCACGGGTATATGTAAGCGCAGAGAACTGGTTTGGGGACGACAAGTATGAGGGCGGTTTCAACCCGGAAGCCATCAACACGGGGGGAGATGACTATGGCGCTTTCCCGCTGGCGAAGTCTATGACGATCGGGCTTAACCTTACATTCTAATTGCTATCTAAAACAATTGTGATGAAAAAGATATCTTTATTCATATGTTACTTGCTGGTGGCAGGCCTGGTGTCCTGTGAGGATGAACTGGATCAGGCACCGCTTTCGGATGCCAGCGCAGCGAACTTTTACCGTAACTCAGCTGATTTTGAGCAGGCAGTCAACGGCATATATGCCCAACTCAGTCCTGTCCCTGACCGGTACTACGACCTCTCTGAGACAAGGTCAGACAACGTGTACGGTTCCTCTTCAACGGGCGTAAGGCCCTGGGACCCGGTGAATGACTTTGCTACTACCCTGGAAAATAACGAACTGATCGCAGAGGCCTGGAATAATGATTTTAACGGCATTATGCGGGCCAATACGGTATTAGAAAAGCTCAATGAGAGCGTGGTGCCCGAGGAAGGCCTGAGAAACCAGTTTGAGGGGGAAGCCAGGTTCCTGAGAGCGCTTTATTATTTCGATCTGGTCCGGTGGTTTGGCGAGGTGCCCCTGTACGCCACGGTTGTGCTTCCTGCCGAGGCGTTAACCATACCCCGGAGTCCTGTGGCAGATGTGTATGCGCTAATCATGGCTGACCTGAACACAGCCATAGAAAAGCTACCCGCCTCCTATGGCGCCTCCGGCAAGGGGAGGGCAACCTCCTGGGCCGCCAAAGCCCTGTTGGCCCGCGTTCACCTCACCCGTTCAGGGCCAAGTTATGGTATAGAGGGCCCCGGATTGGAGGCGAACGAATATTCTCAGGCACTTACCCTGCTGAACGATGTCATCACCAACGGCCCATATGGGTGGGTGAGCGACTATGCCAGCATCTTCGGTTACGGCAATGAGAACAACCCCGATATCGTGTTCGACATTCAGTTCCAGAGTGGTGGCCTTGGGCTGGGCACTACCCTTCCCGGCTATATGGGGCCAGGATCGTATTTCAATGCCATACCAGGGATTCCTTCGCCGCAATCAGGCGTGGAAATGCGGGAGCTCTCTGATGACCTGTTGAATGCCTATGTCCCGGAAGATGTCCGGAAAGGCGTCACGGTTCAGGAAGGGTTCACGGATGTGAACGGGAACGTGGAGACGAGGGCGTTTTACAGGAAATTCCTGGATGAAAGCAGCCCCGGCATTGACCGCTTTGACTGGCCCATCAACTTCCCGCTCATCCGGTACACCGACGTACTCATGATGAAAGCAGAAGCCATCCTGCAGGGGGCCGCGGGCACACAGCAGGAGGTGGATGACATCGTGAACATGGTAAGAGCCAGAGCCGGATTAGAGCCCGTGGCGAATGTAACCCTCGGCATGCTGCTGGAAGAAAGAAGGCTGGAGTTTGCGGGCGAGGGGCTGCGCTGGCATGAACTGGTACGGTTTGGCCAGGTTATAGACAAAATGAATGCCTGGCTGCCACAGGAGGATGAGCTGAACCGGATGCCGGAGAGCATCGAAGCATTTCATGTGATTTACCCTATTCCGTTCACACAACTCACCGTGAAAGAAGGGTTATATGAGCAAAACCCTGGCTATTAACCTACACTGGGGTAAAACACATGAAAGGAGCGGCGCATGGTGTGTCGCTCCTTTTGCTTTTCGCTGAAAAATGTGGCTAAAGCACCCACTGAAGGAATCACAGACAGCAAGTAATACCAAGTGATCTAAACCTTCTTCCATATATGGCTTTATCCATTTGAATAAAATGAAAGGCGAATGGGTTTCTTACTTTAGCTATGGAAGGAAGTAGATAGGATTTGGTATAACTCCAAACTGACATTACAACCGGACAGTGCAGGATGCCTGTATCAGCAGAAATGACTATTTTTATGAGAAGCGTTGCAATGACAGGCGCAGGCGAGTGCCGCTGATTCGCCTTCAAAAGTCTCCTTTTGTAAAGGAAAGGAGGCAACGGCGCGATAAATCACTTTAACCGATAGCATATATAGATGTTATATACCTTGAAAAGTCTCCTTGCGGTAGTTGTCATTCTTCAGTTTTTTCCCTTTGCTGCGCTGGCCCAAAACCCTGTCGGGAACTACCAGTCCGGCTTCCGGCAGCAGGGCAACGAGGTGTTTTTCTCCAATGCCGATGCGGACGTAAAGCTGGAGTTCAACTCACCCGATATGTTTCGGGTAAGGGCCAGCTGGGACAGGAAGTTTCAGCCAAACGAGCCCTATATGGTGGTTGATTACGATTGGCCCAAGGTGGAGATAAAGACCTCTGAAAAGGCAGACCATTTCCTGCTGCAAACCGAGAAGCTCGATATAAAGGTAAGCAAGGCGCCTTTCGGCATCGCGGTATATACCAAGGCTGGCAAACTGCTCACCGCAGACGCGACGGCCGGGAAGGGCGGCGGGCTTGCGAAAGAAGGCGAAGCCGTATCGGTAACCAAGCAGCTCTCCCCGGATGAGCATTTTTTTGGCTTTGGCGAGCGGATGGACTTTCTGGACCAGCGCAACAAGAAATTGGAGCTGAACGTGGGCAGGGGCAAAGGGCTGCCGCACCACGTGGGGGCCTACAACGTGCTGGAGGCGAATTACTCCCCGGTGCCTTTCTTTATGAGCACCCGCGGTTACGGCATCTTCTTCCACACGGCCTACCCCACGGAATGGGATATGGGCCACACTAACCCCGACAGCTATAGTTTTAAGGCCGAGGGAGGGGAACTGGATTACTATTTTATATATGGCCCCACGTTCCCGGCGCTGCTAGACGGCTATACCTCCCTGACCGGGAAATCGCCGCTCTTGCCTGAGTTTGCGCTGGGCCTGCACGTGGGTACCTACAGCGGCGGCACCTGGGGGCACGAGGCTGAAACATCAGACAAGTATGTAGTGGAACTGGGGCGCAAGTTCAGAACCTACGGCATCCCCGCCGATATCCTACACCTGGACTCTACCTGGCGCATATTCGGGAAAGAGGGCGGCAAAGGGGCTACTTCCTTCGAGTGGCGCCCGACTTTCAAAGACCCCAAAGGCATGTTCGACAGCCTCTATGCGATGGACTTTAAAATGGTGGGCCTGCACCTGCGCCCGCGCTTCGATAACGGGGAGCAACTGAACCTGCTGGCGCAGGCGCAGGAAAAGGGCTTTGTATACCCTGAAAAGAACAGTCCGGGCGAGTTCGTGAATTTCTTTGACCAGAAGGCAGTAGACTGGTGGTGGGAAAACGGGGTAAAGCGCATCGCCGACCAGGGCGCCATGTTCCTGAAAACAGATGAGGGCAGCGCCTTCGGTGCTCTGGCAAACGAGAGCGAAAAAGTAGGGCCCACTGGCGAAGACATCAAGTGGAAGCACAACATTTTCCCGCTCATTTATACCAAAGCCTCCTTCGAGAAATTCCAGGAGCACAACGGCATACGGGGCATGGCCCACACCCGCGAAGGCTATGCAGGCATTCAGCGCTATCCGTTCATCTGGGCCGGCGACTGGCCGAGCGAATGGCAGTACTTCGCACCCGTTATCAAAGCAGGGTTGAATATTGGCCTGTCCGGGGTGAGTTACTGGTCGCACAACATGGGTGGGTTTGAGCACGTGGCGGACCCGGAACTCTATATACGCTGGGTGCAGTTCGGGATGTTCAGCCCCATTGCGCACCTGCTCGGGATGGAGCACCCCACCTACAAAGAGCCCTGGAACTATGGCGAGGATGCACTCCGGAACTTCAGGAAGTACGACCTGCTACGCTACCGCCTGATTCCCTATATATACAGCAATGCCTACATCAACCACACCACCGGCATGCCGCTGATGCGCGCCCTGGTGCTCGAGTACCAGAACGACCCGAACGTATATGATATAGCCGACCAGTACCTGTTCGGGAATAACCTGCTGGTGAACCCTGTCACGACAAAGGGAGCAAAAACACGCACGGTGTACCTGCCGGAAGGCACCTGGTTCGACTACTGGACAGGCAAGCAGTATGAAGGCAAGCAGTATGTGCACGTGCTCACGCCGCTGGATACCATCCCAATGTTCGCCAAAGGCGGGGCCATCATCCCGATGCAGCCAGAGATGAAATACTTTGGCGAAAAGCCGGTGGACCTCATCACGCTGGATATCTTCCCGCATGGTTCCTCCAGCTTCGAACTGTATGAGGATGACGGCAAAAGCCTGGACTACAAAAACGGGGAGTACGCCATCACCGAAATCTCCTCTGACCTGACAGCATCCGGTTTAAAACTCGCTATCCAGAAGCCGAAGGGAACATACAAAGTGCCCCCGCATCACTACATGGCTAAAATTCACTGGAACGAAGCGAAAGCTCCGGCCAGCGTGACGGAAAACGGGAAGAAAATAGCGGCGGCGGCAAACGCAGCAGCTTTGGAAAAAGGAGCAGGATGGTTCTACGATGCCTCAAACAAACTTCTTTGGGTGAAGACAAAGCGCTCCAATAAAGATGATATTAACCTGCATGTGAGCAAGCAACAAGGTGCCAGCACGAAGTGAAACTGTTTCCAGTTTTTCCATGAGGCGCCTCGAGAGTTTCCGGTGCCGCGGGAGCGGCAGCCGTAAGGCAGGAAACGAAAGCAGCGCCGAAGGGGAAAACGAGGCCTCTCGGCCTGAGAGCACCACAGCCAGTTGTGGAACTTGAGAGGTAGTGAGGCCGCAGGGATGGACAGCGGTCAAAGCATAAACAGAATAACTCCCGAACTCACGATAGAATAAATATTGAGGCTTGTCTTTATATATGCCCAAACGCAATAACATTTTCTCCTTTAATGCCTTGTTTATGATAAAGAGACGCATCCTGAGCCTTTCGCTGATATTCGCGACCGGACTTTTAGTAAGCCTGGCTCCCCGGAAAGACCAGCCAAACATCATCATCATCCTGGCCGACGACATGGGTTACTCTGACATCGGCAGCTTTGGTTCGGAGATAGAGACCCCTTACCTGGATGCCCTGGCAACGGGTGGCCTTAAAATGACGCAGTTCTACAACGCCTCACGCTGCTGCCCGACACGCGCATCTTTGCTTACAGGCCTGTACCCGCATCAGGCGGGGGTGGGGCATATGGTCAACGAGCGGGAGCAGCCTGGCTATCGGGGCATGCTGAACGAGGAGTGTGTAACCATTGCCGAAGCCTTGAAGGACGGTGGCTACAGCACGCTGATGGCCGGCAAGTGGCACCTGAACGACCGAAAGGAGCATTGGCCGGTAAAGCAGGGCTTCGACCGTTACTTTGGCCTGCTGGACGGCGCGAACAGCTACTTCGGCAACCGCCCTTACCGCCCCAACCAAAAGCTGACCTATGCCCTTGATGATGCGCCCTACACGCCGGGCGCAGGCTTTTATGCCACTGACGCCTACACCGACTATGCCCTGAAGTTTATCGAAGAGGGAAAAGAAAAGGACAAGCCGTTCTTTTTGTACCTGGCATATACCGCCCCGCACTGGCCTTTGCATGCGCTGGAAGAAGATATAGCCAAATACAGAGGCCGTTACATGAAAGGCTGGGATAAACTGCGTGAGGCACGCTTCCGGCGCATGCAGGAGATGGGCGTCATCCCCCGTTCTACAAAATTGTCGCCCCGCGACGAGAACGTGCCGGCATGGGAGTCGCTTTCAGAAGCCGAGAAAAGAAGGTGGGATGAGAAAATGGCCGTGTATGCAGCCATGGTCGACCGCATGGACCAGAACATAGGCAGGCTCCGGCAGAAACTCAAGGAATTAGGGGAAGCGGAGAACACCATCATCATGTTTCTGTCAGATAACGGCGGCAGCTACGAAGCCATCGATGGTCCTGGTTTTACCCCTGAGATTCTGGAGGCGAGCAGGATGTCGCCCAGCAATCCCGCCTCCTTCACCGCGTACGAGTACGAAGGAGCGAACGTGAGCAATACTCCTTTCCGCAAATTCAAGCGCTGGGAGCATGAGGGCGGCATTTCTACGCCCTTCATTGCGCATTACCCGGGCACGATTCAGCCAGGCAGCATCAGTCACCAGCCGGCGCACATCATCGACCTTATGGCGACCAGCCTGGAGCTGGCCGGGGTAACATACCCGAAAACTTATCAGGGAAACGCAATCAAACCGATGGAGGGGGTGAGTTTAGCATCTCTGTTCGACGGGCAGAAATGGCAGGGGCATGAGGCTATTTTCTTTGAGCATGAAGGCAACCGCGCTGTTCGGCAAGGGGAGTGGAAGCTTGTGTCGATGTTCCCGGAGAATAAGTGGGCGCTCTATAACATGGAAACAGACCGGACAGAACTGAAGGACCTCAGTGCCCAACGCCCGGAAAAAGTAAAGGGAATGGAAAAGCTGTATGATGCCTGGGCTGCGCGCGCGAATGTGGTGCCGTTTGCACAGCTGGTGGAGTACGACAAGCAGCGGAAGCGCGAGTAAAGTAAGATATAGTGACTTGAAGTTGGAGATTAATTCATATACGATCTATCGTATTTCAGTTGTTTATGTCTATATATAAACATAGCATCCAGCACGGAGTGAAAGCTCTTCCAGTTTTTCCATGAGGCGCCGGGGGTAGGGGCCCTCTATTTGTAGATTTCCGGTGCCACGTTAGTGGCAGCCGTAAGGCAGGAAATGTACACAGCGCCGAAGGGGAAAACAAGGCCTCTCGGCCTGAGAGCACCACAGCCTGCATGAAACTTAGAAGTAGTGAGTCCAGTGGGATGTACAGCGGCTATCAGCGTAGGCGAAATAATTTTCGAGTGTACATTATAATGGTCTTCGCAGATAATTGCATCGGAAACAGGATAAGACGAATTAAGAATTAATACGAAAGATATGCAGCGGTTTGCTTTCAAAATGAAACTGAAGCCTGGGCATGAGGCCGAATATAAAAGGCGGCATGATGCGATATGGCCCGAACTAAAACAGCTTCTGAAAGAGGCTGGCATCAGCGACTACACCATATACCTGGATGAAGAAACCCACACCCTGTTTGCAGTGCAGAAGCAAAGCGGCGCCTCCTCGCAGGACTTGGGGAGCACGGCTATCGTGCAGAAGTGGTGGGCCTATATGGCCGACATCATGGACACGAATCCGGATAACTCCCCGGTCAGTGTTCCTTTGAAAGAAGTCTTTCACCTGGAGTAATACGGAGGCTCCATAAACAACAAAGAATCCCCATATGATGCGTCTGTCTAAGATCCTTACTTTTCTAATTGTCTCTTGCTGTGGTATCGTTACTGCAGCAAATGCCCAGGGGTTAAACTGGACTGAAGTAGCGCCCGGTGTCTGGAAAACGGTCGTGGGCAATCCCGATGAATATGATTTACTGAAAGCAGCCGGTGTAGCACCCAAAGTGGAGGCACTGGCAAAAATTGGGCAGGCCGCTTTTCCGCTGCCGGAGAGTGACATTGCCGGGCAGGTGCAGGGAGGGAAAACTGCGTTGCGCTTTCCGTTGGAGCGGGGCGAGCAGATCTACGGTTTCGGCCTAAACTTTCAGTCGGTTCATCAGCGGGGAAAGATATTGCGCCTGCACGTAGACCATTATGGCGGGGAAGACAATGGCAGAACGCATGCTCCCGTGCCCTTCTACGTTTCGTCCAATGGCTATGGCGTGTTTGTAAATGCAGCCCGCTATATTGATGTATATGCAGGGGCTGCTGCACGAATCGACAGCGAGAACCCGCCGGAGGCAAGAGACCGGAATACCGATGAAAACTGGACCTCAAGGCCCTACTCAGATGCTGTGGAAATGCTGGTGCCGGCAGCGGGAGTGGAAGTGTACGTGTTTGCAGGGCCGACGCCCCTGGATGCTATCCGGCGGTACAACCTGTTTAACGGCGGAGGACCTTTGCCTCCGCGCTGGGGGCTTGGTTTCACGCAACGGGTGCATAAACTATATACAGCTGAACAGACCATAGCAGAGGCCAAAGCTTTTGAAGAAAAGGGATATCCCCTGGACTTTATTGGTCTGGAGCCCGGTTGGCAAAGCAAGGCTTATCCCTGCACCTTTGAGTGGGATAAAGGCCGCTTTGCTGATCCGGAAAAGTTCGTACAGGAACTGAAGGGGATGGGCGTGAAGGTCAATCTCTGGACGAACCCGTATGTGGCGCCTGAGGCCTCCATTTATGATGAGATATTGCCTTATACCGCTTCTCATACCGTATGGGTGGGCGCCGTGCCGGATTTAACCATGCCCAAAGCGCAGGACATCTTCTGGTCTGCGTTTGAAGAAAACCATGTGGACATCGGCGTGAGCGGGTACAAGATTGACGAGGTGGACGGGTATGACCGCTATCTTTGGCCGGATGTTGCCACCTTCCCATCCGGAGTCAGCGCCGAGCAAATGCGGCAGACTTATGGCCTGCTGGTACAGAAGCAGAGCACCCGGCTTTTCCGGGAGCGGAATACCCGCACCTATGGTCTGGTAAGAGCGTCGAACGGAGGAGGAACGTCTTTCCCTTATGTCATCTACAATGACTATTACAAGCACGAGGATTTTATAACAGCCCTGGTCAACAGCGGCTTTGCCGGGGTGCTCTGGACCCCGGAGGCGCGCGCTTCCAAAACCGGTGAGGAGTGGCTGCGCAGAATGCAATCCGTTGTGTTTTCACCCATGGCTATGATCAACGCCTGGTCGAGCGGCACCAAGCCGTGGTCTTTCCCGGAAGTAGCAGAGGAGGTGAAGGCAATGGCCATACTGCGCATGCAAATGATGCCCTATTGGTATAGTGCGTTTGCAAAATATCATTTTGAGGGAACGCCGCCTTTCCGTGCCATGAATCTGGAAGAAGGTTTTACACAGGATCAAAGCGCCGCAACGTTGGCGGATTCCCAGGTAAACCTGGAAACAAACCCCTACGCCGAAGCGGTGCGCAGGGAAGTAAAAGACCAGTACATGGCGGGCGAATATCTGCTGGTGGCCCCTATGTTTACTGGCCAGACATCCAGGAAAGTAATCCTTCCGCAAGGCAGATGGTATGATTTCTATACGGGAGAATTCGTCGGGGGTGGAGAGGTTATTACAGTTACCCCTGGCCTGGAAAAAATTCCGGTATATGTGAAAGACGGCGGCATCATACCGATGATGGCGCCCATGCTGCATGCCCCCAAGGCAGGGGAAAAGGTGGCCATGGAAATTCGCCACTATGGGGAAAAGCCAGGGACATACAGGCTCTATGATGATGACGGGGAAACCTTTGACTATGAAAAAGGGGAATACACCTGGCGAGAAGTAGTGGTGGAACGCCGAAGTAACGGTAAACTCAGAGGCAGTATTTCCAAAGCGGAAAGGGGGATGCCTAACACCTTTGGTAAAGTCTCCTGGAATTTTATGACGAACTAAAATTAGCGGAAGGCCTGTTTCAGGCGCTGCGTGTGCTGTATTCGCCATAGTACGCGGAAGACGCCAACCAGCTATATTAATTTTATCGGTCGCAACGGAGCGGTTAATGCGGGTTTAAATCAAAACGGAGTCTACACATGAAAGTCAATTCACTATCTGTACTGTGTTGTTTTTTATTTTTATGTATGGCGGGATGTGGGGTAAAGGTGCGTACAACCGAGGCATTGAAAGAAGAAGCGGTGGGAAAAGACGATGTTGTAGAAGTGCTGCATGAGCATGTTTTAGAAGCGGCCGCATGGGCGCTGCAACAGGGGCCTGTTACAGTAACTGCTCACGTTGCGGAAAGAAGTGCGGGAGGCATCCATGACTTTTATTCGGAGGGAGATTACTGGTGGCCTGATCCTGAAAATCCGGAAGGGCCCTACATTCAGCGGGACGGGATGACGAACCCGGATAATTTTGTAGCGCACAGACACTCAATGATTCGCTTTAGCCGCATCGTCGGTGCCCTTGCTTCAGCATACGAAATCACCGGGGATAAGAAATATGTAGACCATGCGCTCAGGCACATGCAGGCCTGGTTCGTAAACCCAGAAACCCTCATGAACCCCTCTCTTCTGTATGCACAGGCAATCATGGGGCGTGTGACAGGCCGAGGCATTGGCATTATTGATACCATTCACCTGATGGAGGTGGCCCAGGGATTAATTGTGATGCAAGGTGCCCCTGGGGTGGACAGCGCGTTAGTAGCGGATATAAAGGACTGGTTTGCCCAATATTTGGAGTGGCTTACCACCCACGAATATGGCAAGGACGAAATGAACAGAGCCAATAACCATGCAACCTGCTGGGTGATGCAGGTCGCCTCCTTTGCCAGGCTTACGGGGAATGAGGAAATACTGGATTTCTGCCGCGAGCGATATAAAAATGTGTTGCTGCCCGGCCAAATGGCGGCAGACGGCAGCTTTCCGGAGGAAATCGACCGGACCAAGCCCTATGGCTATTCCCTCTTTAATCTGGATGCCATGACTACTGTGGTACAGATCTTATCGGATGAGTCACACGATCTTTGGAGCTATAAGACCGCTGATGGTAAGTCTATAAAAAAAGGAATTGATTTTTTGTACCCATATGTGGCAGATAAGGATAAATGGCCATATGATGAAGATGTGATGTATTGGGAAAACTGGCCGGTAGCGCATCCTTTCTTAGTGTTTGGCGCAGAAGCGTATGATCAGCAAAGCTGGTTTGAAACATGGAAGCGGCTGGATCACATGCCGGAGGTAGAAGAAGTGGTTCGCAATCTGCCTATACGCAATCCTATTATCTGGATGAATTAAAAGCTATGAGGAAGGAGTTGATGCTAGGCCCATCGGGCATGAGAGCGGAACGTGCTTACAGAAGAGCTGGCATGGTCTCGTTCAATCCCGGTAGCCATTATTCAGAAACTACTTCTTCCTAAACCAGGAACGGAGAGCTAACGAAGCTGCTATAAGTAAACCTTATTCCTATGCATTAAAAAGTAATCCTGTTCCCGAGATCACGTTGAATTATGAAATCAAAACAGCCGCTAAGACATTACATCATGCATCAAAATAAATTGCTCGCTGCCCTTGTTTTGTGCGGCACACTGCTCACCAACTGCCGTCAGCCACAGGCATCAGAAACAGCTTCTGCTGCAGGAACTGCAGCACAGGCCGCCGCAGCATGGCCGGACATCAAAAAGGAGCACAGACCCTGGACGCGCTGGTGGTGGATGGGCAGTGCCGTGGACGAGCAGAACATCGAACGGCTGCTGGAGGAGTACGCCGCCGCTGGCCTGGGCGGGGTGGAGATAGCGCCTATATACGGAGCAATGGGGCATGAGAGCAGGTACATCGATTTCCTCTCTCCCGCGTGGATGCACATGCTCGATTTCACGGTGAACAAAGCCGATAGCCTGGGCATGGGAGTCGATATGACGCAGGGCACGGGCTGGCCCTTCGGCGGTCCGCAGGTGAAGCCGGAGCATGCCGCCACCAAACTCATCGTGCAGACCTATCCGCTAAAAGGGGGGCAGACGCTCAAAGAGACCCTTGAAGTGCAGGACCCGAAGCAGCGCGAGCTAAACCCAAAACTGCAGGCCGTGATGGCGTACAGCCTTGCGGGCGAAGTAGTGAATGTAACGGACAAAGTAGGCCCGGACGGAAAACTGAGTTGGAAACCGGAAGCGAGCAACTGGACCATCTATGCCGCTTTCAGCGGGAAGACGCGGCAGATGGTGAAGCGGGCCGCCCCCGGGGGCGTCGGGTATACCCTGAACCACCTTTCCGAAGATGCGGTAGAAACTTACCTGGAGCGGTTTAGCAGCGCTTTCGGAGAACAGAACTATGGTGTCAGAGCCTTTTACAACGACAGCTACGAAGTATATGACGCCGATTGGTCGCCAGATTTCTTTGAGGCGTTCCGGGAGCGCAGGGGATATGACCTGCGCCCGTACCTGCGAGAACTTGTCAGCGAAGCGCATTCCGACACCGTTGCCCGCCTGAAGTCCGATTACCGCGAAACAATGGGTGAGCTGCTGCTGGACCATTTCTATGAACCTTGGAACGCGTGGGCGCACCAGCGCAACAGCATCACCAAAAACCAGGCGCACGGCTCACCGGGCAATTTGCTGGACTTGTATGCGGCCGTAGACATCCCGGAGTGCGAAACCTTCGGCTCCAGCTACTTTCCGATTCCGGGTCTCCGCCGCGACAGTGCCGATGTGCGCAACGTGGATCCGGACCCGATCATGCTCAAGTTTGCTTCTTCGGCGGCACATGTTACAGGCAAGAAACTAGTGTCAAGCGAAACTTTTACCTGGCTGGGGGAGCACTTTAAAACAGCCTATTCCCAGATGAAACCGGAAGTAGAGCAGGTGTTCCTTTCCGGCGTTAATCATGTGTTCTACCACGGCGTTACCTACTCCCCGGAAGACGTGGCGTGGCCGGGCTGGCTGTTTTACGCTTCCCTCAACCTGACGCCTGCCAATAGCCTGTGGCCGCAGTTTAGCGGGTTCAACAACTACATTACGCGGGTGCAGTCGGTGCTGCAAGCAGGCAGTGCTGATAACGAGCTGCTGGTCTACTGGCCGATCTATGATGTGTGGAGTAAACCCGAGGGGATGGAAATGCTGATAAAAGTGCATGACATTGACGAGTGGCTTCACCCAACACAGTTCTACAAGCAGTCGAAACAACTGATGGAGGCCGGTTACTCCCTTGATTTTGTCTCTGATAAAATGCTGCAGCAAGCCAGCGTACAGGAAGGTAACATCATGACGGCTGCCGCGGCTCCCGCGTACAGGGTGCTGGTCATCCCGCAGAGCGAACACATGTCGGTGGAGACGCTCGAAAGGGTGATACAACTTGCTAAAGAAGGGGCTACTGTTGTGGTGGAGGCGTTGCCGGACGATGTGCCGGGCCTGCATAACCTGGAGGAAAGAAGACAGGAGCTAAACCAACTGAAGGCCTCACTGGCGTTTACGGATGCAGGGAACGGTATCCGGCAAATGAAAACAGGAAACGGGGAGATACTGCTTGCCGGGGATGTGCAGCAGGCATTGGCGTACAAAGGCATTCAGCGTGAGGCCTTAACGGATACCGGGCTGAAGTTCACGCGTCGGCAGGTAAACGACGGGAAATACTATTACCTGGTCAACCACACACCCAAAACCGTCGACACGACCATTCCCCTGAACGTGACGGCGCAGGCTGTGGTGCTGATGGACCCGCAAAGCGGCAACGCCGGGCTGGCCGCGTCCACCACGGAAAACAACAGGACAGTGGTAAGGGTGCAGATGAAACCGGGGGAAGCGCTTATCCTTCATGCCACATCAGGCCAGGCACCGGGTATGGTGGCGTGGCAGTACCTGGAGAAAGCAGGGGCGCCGATAGCAGTGAACGGTGACTGGGCCCTGCGATTCACACAAGGCGGTCCCGCGCTGCCTGCCGACCAGAAAATGAGCCAACTGAAATCCTGGACGGAGCTTGGCGACAAGAAAGCTGAAGCCTTCTCGGGCACAGGTGAATATACCACCACCTTTGAGATGCCTGCCAAAAGTGCAGAAGAGTATGTGCTGGATCTGGGTAAGGTAAATGAAAGCGCGCGTGTCTGGATCAACGGGCAGGAGGTAGGAATCCTGAACAGCATCCCGTTCGAGACAAGGGTAGGCCAGTATTTGAAGCCGGGTAAAAACACGCTGAAGGTAGAGGTGGCCAACCTGATGGCGAACCGCATCCGGGACATGGACCAGAAGAAAATGGAATGGCGGAAGTACCATGAGATTAACTTCGTGAACATTGACTACAAGCCTTTTGATGCTTCGGTATGGAAACCCATGCCATCCGGTTTGCTGGGGCCGGTCACTATTACACCCTATACTACAGCTGCCGCAAAGGAGGTTGGTTTAAGGTGAGTAGTTGTGAGGCGGGGCGGATGTTGCATCATGCTGAAACATGCGCCGGGTTACCTGAAAAGCATAGGTTATTTGAAGCAGGAAAGGGACCTCGCCTCAGCACCGCCATATAGAGTATATATAAGAACTATGATGAAACCGTATTCAGTGTTATGCGTGCTTCTTGTACTCACGCTCTATATAGCTTCTGCCTGTACGGCATCAGGCCAGATAGTCCGGAAGCAGGTGCCGGATAAAGTGGTGGTGCTCACTTTTGATGACGGCGTGGCCTCTCACGCCACCTTTGTGGCGCCCCTGCTGAAGAGGTACGGGTTTGGAGGCACTTTCTTCGTCTGTGAATTCCCGCCTGATTTTGAGGACAAAACAAAATACATGACGTGGGAGCAGATACAGCAGCTGGATAAAGCGGGTTTCGAGGTGGCGAACCATACTAGGAACCACACCCACGTCACCAAAATGAGCAAAGCCGAGTTTGTGGAGGAGTTAGCCTATATCGAGGAAAAATGCGCCGAACTGCAAATCAGAAAACCCCAGACCTTTGCCTATCCGGGCTACAGCACCAGCCCGGCCGCCATCGAAACGCTAAAAGCGAAAGGCTACCTGTTTGCCCGCGCCGGAGGCAGCCGTCCCTACGACCCGAACACGGACCATCCTTACCTGATACCAAGCTACAGTACCACAGGTGATGACAAGCAGCGGGTATTAGAAGCACTGCAACAAGCGAAGGCCGGCAAAATCGTCGTGCTGACCGTGCATGGTGTGCCTGATACGGCGCATGACTGGGTGACTACGCCCCCGGAGTTATTTGAGGAGTACCTGGCCTATCTGAAAGAAAACAACTATAAAGTGATTGCCCTGCGCGATCTAAAGCAGTATGTGAATGTGGAGCAGGCACTAATCGAAATTGAGCCCGTATTCACAAACCTTATGAACAAGCCATAACGACCTGCTGCTATAAAAACTTGGTATATAGCTAAAAGCGAAACCGTTTCCAGTTTTTCCTTGAGGCGCCTCGAGAGTTTCCGGTGCCGCGGGAGCGGCAGCCGTAAGGCAGGAAACGAAAGCAGCGCTGAAAGGGAAAACGAGGCCTCTCGGCCCGAGAGCACCACTGCCAACTATAGAACTTAGAGGAAGTAAGTCCAATGGGATGTACAGCAGTCGAAGGCATAGGCAGAATAATTCTCATTTCACATTATGATTATATATGATAAAAACGAATATGCTTCAAAACCTGAAAATTCTTGTGCTCTGCCTGCTCCTGGTGAGCTTTACGTTTCCTGGAAAAGAGAAGATAACCATCTACCTGGCAGGTGATTCTACCATGCAAACCTACAAAGAAGCTGAGACGCCGATGCGGGGCTGGGGCCAGTACCTGGGGCAGTTCTTTGATGAGGACGTGATGGTGGTAAACAAAGCCATCGGCGGGCGCAGCACCCGTACCTTCCTCAGCGAGGGGCGCTGGCAGGGCATCGTGGATGCGTTGCAGAAAGGCGACTGGGTATTCATCCAGTTCGGGCATAACGATAACTCCAGCAAGCCAGAGCGCCATACCGCGCCTGAAGATTACCGGGATAACCTGCGCAAGTTCGTGAACGAGGTGCGCGCGAAGCAGGCGAACCCGGTGCTGCTGACCTCCATCACCATGCGCCGATTTGATGAACAGGGAAAAGTAAATACCGCCATCGGCCCATATCCAGACATTACGCGGGAAGTAGCCACCGAAATGAAAGTGCCCCTTATTGATTTAAACCAGAAAACCGGAAACTATGTGCAGGCAATGGGAGCGGAGGCAGCTAAGGAACTCTATATGTGGCTGGAGCCGGGAGAGCACCCGAAGTACCCAGACGGCCTGCAAGACGACACCCACATGCAGGAGCCCGGCGCCCTGAAGGTGGCAGAACTGGCGGTGGAAGGAATAAAGGAACTTAAGCTGAAGCCGCTGGTGAAGAACCTGAAAAAGCCTAAACTCACTAACTAATTCATATTCATATGACTTAAGCAGTGTCGCCCTTGCCGTATATTTTCACCGGAATTCAACAACCTGCTGGTTTTTTCGAAATAGTATCTTTGCAATTTCTCCGTTTTCCCAATAATCTGCTATATGCTCTTTTTGCTTTTCGGTTAGCGGTCTTACTTCCTCATTTAGCTGTCTGGCATAAGCATTGGCTGCTAAAATATCGTAGTAGGGGCCATTGTCGAATCCGACTAAATCCGATAAAACAGCTTTCACACTTGCTAACCAAGAAGGGATATCGCTTTCTCCTATTTCAGGGAGCCCTATTATCTTATTTTGGAGAATTTCTTTTTGAAAATGCAGAAATTCAGAAGTTTGCAGATACTGCGGGTCATTAAGATTAAAATCTTTCAGGAAACTATAATAGGATCTGTCAATCTTTTGTATACCTGGTTTATTGCTTCTGTCGCAAGTTGAGTTTCGATAATTACGAATCATCGCATCTTCATAGTCAAAGACATGTGCTACATACATGTTTAAACGAAAATCCTTGGACAGAACTCCTTTTAATTCTTTTGAAATTAATGTATCATTATTTAAAATCTCTATTCTTTCTGATATAATAGTCTTCGCGTGATTCAGAAAATAATCTGTGCTTTTGTCATACAAAGGTTCCGGTGCCTTGCTATGCTCAGAGGAGGCCATTTTAGGTATGAACTCTACGCCTCGGATCATATCATATTGCGTCATGTTTGCTGGCGTAACGTCAATATTTGCGCTATGAAAATCTGAATCATAAGCAATTTCAAGATTAGTAACACCACCACTTGTCAATTTAGCATAAAAGGGCATGTGCGGATTTAAACTTGTGTTTAAGCCAATCAGAGAAATAGCGGTTTCAACATCAATGTCAAGAGAGAACTTCCCTGACTGATCAACGAGCGCTTTATATTGAACAATCTCTCCCGAAATTGGATGTGTAACAAAAGCATTTACATAAATGCTATCCTTGCTGGTATCGTTCGGACTTGTTATGCTTCCTGTTAATTTAGCTGTTCCTGCTGTTATTTTAGCTGTACCTGCTTCTATAGTAGTTGTATCTGTTACCTTACTAACAGACTGTCTGCACGATAACAACAACAAAAGGCTGAGTAAGTATATAAGGTTTAATTTTATTGTTTCAGTTATAGTTTTTAATTTGAACCTAATAAACCTTTCTTCAAGACCCGTTAGAATTAAGTGTTCTGTCGGTAAACATTTTTTATAATTGCTATATGGTAGATAGTAGTAATACCTTATAAATAGCGGATATGCGTGAACATAGGGTTATCTGCACTATGTATGGAAGCGATTTTGCCTTTTCTTCCGAATTCGTGCAGTACTTGCTTGGGTTAAAAAAACAATTTTATATCCTCATCTTCCAATCAAGATAGAAAGGTTTTGTTAAGGCTCCTAATCAAACTTGTTATATATACTTCTCCTATATATCCACCCATAAAACAAAAAAACCGGTGTTACCCGGTTCTTCTTGTTAAAACTCTTCTGTCATAAATAATGCGGAGTACTCCTCGCAGCCCGGGCAGTGGAGAATGAAATCTATTGATTTTGGTACTCCAGCTTTTCCCAATGCAGCTGTTCCTCTTTCGGCAGTTCCTCAAAACTGAATTCATCCACTGCCGCGCCGCATTTTCTGCAATTGTTTACCCCGACTTCGGCCTGTTCCATATATGGCAGGCAAAGCAGCACGTAAATTACAGGCCGATGTTCGTGCTGTTCTTGACGTCTATTTTGCTGCCATCCTGCGTGTCGATGTCCACATCCTCGAACGTCCAGTTCCTGGCATGAGAGATTTCTCCTGCTGTTTTAGCGTCAATCTCCATGTCGCGCAGGTGGAAATCTTCTATATAGGATTGTGGAATTCCGGCAGCGGAAATAGCCTTGGCGGCATCTTTTACCTTTATATCGGAGATATATACCTCCCTGAAATTCGGAATGCCGCGCTCTTCCGGCTCTACCTTCTGCAGCATGGTTTTCCAGTGCTGCGGGATGGTTTCGTAGGTATAGCCCTCCGGTAAAGTAGAATAACTGTAGCTCGGGTTCCAGTTCATCGACACCTCAATCGGTACCCTGACGCCGTCCATCTCGATGTCCTGTATATAGATGTTCTCTACGGTGCCGCCCCGGGTGGTCGCCGACTTAAAACGAATGCCTACACCGGTGCCCTTGGCCTTCAGGTTGTGCGCCACTACGTGCCGGATGCCCCCGGATGTTTCGCTGCCAAACGTGATGAGCCCGCCCCCTGCCCGCGAAATGCAATCGCGGATTAAAATGTATTCTGTGGGCCTGTTTACCCGCAGCCCGTCCCAGTCGCGGCCCGCTTTTAGGCAGAAGTTGTCGTCGTTGCAGTCGATGTCGCAGTTCTGCACCAGTATATAGGAAGAAGAGTCTATATCAATGCCGTCGGTGCTGGGCCCGTGCCCGTCGATGTTGTTTTGAATCACCACGCCGTCCACGGTTATATGGTCGGAATACAGGATATGAATCGTCCAGAAACCAGCCTGTTTCATCGTAATGTCTTTGATGGTCACGTCAGAAGACTCGGAAACCAGCAGCGTACGCGGGCGCTTGGCATCGTAGTCTACAATCCAGCGCAGGCCCTTTGGCTCGTACTCCTTGCGCATGTTCCAGTATAAGTCCCAGAACGGCTTCCCCTGCGCATGCACCACGCCTTTCCCCGATATGGCTACGTTTTCCTGGTCCAGCACATTAATCAGCGCCGAGGGCCACCTCATTTCGATGCCCGCCACACGGGTGTCTATCTCCGGGTAGTCGGCCAGGTTCTGGCTTCCTAATAGCTGTACGCCTTCATCTATTCGCAGATGCACGCCTTTTTTTAAATAGATGGAGCCGGTGAGGTAATCGCCGGGTTTGAACGTGACGATACCCCCGCCTTTGGCGGCACAGGCATCGATGGCGGCCTGAATGGCTTTGGTGTTGAGCGTTTTGCCGTCGTTTACCGCGCCGTATTTTGTCACTTCATATACCTTCTTTTTAGTGGGCATCTTTTTCGCGCCCACTTCCTTCAGCCATGCCAGTTTCGGCAGATCGTCTTGCTCAGGTTTCCCCTGAAAGCTGATAAAAGCGAAGGCGCATACGAAAAGCAGGACCAAGGTGATAAAGCTATCATGTCTCATAAGGAAGTTCTATATAGGGCGGGTGCTAAAATTCAGAAGCAAAACTGTTGTTTTACCACTCTCTAAATTAGCTAAATGAGGTAGAATTCCTATCCTGCGCTGTCCTGTCCCTGCGGCAAGAAAAAAGAACGTGCCGAGTCAGCATTTATGCGCTTTCTTTTGCTGCTATACTTTCATCAATTAGGTTTTACGCATACTCGCTGTGCAAGCATGTTCGAACCACCCCTGCCCCTCCTTGTCCAAGGAGGGGAGCTTTTCTTACTCCTTCTCCTTTCTTCCGTGACTCAAGCTATATATCAAGTGCATGATTATATATGGTGAGTTTCAAACTGTAGAATTCATCTAAAATACCTTCAACTATAATCTTTGAAGTTTGAGGAGGCAGCAGTAGACTCCCCTCCTTAGACAAGGAGGGGCAGGGGTGGTTGGATAGATATGTAGAATCCATTCGATACTGCTGCAAGCCTGCAAATTTATGCCGGCACCCTATACCACAGGATAGTCTTGTGAGCAGGACACCTTATATTACGTTCAGATAGACAAAAGCGAAAACAGATGGATAGAAGATTCAGAGGATGCCTTGGGTTGTGCCTGCTGCTGTTACTGCCCCTGAGCAACAGGTTGTATGCTGACATCAAACTTCCTGCCCTGCTTGCCGATCACATGGTCCTGCAACAGGACACAGCGGTTACGCTGTGGGGCTGGGCCGACCCGGGAGAAACGGTGCAGGTGACCGGAAGCTGGAATAACAAAGCAGCAAAGGCCGTCGCGGACGCAGCCGGTAACTGGCAGGTGAAACTGCATACGCCAAAGGCAGGAGGACCTTTCACGGTTCGCTTCAAGGGGAAAAACGAGATACAGCTGGAAAATGTGCTGGCGGGCGAAGTGTGGATTTGCTCAGGACAGAGCAACATGCATTTCCCCGTGGCACCGATTGAAAACTCCGGATGGGCAACGGGTGTGGTGAACTATAAAGAGGAAATAGCAAAGGCAGACTATCCCAAAATCAGGATGTTCACAGTGGCGCGTGAAGTAGCCGATGAGCCGCAGCAGGATGTGGAGGGAAACTGGCAGGTCGCCAGTCCGGCCACCGTGGGAGATTTTTCGGCCGTGGCCTATTTCTTTGCCCGGGAGCTATATGAAAAATCCGGCCTTCCAGTTGGTTTGATAAATACCTCCTGGGGCGGAACACCCGCAGAAGGCTGGACACAAAAGAAAGTGCTGGAGTCGGACGCCGACTTCCGGCCGATATTGGAGCGGTATGCGGAGGATGTAAAAAAATTCCCGGAGGCGATAGGTGTATATAAGCAGGAACTGGAACAGTGGAAAGAGGAGGCAGCGGAAGCGAAGGACAGAGGCGAAAAGCCTGCGGCCACCCCGCGCGAGCCGATGGGGCCGACGCATCACAAGTCTCCCTACAAACTTTATAACGCCATGATTGCGCCGCTGCTGCCCTATACCATCAAAGGGGCCATCTGGTACCAGGGTGAGTCCAATGCTGACAGAGCCTACCAGTACCGGAAGCTTTTCCCGGCCATGATTGCGAACTGGCGGCAGGGCTGGAAGAGCGATTTTCCGTTCTACTTCGTGCAGATTGCCCCGCACCGCAGCCAGCGGCCGGAAATCCGGGAGGCTCAGTTGCTGACCATGCAGACTATTCCCAACACAGGCATGGCCGTGATCACAGATGCCGGGGACTGGCTGGACATCCACCCCCGAAACAAGCAGGTAGTCGGAAAGCGCCTGGCATTGTGGGCGCTGGCAAAGGATTATGGGCAGAAGAACACCGTCTACTCCGGCCCTGTTTACAAATCGATGCAGGTGACAAAGGGCAGGATAAAACTTTCATTTGACCATATAGGCGGGGGTCTGGTAGCGAAGGGGGGAGAGTTGACAGAGTTCACCATTGCCGGTGCAGACCAGCAGTTTGTACCCGCTAAGGCGAGGTTAGAAGGAAATAAGGTCGTGGTCTGGAGCGATGAGGTGAAGAATCCGGTGGCGGTACGCTTTGCATGGGAGCGCATACCGGAGCCGAACCTCTACAACAAAGCCGGGCTGCCCGCCTCGCCATTCCGCACAGATACCTGGTCAGCCGAAACGTACGGGAAGAACTAATGGATTAGCTTTTTGTAATGTGAACTCGAGAATTTATTTAATGCGATTCACTGAAATAAGGTTGACTACATATAAGAATACATTCACTGGCTCAAGGCTAAACTGTTTCCAGTTTTTCCTTGAGGCGCCTTGTAAATGTTGCGGTGCCGCGGATGCGGCAGCCTGAGCAGAGCGAATAGAGGGCCCCCACCCCCGGCAGCTTCAGTTACACAGCACCGAGGGGGAAAACGAGGCCTCTCGGCCAGAGAGCACCAAAATAAACTATGGAACTTAAAAGGATTGAGTCCAGTGGGATGTACAGCGGTTAAAGGCATAGGCAGAATAATTCCTGAGGCTACGTGTTAGTGACCTGTGCCAAATTTATTTATAAACGCTTGGTTCGCTTCTGATTGGTACCTGTTTTTTGGGAAGTTATAATATTCGGGCGGGGCGGCTGCTTCATGCCGTGCCCCAGAAAGTAGCTGGTATGCGGCGGCTGGTTGTAGCCCACGTTTTGCCAGGCAACACTCAGGCGGTACTGCGGGTTATGCATCAGGGTATACAGGCGGTGCTTTGTCGGGATGGTGGTGGTATAGATGCGCAGGCTTTGGTTATCCTCCGTTCTGAAAATCACCTCCTCGCGCCAGTCGCCAAACAGGTCTGCGCTTAAGGCGGGCGTCGCTTTGGTGTCGTTGTTGGAGGTGCATTCTTCAGCTGTCAGTAACCGCACCTGTTGCTCCTGTTCATAATCCCACTTGTCGATGTAGTTGCTGTTGAGCAGTTCCCGCAGCAGGTCGCCGTCCCACCAGATGGCGAAGTTCGTAGCAGCAGGGCTTTTGCTGATTCGCTCGCCTTTTACATTATACAGGCCCTTGTCGCCGTTCCACCACATTTCAGCGCCGGGGTTGCGTGGGTCGATGTCCGCAGCCAGGCCGCGCCCAACATCCTGCCCTTCTTCGCCTCCCCAGATAATCTCGCCTGTCCGGGCGTTGTACAGGGCAACGCCATACCCTGATTCGCTTGTTTCGTTCTCATGAATTCCCCACACCAACTGGTCGGGGTTGGCCGGGTCGAACTGGCTTACGTGCAAGGCGTCGCCGTGGCGAAGGCCGGTGGAGTAGAGGCCTTTGCCCGTATCGTCTAACGCCATCGCGCCATATATAACCTCGTCTTTTCCGTCGCTGTCTATATCGTTTACGCTCAGGCTGTGATTGCCCTGGCCGGAAAAAGGATTCTCTCCGTCTTTTGAATCAAACACCCAGCGTGAAGTCAGTTTGCCGTTGCGCCAATCCCAGGTGGCTATCACGGACCGGCCGTAGTAGCCGCGACACATCAGTACGCTCGGCAGCTCACCGTCCAGGTAGGCGGCTCCGGCCAGAAAGCGGTCTACCCGGTTGCCGTCGCAGTCATTGCCTCCGTTGCCGCCCACGCCGCCCCAGCCGCACAAATCACCCCGGCCGGGTATGAAATCGGCGGTGGCGAGCGCTGCGCCTGTTCTTCCGTCAAACACAGTGAAATATTCCGGGCCCTGCAGGATCAAGCCGTTTTCATCGCGCCAGTCTTTGGTGGCATCGCCCATCACTTTGCCTGTTCCGTCTACAGTGCCGTCGGCAGTTTTGCAGGCGAATTCCGCAATGCCGTCGCCGTCCATGTCTATCACGATGAACTGCGTGTAATGTGCGCCTTCCCGGATATTCCTGCCCAGGTTTATCTTCCAGAGCAGTTTGCCATCTAAGGTATAAGCATGAAAAATCGGTTCGTCGGTCAGGCCGTTGGATGAATTGTCGCGCCCGCGCCCCGTCATATGGACGATCAGCTCATATTGCCCGTCCCCGTTGAGATCACCTACCGAGGCATCGTTCGGGGAATACCCTTCCGGCGTTTGCAGCGGAACAGTCAGGTAGTTCCGGCTCCAAACCGCTGCGGCTTCGGAGGCTTCCCCTTCTTTCCCGTTGAGCACCGGCCGCACAAAATAAGCAGGAGAAAGGTTGAGGGCGGCATTAGTATCTATATAGTTCGTGCTCTCGGTAATAGGTTTCCTGTTCAGCTTCACAGGCTTTTTATTGCCTATTTTCCGGTAGAGGTTGAAGGCTGTTTCTGCAGGTTCTGTCCCGAGCAGGCGCCAGCTCACAAACACAGAATAGTCACCCGTTTGCACGGCCACCACGCCCCGGTCGAGGTATTCCATTTGCCGCTGTGCCGTTGCCTGTGCCAGACTCAGCAAAAGGAAAATGCCTGACAGAAATATTGTTTTGGTTTTTCTCATCGTGCCAATGGGTTTATATAGGAGGAGCCTTTGCGGAGGGAGTGCATTCCTAATTTCCGTCGGGCTTCACCACAGTTACATCCGGGCTTTGCGGGAGTTTCCAGCTTTCCACCGGGTCCGGGTTGGCCGGGTCAAAGGGCTTCACATCCTCCCGCAGGTAATCCGTGAGCTGGAGGTTGTTCTTTTTGATGCCCTCCACCACGGCTTTGGCTAACTCATATGCCCCGTACGTGCTGAAGTGGGTGTTGTCTTTCAGTTCCGTATCCTGCCCGGGAAAAGTGCCGGCCGGATAATGTACAAAGGCTTTCTTAGACTTTTCAGGACCCAGTGCTTCGTAAAACTCCCTGCTCATGGCGTTTAAGTCTATCAGCGCCACGTTTTCTTCCTCTGCTGTCTGCCGCACTGCCTCCGGGTAATCCCCGAGCGTGTTGATAATTTTGCCCTCTTCGTCGAAGTTGCGGCGGTGCATCGAGGTGACCAGCACCGGGATGGCTCCCCGCTCACGCGCTTCGGCTATATATAGCTTCAGCATGTCTTTGTAGGTGGTGAACGGCTCTACGTGCGAGGACCCTGGCTTCTGATCGTTGTGGGCGAACTCAATAAAAAGGTAGTCGTTTGGCTTGATGACGCTCAGTATCTTCTCCAGCCTTCTTTCTCCCATAAAAGCTTTCAATGACTCGCCGGATTCAGCATAGTTGGTGACCACCACGCCGGGCTTGAAGAAGCGCGGAATCATCTGGCCCCAGGCCGCCCACGGCTCGTATTCCTGGTCTACCACCGTGGAGTTCCCCGCCAGGTACATGGTTAGGACATCCTCCACTTTCCTGATTTCGATACCGGCCACACAGGGGCGGATATTGTTGAATTCCAGCGTGAGTTTGTTGTCCCAGTTCAGGTATACAATTTCACGGGACTTCAGGCGAATGCTTTCTGTTTCACTGATGCGCGGCGTACGTACGTTTACCGTGAACGTGTGGGCTTCCACCTTACCGGAAGGCGTTTGCACCTCCTCCAGCATCAACCGGCGTGACTCCGCTTTCACGGTAGTCATAGAAGTCCCTTGTTGGTCGCCCAGCAGCACCGTTACCTCATAATTACCTTCCGGCAGGTCAACTGCAAAATAGAAAGGTTCTTTGCTGGTGATATAGTCACTGCGCAGGGCGTCAGTTCCTTCCCGGCTGACGGCCTGCACTGGAGATTTGCTGAGGATGCCGTAGCCGCGCTCTTTGGTATATAGGGTTGAAGGAAGCACCTGCTGATACCCTGCCTGCACCCCGCCAGAGCCAAAGTCAAACTTTTTCAGAAGGGCCACAGCTGCATTGTCAGGCGTGGTTGTTTGTCCAGAAGATGGCGCTGAAAGCGCCGTCTCCTGATTTGCCTGTATGATTGCTTCTTCTGTCTTTATGGCTTTGCAACCAAACAGGAGGCAGCAAACAGTGCTATATATAACAGCCTTTTTTATGGTTTGAAGGATTATAATTTGCCTGATGCTTTGTCTCATACCGAACCGGAATTTATATAATCCTTAAGCTTACTGGTTCCTGGATGAGAACTGGACAGCGCTGTCGTTTATCTCATATTTGCTGCCTTTCAACAAGTTGATGATTTCAGCCCCTGCGAGTAACACCGGGCCGTAGCCATGGGCCGCGTACACGTTGATCGGCCGGTAAAAGTAAAACGCAGGGTCGAAACCCATGCCGGTGCCCACGCAGGTCCCTTCCACCTGTCCTTTGTCGTTCACCTGCGTGGCGACGGCGTTCCAGGCCAGCAGCACCATCGGGCCATATGCTTGCCTGTCGATCCAGCCCTTGTTGATGGCGCGGGCAATGGCGTAGGTATAGATGGCGGTGGCGGAGGTTTCCAGATAGGAGTTGTTGCGGTCGATGAGCTGGTGCCAGAAACCTTCGCCCGCCTGGTAAGCCGCCAGGCCTTTCAAGTGCGCGCGCAGCTGGTCCATCACCTTCGGGTAGCCGGGGTGGTCCTTTGGCAGCACTTCCAGCAGCTCCACCAACGTCATCACAGCCCAGCCGTTGGCACGGGCCCAATGGAACTGCGGATGCGGCTCCATGCCCTGCACCCAGCCGTGCATATATAAGCCTTTTTCTTTGTTGAACATACGCTCCGAGAACTGCACCACCTGCTTCACGGCGTCGTCATAATAGC
This sequence comes from Pontibacter saemangeumensis, assembly GCF_039541895.1. Taxonomy (NCBI): domain Bacteria; kingdom Pseudomonadati; phylum Bacteroidota; class Cytophagia; order Cytophagales; family Hymenobacteraceae; genus Pontibacter; species Pontibacter saemangeumensis. The sequence continues at coordinate 209,221 of NZ_BAABHC010000005.1, forward strand.
GTTGCTCCCCCGTTAGCTTTCCCATCTGCGCCAGCGCCGGCACGCTCATAAACAGGTCGTCGAGCCAGATGGTGTTGGGCAGCGGGCGGTTGCGGGCCAGCGTGCCGTCAGGAAGGCGGAACTCTTTGTTGCTGATATAGTCGATGTAATTGTCGATGAGCGGGCGCAGGTCTGCCTTGGTGACGCCGGCGCGGCTGGCCTTGATCATGGCGGCACAAACAGCACCGGCGTCGTCCAGGGCATGCGGGGCCAGCACCTGCCGGAGCGGCGTTTCGGCCTTCGGGTTTTTCTTCAGCTCGTTCCGGTAATAGGGAGCCAGGTTCGCAAGGAAGTCCAGCCGCTCTGCCGTATAATTGGTGAAGCGCGGATCGCCGGTGGCTTCTCCGGCCAGGAGCATGCCCGCGTACGTCACGCCCCACTCATAACTGGTCAGCCTGAAATCGCCCTGCTCCAGCTTCGAGTTGCTGTCCAGTTTTTTGAGGTTCGTGACCGGTTTCCCCGTTTTCTGGTCTACCATGCGGGCGGGTGTCGTGGCGTCGAGGTAGGTATGCACCCGCGTCAGTACTTTGGTGATGTCCTCCACGGTGGTGTTGCCGTAAGGCGTGGGGTAATCCGGCTGCATGGCGTGCAGAGGCGTGGTGGTATCGGAAACTTTGGCCGGCTTCGTCTGCGCTTGCGCCGCCTGAAAAGCAGCGACCAACGAAAGCGCAAAAAAGGCTGTCCGGGCCTTCGTGCCTAACCACTGACTGTTGCTGCGCTGTGCAGCGGAATTAGAGTATTTTGCTACTGCTTTCATTGGTGTTTGATGTTTAGGTGTTGTGTTGGTGCTCGTTTCCGGGTGTTTCGCTACCGGGTAAATGCTTTACAGCCTGAGCAAGATTGTAAGGCTTTGTAAAATAGGAAGAAAAAGAGGATATGCCATCCTGCTCTGTCCAGCCTGTGAACCGGATGCCACAGTACCAAAGACAAAAGCTATATAGGCGTCAGGTGTTGCACCTGGATAGCTTTTCGCTGCTAGTTTACCTTTACCTCTACCTCCGCTGTTACCTGACGGGCAAGGTCCTGCACATACTTTCGGAAGGAGGCAGCGTCTTTGAAGGCCTCGTTGCTCAGTTCCCAGCCAGCTACGGCATAATAGGTCACAGGCTGGTTTTCCGCTGCTTTCATTTTAGCGAAATAGGCCTGCGCCAGCTTGCCTGTGGCAGGTGCTTCCATATAGCCCTGGTAAGCGTCTTTCGGTAAGATAAGCGCCAGGCCCAGTAGCCATTCATTCCGGTAGGTTTCCCGGTCGTGCGTCAGCAGCACCACCCACTTGTTATCCACGTCAATCTCAGCGATAGAATCTGTCCGGTCCAGGTTATTCATGCCGATGAGGAGGGTTTCATCGCCTTGCAGGCCGGAGATTTTGGCGGTATTGCGGTAGGCGTACATGCCCGGCCAGATGGTGGGCTGCTCTTCCAGGGTGTAGGTGCGGTTGGTGCCATCGGGGTGCCAGTTGTTGTAGCGGAGCTGCATCATCGACCGGACAGGCCCTTCTGTGATGATATTGAAGTTGGTGCTTTCTACATTGTTCACCGTGTCGTTTACCGTCACGCCGAGGCGGTACAGGCTATCGCCGATCATCAGGCCGATGCCGCCGATGCCCGCCGAGCTGCCCACGGCCATGATATCCCGTCCCCATTCCTTCATCTCATGGTAATTGTCTTCCACGGCACCGGCCGTGTCAAGGCCCACCGCCTCCGGTGTCATATCGGAAACCTTCTTCCCGAACACGTCCTTCGCGTTACGCCCGTCCAGGTAATGGCGGAAACCCACCTTGTCGTTTTCCCATGCCGGGCCATCCGTCTGATAAGGCTGGTAACCGAAGCCGGCACTCTTTGGCAACTGGTTGGCATAGGAGGTGTCGCTTGTTACAGGCTGCACAGGCGTGTCCGCGGAGGCGCGTTTGCCGAACCGGACGCTGGTGCGCGTGGTATAAGCGGGCTTCGTGGTTGCCCACGACAGTTGCAAGGTTTGCCCGCCCTTGGCTGGTAAATCAGTTACAAAAAACAATTCATCCCATGCCTTGTCGCCGTCCAGATCATCCAGTTGTGCCGCCACGGTGTCGCCGGATTGGGTGAGGAGGACGGGGAACACGTCTCCCTCCGGGACATCGGGAAGCTTGTCGCGGGAAATGGCAATGGCCTTATCCGTTAAATCGACTGAAGAGGAGTTACTGAGCGTGATTTCCCGTGTTTTGTCAGCCTCGCCGGACTGGCAGGAGAGCAGCGCGCTGCAAAGGCAGAGGAAGGAGAACGGAACAATACCTTTTCTTATCATGGAGGAGGAGGATTTTTAGAAGTTTATAAAAACAATTGCTACTATTATATCAGTTTCAGTATACAGGTGCGCAGGCCACAGAGGGTACAGGAACTTTTATACACCTGAATTTGCTCCTGATAAGTAGCCTTTCTCAAATATAATCAGAATTAGATACCGGGCTGTCCTGCTATAACCTGCCTGAGCAGGAAAACAGCAGGCCGGTAATGAGGCCTGAACAGCAGTGCTTCCGAAATTATATAGGACTTGCTTATATATGGCCTGGCGTTTACGCGGCGCACAGGATATAGCAGGATAGAAAGTAGCGCCAGCTATGTTAATTTTAGCCTGATGCGGGGTATAGCGGTTCTTCACAAAACATCGTTGATACCCCGCCCACGTTCGCAAAAGCAGATAAAACTATATATTACCAGCATGACCATCCCTCTTACATTATTCCGGAATAGCTTCTTCTTGTGTTTGTTCGTCTTGTCCTTTGCGGCACAGGCCGTTGGCAAGTATAAATTGCCAAAGAAGAAGCAGATTCTCAAGACCATGACCCTGGCCAACGATTATTTTATGCAGAAATGGCCTGACCCAGGCAAGGAGATCGTGACGAACAAGACGCGCCCCAGCAACATCTGGACACGGGGCATTTATTACATCGGCTTGATGGAGCTGTATGAGGCGGACCCACAGCAGCGCTACTACGACTACGCGGTGGATTGGGGGCAAAAGCACGACTGGGGCCTCACCGGGGGAGACAGCATCCGGCACGCCGATTACCAGACCTGCGGCCAGACCTATATAGAACTCTACAAAATAGACCCCAAGCCGGAAAGGATTCAATCCATCAAGGCATCCGTGGACAACATGGTAAACAGCACCAAGGCAGACGACTGGGATTGGATTGATGCCCTGATGATGGCCATGCCGCTGTATGCGCAGCTGGGCGAGATATATAAAGCCGATGCCCCTGCCTACCACGCCAAAATGTATGACCTGTACAATGCTTCCAAAACCGAGATCGGGGGTGGGCTCTACAACCCGGAGGACGGCCTGTGGTGGCGCGATGCGGACTTTGTGCCGCCCTACAAAGAACCGAACGGCGAAGACTGCTACTGGTCGAGGGGCAATGGCTGGGTAGTGGGGGCGCTGGTACGAGTGCTGGAGACCTTGCCGAAAGACGCGCCGCACCGCGAGGAGTACCAGAGAACTTACCTGGAGATGATGAAGGCCCTGGCGCCGCTGCAGCGGCCGGACGGCTTCTGGAATGTGAGCCTGCACGACCCGTCGCACTTCGGCGGAAAGGAGCTCACCGGCACAGCTTTGTTTACCTACGGCATGGCCTGGGGAGTAAATGAAGGGCTGCTTGACGCCAAGGTATATAAGCCCATCATCGCCAAAGCATGGAATGCCATGGCAAAAGAGGCGGTACACCCGAACGGTTTCCTGGGTTATGTGCAGGGCACCGGGAAAGAGCCGAAGGATGGTCAGCCGGTTTCCTATACCAGCAAGCCAGACTTCGAAGACTACGGCCTTGGCTGTTTTCTGCTGGCCGGCACAGAAATCCTGGAGATGAAGTAAAGATTGCTGATTTCAACTAATAACACAAAAGAGGTCTGGCTTTGAAACAAGACCTCTTTTGCATTTATCTTATAGCCTTAACAATAAGGTTATGCGCGTACTCGCTGTGCTAATGTATTCCACCACCCCTGCTCCTCCTTGGGCAAGGAGGGGCAGGGGTGGTTAGACAGGTATGCAAAACTCACTTGATACCGTTATAACATGAAAAAAAAGAAGTATTGCACACCCCTATACCCACCTACTGCAGCTTCTCGAACTCGGCCTTGGTGACTGTGAAAATGGTGCCGTGCCGCATGCCCTCCGGGAAAGAAATCTTGTCGGAGATATCCTCCCAGTTTTTCAGGTCCGTCGACTGCACCGCGCCCATGCTGTGCTCAATGTACTTGTCGAAGTAGACAATCCATTTATCGCCGAGCCTCAGGGTAGTGGGGCCTTCCGCCCAATAGTCGCCGGTGATGGGCGGGCCGGCGGCGCTGTAGGGGCCGGTCAGGTTTTGGCTGTAGGCAATCCGGAGGTTCTTCTCGGCCGGCTCGCGGGTTTCGTCTTTCAGAAACATCACGTAGCGGTCGCTGTCCTTCACAATGGTGGCGTCTATCACGTTAAAGCCCGGCTCATATAGCAGTTTGGTGTCGCTGAAATCTTTGAAGTCTTTCGTGGTGACGTAGTACATGCGGTGGTTGTAGGCATCGTCTTCCTGCGATTGCGTTTCCGGGTAAAGCCCCGTGATCGTCGTGGCCCAGTAAATCATATATTGCTTTTTCTCCTCGTCATATGTGATCTCCGGGGCCCAGGTATTGCGGGCGTTTGGCTCATGCGCCATCACGGGTATAAACTGCTGCTCCGACCAGTTAATCAAATCCTCGGAACTGGCGTATCCAAGCCCTTTCTCGTTCCAGCTCACCGTCCACACCATATGGAACCTGCCGTCTGCGCCCCGGATGATGCAGGGGTCGCGCATCAGTTTGTCGTTGCCCGCGGTGGGCTTCAGGAAAATGGAATCGTTCTTCAGGGCCTGCCAGTTGTAGCCGTCGGTGCTGTAGGCCAGGTGCAGGCCATCGCCGTTCCCTTTAAAGTAGGAAAACAGGTAGACATCGTCCTGCGCAGCCTGCTTTTGCACCACGGCACAGGAGGTGAGGGAGAGGAACAATAATACGTAATACAGTAATTTTCTCATAATGGGGCGCTCTGGAAGCTTTGGGTATTTCAGGTGAATTATTTTACTAATTGTTACTGCAGCGGCTGACGAAAACCAGCTATTCCCAGCCACTGCAGGGGAAAGGGGCTTTCTTTCAAGTGCTTTGCCGATTCTGTCCATCAGGTGATTCAATAAGCGGTCCTGGCGCTTTCTGTTAACCAAAAATCCCCTCAAGTTAAATTAAAGCGATAAGTTTTAAAAACATGAGCACTGATTGCCGGGATCAACAAACAGCAGTCGCATATATGCTTTGCGTACCGGAGATGTCACGCCCGCGTCAGAATACCGACCAAAATTAAAACGGACGGTTATTGCATTGGCGTGATTTGTAAGAGTTAGTTTCTTATCTGTAGAGGAAAGCATCTTTATATATTAATGAATTTCTGCTATATATAGCTTTCAGGAGTATATGCCATATGGCGCTGTCGGGATAAAACACAAAGGCTTTTCTGGATCCATAGCCCTATAGGGGAAGGGCTTAAAATCATGGACTGTCCTGGGGCTCTTTAAGGGAAAGGATATAGCTAACCATAAGTTTAGCTTCTGCTTTTGACACCTTCGGGTGCGCGCTCATAACCGCACTTCCCCAGGCACCGCTTCCGCCGCTTATAACCTTTTGGGCGAGCATGTCTATATATACCCGCTGAACGGGGTACCTTTCGGCAATTTCTTTAAAAGCCGGGCCCACCGAATCTTCGTCTTCTTTATGACACGTATCGCAATCAGAGTAAGCGATGAGCACTTCTCCCTTTTGGGCTACACCAAGAGGCACCGGCTGGTTTTCCCCGGGTATTTCCCGATCAGGATCTGCTTTTTTTCGTTTGTTTCCCACATCCGGGTTATCACAGGCCACCACACAGAGAATGCACAAGCAGAAGCAGCACCCATCTAGCTGGAGCTGCTTTCTGACAAACTTGGTCAGGCTGCGCCACAGGCCCTTATAGATGCCCTTTCCCGTGGCGTAGAAATACCGGATTGTTTGTCTGACGGTCACCGTTGGTATACAATCTTATATGCTCATTCTCCTGATGGCGCTTCATGAAGCCGTTCGCCCGGCATTCCCTACTTACCGTTATTTTCAGATGAGCAACCTGTGGCATTTTTCATCGCTGCCCCCTCTAACCGGGAAACCTCCCGTTGCCGCAACTTAAAAGCGGGGATAATTAATATTACACCATTGCCCTGATCATCGCAAGAAGCTGCTTTAAAAAAAGTGTTCGGTTGCTGAGCCACTGTAAAAAAGGGTAGTGATAAAGAAGTAATGCTGGTTCAAAAATACAGCTAAGGCTGCCCTCGCTCGCCTCTGGCGAGTGTGAACTCTAGGTCGGCCTCTGGCCGCTTAGAAACCATAACATAGAGTTAAACGAGGCGGTACGCCTCCTGATAACTCACACTCGCCAGAGGCGAGCGAGGGCATAGCATTACTTCTTTATCACTACCTAAAAAAGAAAAGGCTCCTCGGGGAGAGGAGCCTTTCTGTTTATGATCAGTTTTAAGAAACTTCTCAACTTTTAGCCATACATCTATACGGGATATCGAACAGGGAGGAGATGAAATGCAAAGAAAAACAGATTTTTTATGAGTCAAAGAACTTCTGTCGTAGCCGAAGCGAGCCAGCGGAATGCCTGGTTCCCTGTCGTGCGTACTGCTTTATGCTAGTGGAAGGTTGCTAGCTCGCCCTAAAAGCAGGTAACTTATATATGAATAAATAAGAAATGACATAGTTCTACCGGCAGTGTCTCGGCTGAATAGCCCCCTGCTTCAAAATACCTCCACCTCTATATAAAAATGCAAAGGCGGCCTTTCATAAAAAGACGAAATGATTATCTTTAGTTACCATTGCCCCCTTCCGGTAGCCTCACTTTTTGAGGATCTTACCCAAAGGCTTAATGGTAAAGAGGCGGCAGAGTGGTTGGCCGGCAAGCAGGAAAACAGGTGCGGGCAACATGTACAGTGCTTTGATCAAGACAATGCGAAACATAACAGGATTTCTCCTAGTGCTCCTCCTTGCAGGCCTGGGCACCCGGATGGCAGCTGCGCAGGCTACTGCCTCCAACCCAAACTTCATCATTATTTTCACGGATGACCAGGGCTACGGGGACCTCGGGTGCTACGGTCATCCCACCATCCGCACGCCCCATATTGATAAAATGGCGGCAGAGGGACAGAAGTGGACCAATTTCTATGCGGCCGCCAATGTCTGCACGCCCTCCCGGGCAGCCCTTCTGACCGGACGGCTTCCCATCCGGAGCGGCATGTGCGGGGATGGGAGGCGCGTGTTGTTTCCTGACTCGGATAGCGGGCTGCCGGCGACGGAGAAAACCATTGCCGAGGTCCTGAAAGAGAAAGGCTACAGCACTGCGGCCATCGGCAAGTGGCACCTGGGGCACCTGCCGCCGTACCTGCCAACCAGCCATGGGTTTGACACCTACTACGGCATCCCCTACAGCAACGATATGGACCGGGATACGGCGGTAGCGTACAAAGAGTCGTTCCTGCACCCTGAAACTGCATATTTCCAGGTGCCCCTGATGCGCAATACCGAGGTCATTGAACGCCCCGCCGACCAGAGCACTATTACCAGGCGCTATACGCAGGAGGCTGTAAAGTATATCTCCAAGAATAAAAAGAAGCCTTTTTTCCTGTACCTGGCGCATTCTCTGCCCCACGTGCCGCTTTTTGCTTCTCCGGGTTTCCGGGGGAAGAGCGAGAGGGGGCTTTACGGGGATGTGATAGAGGAGATTGACTGGAGCGTGGGGCAGATTCTGGCTACCCTCAAAAAGGAGGGGCTGGACAAGAACACGTACGTGATCTTCACTTCTGATAATGGCCCCTGGGCCATCTTCAACGAACACGGCGGGAGCGCAGGACCCTTGTTTGGCGCAAAAGGAACGGGTTACGAAGGCGGGGTGCGGGTGCCGGCGGTTTTCTGGGCACCTGGCAAAATAAAGCCCGCTGTTATATCTGAAATTGGAAGTACACTGGATATTTTGTCCACCATCAGCAAACTGGCGGGTGCCGCCCTGCCGGGGGACCGGGTGTACGACGGCTATGACCTGTCTCCCCTGCTCCGGGGAGAGCGCGCAACCCCGCGGCAGGAAATGTACTACTACCACGGTACCCGGATTTTCGCGGCCAGAAAAGGTGACTACAAACTCTATTTTTATAAAAACAACCCACTTGGCTACCCGGAGCAGATGGAGAAGCTGGAGCAGTACCAGTTGTTCAACCTCCAGCACGACCCTTCGGAACGCTACGATCTGGCGGGTAAGCTGCCGGAGGTGATAAAGGAGATTGAAGACATGGTGCAGCAGCACAAGGCTTCCGTCGTGCCGGTGGAGAGCAGATTAGAAAAGCGTATTGTGAAGCAGTAGTGAGCCTGCAGGATACACAGGATTTGCCGTTTAACAACCACGGGCCAGCGAAATGAAACGAACAGGAATCTTCCTTTGCATCATCCTTTCCCTCTTTAGCGTTACCGCGTGCCAAACACGGGTCGGGCAGTCAACTACTGACCGGAAGGCGCCGAACATCATCTTTATTCTGACCGATGACCTTGGCTACGGGGACCTGGGAACCCTGTTCCAGAATGAGCGGCGAAAAGCTGGCCTGCCCGCTCTGCAGACGCCATTCCTGGATCAGTTGGCGGCTGGCGGCACCTTGCTCACCCGCCATTACGCGCCTGCCCCGGTGTGCGCGCCCTCTCGGGCTTCCTTTCTTCTGGGCCAGCACCAGGGCCACGCCAACGTGCGCAACAACCAGTTCGACAAGGCCCTGGAAGACAACCATACCATTGCCTCCGTGCTCAAAGAAGCCGGCTATGCCACCGCCCTCGTCGGCAAGTATGGTTTGCAGGGGCTTGAAGGCAACAACCCGGAGACCTGGGAGGCTTACCCCACCAGGCGCGGGTTCGATCACTTTTTTGGCTACGTGCGGCACGAGGACGGGCACAATCATTATCCGGCACACGAGGCCCGGCAGCGCCCGCCGGTGCAACTTTACCATCAGAACGAGGAGATATCCGGCCAGCTCCGGGGCTGCTACACCACGGACCTGTTCACAGCGGCGGCCAAAAAGTGGATCATCGGCCAGCAGCAGCAGCATGCGGAGCAGCCGTTCTTCCTGTACCTTGCCTACGACACGCCCCACGCTGGCCTGCAGGTGGCTTCCGCTCCCTATCCGGCAGGAGGCGGGCTGAAGGGGGGCGTGCAGTGGAAAGGGGAGGCGGGAAACTTCATCAACACCGTCTCCGATACCATCGACAGCTACATCCATCCGGACTATGCCGGGCAGGACTGGCCGGAGCAGCAAAAGCGGCATGCCAGCATGGTGCGGCGCATCGACGAGGCGGTGGCCGACGTGGTACAACTGCTCCAGGACCTGGACCTAGAGCAGGAAACGCTGCTGGTCTTCACCTCCGACAACGGGCCGCACCATGAGTCCTACGGCTACGGCGACTATAACCCCACCTTCTTCGACAGCTACGGACCGCTGGACGGCACCAAGCGCGACACCTGGGAGGGCGGCATCCGGGTGCCCACGATTGTGCGCTGGCCGGGGAAGATAAAGGCCGGCCAACGGAACGAAACGCCCAGCGGCTTCCATGACTGGCTGGCCACTTTTGCTGAGTTGGGGGGCGTACCGGCCCCGGCAAATAGCGATGGCGTGTCGCTGGTGCCGCTGCTGACGGGCCGGGGAAAGCAGGAGCAAAGCACGGTGTACATCGAATACAGTGTCGGTGGGAAAACCCCGGACTACGAGCAGTTCGATGCTTCGCACAAGGGGCAGGTGCGGGGAGAGATGCAGGTCATCTACCTGGATGGCTACAAAGGCATCCGCTACAACACACAGGCGGCCGGCGATGATTTCCGGATATATGAGACTCGTCAGGATCCCGGCGAGGTACAGGACCTGGCGGACACAGGGACTCCCTTTGAAAAACTGCAGCAACGCATGAAGGACAGGGTGCTGCAGGTGCGCCGGCCCGATGAAAGCGCTCCCCGGCCATATGACATGGCCCCTGTGCCCGCCCTGGCCGCGGTGTCCGGCATTAGCCCCGGCCTCCGTTACCGTGCTTTTGAGGCGGCGCCGGCCTGGGTGCCGGTGGTGGCTACGCTGCGGCAAAATACGGCCGGTTCCGGGGTCTGCACCGGGATAGACCTGGGCATCCGTTCCCGGGAGAACGACATCGTCATCGAGTACAGCGGCCTGCTGGAGGTGCCCGAAACCGGCGAGTATACCTTCTCCCTGCAAACAGACCGGGGCGCGGTGCTCCGCCTGCACGAGGCCACGGTGATTGACGCCGACAAAGGGTACCCTGCCGGATCTGTCAGGGTAGCCGGTGTTCGGCTGGCGAAGGGTTACCATCCGGTGCGGCTTACTTACATGCACGGGGCGCAGGGGGCGCCATCCCTGGATCTGCAGTGGCGCGGGCCGGGCGTTCCGCAGCGACCGGTGGAGGCAGAGCGACTGTTCCATCAGATTGACCAGGGGCGGGCAGCTTTGTAATCAGGTATCGAATGCATTTCAAAAGGCCGGCCGACAAAAAGGGAAATATGGAGCAGCGAAATATTTCTTTTCTCTCTGCTTGGCGGGAAGCGCTATACCCTGGGCTCATGCCCGGTTCTGTCTCTATTGCGTGTAAGGATCAATGCGCAGTGGCGGCTGTTTGAGCTAAATCTATCAATATTCCATCTATTATATGTAACTTTATGCCTTTTGGAGGCCATGAAGCAGTTCATCATGATGTTGATTATGGTTTTGGAAGCCTGTTCTGCCTTGGCGGTCACTTATTATATCAGTCCGCACGGCGATGACGCAGGCAACACCGGCACCTCCCGAACCCAGCCCTGGGCAACCATCGGCAAGGTGAACGCGACTGTTTTCAACCCCGGCGACTCTGTTCTTTTTGAAGGAGGCAGCACCTTTGAAGGCAGTCTTTATTTTGGTTCCGCTGTGAGAGGCACTGCTGCCAACCCAGTTGTTATCAGTTCTTACGGAACAGGAAAAGCCACCATCCGCAGCGGGAGCCAGGCTGGGATCCATGTCTACAATTCAGCCGGCTTCAAGCTGGAAAACCTGGTGTTTCAAGGGGCCGGGCGCACGGACAATTCCAGTTCCGGGATCGATTTCTATATGGACCAACCGGGCAATGCCCGCCTGGACTATATCGCCATAAACAACGTGGAAGTCTCCGGTTACCGCTTGTCGGGTATCGCTATACGCAGTTGGAGCGGTGCGAGCGGCTTTGACAATGTTTCCATCACGCACAGCAGGGTGCATGACAACGGCGACAGTGGCATCTCATCGTACGCAGAGGCGACACTGGGGCACCGGAACGTATATGTGGGCCACAACAAAGTCTATAACAACTCCGGCCTGCCCGAGAAGACTGAATTACACAGCGGGAACGGCATCGTACTCGGTGGAGTGGACGGTGCCGTGATCGAATACTGCGAGGCGTACAACAACGGCTGGCTCAATGCCTGGACAACTGGCGGCCCTGTCGGAATCTGGGGCTACCATTGCAACAACCTGGTGATCCAGTACAACGAGTCGCACCACAACAGGACCGGAACGACCAAAGACGGCGGCGGGTTTGACATAGACGGCGGCTGCACCAACAGCATCATGCAGTACAACTATTCCCATGACAACGAGGGTGCGGGTTTCCTGGTGGCACAGTATGCTTATGCGCCGCCAATGAAAGGGATTGTCGTCCGGTACAACATCAGCGAGAATGACGGGAGAAAAAACGGCTATGGTGCCATTCATCTCTGGTCTTCCGGCGCGAACGGCGGTATACAGGACCTGGAGATTTACAACAACACCGTCTACCTCAGCCCTGCCGGCAGTGGCGAGCCCAAAGCCATCTATGTGCAGGAGGGCGGCGCAACCGCTGCCAACATCCGGAACAACATTTTCCAAACCACCGGCGGCCTGGAGGTGGTGAATGTGCAGCAGCTTCCGGGTTTGCGCTTCGAAGGCAACAGCTACTGGTCAGGGGAGGGGAGCCTGCACTTCAACTGGGCGGGTACAACCTACACGTCGCTTGCTGACTGGAGAGCTGCCAGCGGTCAGGAGCAACTCGGCGACTCATCCCTTGGCTACTCCATCGCGCCCGGGCTCCAGGACCCGGGAAAAGGAGGGACTTTGGGAGACCCGTACAAACGGCACACGCTCACCGGCTATGAACTGAAAGAAGATTCGGGTCTTGCTGGCAAGGGCCTTAACCTTGCCACGTCGTTCCAACTGAGCGTAGGTTCCTTTGACTTCTTCGGGAACAGCCTTGAGGACCGGCTCATCTTCAGCGTGGGAGCGCATCAGCCTGAGCCCTCCACGCTTCCTGTCACCTTTGGCGCGTTCCGGGCCTATAGAAAAGAAGGTGTTGTCGTGCTGGACTGGGAAACAGCGTCAGAGCAGAATAACTTGGGGTTTGAAGTAGAAGTGTCCGATGACGGACGCGATTTTCGCCCGATCGGCTTTGTTGCCAGCAAGAGCACGAATTCTCAAAGCAGGCAGTTCTACAGTTTTACGGATGTAAAATCAGCTGTAACGGGCTTCCGGTACTACCGTATCAGGCAAGTTGACCTGGACGGCACCTTCTCCTTCTCTTTGATTAGGGCGATCCAGGGCTTGGAGGCACCCGCCGGCCCAGCAGTTTCTCCTAACCCTTTCTCAGATGCGTTTGTGCTGGAGGTGCATGCGCTCCAGGAGGAAGAAGTGGAACTGACAGTGCAGGACATGCTGGGGCGGGTGGTGATCAGGAAAGTCGAAACATTGCAAAAAGGGCAAAACCAGTTACGGCTCTTCTACGGCGAGGAGCAGGCAAAGGGGCTGTTCATTGTGTCAGCAGTTTACGGGGGAAATACCCATCAGCTGAAAGTGCTGAAGCATTGAGAAATACCTTTGTCTGCGGCACGCCTATACAGCTTTCTTTAGTTTTTCCCGGACGTGCAGCGGCAGCCTGATGACGAATTCTGTGTATTCCCCTTCCTCTGACTCTACCCTGATCTCTCCTTTATGCCCCTTGGTGATAATCTCGTAGCTCAGCGACAGCCCAAGCCCGATTCCCTGGCCCGCCGGTTTGGTGGTGAAGAAAGGCTGGAATATTTTAGAACGGACACTTTCGGGAATACCGCCGCCATTGTCCCGGACGCGCACTTCTAAAATCCCCTTCTTATGAGAGGTGCTGACACGCACCAGGGGCTGATAACCTTCCTGGTTAGTAGCGGCTTTTTTCTGCTGTACGGCATAAAAAGCATTGTTGAACAGGTTGAGCAGCACTCTGCCGATATCCTGCGGCACCACCTCCAGCGCAGGTAGATCGCTTTCGAAGTGCGTTTCTATTTTGGCCTGAAAGCTCTTGTCTTTTGCCCGCAGGCCGTGGTAACTCAGGCGCAGGTATTCATCGGCAAGGGCGTTGATGTCGGTCGGCTCTTTCTGGCCGGTGCTGGCGCGGGTGTGCTGCAGCATCCCCTTCACAATGGAATCTGCCCGTTTGCCGTGATGGTGTATCTTCTCGAGGTTATGCGTCAGGTGCTGCATAATTTCGCTGGCGCTTTCTTTATCAGCCTCCGGTAGATGCTGCAAGGGGCCGGCCTGCAGTTCATCCAAAAGCTCCGAACTCACTTCTGAAAAGTTGTTGACGAAGTTCAGGGGGTTTTGGATCTCATGGGCAATGCCAGCGGTTAGCTCACCCAGCGACGCTAATTTTTCCTGCTGGATCAGTTGCGCCTGTATCACTTTCAGCTCTTTCAGTGTTTCCTGTAAGGCGTCCTTCTGCTGGGTGAGCTCTGCAGTGCGGGCCGCCACCAAAACCTCCAGCTCCGCCTTCCGGTCAGTGATTATTTGTAATTCCCGTTGCTGCTTTTTGGAGTTTGCCCACCTGGCGAATATCCAGATAAAAGCCCCGACAATGGCGAAGTCAAAAAAGTTAGACCACGTATCATAAAAATCGGGCGCAATAACCTGAACCACGCTGTTAAAAAGCCCTACTGCAACCAAAGGGTACGTAGCCTCTAGATAGGGCCGGAAGTCAACCAGGTCAGGCTGTTTTGTCAGGTACACCAGGAGGCCGAGCAGCAGGAGGCTTGCCACCAGAACACTCCCTAAGTCTCCGAAGAATTTAGAGACGACAAAGAATAATATAACAACTGCCCAACTCGTAAAAGAGAGCAGGCTGTCCCATTTTATATAGATGGGCGAGTCCTTCAGCAGTTTCCGGAAACGCCGAATCAGCAAAAAGCCAGCTATAAAAAAAAACAGGTGCATGCAGGTACCTCCCCGGTTTAAAACATTGCTGATGGATGCGTGACAGATATTCGAATGGTGGCTCAAAAGAAACTATGCTTCCGAAAAGCATCCCAAAGGGTCTGTATCCGACCGTAAAGTACACCGCAGTGCCATTGCAGCACTGCTTCTGGCTGTCTGCCAACGGATTTATATAGGCACCACCTTGTTCCTGGAGTAGTTGCCGACTGCCTGGAAGGCTGCTTTCCCTATCGTTCTTCCCTTATAACTAAGGAAGATACAAAATATAATTTATATCATGCAGAACATTGCTTTCTTCCTTTGCCCGGACCTGTTAGTGTTTTGTTGTATATTATTTATGGGTGGTGGTGCGTCAGCTTCGGGGTGTAAAATGGGAGGGGCAGTTAACAGCGTCCCGCTTCTTCTTCTTCTTCTTCTACCTCGTTTTCTCTGGCAGCGCTGTATTTTCGCTTTTCTGGCGCGGGTATTGCCCCGTGCGCTCCATTCACAAGGGTAGCAAACCGTTGCCTCTCAAAGAGAGTTGATGACTTCGGGAACGTTGTTCAGGGCTGAGTTGACCAGAGGAGAAACCGGGTAGGCTTTCATCTTTCCTGCGTCGAAAGGGTGCAGCAGCGACAGCAGTTCGTCCTGCGACTCATGTGCATCCAGCCACAGCTCTTCTGCCTCCGGTGACAGGATAACCGGCATCCGGTCGTGGATCGGCTTTACCAGGTCGTTGGCCTCTGTGGTGATGATGGTGTAGGTATGCAGCAGCTCCCCTGTGCTTTTGTCCAGCCACTCGTCCCAAAGCCCGGCAAAGCTAAATGTATCCTCGCCCTTCAGCAGGATCCGGTAGGGCACCTTGCCCTCGGGTGTTGCCTGCCACTCGAAAAAGCCGTCGGCTGGCACCAGGCACCGCTTTGTCTTGAGCAGGTTGCGGAAGGAGGGCTTTTCGGTGAGGGTTTCTGCCCGGGCGTTGATGGAGCGCTTCACGGACTTCACATCCTTCGCCCAAAAGGGCTGCAGGCCCCAGGAGAAGAACTGCACCGTGTCGGGCTGGGTGTTCGTAATGACTGGCAGGTGCTGCGACGGAGCGGCATTGTAATGCGCTTCCCTCATCTGTGCTGCCAATAGCTTCGCAGCCTTCGAATCGCCTTTTGCTTTTGGTAGAACGGAGTATCTGCCGCACATGGTGCTATCTATATAGTTTCTAATAAGCTTTTACGCTTGAAACGTAGAGATAGCTACCGCTCCGGAAGAGGAATTTTTAAGAGAAAGGGCAGATGCGGGAGCAGTAGATATTGGCGCTGTTGTGCCTCAAAGTGCGGACACTTCCGGAGCAGAAAACGGTCAGTCATTCAGCCAAGCCAGCGCTATATAAAAGGCTATTCTATCCGCCAGGTAATTGTCACCGTCTCCGTCACGTCAATGTCATCGGGCTCAAAGTCCGGGGCGGCATCGTAGGTGCGCACCATGTCGGCTTCGTAGACCGGGTAGTCGTGGCGCTGGGAGCGGATGGTCAGCTCGCGGTAGGAGTAGTCGATGTCGAGGATCTCTTTCAGCGCCACGTCGGTGGCCCCGGCGATGAGCGCGGCATGCTCTTTGGCTTTGCTGATGGCCTGCAGGATGAGTTGCTGCTGCTGCAGGGAGGCGTCCTTCACCCCGAAGGCGATGCTGAAGTCCAGGTTGTCGAGCTTTTGGGCGATCTGGCCCAGCAGCCTGTTGATGATGGCCTTGTCCAGGGGAAGCTCCAACTCCAGGCTGTGGGACGCCTTGAAGCCGTTGAAGTCATAGGTGTCCGTCTTATTGTTCCTGATGGTCTCTTTCCGGATGTCGAAATCCTTCGTCTTCAGGTTTTTCCGCTCCACGCCCACCGCCTCGATGATGGTTCGGAGTTCTTCGACCTTCCTGTTCAGGGCGCTGATGGTTTTTTCGTACTCCCATGCCTGCGCCGAAGCGTTGAAGGAGAGGAGGATGATGTCGGGGGCCACCGACAGTTTGCCCCTGCCCGTGATTTGTAGTTTGCGTTCCATCTTTTCTGATGTTTGTATATATCCGTCTTAACAGGGAGGCCGCGGCTGGCCCTGCTTTTCCCTTTCTGCCCGGTTTCCGAAGGTAGGCTAAAGAGCCATCACATCAATAAAAAAGATATACAGAAGCATGGACGTGCAGCCAGTTGCAGAAGCATGAGCGGTACACGGCGGAAGGGCGCAGGGCAGGGGCCGTATTCGTCACTCCGATGAAGCTACGTTGCTTGACAGGGGGCATGCAATCGCTATATAGCTGTGTGTTTTCAGAATGACGGGGAGGAGGCCACTCCCCTAAACAACTGCAGCGAAAAGCCTGTCCTCGCCGGGGAGGCCTGCAGCTTCCATTACTTCACCCTGTTGAATACGAATAAGTCCTTGAAAACCCACTTCCCGTTTTCCTGGTTACCACGCTGTATCGCAAACTGGTCAGCGCCGCGTTTCTCATATACGATCCGGAGCTCGTCGCCTTCTTTTTGGTAAAGCACCCGGTCCTTGCCGGCTTCCAGGAAATTGTAACGGTCATACTTGTCTTTCTCCTCCAGCCCGATCAGGCCCGGCTTAAAGTGCTTCACCAGCGATACCAGCCCCTCGTCTGTGTTTTCGTAGGCCAATATCTCATACATGGTCACTTTGCCGTCTTTCATCATGCGCATCATGCCTACCATGTTATCCCCCTCCGGGGCGAGCCAGGTCCCTTCCACGGTGAGGCCATCGGGTTGTGTGGCTCTCCAGTGGCCTTCTATAAATTGCATCGTAGCGGGCGATCCAGCCTTGGAACTGGTCTGGGCATTTGCCTCCGGAAGCGAGCCGATCAGTAAAAAGAGAGCGAATAAAATGAAGTGTTTTCTCATAATCAGAAGTCTGTTGATTTGTGGCAGGTATATATAGCAGGCGAATTTGATATAAGGTACTATTTTCAATTTTATATTGCAAAGCGCCGCGCCATCAGGCGTGAAAAGGATAGCTGACTACAGCCGAAGGCACAAAGGTTTCAGCCATCCGGCGTACGTCTGCAGAACACTGGCCCAACCTGAGCCAAAGGATTGTAGATCAATTACTGTGGAAAAAACTTGTGTGGTTAAGCAATTAAGAATATATTCATAATTGTAAGAAGGGCAACCCTGCACTTTGCTTCATACTTCGTGTAAAGCGCCGTTTCTTTTGGTAGCCTTTCCTTCGACTTGACATGCCAGCGCGTCAAGTAACCTTTAATTAAAATAAAGCAGGTATGACAGAAGAGAACACCAGGCGCGATTTCCTGAAAAAAGCCAGCGCCGCACTGGTTTGCAGCGCTGTGCTGCCGACGGCGTGGGCAAAGCCCGGTGCCGCCGCATCAGCTGACATTACATTGGGGCATAACTCCCACCGGTATAAAGTCGTGGAAGGGTGGGGGGTGCTGGATGCCGGTAAAAACCCGGTGAACGACTGCCACGAAATGGTGGAAGACGCTAAAGGGCGCCTGCTCCTCCTGACCAATGAAACCCGCAACAATGTACTGGTCTACGATAAATCTGGTAAGCTGCTGGAGACCTGGGGCAACAGTTACCCCGGCGGCCACGGCCTGACGCTGAGCACCGAAGGGGGCGAGCAGTTTCTGTTCATCACAGACACGGAGCGTAACCAGGTAGTCAAAACAGATCTGAAAGGAAGGGAAATCCTGAAGATCGACTACCCCAAAGAGACCGGGCAATATACCTACCCTGATCAGTTTGTGCCGACCGAAACCGCAGTGAACCCGGCCAACGGGGACATTTATATAGCCGATGGCTATGGCCTGAACTTCATCACCCAGTACAACCACAAGGGCGAGTACATCCGGCACTTCGGCGGAAAAGGCGATACGGACGAGACGTTTGACTGCTGCCACGGTGTGCTGGTGGATACCCGGGACCGGAAGAACCCCACGCTGCTCATCACAGACAGGTCGCATATGCGCCTGAAGCGCTTTACGCTGGACGGGAAATATTTGGCCACGATCCCGGTGCCGGGGTCATTCATATGCCGGCCTGTGCTGAAGGGCAGCCATATATACGCCGCTGTCTACAGAAGCACTTCCCAGGACTACCCGAACTCCGGCTACATCACGATCCTGGATGAGAAGGACCAGGTGGTTTCCACGCCGGGCGGGACGGAGCCTATATATGCCAAAGGGGCCCTGCAGGAGCAGCGGAAAGACCGCACGTTCCGGGGCTTCATGCACCCGCACGACGTGTGTGTGGATGCTGATGAGAACCTCTATATCCCGCAGTGGGCGTCGGCGAAGACGTACCCGATAAAGCTGGAGCGTGTGTAAGCAGCAATGTAGCGTTTGCCTGGCTTCGTAAATAAAATCTATCCTTATACCCTTGGAACATCTCATTCAATTGTTTGGCCGGTTTCACCCTTTGGTTGTCCATCTTCCGATCGGTATCCTGTTTCTGGCAGTGGGGTTAGAGCTTCCTGTCCGGAAAAAGAAGTATGCTTTTCTGGCTCCCATATTGCCGTTGCTTTGGGCGGCAGGCTTTGTAAGTGCGGTGGTGGCCTGCATAGCCGGTTACCTGTTGAAACAAAGCGGTGGCTATGATGAAGCGGCCCTAGAGGTGCATCAGTATATGGGCATTGCCTTAGCCGTCACCGCCGGGCTTGTTTTCTTCCTGAAGAAGTACAGGGCATATGGACGGCTTCAGTTGCCAGTGGCTGTTTTGTCCGGGGTGCTGCTGATGGGCACCGGCCACTACGGCGGAAACCTGACGCACGGCGAGGATTTTCTGACGCAGCCTGTGATGGCGCTGTTAGGAAAGGAGCCGGTAAAAGTCGTGCGGGAGCCTATCACCGATATAGAGCAGGCCGTTGTGTTTCATGACCTGGTGGAGCCGGTGCTGGAGGAGAAATGCTACAATTGCCACAGCAGCTCCAAGCAAAAAGGGAAGCTGCGTCTCGACTCTCCGGAACTCATCCTGAAAGGCGGGAAGCACGGGGAGGTGATCGTGGCGGGTAACGCCGCCAACAGCGAGCTCTACAAGCGCTTGCTGCTGCCGGAGGAGGATGACGACCGCATGCCTCCCAAAGGAAAGACACAGCTGACGCAGGACGAGATAGAACTGATCAGGTGGTGGATTGCGCAGGGGCAGGCAGACTTTAAAACCACAGTGGCCAACGTGCCGCAGGACAAGGACATCAAACCCATTCTCGCGCAATATGGGGGCGGGGATACCGGCAGCGGGGAGGAAGCGGGATCCGGCACAACCATGGATATGCCGGCTGTAGCGGTCGCGAAAGCGAAGCCCGCGGATGTGGCGGCCCTGCGGAAATTGGGGGCGGTGGTGACTCCGCTCACGCCGGAACAAACGTTTCTGGCGGTAAACCTGGTCAACAACCCCGGCTTTTCGGATGAGCACATGGACGCCCTCCTGAAACTGGGGGAGCAGGTTGTCTGGCTGGACCTGTCTGACACCAAAATAACGGACAAAGGGCTGCAACAGGTAGGGAAGCTGAAAAACCTGACGCGCCTGAGCCTGGACAACACCGCCATCAGCGACAAAGGGCTCGCCTACCTGAAGCACTCGGAAAGCCTGCTCTACCTGAACCTGTACCACACCAGCATTTCAGACAAGGGGCTGAAGAACCTGGAGGGCATCCCGAACCTGAAGGCACTGTACTTATGGCAGACGCATGTTACGCCGCAGGGAGTAGCCCTGGTGAAGCAGGCGATCGGCGATCATATAGAGATAAACTATGGAAGCGACACGGATATCCTCTAACGTATGGCGACACATTAGCCTGAGCACCTGCATCATCCTGTTTGGTGCCGTCGTCTGGAGCAGTTGCGCTGATCCTGAGCTGCCCGCGGATGTGGAGCAGGCCATGGCGGCACTTCCTGCCAGCATAGACTATAACCAGCATGTAAAGCCCATCCTCTCAGACCGGTGTTACGCCTGCCATGGCCCGGATAAAAACAAGCAGAAAGCTGAGCTGCGCCTGGATTTGCCGGTGGCCTATGAGAAACCGGCGGAGAGTGGCCGGATGGCCCTCGTGCCCGGCAACCTGAGAAAGAGCGAGGTGTTTCACCGGATCATCAGCGAAGATCCCGAGTATATGATGCCCACCCCTGAATCGCACTTGAGCCTTACCGCGGAGGAGAAGGCGATTCTGATACAGTGGATTAAGGACGGGGCGGAATACAAGCCCCACTGGTCTTTGGTGGCCCCGGAAAAGCCGGAGGAGCCGGAGGTGAAAGCGAAGTCCTGGGTGAAGAACCCGGTGGACCATTTCGTGCTGGCAAAGCTGGAGGAAAAAGGCCTGAAGCCTAATCCGGAGGCCGGCAAAGAGGCCCTTATCCGGCGCGTGTCGCTCGATCTGACCGGTCTTGCGCCCACCATACAGGAGGTCGATGCGTTTTTGGCGGACAAGTCACCGGATGCCTATGAGAAAGTAGTGGACCGCCTGCTCCGTTCCCCGCATTACGGCGAACGGATGGCGGTGGACTGGCTTGACCTGGCACGCTATGCCGATACCCACGGGTACCAGGACGACGGCTTGCGCAATTCCTACCCCTGGCGCGACTGGGTCATATCCGCCTTCAACCGCAACCTGCCCTATGATCAGTTCATCACCTGGCAGCTGGCCGGCGACTTGCTGCCCCAGGCTGGCAAGGAGCAGATTCTGGCCACCTCGTTTCTCCGCAACCATCCGCAGAGCCAGGAGGGTGGCATCGTGGACGAGGAGTACCGCGTGGAGTATGTGGCAGACCGGGTGAACACCTTCGGAAAAGCTTTCCTGGCGATCAGCACCGAGTGCGCCCGCTGCCACGACCATAAATACGATCCCATCTCCCAGAAAAACTATTTCGAGCTGTTCGCCTTTTTTAACAACAACAACGAGAGCGGGCAGATCCCCTATACCGGCGAGGCCAGCCCCTCCCTCATCCTCACCACCCCCGAGGCCGAAAAGCTGCTGAAGTTCATGCGGGCAGAGGCCAAACCGCTGGAAGAGCAGGTGCAGCAGACAGCGCCCTACCGGGAGCGCTTTGAGAAGTGGCTGCGCGTGGCCGCCGAACAACCGCAGCCCTACACCCACGCCACGCGGGGGCAGATCGGGCACTTTACCTTTGACGGGAAAGAGCCGGACAACCTGGTGAAATCCCCCCTGTCGGCCCGCCTCTCGGGCGGCGAAGGGGGCAATGGCCCTGTGCCTATGGCGGGCAAGTTCGGGAAGGCCGTTCGGCTGGACGGGGATATGTCTGTTGATTTTAACGAGCATTTCACCACCGACCGGAACGAACCCATCACCGTCAGCACCTGGGTGCAGGTGCTGCAGGCAGGGGAGGAAGGGCCTTTGTTCAGCAGAACCAACGGGGAACTGGATGGCTGGCGCGGGTATGTGGTGGACCTGAACAAAGACCAGACCATCACGATCCGGTTCTCGCACGTGTTCCCGGACAACGCGATCCAAGTGCGGACAAAGCAGAAGCTCACGCCCAAACAATGGAATCACCTGGCACTGACGTATGACGGCAGCAGCAAAGCAAAAGGGGTAAAGCTATATATAAATGGACGGGAGACGCCGCTCACCGTGATCACGGATAACCTGAAGCAAAGCCTTAAGTTTGCCATCAACAAGACGAACTGGGGCATCCAGAACTTTAAGCTAGGCAGAGCAGGCAACACCACCCTGTCGAATGTAGCCTACGATGAACTGAGCGTGTACAAGCGGCGGCTCTCCCAACTGGAAATAGCCGGGTTAGCGGGAGCTACCGGGGCAATCGAAAAGCTGCTGCGCGTGCCCTATGCCCGGCTAACGGCCGCGCAGCAAGACCAGTTGCTGGAATACTACCTGCTGGCTTTTGATGCGGAGTACGCTGAAGTGCAGCAGAAGCTGATGAAAGTGAGGGGGGAGGAAAATGACCTGCTGACCGATCAGGAGGAAGTGATGGTATATAGGGAGCGGGAAAAGCCGCGCGCTACCTTCCTGCTGGACAGGGGGGTATATGATGCGCCCACAGAACGCGTTCAGGCTGCAACCCCGGAAAAAATACTGCCACTTGGTGAAGGCCAGCCTAAGAACCGACTGGGCTTGGCCAACTGGCTCCTCAGCGAAGAGCAGCCTTTATTTGCCCGGGTGGTGGTGAACCGGTTCTGGCAGCAGTGCTTCGGGCAGGGAATCGTCAAAACATCCGATGATTTCGGCAACCAGGGTGATCTGCCAACCCACCCGGAGCTGCTGGACTGGCTGGCCGTTACGTTTCGGGAAAAAGACTGGAACGTGAAGGGCCTGCTGAAAACCATCGTCATGTCCTCCACTTACCGGCAGGCATCTATACCTACCCAAGAGAACTTAGACAGAGACCCGGATAACCTTCTGCTCTCACGGGCGCCATCCTACCGGATGACGTCGGAGATGCTTCGGGACAATGCCTTGGCTGCCAGCGGGCTGCTGGAGCGGAAAGTGGGTGGCAAAAGCGTTTACCCGTATCAGCCGGCCGGCGTTTGGGAGGCGCTGGCAGTGCGCAATGCCGTTACGTATGAGCAGGGGCATGGGGAGGACCTCTACCGCCGGAGTATCTATACCATCTGGAAGCGCAGCTCACCCCATCCGGCCATGACCAATTTCGATGTGCCCGATCGCTACACCTGCACGGTGCGCCGGCAAAACACCAGCACGCCGCTGCAGGCACTGGTCCTGATGAACGACGTGCAGTTTGTGGAGGCGGCCCGGGTGCTGGGTGAGCGCATGATGCGGGAAGGCGGGAGCACGCCGGAGAAGCGCATCCTGTATGCCTTCCGTGCTCTCACCAGCAGGCATCCCAGGAAAGAGGAGATGGACATTCTGTTAAACCTCTACCGCCTGGAGCACGCTGACCTGGTGCAGCAGCCTGCCCGTGCTAAACAGCTGCTGCAGGAAGGGGAGCATCCGGTGGATAAAACCTTGCCTGGCATTGATCTGGCTACCTGCGCCGTGGTAGCCAATATGCTGATGAGTTTTGATGAATTTGTGATGAAACGTTGAAAGGAGAAAAAGCCATGCATGACCATGATCAGGAGATAGCATTTCAGATGAGCCGCCGCGACTTTCTCACGCGCGCGAGCCTGGCAGGTGTGGGGCTGGCCGCCTTGTCTTCGTTGCTGCCCCAGCAGCTTTTCGCCGACACGAATCCGAAGCCGGTGCTTCCTCACTTTGCCCCGAAAGTGAAGCGCATCATCTACCTCTTCCAGAGCGGTGGGCCTTCCCAGTTAGAGCTCTTCGACTACAAACCCAAGCTGAAAGAGATGTTCGGGAAAGAACTGCCGGCTTCCATTCGGGGGGAGCAGCGATTAACGGGTATGACCTCCAACCAGAAGTCGTTTCCGCTGGCGATGGGAAACTTTAATTTTGAGCAGCATGGCAAGAGCCGGGCATGGATCTCGGAGCTGTTGCCGCACACCGCGAAGATTGCCGATGAGCTCTGCTTTATCAAGTCCATGCACACCGATGCCATCAACCACGACCCGGCGGTTACCTTCTTCCAGACGGGCAGCCAGCAGGCGGGCAGGCCAAGCATGGGGTCCTGGCTCAGCTATGGGCTGGGAAGCGAAAACCAGAACCTGCCGGGCTTTGTCGTGCTGCTTTCCCGGGCCCGCGAAGGAGACCAGCCCCTCTATGCCAAGCTGTGGGGAAACGGCTTTTTGCCCTCCGAGCACCAGGGGGTGATCTTCCGCTCCGGGGAGAACCCGGTCTACTACCTGAACAACCCGAAGGGCATGGACAAGCAGAGCCGCCGCCGCATGCTGGACCACCTGGCCCAGTTGCACCAGGTGCAGTACGAGAATGTGCTCGACGAAGAGATCAATTCCCGCATCGCGCAGTATGAAATGGCCTACCGCATGCAGTCGTCGGTTCCGTCCACGCTGGACGTGAGCAAGGAACCGGACTATATATATGAGATGTATGGGGAAGACGCTAAAATGCCGGGCACCTTTGCGGCCAACTGCCTGCTCGCCCGCCGCCTGGTAGAGAAGGACGTGCGCTTTGTGCAGCTTTACCACCAGGGCTGGGACCAGCATGGCAACCTGCCCAACGATATCCGGCTGATGGCCAAATCGGTGGACCAGGCTTCTGCCGCGCTGATAAAGGACCTGAAGCAGCGCGGCCTGCTGGATGAGACGCTGGTGATATGGGGAGGGGAGTTCGGCCGCACCAACTATTCCCAGGGAAGGCTCGAGGTCGAGAACTATGGCCGCGATCACCACCCGCGCTGCTTCACGTTATATATGGCAGGGGCAGGCATCAAGAAGGGCATCTCGTACGGCAAAACAGATGATTTCGGGTATAACATTGAAAGGGACCCCGTGCACGTGCATGACTTCCAGGCGACCATCCTGCATCTCCTGGGCATCGACCATGAACAACTGGTCTTCAAGCACCAAGGCCGCCGCTACCGGCTGACGGATGTTTCCGGGAAGGTGATAAAGGGTGTTTTGGCCTAACCTGAGGAGTTTTGTTTTTACCTATAGCAGTCTTATACAGACAGGCTATAGGCTTTTGGGCAGCAGCGCTTTTTTCCGTCGAAATATTTCTATAGGATATATATAGGTATATATGGTAGTGACCTGAACAGCGGTTCGTAAGGTTTAAATAAGTAAAAGAACCGGGTCTGTTGAAATCATGCTCGAATTGGCGTGAGGGAATATCCACGGAAAGTATATAGCGGTTTCTACCTTTCCTGCATCCCATCCTCGCTTGCAGCACCGCCAAAGTAACGGATATAGTAGGGGTGTTTTTTGGTGTCCTCCATACGCTGCTCTTCCACATCATCGAAGAATACCGTATTGAAACACCTTCCCGGTTGTGTCTCTTTCAACTCCTGAAGGTAAACATAGCTGCTCGATTGGAAAACCTCTGTTTCCTCAACGGTATATATCTCCCCGGGCACAAGGTAACGTTTCACACTTTCCTGCTCGTGATCGGAGCCAAGCCTATCTATAGAAAAACGTAACCTGATTTTGTGGCCGGGTAATGCAAACATGTTCATGTTGTGGTCTTTTACATTAAGAAATCTTGTCCGCAGCAAGAGTGACTGCTTTTTGCTTATACGGCTAATCAGGGCATTTTTAGAGTAAAGGCGGAATATTTTGGATGAATAGAGAGGTAACTTAAACAGCTCATGACATAAACAAAACTGCAGGGAAAGCCCTTTTACTCGAAGGGGCAGGATATACACCGGGCGTGCGACAGAAATTTATAGCCGGAAATACAATGCTGGTATAGGTTGTTAAGTTACCCGCTGCGATATATTTACTGGCTGCTTCATCATGATGCTGTATGCGGTTTCAAAGAAAGCACACGCCAACTGGGTGCCCCATACCTTCTTTCTGCTGCTGGCTGTTGTGGCATTATTCAGGGTATATATGCTGCAAGGTTACCTGCTGGTTGGGCGCACGACCTGTTTGACCAGAAGCTCATATACCAACCGGCGCTATCTAACAGCAGCGCCAGCACAACAGCCGGCGCTGAGGATGTTGCTGGAGACAAATAACATGATCGGTTCTTCAAACGAAAAGCGCTGGCTATATATAGCCAGCGCTTTTTGTTTGGTGATGTGTGCACCGAAAGATACAAATATCGAATCATTTTATCAATGACTTGAAGAATTTGGTGGGTTTGTAGACTATAAACTTCTGATTATTATGATGGTGTTTTGCTTACTTTTCCAAATTGTCAGCTGAGGTGTGTCGAAAATAACAGGCAGTACCGTTGTAGTCTTTTTCATAAGCCGCCTCCAGCCCGTGGAACATCCGCTGCTCTGGGAAAAGGGTGGCCGCAGCGCATGGAGAGAAGGCTGCCTCCTTGAGCTTGTCACCTTCGGAGCTCCCTGCCTGGCGCAGGCCGCCGGGCAGGGCAGTTTCTCATTTCTCTCCCTTTTGTATAGAATCTGTCAAGGTTACTGCTAAGAAGGAGCCAGAGCATTATCTGGCGGATGTTTGTAAACCAAGGCAAAACAGCTACTATGATTAGTAGAGCACAGGAGATGGCAATATTATTAGTATCTTAAAAGCGACTTCCGGTGAAGAGTTTCGGGCAGTTACTCATCAAAAAGAAAAGAGGTATGGCAAAAACAGGTTTTGTCTCCGAGGCGCGGGCGCACGGCTTCGGCTTCGACTGCCCCGAAGACACGCACTTCTCCGTCACCGTGGTGCTGGTGAAAGAAGAAAACAAAAGGGAAGTGGGGGAGGGTTTTCTCCAAATCCGGCAACGGCTCTTCTCAAACGGTAAGTTTGAGTTAGCGGAAGGTGGTGCCGGACAGGCGCAGCGGAGGGAGTTTCTGGAGGAGTTGAAGGCATTGGATTTTTCCTTTCATGCCCTGCTGGTCGACAAGCGCAAGCTGCACCAGAAGTCGCCGCTCCGGTACAGGGGCACCTTTTACAAGTTCCTCTCCGGCCTTATCTACAACAACCTCTACCGCACTGTTCGCGACCTGAGCGTGGTGGCCAGCGCGCTGGGCACGGCGAAGTTCATGGAGAGCTTCCGCCGCTATATCCTTGAGAACCACCAGGTGGACCTCTTCTCCCCGGCCCCCTTCACCTTCTCCGACGCGGGGGAGGAGCCCTTGCAGCAGCTGGCGGGCTTCCTGGGCGGGAGCCTCAACGCGTTCCACGCCGGGCTGTCGGATGCGGATGTGGAGCGGGAGTTGTCGGACCGGTGCGTCGGGGTGGAGCGCTGGCCCGAGGGCTACGTGCCCTACACCGTCGACACCGAAGGCATGGTAGCGGACGCGCAGGACGAGGCCATCACAGTGGCGGCACAGCTGCGGGCACGGGATTACCTCCAGCGGCACGCGGGCAGTGAGGACCCAGTCATCCGGAGCCGGATGGTGTTTGTGGAGTACCTGCTGCTGGTCTTCACCTATAACTACAAAACCCGGTTCATCCACACCTATGAGTTGCTGCAGCACCTCAACTCCTATAAGTACGAGACCTTTACCGAGCACCGCTTCCGCTCGCTCGTGGTGGGGCCGGTCCGGGACGAGGGCGTGCTCATTGTCTCCTCCAGCGCCGGCTATAAGCTGCCCTGCTCGGTGCGGGACATTTACAATTTCTTTAACTACTACAACCAGCAGATACAGCCGATGCTCCACCGGCTGGGCCAGTGCCACCGGGCCTTGGAGCTGGCCACCGGGGGAGGGCTGAGCGTGCTGGAGCAGCCGGAATATGCTGGCCTCAAGAAGCTGCTGATGAAACTCACCTGACAGGTGCCTGGAAGAGTGACGACTCCTATTGAAGTTGATGAATCTAATGATGCTAATCCATGGCTACAGTCATGATGGCTGATGCATCTGTTAGACCCACTATTGTCACTAGTTTGTAATTCCCAGCCCTGTGGTATGGGATAAAAGAGCATTATGTTTAATTAGGTGCGCCGCAGCCAAAAGGTTTAAGGGGCTGTTGCTGTACTAAAATCAAAAGAAGGGAGTGAACTGAAACAGCAGCAGAAGGGCTTGATGCATAAGCCGATCTATGGTTTTTAATTAGTAGTCTTTTCATTGAAAAATTCAGTGAGAGCGCTTCCCCTTCTAAAGGGAAGTAAATAAAGACTGTTGTTTCTTTTATAGCTTTCCGATCGAGGGTTTACAAGGCCTCTCATTTTATTCTATAGCTTTTTTCAAATCGTCTAGAAAAATCGGCTTTGTGACTACTTTAAGGTTTGGCAAGTCCTTTTCAATAATTTTACTGTTAATGCCTAAATGACCAGTAAGGATAATAATCTGACTAACTGGATAGCCTAATTTAAGGATTTCTTTTGCGACATCGAAACCATCCTTTTCACTATTTCTAGACAGATCAATATCAATAAAAACACGATCATACGAAATGATTCTGCTCAGGTCACCAAAAGACTGTGATGAGGGAAAATTTTCTATCTGTAGCGTGTTACTGAAATAAATGATACTCACAGCTTGAAAAGGAGTCTTCACAGCCGCATCATACTCATTCTCAAATACAGCTATTTTCATGAGTTTGTAACTGAAAATATCAAAATTATTTCGAAATTTGCCTCTATCCGAATAGCCGTTTTTATGTTCATTTGAGTAGTATACTGCTTAATGAAAGTTGTACCATGACTATTTCTCTTCATTATTTCATTTATTTCCGCTCCATTAAAATCCCTAGCTAACTTTTTCAAGTTACTACTCTTAAGCGTCGGAGCCTTTATATCATTAATGAAACGTATAACGGGATTTCCTTCTATAATAAGAAACTCTACTTTTGCAAATTTATGATAGTGCTTTTTAATATTATCAATAACCTCATCCAAAACGAACTGAAAACTATCTACATTTAATATAGTCTTAGCTTCGTAAGTAGACTTTGACCAGCTCGTTTCAATGTTTTTCACATCTAAATCATTATCGTCCCACGAGCCCCTTACTAATTCAAAAATCCTCCTGAAAGACTCATCATAAATCTCCTCAACAAAGTAAGGGTTTAGTGACTTGTCAAGTATCATATGAGCCCTGCCTATGACATCCTTTATAACCCTTGCAGATTTCTTCTTTTCCGATTCAATTAATGGGGCCAACTGTTCCAGAATGGTAGCATCTCTAATCGTGTCATACTTCGAGACCATGTCAAAGTAAGTGGTGATAGGAGTTAGTTTGTTGTTTAAGTAATGAATTACTTTGACTGTGTTGTCGACATAGTGAAGTTTACTTTTAATTTTATTCAGGGATAACCTTCTTTGAAGTTTCAAATCATACTCAACTTCCAAAACCTTTACTACCTTGTGTAAAAGAGGATTTATGTTCTTAACGAGAAGAGAGTGTAGGAAAGACAGACTGTTAGGAGGAAATTGTAGACAATAAACATACTGTGCCTGATTGCCCTTCACTAGGATTAGCACACAATTTAAAGCCTCAGCGTCATTGATATAAAGTTTAGGCACCTTGATAAAGGGCTCTTTTCTCAATTTCCTGATCAAGGACGCCTCATCAGGAATTTGAAAAGTTGTAATAAAAAGGGAGCTAGCGGCTATGCTTAACCCTCCATTCTTTACCTTAAAGCATGTTATTTCAGATGGCACAAAAGCCTTAAAATAAGGCTCATGCTTTGTTAAAGCATTGACAATGTTATTCAGCAGCAAATAGGTCTTCCCGAGATTTAAATTCTCCTCATAAAACTTATCTATGGCTCCATGAATAACAGAGTGGAACCGAATTAAACTCGCCCTGAAGTAAGAAAATATATTGATCACCGCTAGTGCGAGGAGAGCAAAGATAGCCGAATAGTCAAAATCCTGCTTGGACAGGAAAAGCATACACAACAACGCTACAATATATAGTGGCAATGAAAATATAGGGGGCCTTCGATAGCTGCTGTGGTTTAAGGAGTTTACTATTGGTAACAGCAGTAGCCCAAGGTTAAGTAAGTTATCTAACTCTTTGCCATACAATATCAGTGCGAAGAAAGCGTAGTCATTTAGAAGCCTTAAGTGCGCATAATATTTATCTTTTGAGTACAGATATCTAAAGATAATAAAGTAGATGACTGAAGCACCCAGATAGACATACCAGGGAAAGAGGTTTTCATTGGCCTTAACAACAATGAAAGCATACAATAACACTACAATTCTGAAAGCAAAGGAGATAATCTTCCTGACTTTTAGATCTAACTCTTCTAAAATGTACATTATAACTTTATTTTAGATGAGATCTCCTTGATCAATATATTTACTACTATCACTAGAAAAGCGGTTTTCCCGAGGATAAGGAGGAAAGTTCCCCATAGGTTAGTTGGCTTAACTTTAAAATCATCTGCCAGCTGGAAGACACTTAATAATGTATTCGTAAAGTGGTTTAGATAAAAGTTCTCAGAGAACGGCATATAAGCTATTTCAAACACTTGAAAAACCTCGTAGTTATTAGGTAAAAGGACGCTAAAGTAGACTGTGAAACTAATCAGTAGAGTAGCTAAGATCGATAGAAGGCTGCTTGTGGTTTTTAAGTAGATAAGTTTGAGTACATTCATTGGAGAAGGTTCTCTAATGAAGAGGGCGCAGTTCGCTTTAGCAAGTGCATCTTTGCAGATATCTTTCTCTGTTTCAAATCCGTTCAAAGCCAGCAGCCTAAATAAAAAGTTCAAAGACTTGACCTTTTGCTCTAAGCTAAGCAAATCTACGTAGGTAAGAATTTTAGCCATATTCACTTCATCGTAACCGTACTGTCTTTCTTCACTAGCTTTTATATAATATGAAATCAGGTATTTAATGTCAACATATATGTCTGCCAATAAACCAGTATCGTTGCTATGGATTTTTATTTGCAGAATGGAATTCTGTGCCTCCAGTTTTTGGTAGAAGTGCTGAGCATTTCTGATGGCTGACCTTTCCTTTTCAATTAATTGTATTAAAGCCTGATTACTAACATTCATTACAGATACAACAAAAACAGAGTGAAGTTACTATGAAGAGAAAATTCATGACATCTTTCAAATATACAAATCTTTGGAAAAGATAAACTAAGACCAGCTGCACATCTTAAGCAAACACTCACCTGTTATTTCCCCCTCTTCATCGTTTGCTGATAAGCGCGCTGAACATTGCCATGCCTTCTGGGTATTTGATTATGGAGACAAGCTCCTGGGTATACAATTGCCATGCTATGGTAGTAAGAGCTAAACATTTTTCAAAACGCCACTTCCACATGAGCAGAAAAAGCTGTTGGCTCTAGAGCCAATAAGCTCATGATTTCCCAAATCCTGTAGTCGCCCGCTGCACCCCACACAGCCAAAGCCGACAACAAAACCGCCGCAACCGCTGTATTTAAGCATATACTTAAATAAGATGTGCGATGTTAAAATACGATGTGTTTGTGATAGGCGCCGGGATGGCCGGTGCCGCTGTGGCCAAAAAGTGCGCGAAAGCTGGGCTGAAGACCGCCATCTCCGACTTCCGTCCTTATGGAGGAACCTGCGCCCTGCGGGGATGCGACCCCAAGAAAGTACTCATTGACGGTGCCAGCCTGCAAGAGCAGGTGCAGCTGCACCTTGGCAAAGGCCTCTCGGGAGAGGTAAAAATAGACTGGGGTGAGCTGATGGCCTTTAAGGACACTTTCACAGACCCTGTGCCGGAGAACATGGAGAAGGGCTTCGGGAAGGCGGGCATAGACACTTACCATGCCCCTGTCTCCTTTTTGGACGAGTCCACCCTACAGGTTGGCCAGGAGACCATTGCCGCTGAAAAGATAGTGGTGGTCACCGGTGCACGGCCTAGGGAGCTGGACATGCCCGGGGCAGCGCACGCCATCACCAGCGACGATTTCTTCAACCTTAAGGAGCTGCCAAAGCACATCACCTTTTTGGGAGGCGGCTACATCTCCTTTGAGTTCGCCCACCTTGCCGCACGCGCCGGGGCACGTGTCACCATCATAGAGCACGGTGCCCGCCCCCTCAAGCACTTTGAGCAGGACATAGTAGAGCATCTGGTGCGCGTGTCGGAAGAGGCAGGCATTGACATAAGATTAAACAGGGAGGTACGGAGTATCGTGCAGAAAGACGGCGGGTATGAACTCAGTATAAGCGGGGAAGGCGGAGAAGAGAAGCTTGAAACAGGGCTGGTGGTAAGCGCCATCGGGCGTGTGCCGGAGGTGGGGCAGCTGAACTTGGAGAAGGGCAGTGTGAAGCACGGCAGAAAAGGAATAGAGGTAAATGAGTACCTGCAAAGTACCTCCAACCCCCGCGTGTATGCGGCGGGTGACGTGGCAGACACAGAGGGGCTTCCGCTTACGCCGGTTGCTGTTTACGAGGGGCATTTCCTTGCTTCAAACATTATCAAGGGCAACAGCAAAAAGGTGAACTATCCGGAGATTCCCACGGTGGTCTTCACCATACCGTCCATGGCCTCTGTGGGGCTTACCGAACGACAGGCAAAGGAACAGGGCGTAGACTTTAAAGTGAACGCGCATGACGCAAGGGAGTGGTTTAACGGAAGGAGGCACCGCGCCCCTGCCTACGCCTATAAGGTGCTGGTCAGTAAAAGCAATGGCAGACTGCTGGGTGCGCACCTGGTGGGGCCGCACGCGGAGGAGACAATCAACATCTTTGCCCTGGCAATGAAGGCGGGCATGAAGGCTAAGGAGCTGAAAAGCTTCCTCTTCAGCTACCCTACCATGGCCTCCGATGTGAGCTACATGGCGTGAGGGGAATCCTGTTGGTTCATTATTTAAGAGTTTGCTTAAATAATGAACGAGGCCTATCTTTGCACCGTTACCTACCCATACCGACAGAAACGCCCTTTACATATGAAACCCGAGAAAGCATCCTCCTGCATCAGAGTCTATGCGGATGAAAGACAGATAAAAGCATGCAAAATGAGAATAGAGAATTTAGAAGACCCTATTCGTTTCCTGGCCAACGCCCTGAACCTGGCGGGAAATGAAGTCCGCCTGAAAATCCTTTTCCTTCTGAAGGAGGAAGGGGAGCTGTGCCCCTGCGACATCAGCGACATTCTGGCCATGACCGTTCCGGCCGTTTCCCAGCACCTGCGCAAGCTGAAAGACGGCGGCATTGTCACCACAAAGAGGACCGGCCAGACCATTTTCTATGCGCTTACCCCTGAAGCCGAGAAGCTGCTCCAGCCGCACCTCGGCTTCCTTAAAAACGCCACTGTAGAGACCGCCCTATGAAAAACCAAGCACTGCCTTCCATGGACAATGGGGAAACGCCTGCCGCCAGGGCCTGGCTCGGTGCAGGTGTAGTATCCGCCATAGCAGCTTCACTTTGCTGCATTACCCCTCTGCTGGCCATCATGGCAGGCACCAGCGGCATTGCCGCTTCCTTTTCATGGCTGGAGCCGCTGCGCCCTTACCTGGTAGGTGTAACAACGCTGGTGTTAGGCTTCGCATGGTACCGGAAGCTGAAGCCCGCCAGAAAGACAGATTGCGACTGTGAAACGAACCTTAAACCAAACTTTATGCAAAGCAAAGCCTTTTTGTCCCTTGTCACCGTGTTTGCCGCTGTTATGCTGGCATTTCCTTCCTACGCCCACGTCTTCTACCCGCAGGCACAAAACCAGCAGGTAGCCCCGAATCAGGCGAACGTCCAGACGGTGGAAATTAAGATCAAGGGAATGACCTGTGCCGGCTGCGAGGCGCACGTGAACAGCGAAGTGAGCGAGCTGGCGGGCATCCTGAAGGTGGAGACTTCCTACGCCAACGGCAATACGCTGGTGCAGTTTGACAAGTCCAAGACAGGCGTAAAGCAGATAGAGAAAGCCGTAAACGCCACAGGCTACAAAGTGACTGAAATCAAGAAAAAATAATGGCTACCGTACTCCAGTCAACGATTACCTGCCCCAACTGTGGGCACCAGAAGGAAGAGCAAATGCCGACAGACGCCTGCCAGTATTTCTACCAGTGTGAGCCGTGTGAGGCTGTCTTGAAGCCGAAGCAGGGCGATTGCTGCGTGTTCTGCAGCTACGGCACTGTGCCATGCCCGCCCATTCAGCAGAACAGGAGTTGCTGCTAAAATCATCCGCAGCTCCGCGGTTGCAGCACCAGGGGTTCTCGATGCAGTTGAAAGAAACTTGAAAATGTTTATATTGTAATATAATCAGCATTGGGTCCTGCCGGAGGGAATCTTTTACGGCAACAGAAAGTTTGCCTCAGTGTCAGATGCTTGTTATCGTTCACCATACACGTTCTATTATGCTCTTACTTTCCAAAGCCAAAGGCATTGCTCTTTTAGCCCTCTTCATTGGCCTCTTCAGTGCCACGAGCTGCACCAGGACATCACCCGAGGAGTACAACGGCAGGGCGGCTGACCCAGACCTGCTGCACCAGACCTCAAAGCAGCTCACCACCGTCATCATCCGCGACATCTTCAAGCCGCCGGTGGCCAGCCGCATCTACGCCTACGCCAACCTGGCCGCCTATGAGACCCTGCGGGCCCAGTCGCCGGCGCAGCCGACCCTGGCCGGCCGGATCAGGGAGTTCGCCCCGGTTCCCGCCCCGGAGGAAGGCGCTGAGTACTGCTATCCGCTGGCAAGCGTCAAGGCCTTTATCGCCGTGAGCAAGGCCCTGACCTTTTCCGTTGACATGTGGGACGCGTACGAGGTGGAGCTTGACCGCAAGTACGGGGCGATGGACATACCCCAGGATGTGTATGAGCGCTCGGTGGCCTACGGGGGGCTGGTGGCCAAACATGTGCTGGCGTACGCCGAGCAGGACAACTACAAGTACACCCGCGGCTACCGGCACACGCTCACCCACGCAGAGGGGGACTGGGAGCCCACCCCGCCGACGTACGCGCAGGCCTGCGAGCCCAAGTGGAGCGCCATCCGCTCCTTCACCCTGGACACCTGCACCCAGTTCACCCCTGCGCCGCCGGCCCCCTATGACCTGACGCCCGGCAGCGAGTTCCGGAAGATGGTGGACCAGGTCTATGACTACGGCAGGAACGCCACCGCCGAGCAGAAGGCGATCGCCTACTTCTGGGACGACAACGCCACGGTGTCCAACATCAAGGGTCACTTCTCCTACCTGGAAAAGAAGATGACCCCGCCGGGGCACTGGCAGGCGATCGTCGGCACTGTTGCCCGCGACCAGAGGCTG
This sequence comes from Pontibacter saemangeumensis, assembly GCF_039541895.1. Taxonomy (NCBI): domain Bacteria; kingdom Pseudomonadati; phylum Bacteroidota; class Cytophagia; order Cytophagales; family Hymenobacteraceae; genus Pontibacter; species Pontibacter saemangeumensis. The sequence goes on from NZ_BAABHC010000005.1 coordinate 244,139, forward strand.
GACATGATGAAGTCGCTGGAGGCCTACACCTTCTCCTCCATCGCCATGCACGACGCCTTCATCGCCTGCTGGGAGGAGAAGTACCGCACCAACCGGGTGCGCCCCGTCACCGTCATCAACCGGCTCCGGGGCGAGGGGTGGGAGCCGTACCTGGAGACGCCGCCCTTCCCCGAGTACGTGAGTGGCCACAGTTCGCTCTCAGCCTCCGCCGGGACGGTGCTCACGCACCTGCTGGGCGACAGCGTGGCCTTCACGGACTCGACAGAATATGAGTTCGGCCACGGCGTACGCTCCTTCAGCTCCATCAAGGATGCTTACATGGAGGCTTCCATGAGCCGGGTGTACGGCGGGATTCACTTCCTGGACGGCTCTTTGGAGGGGACCAATCAGGGGGAAGAGGTAGGCCAGTGGGTGTGGTCCCGGCTGACGGGCAAGCCGGTGGAGTACAGCCCGCAGGAAGAGGTCGCAAAGAAGATAGCAGGCAAGTAACCTGAAAGGTAAGCTACCTGTACATGACTTTGCCCGATGATAAGGCCAAATCAGGCAGCCAAATTCCCCTTCATACTTTACATCCTATGTTTGTTCTCAGTGTCTTAGCTACTCTTTTTCCCCTTTTGTAGGCGTTATCTGAACTAGAGAAAAACAAGTATCTAAGCTGTAGACAAAAAGACTGGGTAAGGAATAAGATTCCTACTTTACAAGGGTTCTAAAACCCGTGCTTTATGCCAATCCCCTTGCCCGGCTTCTTTACCTTGGACAGTTCATTAGGTCACGTAGCCTGCATCAGAATGTTAAGTGCAAGAGAAGCTTTCTGTCACATATAAATAACCTTAAAACGCTATATGATGGAGCAAACTTACATTGGTATCGATGTCAGCAACGGAGGAAGCTCCATATCCACTGGGTTGCCTCCCGGTACGTCCTGAACTGCTGTATCTCTATTTCTGTGCTGAGCTTGGCCTTTGCCTGGTTCACAAGTTTCAGGAACCTGGCCATGCTTTTTTCATCGGAGGCGATGCGGGCCAGCTTCCTGAGGGAGGAGGCCGCTGCCACCGGCACCAGCTCCTGCAGCACCGCCTTCAGGTCCTCCTCCGGCACCTCCCCCAGGCGGCTGGTGTCCTGGATCCAGTACGCGATGCCCCTGTCCCGCAGGCACTCGGCGAAGATGCCGGCCGATTCCCGGTACTCGGCGCTGCTGGGCCTGCGCACCCACTCCGAGTACAGGAGCCGGGCCTGCTCATCCACGATCAGGTGCAGGTCGGCGTTGCGGAACTCGTGCATGCCTTCCGGCAAGGGGGGTGTCTCCATCCAGGTAGGTTCTAAAGTAGGAAAAGCACACAAAGCAGCTTGAGTGGGTATTTAGTTAAGAATGCCCTCTCAATATAGCATTATACATCCTGTAAATAAGATATTCCTGATATTTTTTATCATATAATTGCCACTTTGCGGGTCCAGTTTTACGTCTCAGGATCCCCGTCTTCCGGGACAGCCGGAAAAGAAACCGGACATTTTTAGGGGAAAAGCAGAAAGTTGACAGGGTAGGGGCTTATATTGGGGAAAACATAAGAAAAGATTTATGAGGCGCCCCTTTTTAGCATTAGGTTCTCTTATCGCTGTTGCGTGTTCCCTCTTTGGTTTTGTGGTGAGGGATTCTGATCCGACAGTCACTGTCAGCACCTTCGGCAAGCAACCGGCCCTAGCGGTAGACAAGGCCAATAACATAAAAGTGGTATTCGGGCAAGCGGATGAAATATTCTATACGGCCTCCACCAACGGTGGGAAGTCCTTTTCCACTCCTGCAAGCGTGGGGAGGCAGCCTCAGTTGGCTCTTGGCATGACCCGGGGGCCTCAGATAGTCACCACTGAAGATTACACCGTGATTGCCGCGGCTGCCCACACTGGCAAAATAATGGCTTACCGCAAAGGAAACGAGGAGACAAAATGGAGCGAACCGGTCAACATCCTGCATGCCGACACCACGGCGAAGGAAGGCTTCGTTGCGGTGGCCAGCGGCAAAGGGAACACCGTCTACGCCGCCTGGCTGGATCTGCGCCTGAACAGGAAGAACAACGTGTTCTTTGCTTCCTCGCGGGACGGGGGCAAGACCTGGTCGGAAAACACGTTGGTCTATGCCTCTCCTCAAGGGGGCGTGTGCCCCTGCTGCCGGCCCTCTATCACAGCCGACCGGAAAGGCAATGTCTACATCATGTTCCGAAACGAGCTGAAGGGGGCCCGCGACATGTATGTCGCACACTCAAAAGACGGGGGCAAAAGCTTCGGCCCTGCCCAAAAGCTCGGCACAGGGACATGGGTGCTGGAAGCCTGCCCCATGGATGGCGGTGCGATTTCAGTGGATGCCAGTGGACAAGCCGGTTCTATTTGGAGACGCGAGAACACTGTATACTATGCCGAGCCTGGGTCAGCAGAGCGAAAGATAGGGGAAGGGCGCGCCCCCTCATTAGCCAAGACCACAAAAGGCGAGTATCTCGTCTGGCAACAAAACGGTGAAATCATGGCATTGACACCTAACAAGCTGGCCATTGAAACGATTGGCGCCGGCACGTATCCCCGCCTGGCTGCCCTGTCTGATCAGGGGGTTATAAGCGTTTGGGAATCAGATGGCCGGATCATGGCGAAGCGGCTGCCTTAATCTCTTGCGATAACCCACCTTGACGGCAGCTATAGCCAAGAGCCCCAAAACGCAGCAAAACATCAGCATCCACATGCAAGAAAGTGGGCGTTACAGAACGGTACCCTGACTCTTAGTGTTAGAGTACCGCTCTGTTTCAGTTCTACTTCGCCAGCTTCAGGATTCTGATCGCCCCTCTTATAACTATCACGAACACGATAGCGCCTATCACCAAGTCAGGAAGGGCGGAGCCTGTGAATAGGACCAACAAACCCGCCAGAATCACGCCGCCGTTGATGATGATGTCGTTCGAGGTGAAGATCATGCTTGCCTGCATGTGCGCCTCCCGGCTCTTGCCCTTCTGCAACAGGTACAGGCAAAAGGCATTGGCAACCAGTGCCAGTATGGACACCACGATCATCGTCCCGAAATCAGGCAACGGTTCGTCCCCGATGAACCTGCGCACCACCTCTGCGAACCCCACCACCGCCAGCGCAAGCTGAAAGTAGCCGCTCGCCTTGGCGATGCCCTTCTTCCGGGCGACGGTGCTGCCCACCGCAAAGAGGCTTAGCCCGTACACCAGCGCATCGGCCAGCATGTCCAGGCTGTCGGCCACCAGGCCCATTGAGTTCGAGATGATGCCCGTGGTCATCTCCAGGGCGAAGAACCCAAAGTTAATGAGCAGCACCGCCCACAGCAGCCTGCTCTGCCCCCTTGCATCCTGTGCCACCATGCCACCTTGGTCAACGCTCTCTGTCGCCAGCAGTGAAGACCCTAAGCCAAGTTCGCGGATGGAGCCTTTGATGGTGTCCAGTTCCCCGTTATGGTAAACCGTTAGCTTTCGGCTCTGCAAGTCGAAGTCCAGACTTTTCACTGCTGGCATGCCATCGAGCTTCATGCGAACCATCCGCTCTTCCGAGGGGCAGTCCATCTGCTGTATCTTGAATGTTGATTTATCCACGTCCTTATAGATTCTTAGTAAAAGGCACGGTATTACCGCTCCGGGTGGGGCGGTAATACCGTGCCTTGTTAAATACTGCCAGTCCTGTTCGTCTGTTCAGGTTACAGCAGGTTTAGCTTTATACCGCCATTGATGACCCTGCCGTCCACGGGCGCGTAGATCTCGTTGAACACCGGCTCGGTGATGCTGCCCGTGTAGATGCTGCCGAACCTGCTCTGCCTCGTGTCGAAGATGTTCTCGAAGTTGATGAACAGGGAGAAGCGCTCGAACATTTTCTCGATCATCACCCCGTTTATCCAGTAGTCACGCCCGCTGCCGCCGTCCGTGAGCCGCTGCGGGGAGAAGTAGTAGGCTTCCAGCCCGATGCGGAAGTTATCCTCCTTTTCCAGCATCAGCACCGTGTTCACCCTGTGCCTGGGGGTGAGCGGCATGTCGCTCACAGTGCCGTTGTAGTGCTGCTTGGCATCGGTGTGGGTGTAGCCGAGGAACAGCTTCACCCACTCATAGCCGAACTTCATGTTCGTCTCCACGCCCTTGGTGGCCACGTACCCGCTGGCGCTCTGGAACTCGTAGAGGTTGTCGGGCCGGAGCGTTAGGATCAGGGGGTTGTTCAGGTAGGTGTAGAAGAACATGTGGTTGACGCTGAAGGTGACCCGGTCTCCGATGATGGTGCTGTAGTTGATGTCAGCGTTGCCACCGATGGAGGTCTCGACCTCTGTCACCCGGGTGTTGAGCGGCACAATGTTCCGGAACGTGATGCTCTCGGCCTCTTCTGTGAAGATGGTCGGTGTCTTGTAGCCCATGCCGCCCCCGATGCGGGAAGACAGGCGGTCGCTTATCCTGAACAGTGCCGAGACACGTGGCAGCACGAACAGGCCCTGTATCTTTTCCCCCGGTGCCGGTGTCACGTAGTCAGTACGGAGACCTGTTTCCAGCACGAACCAGTCCACAGGCGTGAAGGTGTTCTGGGCGAAGGCACCGATGATGGTGTTGTCGTAGTCCCGTGCCCCCACGGCATCCGCATCCTGCTCGGTGAACCTGTCGGTCCACAGGTTGGCACCCATCACCCAATCTGACTTCTCCCTGTTCAGGCTGTAGGCCACCTCGCTGAAACTCGAAGCCTGCTTCCCCGCAAAGCCGTAGCCGGGAACAAGGATGTCCCTGTTGAAAAAGCTGAGGCTGTTCTTCACCGATAGCATGGAGTGGTCTGAGAGCCTGTGCTCCAAGTTGAATTGCGTGGAGTACCGCTTTGTGTCGTTGCGCTCAAAGTAGAAGTCGCCTTCGTCACCGTCTATGTGGCGCAGGTCACCGCCCAGGCGCTCTTCCTGCGTTGCGTTCAGGCCGAGGGAAAGCTGCGTGCGCTCGCTCGGGTAGAAGTGCAGCCGTGGGTTCAGCGTGTATCGCTCAAACTCTGGAATGGCCGAGAAGCCAATGTCGGCAGGGTCATAGGCGCTGTTGGTGTTCCTTGCCGCGAACACCGTGACGCCGAGCTTGCCGAACCTCTTTCCGTAGAAGCTGCTCAGGTCAAGCCCTCCCGCACTGGTGGCGTTGGCCATGAAGCTGAGTTCGCCCTCCTCCGTGGGCTTCTTCGTAATCAGGTTGACCAGCCCGGCTATAGCCCCGCCCCCGTAGAGGGTGGAGGAACTGCCCTTGATGACCTCCACCTGATAAAGGTTCAGCGGGGGAATCTGCATGATGCTCAGGCCGCTGGAAAAGCCGGAGTAGAGCGGGAAGCCGTCCTGCAGTATTTGCGTGTAGCGCCCGCCCAGCCCCTGGATGCGGATGGTGGCGCTGGCGCTGGTGGCGGAGGTCTGCTGCGTCTGGATGCCGGTGCTCTCGCTGAGCAGCATCCGGATGTCGCCCGGCTTCATGTTGCCCTTCTCCCCGAGTTCCTCCAGCGTGATGGCCTCCACACGTGTCGGGATGTCCTCGATGGTGCGGCTGCTGCGGGTGGTGGAGATGACCACTTCTTCCAGTTCCTCCCCGCCCGGCTCCAGCCCCACCACAAGCGGCTCTGACTGTGCGAGCGGGAAAGTGAGCGTTTCGACCCTGTCCTCGTAGCCGACATAGCTGAACCGGACGGCCTGCCTGCCATCGGGAATCCCGCTGAGTTCAAGCGCTCCGCTGGCACCGGCAGTGGCCCCGATGGTTGTCCCTTCGATGGAGGCTGTGGCACCGACCAATGCCTCTTTTGTTTCGCCATCCCGGATGATGGCATGGAGTGTGTTCTGGCTGTACGCCGTGGTGCTGCCCAGCAATAGGAGCAGCACACAGATGTATCTATACATGTGAGTAAGCTAATGTTATAAATATTATAGGTGCGGCACGGGGACGTGTCGCATATGAGGTGACAGAGGCGTCACAATGATGGCATTAGCTTACTTTGGAGGCTGCCAGATGGAGTGGTGAAACTGCGTGTAGAGGCTTTGCCTGTAATCCGCAAAGAGGCTGTTGCTGTAAAGGATGGGGGAGGCTTGCCCTATTGTGAAGCCCGACACGGTAAAGCCGGGGCACGCGGAGCAACTGTAGAAAGGGGAGCAAGCGTCAGCATCATGGCTGTCGCTCTGCTCCGTCATCACTTCACCACCGGTGCAGTTGTCGGTCATGCAGCAAGGCAAAACCGAGAGCGCTACCACAAACAGTGCTAATATGACAGTGATGACTTTCACAGCGCAAAAATACTACTTTCTTCCAACGTTTTAAAGGCAAATGTTATGAACTGTGGGGCGGGGCGTCGTAGTGGACCAATCGAGGGAGCCCAGAAGGCGGGGACTATGGAGAAACATAACCTATGAAAGCGCGGAATAGCTATGTTCCCGGGAACGCCGCTTAAGAGGTGTGAAAACGGACAAAAGCGGACGAAACCTCCGTAAAGGTGCAAAAAACCGGCAAATCGGAGCAACAGAGGGCAGCAATTACCGACGCTGCCTCCTTCTGGAAAAAGTTGACAATATTTTTACGTTAATCCTTCATCAACTTTTTCCAGAAGGAGACCACCTGTCAGCCTGTTTTAGGACGTCAGAAATTATTAATCGTTGGGTTTGTGTTTGTGAGGTTTGAGAGGAGGATATTTTTCCTTTTTTTCTGGCGTAACACGCCTTCTTTTATCTAATGACCCATCATCTTTCCTTGGTTTTGGGCCTGGTTTAATAGCTTGAATTTCTTCCATAATGCTCGTTTATAAATATTTTGAATAAAAATCCTTAGCAAAGAGGGCTGAATTTTGTTGCGTATGTTAAAGTTTCCGGCTCCAGAATCGGTCTGGATTAAATTTATATTCTTTTTCTGTAATATTTAAATTTTTACCTCAAAAAAAGAGTAGAGGATGTAGGACTGGTTAAAAGAAGCAAGCAACAAAGTAGTAGTTCTCTCTAAACAACAGCAGAAGGCGGAGAAAGCTCTGTTACAGTTGCAGGTCACTACCCGCTCACCGATGAGGCAATCGTCCACAAAGCTGGCGTAATACTGTTGGTTCTGCCGGACACAAATCGCGCTATCGGGCCTCTATATTAGCATTTTAGTCCCTGATCAGGGATAAAGCTGTATATATATATAAGCTTGGCTTCCCTTTTAGTTTATTCCGTATAGTGTTCCATGAACCTCTCCCTCTTCAACACCCATTCCTCAGCCGGAAGATTAGAAATAGTCCTCGCACATGGGACTTTCTTGGCCCACCGTGGCAGAAGAGGGTATCACATTGAGATATATGATATGGGAAACTTCTTTGCTGAGGTATGGTCAAACCCAAAGACCAATTTTATAAGCCTGATACGTGGCTTAGACAGCAAAAGAGCTCTTGAGCCATACGTGGCTCATATCGACATATGGGAAATGACACAAACCACTTCCTGAGCAGTGACAAAACTACCTGACTTGTAGCCAATGCCCCCAAGTTCATGCAGATCCCACTTAACTTAAAGATACCTTGGCCTACGCGTCATTATTCCTATACTTCGTATGACAGGGGTTGATCAAAAAGACAGAATTGTCAAACGTACAATAGAATACTGCTTCCCCCATGGATGAAGGGGTCGCCCCTTAACTAACTATCAGAAGGATTTGGAGGTATAAGGGATTGACGCAACCATAAGAGACCGCTTACTATGGGGCACGGCCACTCACACGCACATGGGGCTTCCGGAAACATCGCGTTTGCCTTCTTCCTCAACGTCGGGTTCACCATCTCCCAGAAAAGGCTGATCTTGCCGAACCGGCTGATTTTTTCTTCCTTTGCGGGTATAAGTAAGGTATAGTCCTCTTTATCCAATGAGCCCGATATCCTAAAGGCTACCAGGTCAGCTTTACCTGTATCTATCACTTGCACCATATCGCTTCCTGTTTTAGAATACCCCCTGTTTTGGAAGTCGTACGTGAGCAGCATCCGGTGTGTTTTCGGCAGAGCCCTTCGTTCACAGAGCAAGGAGCCGCCTCGCACAGACTTGCTTCTATACAAAAAGAAGAGCGCATGGCTTGGGGCTCAGACAGGGTGAAGACCCATAGCCTGGGCTGCCGTCGTACGGTTACAAAGGATATAAAAGCTCAAAGCACTCTTTATGCTCAAGGGCCAGCATAGCAGGAACTTTAAGATTTGCAATATCATTGCACGGCTTTTTTCTTACCTTTGCACTGAATGAGGTCTCTGCTCTACATACTGATCCTGCTTTTGCTGACGCTTTCCCTGAAACCGTGCCTGGACAGGGCAAATGCGGTTTCGAGTGAGCCGCAGACAGAGACGCTGGCTGGTAGGCACCAGGACCATCAGGGTGACCGTACGGATGGGTGCTCCCCATTCTGCGCCTGCCACTGCTGCCACACTCATTTTCAGCCACAAAATACCCAAGTAGTCGAATACGCCTCTTCACAGGAGGCAATCCAGGAGGTTGATCTCTACAGGAATAGTTTTATCTCCTCCCCTTCCTATTCCATCTGGCAACCGCCTAAGGTAGCCTAACCGTTTCCCTTTCTTTTTTGTGGACAGGCCTGTACCTCACCGGCACCGGTGCGCGCGCGTCCTGCTGTCCCTACACACTCCATCTAAATCAGGAATCCAGAACCAGACGAAAGCAATTTTAAAACTTTTTGTCTATCGGAATTGAAAAAAACAAATAAGAGAAAAGCCAACAACAGAAATGAACCCCGGCAGAGAAAACAGCAACGCAATTGGCGGAAATGGCTGAAAATCGGCGGGTTGGTCATTGCCACCCTTTTGGCCGCTATAGCCGTCCTGGCCAGGGCGTACCATTTCTTCTCTGTCCATATAAAATAACTTAACATGATAAACAGTATCATCGCTTTTTCTATCAAGAACAAGCTCATCATCGGCCTCATGATCGTCGCCTGGATCGGTGCGGGCGCATGGGCCATGTCCACGGTGAACCTGGGCTCGGTGCCCGACATCACCAACAACCAGGTACAGGTCATCACTGTCTCGGAGAACCTGTCCACAGAGGACATCGAGCAGTTTGTCACCTATCCCGTTGAATTGGCCATGGCCAATCTGCCTGGAGTGGAAGAAATACGCTCCGTGTCCCGCTTCGGCCTGTCTGTCGTGACCATCGTCTTCGAAGAGGGCATGGGCGCGTACCTGCCCCGGCAGCTGGTGCAGGAAAAGCTCAGCGAAGTGAGCGAGGAGATCCCGGAGCAGTTCGGGACACCCTCCATGGGGCCCATCAGCACGGGGCTGGGGGAGATATACCAGTACACCCTCAAGCCTCAGCCGGGGTATGACACCGTCTATACCCCCTCAGAGCTGCGAACCATCCAGGACTGGATCGTGGCGCGCCAGATGGCGCTTGTGCCCGGCGTGGTGGAGGTGAACGCGTTCGGCGGGAACATCAAGCAATACGAGGTGGCCCTGGATCCCGGCAAGCTCAATTCCATGAATGTGTCCATCTCTGAGGTGTTCGAGGCCCTGGAAAAGAACAACGTCAACACCGGGGGGGCTTACATCGAGCGCAACAGCATGGCCAACTTTATCCGGGGGGAAGGCCTAGTGCGCTCGCTGGATGACATCAGGAAAATTGTCATCCGAAATGAGAACCGGACGCCCATCCTGATCCGGGACGTGGCGGACGCCGTGCAATTCGGCAGCCAGGTGCGCTACGGCGCCTTTACCCAGAACGGACGGGAGGCCGTGGGCGGCATGGTGCTCATGCTCCGGGGGGAGAGCCCGGACAAAGTGATCAATGCGGTGAAAGAGCGCATGGCCGAGGTGCAGAAGTCGCTGCCGGAGGGACTGGTGATCGAGCCGTTTATTGACCAGAGCAACCTGATCGCGCGCACGACCAGCACCGTTTCCACGAACCTGACCGAGGGGGCGTTGATTGTGGTGTTTGTGCTCGTGCTCCTGCTGGGCAGCCTCCGGGGCGGGTTGATCACCGCCTCCGTTATCCCGCTGGCCTTGCTGTTTGCCTTTATCCTGATGCGCATTTTCAACGTGTCGGCCAACCTGATGAGCCTGGGGGCCATCGACTTCGGTATTATCGTCGACGGGGCCGTGATCATCGTGGAGGGCACGGTCCATCATATAGAGAAGAAAGTCAGGAAAGGAAAGACGGGTTTCGGGCAGGAGCAGATGGATGAGATCGCCTATGAGGCGGGAAGCACCATGATGAACTCAGCCTTCTTCGGCCAGATCATTATCCTGATCGTTTTCGCCCCCATCCTCTTCCTGACCGGGATAGAGGGAAAGATGTTCCAGCCAATGGCCTTCACATTCGGCTTTGCGGTGCTCGGGGCCATTATCCTGTGCCTGACCTACGTGCCCATGGTGGCCGCTTTGTTCCTGAGGCCGACCCGCAACAGGAAGAGCCTCCTGAGCCGGTTTGAAAAGGGAGTGGAGCACATCAGTAACAGGCTGATGAGCGGGATAAACAGGGCTTACCTTCCCCTGTTGCGAAAGTCTTTGAATCACAAAGCGCTCGTGGCCATCACAGCGCTGCTGCTGCTGGCAGGGGCCGGCTTCACGTTCTCCCGCATGGGCGGGGAGTTCATCCCAAGCCTGGACGAGGGCGACATCGCCATGCAGGCGCTGCTGCGCCCCGGGTCCTCGCTGTCCGAGAGCATCGAGCAGTCCAAGAAGATGGAGCGGATCGTCCTGGAGAATTTCCCGGAGGTAAAGACGATGGTGGCCCGCATCGGGGTGTCGGCCATCCCGACCGACCCGATGCCGATGGACATCGCCGACACGTACATCATCCTGGAAAAGGACATGGACAAATGGGAAAGCGCGGACTCGAAGGAAGAGCTGATAGAAAAGATAAAGGAGAAGCTCTCGGTGCTGCCGGGCATCAACTATGTGTTCAGCCAGCCTGTGGAGCTCCGGTTCAATGAGCTCATCAGCGGCGTGCGGGAGGACGTGGCCGTGAAGCTCTACGGGGAGGACCTGGACGTGCTCGCTGCCAAAGCCCAGCAGATGGCGCAGATCATCCAGTCCGTGCCGGGGGCGGCCGACGTGAACCTGGAGGCCGTCACCGGGCTGCCGCAGATGACGGTGCGCTTTGACCGCGGCAAGATCGCGCAGTACGGCCTCAATATTGAAAAGCTCAACAATTATATCAGCACAGCATTCGCCGGGGGTGAGGCCGGGGTGGTCTTTGAGGGGGAGCGGCGCTTTGACATTGTCGTCCGACTCTCGGAAAAGAACCGGCGCAGCATCGAGGACCTGAGGAACCTTTACATCGACCTGCCGAACGGGGAGCAGGTGCCCCTGCGGCAGGTGGCCGACATCAGCTTCCAGCCGGGCCCCATGCAAATCTCCCGCGACAACACCTTCCGCAGGGTGAACGTGGGGGTGAACGTGCGCGGCCGCGACGTGGAGAGCATGGTGAACGATATCCAGGAAAGGCTGGACGCACAGCTGGACCTGCCGCCCGGCTACTATGTCACCTACGGCGGGTCCTTTGAAAACCTGCAGCGGGCAAAGGCGCGCCTGCAGGTGGTGGTGCCCATTGCCCTGGCCCTGATCTTCGTACTGCTGTACTTTGCGCTAGGTTCGCTTTCCCAGGCAGTCATGATCTACATGGCCGTGCCGCTGGCGGCCATCGGGGGCGTCTTTGCCCTGGCTATCAGAGGGATGCCTTTCAGTATCTCCGCCGGCGTTGGCTTTATCGTGCTCTTCGGGGTTGCCGTGCTGAACGGGCTGGTGCTGGTCAGCCGGTTCAACAGCCTGAAGGAGGAGGGCGTCAGGGACTTAAGGGAGCGCATCTTCATCGGCACGGAGGAGCGGCTGCGGCCTATCCTGCTCACGGCCACTGCCGCCATCATGGGCTTTATCCCCATGGCCTTGTCCGCCTCTGCCGGCGCTGAGGTGCAACGGCCACTGGCAACCGTGGTGATCGGGGGGCTGGTCACCGCCACCTTCCTGACCCTGGTGGTGGTGCCGATCCTGTATTATTTCGTCGAGGCCAGGGTCGGTAAGAGCGGGGGCGCAGCGGGAATGGCTGTGGCACCTTCCCTGTTGGCACCCTTCCTGCTGTGCGCGGGGCTTCTTTTTTCCCCAGGCACAACCAGGGCACAAGAGTCCCCGGTGCTTCCGGATAGCCTCCCCGCCATATCCGCGGAGGAGGCCGTAGAGCGGGCCGTGGCCAATTACCCTTCCGTCACAGCGGCAAAATTGGATATAGAGAGCCAGCAGGCGTTGAAAAAAACCGCCTGGAACCTGGGCAGCACGCAGGTGTTCACCGGAAAGGAAGAGGTCGGCAACGGAACAGAGGACGGGGTCCACAACCGGATCGGCATTCAGCAGCAGAACATAGAGGTGTTCGGCATCGCGCCCAAGCTCAGGCTGCAGCGAGAGCAGGTGGGCCTTGCCCAGTCGGCACTGAAGCTGACGGCCCTGGAGGTGGCACGCGAGGTGCGCATTGACTGGGGTGACGCATACGCGGCAAGGATGCGGTACATGCTCTACGAGCGGTTGGACTCTGTTTTGGCCGAATTCACCAGGGCCGCAGAGGTAAGGTACGAGACGGAGGCCATCTCCTACCTGGAGTACCTGGCGGCGACAAATCAGTCCAGGCAGATCGCCGTTCAGAAGGAGCAGGCCTTCCGGGATTACCGGGCGGCCCTGCGCCGGCTCAACCAGTGGCTGGGGAGCGGCACGCCCTACACCGTGGCCATGACGGACCCGGCGCAGCTGACGGGCGGCTTGCCGGCGCTCACAGACTCCCTCACCCAGCACCCCTCGCTGGAGTACTCCCGGCAGCAGGTGGAGGTGGCGGAGGCCCGCTCCCGCGTGGCCAAGGCGGCGTACCTGCCAAGCCTGAGCGGCCAGTACGCCTCCCAGGAGATAGGGGACCGGCCGGGGTTCTACAGCTATCAGCTAGGTGTGAATTTCCCTTTGCTCCCTTTTCAGGAGCGAGGCCGGGCGCAGTCGGCCAGGATAGAGCGGGAGATCGCAGGGCAGAACCTGCGGCGCGCGCAACTGGAGCTGCAGGCGGAGTACGGCGCGCTGGTGGAAACCTACCACAAATGGCTCAACTCCTGGCAGTACTACCAAGAGGAGGCGCTGCCATTGGCCGTGCAGCAGCGAAACGGGGCGATCATCGCCTACCGGGAAGGCGCAGTAGACTATATAGGGTTCCTGCAGATTATACGGGACGCCATCCAGGTGGAGCTTGACGCGCAGGAGGCGCTTGACAATTACCTGGATACCAAGGCCCGCCTGATTTACTTTCTTCAAACAACGAACCAATAAGATGACAAAGACGATGCAAATCATATCAAAAATAACGCTTCTAACAAGTGTTCTGGCCCTGGGGCTGGGCGCATGCAGTACCACGGATGAACCCGCCCAGGAGCAGGAGGTAGCAGCCGAGGAAACTGGAGACCACGTGGAGGAAGGCACCGTGCGTTTGTCTCCCGCGCAACGGGAGGCGATCGGCCTCCGGCTGGGGCCGCTGCAAAGCAGGAACTTGTCCGCCACCACGAAAGTGACGGGCGAGCTGGAGGTGCCTCCCCAGAGCGAGGCCCATGTAAGCGCGACTGTCGGGGGGAATGTGCAGGAGATAAAAGTCATTGAAGGCGACAAGGTGCGGAAGGGACAGACGCTTGCCCTGCTGACGCACCCCGAACTGGTGCAGATGCAGGTGGACCTGCAGGAGGCGGCCAGCCGACTGCAGTACCTGGAGCAGGAGTACCGGCGCCAGCAGAGGCTGTATGAGCAGAAAGTGGGCTCCGGACGGGACCTGCAGGAGGCCACATCAAACTATAATACCAGCAAGGCGCAGGTGGAGGGCCTCAAGTCCAGGCTCCGCATCCTGGGGCTCAATCCCAACAGCATCCTTACCGGGAAGATTTCCCAGTCAGTTCCGGTTGTGTCCCCCATCAGCGGGGCGGTCCAGAAGGTAAGCGTGAACACGGGCCAGTACGTCCCGCCCCAGGAGGAGATGTTCACCGTTGTGGACCAGTCGCAGATCCACGCCGACCTGATGGTGTTTGAGAAAGACATTGCGAAAGTAAAGGTCGGGCAGAAAGTCTATTTTACTGTTGCCAATTCGGCAGACAGGGAGTACAGGGCCACCGTGTATAGCATAAGCCCCGGTTTTGAGGAAGATGCCAAGGCCGTGCACCTGCACGCCGACATAGAAGACGACACGGAGAACCTCATCCCCGGCACATATATCGAGGGCCGTATAGCGGTGGACAGCACCACGGCCCTCGCGCTGCCTGAGGAGGCCGTCGTACAGGAGGGAGACCGGGCTTTTATCTTTGTCAAGACAAGTGAGGCGGCTGCCGGGGACGCACATGCCGAAGGAGCCGCCACTACTGCGGAAGCTCCGGGTTCCACAAGAGGGGCAGAAAGGGCCTGGGTGTTTAAGCAGGTTCCTGTGGCAACAGGAGCGAGTGACAACGGGTGGGTAGAGGTAAGGCTGCTGGAGCCTATCCCTGACAGTTCCCAAGTGGCCTACAACGGTGCTTACAACCTGATTTCAGAAATGAACAAAGGGGACACAGAACATGGCCATTAAAGGTGTTTTTAAGAGTAGCCACCCTCTGTTGTGGCTACTCTTTTTATTGGCTTAGATGAATGTTGAAGTAACCAGCGGGAAACCATGTACGACAAAGAACTTGAAGCGCGGCTCAGCGAAAGGAAGATCAAGGCCACGGCCATGCGCCTGCTGGTGCTGGATTTCCTGCTAAGGCAGCCTGCGGCCGTCAGCCTGAATGACCTGGAGGCATCCTTTCACCGCGCAGACCGGATCACGTTGTACCGCACCCTGAAGACTTTCGAGGAAAAGGGCCTGGTGCACAGCATCGGGGACGGAACCGGCGCTGTGAAATACGCGCTGTGCGCGGGGAGCTGCCGGCCTCAGGCCCACCACGACCTGCACGTTCACTTCCACTGCAGCCAGTGCGGGGAGACCTACTGCCTGCCGACATCACGTATTCCGGAAATTCCCTTACCGGACAACTTCCTCACTGAGGAGGTGAACCTGGTTGTGAAAGGAGTGTGCGGCAGCTGCGCCGACAACAATGCAATGCGATTGCAGGCCATTGGGCAGTAGCTTTATACAAATGAAGGCAAAGAAGCAGAACAGTATACGAAATCCAATTGGAACATGCCTGCAATGCTCCGCTCTAATTACCAAAGGGTAGTTGGCAGATTACCGCGCTTGTTGGGAGCAGGGGCTGACGTGCCCCCGCTCCCAACAAGCTAATCCTGGATGACCTGTAGCAGATCATAAACTCAGCAGTTTAACTTAAAAAACCACCGTAATGAAAAAGAATAAAGATATCGAAAAAGACTTCAAGCCCTTGGAGATCACCTCTCCCCGAACAGCGGAGGCCCCAGGTCCTAATGTAGGCGCTGAGTGCTGCTCCACGGACGGCAAAACAAAGCAGGCAGGGGCCGAAGAACACGAGCATGCCGAAGAAGAGGCGAAATCCTCCTACGTGCCCACCGCCATCAGCCTTTTCCTGCTCCTGGCAGGCATCCTGCTCGACTACCTCGACACGCCCTGGTTCACCGGCTATGTGCGGCTGCTCGTGTACGGCATCGCCTATGTACTGGTAGGCTGGCGGGTGGTGTGGCACGCCGTCAAAAGCCTGCGAAGCAGTTTCTTCAATGAGTTCTTTCTGATGAGCATGGCTACATTGGGGGCCTTCTACATTGGGGAGTACGCCGAGGGTGTGGCCGTGATGCTCTTCTACGTGATCGGGGAACATTTCCAGGAGGCGGCGGTGCTGCGCTCCCGCCGCTCCATCAAAGCGCTCATCGACAACAGGCCAGATGAGGTGGGGCTGGTAACGGAAACCGGCGTGGTGACTGTGAAAGCCAAACAGGTACAGGTGGGCGATGTGGTGCAGGTGAAGGCCGGGGAGAAGGTGGCCTTGGACGGGGAGCTGCTCTCTGAACGCTCCTCCTTCAACACCGCCGCCCTGACAGGCGAGTCGAAGCCCGACACCAAAAAGAAGGGCGAGACGGTGCTGGCCGGCATGATTAACCTGGACCGGGTGATCGAGCTGAAGGTGACTTCTGCCTATGAGAACAGCGCTCTGTCTAAAATTCTGAAGCTGGTGGAGGAGGCCGGCAGCCGCAAAGCCAAAACGCAGCAGCTCATCACCCGCCTGGCCAAGGTGTATACGCCTATCGTGTTCTTCCTGGCCGTGGGCCTCACCTTCATCCCATACTTTTTCGTGGAGAGCTACGACTTTAACGAGTGGCTCTACCGGGCGCTGGTCTTCCTGGTGATCTCCTGCCCCTGCGCGCTGGTGATCTCCATCCCACTCGGCTATTTCGGAGGAATCGGAGCAGCCTCGCGGAATGGCATCTTGTTCAAAGGCTCCAATTTTCTGGATCTGATGACGCAGGTGGATACGGTGGTAATGGATAAGACAGGCACGCTGACCGAGGGTGTGTTCAAGGTGCAGCGGGTAGAGACATTACTGGAGGATAAAGCATGGTTCATGTCCGCTGTTGCCGCCATAGAGAATGTATCCACGCACCCTATTGCGAAGGCCATTGTGGCGGAGGCAGGCAGCGCCTACCAACAACACACGGTAAGTGAGGTGGAGGAAATCTCCGGCCATGGGCTCAAAGGCAACGTTGACGGCAGGCAGCTGCTGGTGGGAAATGGCAGGCTGCTTGAGAAGTACGATGTGCTGTATGACCCGAGCCTGAAGGAGATCGTGGAGACGATTGTGCTCGTGGCTGTGGACGGAGCCTATGCGGGCTATATCACCATCGCCGACAAGACAAAGGAGGATGCACCACTGGCCGTGAGGAGAATGCGGGAATTGGGCGTGAAGAGGCTGGTGATGCTCTCCGGGGACAAGGACTCGATTGTGCAGAAGGTGGCACGTGAGCTAAAGCTGGACGAGGCGCACGGGGGGCTGCTTCCGCAGGATAAGGTAAGTAAAGTGGAGGCGCTGAAGGCTGAAGGCAGAACGGTGGCCTTTGTGGGCGACGGCATCAACGATGCGCCCGTGATCACGCTGGCAGACGTGGGCATGGCCATGGGGGGGCTGGGTTCTGATGCGGCCATCGAGACGGCTGACGTGGTGATACAGACAGACCACCCCTCCAAGATTGCCACGGCCATCAGCATTGGCAAGAAAACGAAGCAGGTGGTATGGCAGAACATCACGTTGGCCTTCGCTGTGAAAGCCATTGTGCTGATTCTGGGTGCGGGCGGTCTGGCAAGTCTGTGGGAGGCGGTGTTCGCCGACGTGGGAGTGGCTTTTCTGGCCATACTGAATGCGGTGCGGATACAGCGTATGAAGTTTGACTGAGCCGACAGGAAAACAGGCTGGCATTAGGCCGGTGATAAGCGTTGGTTGGGAATAGCAGCAACAGTACATAATCTTAAACTATGGCACAGGAAGCTAAAAGCAACAGTACCAAAGTAGCTTTTTTCCTTAATCTTTCTTTCACGGTTCTTGAACTGATTGGGGGGCTACTCTCTGGCAGCATCGCCATTATCGCGGACTCCCTGCACGACTTTGCCGACAGTCTGTCGCTGGGGCTTGGCTGGTACTTTGAGCGAAAAGCAGAGAAGGAAAAAAGCAATGAGCGTTACACCTATGGCTATCAGCGCTTCTCACTTCTAAGCGCCTTCATCAATGCCCTCGTGCTGATGCTGGGAGCCGTCTATATTTTTTACGAGAGCATCCAACGCATCATGAATCCCGAGATGCCTGACGTAAAGTGGATGATAGGGATAGCCGTATTGGGGATGGTGATGAACGGAATAGGCGCATGGAAACTGAAGTCCGGCAAGTCACTCAACAAAAAAGTATTGACCATCCACTTACTGGAAGACACTGTAGGCTGGCTTGCAGTATTTATCGTCAGCATTATTCTACTATTTTTTGACATACCTGTCCTTGACCCTATACTGGCAATCGTCATCAACCTGGCGGTGCTGGTAGCAATATCCGTTAAACTGGTGGATGTTGTAAAGATATTCCTGCAAAGAGTGCCGGAGGGAGTAAATGTGGCCCTGCTGAAGCAAAAGATACTATGCCTTGACGGAGTGGAGCGGGTAGAGCATTTCCATATTTGGGGACTTACAGAGAAAGATAAAGTGGTGACAGCCCATGTCAAGACAAAAAACATAGATTCTCTGGAGCAAAACGCCTTGAAAGAGAAGATTTATGAGGTGTTCAAAGATATAGATACCGAGCACATCACCCTAGACTTGCAATCCTACTCCACTTACTTGGAAGACCTTTTTAAAGAATATCAGCAGCGGTTAAATGCACTGGATGAAAATGTGCGGAGACTGGCCGTTGAATTTGCCGAAACATTTTACCACGATGCGAAATGCACGAAAGAGGACGCCTTAGAGAGAGGCATCACGAAAGCCGAAATGAAACTCAGAAACCTTTAAAAAAAATCTCCTGCAACTACTGTATTATCTAACTCACATGTTCTATGGATGAGTATCTACAGGTTCTAATGTACGCGGCTATGCCAGCGTTAGGAAATTTCGCAGGAGGGATATTGGCCGAGATCTTCACGGTTTCTGAACGCACACTCAGTCTTGCCTTACACTTGGCAGCTGGTATCATTCTGGCTGTAATCGGGATTGAGCTGATGCCGGAGGCAATAGAGGCCGAGCTACCTTACGTGCCGCTACTGGCTTTTGTGGCCGGAAGTGGCTTCTTTGTATTGTTGGACAGGGGAATTGACTATGTGCAGAGCAGGTTTGGCGGGGAAACAAAAAAGGGAATGAGTGCGGCTGTGGCCATATACATTGGTGTGACCATTGACCTGTTCAGCGACGGCATCATGATTGGCACGGGATCTACGGTGGCGGCAAGTTTAGGGCTGCTGCTGGCACTGGGACAGGTTCCGGCAGACATTCCGGAGGGATTTGCCACCATCGCCACTTTTAAAGCGAAGGGCATCAGCAAAGGGAAGCGCCTTCTCCTCTCTGCTTCCTTCGCCATTCCTATCTTTCTGGGAGCAACAGTGGGGTTCTGGGCGGTAAGAGATAGCTCAGAGATAATCAAGCTGTGCCTTCTGGCTTTTGTTGCGGGTATTCTGCTGACAGTTGCCGTAGAAGAGATGCTGACCGAGGCTCATGACAGGCCGGACTCCAGATGGGCTGCCTTGGCTTTGGCAGGTGGCTTTGCTTTGTTTACTTTTCTGTCCGTGTACCTGGGGGAGTAGCACAGTGAAGCGTGCCATTGCTTGTTACGAAGGGGAAGCCTTCTTAACTGTTTTAAGACTCGGCTCTCTTTAATGCCGCTATCGCTTGCTTCGGGTCACTGGCGTCAAACACGCTGCTTCCTGCCACGACGGCGTCTGCCCCTGCGCTGACTATAGCTCCTACATTAGCCTGGTTGATTCCCCCGTCCACCTCAATCAAAGCAGTAGGGCCTTTCTTTCTAATTAACTCTTTAAGCTGGCTTATCTTGTCAAGCGTTTGGGGGATGATTTCTGCCCGCCGAAACCGGGGTTCACGGACATCAGGCACACCATGTCCAGGTCTTGGATGATGTGCTCCAGGCACCCGAGTGGGGTATGCGGGTTCAGGGCTACACCAGCTTTACAGCCCAAGCGCCTTATCTGCTGGATTACGCTGTGCAGGTGCGGGCAAGCCTCAGCGTGCACTGTCATTTGGTTTATGTTGAAGCGGGCGAAGGTCTCCAGATAGCGCTCAGGCTGCACAATCATCAGGTGCAGCTCCACAGGCTTTTCCGTGTGCTGCTGAATCGCTTTGAGTACAGGGGTGCCAAAGGAAATGTTGGGGACGAATACCCCGTCCATCACGTCCACGTGCAGCCAGTCAGCCTCGCTCTCGTTCACCATTGCTAATGTATTGCCGAGATGAGCAAAGTCTGTTGACAGTATGGAGGGAGCTACTAAGGCCATTTGGTGAAGCAGTTAAAGATTCCGTGCGGCAGTTAGAGAACTACGCATAGCTAGTTAACTATCCTATGTTTGTTCTCAGTGTTTTAGCTACTCTTTTTTCCCTTTTGTTGATCAGAGAAAATATTATCTAAAACAGATAAAACAAGTACCTAAGCTGTAGACAAGATAACTGGGTAAGGAATAAGATTCCTATTGAACAAGGGTACAATTAACCCGCGCCTTATGACAATCCCCTTACCCGGCTTCTTCACCTTGAACAGTTCATTAGGCTAAGAGCCTGCATCAGGATGTTGAGTGCAAGAGAAGCTTCTTTTTGTCACCTGTATAACCTATAAAACATTACATGATGGAGCAAGTTTACACCGGTATCGATGTGGCCAAAGACAGCTTTGTGGTCGCCACAAAGCTAGAAGGCAAGGTAACAACAACTTTGCACAACAATGACCGGAAAGGCATCAGCGGGTTCCTGAAGAGCCTGCCCAGCGAAACCTGGTGCATCATGGAGGCAACAGGGGTTTACAGCCTGCAGCTGGCCATTGCCTTGTATGAAAAAGGTATCAAGGTGTCGGTGGTGAATCCTTTGCAGATCAAGCGCTTTGCCCAGACCAAGTTAAAGAGGACGAAAACAGATAAGGTCGATGCGGTGCTGATCGCTGAGTACGGCGAGCGCATGCAGCCAAAGCTATACGAGCCGCCAGCCCCTTTTATGAGGAAGCTACAGCAACAGCGTATGTCTTTGAAGCTGCTGGTCAAGAGCAAGCGCTCTTTTCTAAATCAGTTACATGCCCTGGCACAGCTAGAAGAAGCTGATAAAGCCGCTGTGAAGGCTTGTAAAGCAGTTTTGACTAGCATAGAAAAACAAATAGCAGAGTTGGAGCGGAAGATGCAGCAAACGGCTGAGGAGCACTGCCAGGAGCTCTTTACCTTGCTGCAGACCATTCCCGGCATCAGCAGGAAATCTGCCATAGAGCTCATCGTTGTCTCTGGTGGGTTCAGAAACTTTGCATCAGCCAAGCAGTTCAGCGCCTTTATTGGTATTAGCCCCTGCATCAATGAGTCAGGCTCCTCTATCCGCGGATATAGAGGGATCAGCAGGATCGGGGACAAGAATATCAGGGCCATGCTCTACATGTGTGCCATGGCGGCAAAAGTGTACAACAAGGCTTGTCAGGAGCTTTATGAGCGGATGGTTGCGGCAGGAAAAGCAAAGAAAGTCGCCTTGGTGGCCGTAATGAACAAGCTCATAAAGCAGGTCTTTGGTATGGTAAAATCCGGAGAGGTTTATGTTGAAAATTGTTGAGCGCAGCACCTAAAAAAAGCACTAATACAGTTGCTTTTCAACACAGTTCATAAGGACAGCCTTATTGTTACCCTAACCACGGCACTGTCGCTGCTTTCTGCTGTCTCATTGGGTTTTGCAGCTCATAGGCAGTTAGAACTTCTACACTTAAAGAGGGCTTCAATAACACATCTTATCCTATCTGCCAAGATTTACCCGATGAAGTTTCATTGGGCAAAGGTCTTGGATATAAAATGCGCACTCCGTGTATTTGTGCTGCTCAGGCTGATAGAAAAATATTTTTAGTCACTTCGCTCGATAGCAACATGTTCCTCTCATCCTCGAGGACGACCTCGAAGGAGTTATCATAGGCAATCCGGTCAATCACCTTAATCCTGGAGCCGAGTGAGATGCCCATCCTATCGAGGTACTGCAGAAAAAGCGGCTGCGAATCATTCACGCCTACTACTATGCCGTCTTCGTTGACGTCCATTTCTGCTAAGAGCCGCTGCTTTATCTGTTTTATCTCCCCTGTTTCAGTAGGGATTGGGTCACCGTGTGGGTCGAACCTGGGGTATCCCAGGAACTCATCAAGGCGTTGGGTGAGCAGGGGGGAGCCTATATGCTCCAGCTCCTCGGCCACCTCATGCACCTCATCCCAGTTAAACTTGAGTTTCTCCACCAGGAAAACCTCCCAGAGCCGGTGCTTCCGGACAACCTGTAAGGCAACCCGCTCTCCCTCCGTGGTCAGCGAAACACCCCGGTACTTCACGTAGTGCACTAAATCCTTTGCGCTCAGCTTGCGGAGCATATCTGTGACAGAAGCCGCTTTTGTATCCAGCGCCTCGGCAATGGCGTTCGTGTTCACCTCCTGCATTCCGTTGACCGAGAGCTTATATATTGTCTTTATGTAATTCTCTTCTGTAAAGCTGTGCACGGGAGTAGTTTTCAATGATTGGTTAACTAAATGACTGAACGCTTAAAGAGTTAAAAAACGGTTTCATAGCTTAGCAGCAGTATCTTCTGCTTAAACGCGCAGCTCTCCGGAACCACGGCAAGCAAGAGAGCCTGCTCAGAATTACCTGTTTTATTGTAAAACAGTCACTAGCTGCTTTCTTTGTTGGTTTTCCTGATGGAGGGCATGAACATCTTCTTCTTGCTGGATAACAGAAATCTCTGATTCTTTTGGAACACTTATCATAATAACTTTACCCTGTCTTCTCGCTGATCCAGCGTACAGGACAAGCAAAGCCCCTACAATAGACACCGCCCTGCAGGCTCACAAAATCCACCTCTCTTCCTTTGCTGTGCCTCCCAGGGGGCCGTCCAGCAAATAGCTCCCCATAGACAATAAGTCATCAGTGCTGCACAGGCTGCAACTGCCTGTGCCTTCGCCAAAGTCCGCGTGCCGGTGAAAACAATAGCGCCAGCAGAAACTCGAAGCCTATGAAAGTCGCAATAGCCCCTGCAATGGAGCCGTCCACCCAAACTGCCAGGTAATAACCAACAACAGAGGCTACAACGCCTGCAAGCACCGAGAGCAACAGCATGGTCTTAAAGTTATCCGTAAGCAAGTAGGCTGTTGCCGGAGGGCCTACCAGCAGTGCTACTACCAGAATGGCGCCCACTGATTCAAAAGATGCTACTGTGGTAAGGGAAACGGCTGACATGAGGGAGTAATACCAGGCAGAGGTAGAAACACCTATAGCGGCGGCATAGGCAGGGTCAAAAGCAGTAATGAAAAGCTCTTTGTACCCCACCACAATATACAAGAGCACCAGCAAGGTCACAAAACCCAGCGACCACACTGTATTCGGGCCGAGGCTAAGGCCGCCGTCCGTGATCCAGAGGTCAAGTGGCACATAGGCAATCTCTCCGTACAGCACGCAGTCCTGGTCCAGGTCCACCTGGCCTGCAAAAACAGAGAGCAGGATGATGCCGATGGCGAAGAGCCAGGTGAAGGTAACACCGATAGAGGCGTCGGCCTGCACACGTGCGTAGCGGTGGAAAAATTCGATGATAAAGGTTGTGAGCACGCCAAACAGGCCCGCTCCGATCAGCATCGGCAACGACTCGCGGGAGCCCGTGAGCAGGAACGCAATAACGATGCCGGGCAGCACGGCGTGGGAGATGGCATCACCTACCATGGCCATGCGCCTGAGGATGAGGTAACAGCCCAGCAGGCTGCAGCAGGTGGCTACTAACGATCCGGTTAAGATGATCCAGAATGCATTCATGGGTTTGTTTATCTGTTAGTACTGATCTTCGATCAACTTTGTCTTGTATTTATTAGATGTCTCTATCATTCTCCTGCAGACAACGATCCTCTCGGCCATTAATGATTTTGTTGTCATCTTTCTCCTGTCTTTTAGGGGATCTTCGAACTATGCGGGTCCAGCACCGGGAAGCTTAGTTCTTCCATTAGTTTTTGCTCCAGTTCCGGGGTGATAATATGTTCTATTGTTTCGGCGTCTTCGTGCACGTGGTCGGAGGCCAGGTGCAGGTATTGTGTCAGGTAGAGTTCCCAGAGGCGGTGCAGCCGGACAACACGTTGCCCGCGCCGCTGGCCCTGGGTGGTGAGATGCCAGCCTTCAGCCGATTTCGTTGCATAGCCCTGGCTTTTGAGTTTCTGTAGGCCCGCTTTGGCCTGTTTTTCTGGTATGGCCCGGCGTTGCAGAAGCTCTTGTAAAGAGTGTGCTACTGTGTAGGCCTGCTTTTGTTCCCCTAAGTGGTAAAGCAGCTTGAGCAGGTTTTCTTCCAGTACCAGCGAACGGTTGCGGCGCTGCCGGATAATACGGGCCACCCAACCTTTTCCTGGAGCCAACGCAAAAGAAAGGATGGCAATCATGGAGATGATGAGCACTATCCACGGACCCGTTGGCATCGCTGGGGCAGTATAGGAGACAAAGGCGCCAGCTATACCGGAAAAGGCACCCATTAGCGCAGCGAGGAGGAGCATCACCGGAAGCCTGTCTGTCCAGAAGCGGGCTGCGGCAGCCGGCGTAATGAGCATGGCGGCCATCAATACAACGCCCACCGCCTGTATGCCCACTACCACGGCGAAAACAGTCAGCGTTGTGAGCAGCAGTTCCAGTGCCCGCACAGGAAAGCCAAGGGTCCTGGCATAAGCCTGGTCAAAGCAAAGGAGTGTCAGCTCTTTGTAAAACACGATGGTGGAGATAAGCAGCACAACAGCCACTACGCTAAAGGCTATCAGGTCTTCTCCAACCAGGGAGGCTGCTTTTCCGAACAGAAATTTATCCAAACCGCTTTGCGCTGCGTTTCCGGAATGTTGTATGGCCGTGAGCAGGAGTATGCCGATGCCAAAGAACACCGACAGCACCAAACCGATGGCCGTGTCTTCTTTAATGCGGGAGCGGGAGGTGATAAAATCAATGCAGATAAGGGAGAGCCAGCCGGTAATAAAGGCACCTATGAGCAGAATAAAAGGATTCTTGGTGCCTGAAAGTATAAAGGCGAGGCATACCCCCGGCAGCACGGCATGCGCCACCGCATCACCCACGAGCGCTCTCTTCCGGAGATAGGTAAAGCAGCCCACCACGGCTGAACTGGCGGCCAGTAGCACAGAGCCGATGGTGACATACCGCACGTTGGCATCCGCAAAGGAAAAGAACTCAAAAAATGCTTCCATGGCCGTATCAGCTTTTTACTTCTCTGGAAGGAAACTCCTGCTTCCGCAGCAGATCACCTACTTTGGACAGCACGGTCAGTTTGCCGCCGTATGTTTGCTCCAGCAACTCCTGTGTAAGTGCGCGCTCGGTGGGGCCTGAGGCCACGAGGCGCATGTTCAGGAGCACGACCCAGTCGAAATATTCTGCCGCAGATTGCAGGTCGTGGTGTACCACAATAACTGTCTTCCCTTGTTCCCGCATAATGCGGAGCAGCTCTATGATGGCCGTCTCTGTGGCGATGTCTACCCCTGCAAAGGGCTCATCCATGAAATAGATGTCGGCGTTCTGCGCCAGGGCCCTTGCCAGGAAAACACGTTGCTGCTGCCCACCGGAGAGCTGGGAAATCTGCCGTTTGGCAAAGGCTTCCATACCTACCTTTTGGAGTGCTTCCATGGCCGCGTCCTTGTCTGCTTTACGGGGGCGACTGAAGAGCCCCAGCTTTCCGTAGCGGCCCATCAGTACGACATCGAAAACAGAGGCCGGAAAATCCCAATCCACCGACTCGCGCTGCGGCACGTAGCTGATACGCTTGCGCACCTCGTTTATCGGCTGGCCGAAAATACGCACGTAGCCACTGCCTGTTGGCAGCAGGTCCATCATGGCTTTTACCAAAGTAGACTTACCGGCGCCATTCGGCCCGATGACACCTACCAATGCCCCTGCCGGCAACGTCAGGTCAATACCCCAGAGCACCGGCTTACGGTCGTAGCTGACGGTCAAGTCATGCACCTCTACTACCGGATCGTTTACTTGAAGTATCATGATGCAGTGGTTTTATTTTAAGGAAGATACTACTGTGTTCACATTGTGCCGTACCATACCTGTGAAGGTGCCCTCCGGTGTGCCGGCCTCACCTAAGGCGTCGGAGTACAAGGTGCCCCCGATTTTCAGCTGGTGGCCTTTTTGTTCGCTCCCTACCACCACCGCTTCTATGGCCTTTGGCGATACGGAAGACTCCACAAACACAGCCTTCACCTTGTTGTCTACTATGAAATTCACGAGGGAGGAAATATCCTGCAGGCCAAACTCTGACACTGTAGAGATACCCTGCAGCCCCCGCACCTGAATGCCATAGGCATCGCCAAAATAACCGAAGGCATCGTGGGCTGTAATCAGGATGCGCTGCTGCTCAGGTATGGATTGAATTTGTTGTGTTACCCACTTGTCCAGCTCCTCGAGTTCCTGTAAGTAAGTCTGTGTGTTCTGCTGGTAGAGGGCGGCATTAGCTGGGTCTTTTCGCTGCAATTCCTGGCTCAGGTGCTGTGCCACCTGTTGCCAGAGTTCCACATCAAACCAAACGTGTGGGTCGTGACTGCCCTGGAACTGGGGGGACTGACGCAATGAAGCTTCCGGAATGCCCGCTGTCGCTGTCACGATGGTTTTCTGGCGGCCCAGCTTTTTCATCACTTCTCCCATCTTGCCCTCCAGGTGCAGGCCATTATAAACCACTACATCGGCATCTGTCAGCTTTTGCAGGTCTCCCTGTGTGGCTTTGTACAAGTGCGGGTCCACGCCGCTCCCCATAATGGAAACGACATCGGCTACATCTCCCACTATATGCTGCACCGCATCTCCCAGAATGCTGGTGGTGGTCACCACCTTCATGCGCTCACCGGCAGGCAGGGGAGCTTTGCTGTCGGTTTGGGTACAGGCGATACTAAACAGGCTGATGAGCAGCAGCAGTAGGAGACAAGTCGTTTTCATCTATTACAGTATGGCGTTTATAGTATGGCGTTCGCTTAGAGGCTGTTCTGATTTTAATTAAGGATGCTTTTTTGACAAACTCTAAATAATCTGAATCACAGAAATTTGGTTGTTAGAGCACTGTTTGAAATTTCAACTATTGCCATTTGAAAGCCCTAAAAAGCAAGGATATAAATCAGAATAGCCTCCAATGTTTAGTATCAGCATAAGTTAAACTAGGAAGCTGTTTAGCGTTTTTCAATTTTACTTATTTTCCGGATAAAGAGCACAGAAAAAGCCAGTAAGTGCAGGTCCAGCCAGTGCTGTGCCTTTGTCTCGAAGCGTATGAGCAGGGCCTTGAAGCCGTCGAGCCAGGCGTTTGCGTGCTCAATGACGGTCCTGTTTTTAAAGAGCTCCTCGTCAAAATACACATACTCTCCTTTCCCTGCCCCGTTTCTGGGGTTAAAGGCAATGTTTGCCTCTAGCTTCATCTTTGAGCACAGGCTCCTGAATCCTTGTGAATCAAAACCGGCGTCAGCGTTGAGGAACAGGCCCTCTGTCTCGATGCCCGCCTCTGCCAAGAGCCCACACAGTTCTGCCATGACCTGCTCTATTTCAAACAGGTCATGATGAGCTCCTGCGGCCGGTGTGCTGCAGGCCAGCATGAGCCCCTTGCTGTCAGAGAGAAACAGGCTGTTGCAGCTTCGGGCGGCCTTCCTGGCCTGATAGCTCACATGCTCCCCTCCGTTCTTGCAGATGGTTTGACTGCCGTCCAGCTGCACTGAGGAGAGGTCAAGCAGCCTGCGCCGGCTCCTGAGCAGCCCTGTCCAGACGCTTCTCAGGCTGCCGTCGGCCGACCATTTCCTGAAATGGTGGTACACCCCCTGCCAACTCAGGCGCCTGCCCGAGAAGAACTCCTTTGTGGGAAGCTCCCGCCACTGGCAGCCCGTTTTAAGCCGGTAGAGAATGGCTGAAACGATCTCGGCGGTCTTCACCTGCAGTTTAGACCCTCTTTTGCCGACACTCAGGTGAGGCAAAACCCAGCGGTTTATGCTATCTTCGCTTATGACTTCCATCGAATTAGGTTTAGGTTTAGGATGTCTTTGCAAACACTTTTACCCGCCTAACTCTTTGGAGGTTAATTAAACTCTAAACAGCTTCTAGGTCTGTCCTGCTCCGAACTTATTATCTTGCTGGCTTTCCTAACTGTCGTATTTAAAAATAACTGGCAAAGCCGACCTGAAGGCCTGCAGTGCGGACCGTGGGGTTCCGCAGTAAGTCCTTTGTCCAATGGTAGCGGTAATTGGCCCGCAAAACGGTGTTTGCCGAGGGCCTGAGGCTAACCCCGGGAACGATGGCGCGAATCTCATCGCCCACCGGAAGGCCTGTTTCTGCAAATGTGCCCACATTGTAATCGATGCTCTCCACCCGCAGGTTGAGGTTTAGGACCGTTTCTTCGTAACTCAGCATGGTGCGGCTTAATACCGGATAGACTACCTCCACATACCCTCCCTGCTGCCTGGTCCCAAAGGCGGGTCCGGCCGTAACAGGCACGTCTACCGTCACGAAAGCAAACTCACCGTTGATAACCGCCTTCCGGATCTGTGTATTGAAATCCAGGGCATATATGCCCAGCCTTGTTTTGGCACTTACCACTGCACCATCTCTTCTGAAGGTATTGTAAGCACCCCCGTAATAGGAGAGTCCTATTTCCCCTACCTCCCGGTGCCGAAAGGCCACTTTGCCCGTAAGCATCGGTGCGCCGTTGTTGTCTTCCCCGAACATCCTGGGGTTCTTGCCGGCCGACAGGAATGTTCTGCCCTCGGCACTGAGGATAACGTCGTCCCGCAGCCCGTTCACCAGGTAAACATCATACGTGAAGACCTTGTTGCGCCCGTACACTTTGCCGTGAACGCCAAAGCCTACTTCCGAAAGGGTGCTCGGGATCAACTGCGTGGCTACCAGCGGCCGCTCGATGAATTCCCACAGCGGACTGTCGTGTCTTTGGTTAAAAGCCCCAATGGGAGCCACGATAATCCCGGCTCTCAGGTTGAAGGCCGGGTTAACCTCAAAGTCCACCAGTGCCGTTTCGAGGCTGATTTCTTCCGTGCCGTGCTCAAACTCCAGCTCGGACAGGAATTTAATCCGGCGGGCTATGGTCGAGTAGAGGAAGATGTTGAACCTCCGCAGTTCCATGGAAAAGCCTTCGGAAACACCATCGGTAGAGAAATAATTGGTGTTGCCCTCCACATAGCCCCCTACGGCCGTGCTGGTCTTGCCCAGTGTGATAAAAGGCCGGTTATAAATAGCATCCTGCACGACGGCGTTTTGCGTGGTGTCCCTGGGGCTGCGGGTAAAAAGGCTGTCGATCTGGGCAAAGGCTGGCAAACCCACCATCACCAGCATGCCGGTAAGCGTTAAACCTCTTTTTATTACTCTTGCCCGGCAAGCGGTAAAAAGCTTTCTCATAGTTGAATGTAAATTTTCTCTTGGTCAGTGCTGACCGCAAACTTGTGCAAATCGCGTTCTGCTGGCCCATGAACCACTTTTCCAATTGCCGTGTACTCACTGCCGTGGCAGGGGCAAACCAGGTAGTCATCGGCCGGGTTAACCTCGCAGCCTTTGTGCGTGCAGTGCAGGAGAACAGCTGAATACTGGTCTTCCTGCAACTTGCGCAGGTAGATAGGTTCGGCAAACCGCTCCGATTTCACCAAAACCCAGGTATGCTCTAAAAAGTCTGATTTATTGACCGCCAGCTTATTTCCCGTGAGGGTGTTGGGGATGTAGTAGGCGGCTTTGCAACCCTGCAGCGCACTCAGCCCAATACCGGACAGGCAGAGAGCGCCGCATTTTTTCAGGAATTCGTTTCTTTCCATGACTATAGTGATTTCAGGAACTTTATCAGGTTTTGCTTTTCGGCAGCAGATAGTTCATTGTACTTGTCCCGGCTCCTCGCCCCCTCGCCTCCGTGTAGGTCGATGGCCTCCTCCAGGGACTTTGCCCGGCCGTCGTGCAGGAAGAAGGCCCTTCCTCCCTGCGAATCCTCCGCCAGCCCGATCCCCCAGAGCGGGGCGGTGCGCCATTCGCTTGTCCGGGCGGAGCCTTCTGTGAAGTTGTCATCTAACTCGGGGCCCATATCGTGCAGCAGTAAATCCGTGTAAGGGTGAAACTCCTTGTTGCTCAGCGCCTCAACGTCGGAGAGGCCTGTTTTGAGGGTGGGCACGTGGCAGGTGCCGCAACCTGCCTGCAGGAAAAGCTTCTCCCCTGCCAGCACCTCCGGCCTGTCCGCTCCACGACGCTCAGGCGCTTTCAGCGTGCGCAAATAAAACACCGTGTTACGCACGACGCTGGCCGGCACCTCAGGGTCTGGCACGTCGTCGCCGGTGTGATTGCCGTTCAGCTCGTTGAATAAGTCCTCCATAAAAAAGTCGGAAGTGATGCCCATGTCGAACAGGTAGGCACTTGCCGTTTGCTGCAGCAGGTCAATGGAGGCGGCCTTTTTAGTGAATCTGCCAATATACCTGCCGGCTTGGTCCGGGATATGAGAGCTTTTGGGAACAAAGAAGTCAGGCGGGTGAACATAGTTAGGCACCCCTGAAACACCGTCCCCGTTGGCGTCCTCAGGGTCGGCCATCGCCAGAATATCAGCATCCGTGACCTCCTCCAGAAACCCCAGCCCGGTAACGGCCGGTGGATTGATCCTTGAGAAGCCCTTTATGTCAGATGGCAGTACCTCAGCCGTGTAGCCCAGGATAGCCCGGGTTTGTAGATGGGAAGCGTTCACTGAAACCATAGGATTAAAAACAGAGTCCGGTTCACCCTCAACTAAGTTGTCCCTTCTGTTGAAAAGGATAATGTCAGTGGACGGGTGGCCTTTGCCGTCCCCCAGATGGCAGCTCTCGCAGGAGTTAGAGATGAAGACGGGGCCCAGCCCGTCAAGCACGCCAAAGACGCGCCCGAACTCTTCGTCTCCTTTGATATGGTTTTGCAACTGCTGGGGCAAGAGGTCAGGCATAGGCTCCCCTAGCAGCGTTTCGGGCTCAGGCACATCGGGTAAGATCGCTTCGCACCCCACGAATGCTATGGAAGAAAGGAAGATGCCGATACAGAACTGAAGTAGTGTCGTTCTTTTCATACAATGGCACTATTAAGATTTAGCAAAGCTAAGTATTATTTTATAATACTTGTAATTTATTTTTAGGGTTATCTAAATTATAACAGTTAAGACTTATTATACTGCCCTTATAGCTATTAATAGAGCCCCCAAGAAAGAGGTAGAGTAGAGCATCTAAAAAAGCAATGAGGTAAAGGCAGATGAAGCAGAGCAGCTGGATGAGTTTCTGCAAAAAGATGTGGCCACCTTAGCTTTAGCGCGGACTTTGAGGCGATGGTACCCAGGCTGATGAGCCGCGGCCAAATAGTTGAGTAATTAGCGACCTTAGTCTGCATTAGCAGAGAGGAGGTCTACAAAAGGGTCGAAGAACGAAACGCTAAAAAAGTCGGTTAAAGAAGCGCAAAGGTAAGGGAGGTGGGGCAAGGCTGAAATTTTCTTTGCCTCAATAAGCCTTGATACAAGAAGAACCAAAAGGGAGGCTTCTGGAGCCTGCCAAAAAATTATTAGCCTACTCAGGAACGGTGTATAACGTCAGATGTAGCAGGGTTGAGCGGAGTTCGTCACTCCTGTAGAAGCACACCTTAGAACTGGAGAAGTGAAAAAGCTTTGGAAGAATTATTGTGCCATCAAAAGAGGAAAGAAGATTATGATGGTATAGGTTTAAGGCATATTCAGAATGCATGCAACAAATAAAACCGCTCACAATTGTAAAGCTATAGACGGACAATATGCAAGCTGACCGGAATGCTCCTGATGAGCCGCTCCTTGAGCAGAGTCCCATTCCACTTTCCCTGGCTCAACAAATGTAAAGGGTTGGCAAAATTAAATTTTATGCGTAGCCTTTATTCTGGACAGGGCAGTCCTTTTCATAACGACCTTGCCTTTTTGTGCATCCTGTTTTTTGACTAAGCGGATTTACTAAAGGCCTTCGCAGGATAAGCAAGCAGGCTTTCACATGTTTCAAATCTACATGCTGGTCTTGCGCATGCTTATGTAATAGGTGAGGACAGGCAGCACCATGAGCTGAGCCAGCGGGGACAGGCCTACCTCAAGAACCGGAATCAGGGGCATCAAAGCAGTATAGCTCCATTCCCCTGTTGCCAGTGCCCACAGCTCAAAGCCAACAGCGAGTGCGCCTCCGACCAAAGCTACCACAGCGTACCGAACAGAAGTGCTGTGCTTCGGCCAGTAAAGATCATGATAAATAAGGGCAAGCGCGAGGTAAACCAGCAAAATCACCAGGGCGTCTATGACAGAGGCAACAAAGCAGACCCAGAAATGCTCCCAAAAGCCGCCGTAGCCAACATACAGGAAGCCTTGCGCGTTTTCCCAAACCAGGTTCACCAAAAAGCCTATCACCAGGATACGGGCACAGAGTGCTATCATGCTGTTATACGTTGCCTTATGGCCTTCTTTACCTGTCATTTTAATTAACAATTCTCTGCTAAAGTATTTGTTCTTAACCCTTGCCGGGAGCAGGAGGTTAGGTCTATCCTTGTTTATGGTTACCTGCACTGCACCAGGGGGCATAGCTGTACCATCAGGGGAACTCAGTTTCTACCCAATTAGGGTGCTTTCTGTTTGCTTCCCTTTTACTTCTTTGCCCGTTTTACCAGCCACGCAATCAAAAGCACCAGGATGACAAGCAAGAGCACGCTTCCCAGCATCATACCGGCTCCCATGCCCATCATCCCATCCATTACCCCATCCATCATAAGCGCTACTGTTTTTTAGCTTAGATACACGAGCAGCCCTATTAAAGTTTTAAAACGTAGCGGGCCGGTATGATGCGCCCATTGCCTGTGCAGAACCACCCCGC
This sequence comes from Pontibacter saemangeumensis, assembly GCF_039541895.1. Taxonomy (NCBI): domain Bacteria; kingdom Pseudomonadati; phylum Bacteroidota; class Cytophagia; order Cytophagales; family Hymenobacteraceae; genus Pontibacter; species Pontibacter saemangeumensis. The sequence continues at coordinate 276,637 of NZ_BAABHC010000005.1, forward strand.
TTGCAGGATTGTGGAAAAGAGCTGCAGTGCTGTCCATACCTATTAAGAGGGAAGGTCACACAGCACGCCGCCTTAGCATAAATGTGGAAGCTTGGATAATTCCGTTATTTGTGTTAGCTTTGTGCATTGATAATCCAACTCTCTGTAAAAGAGTATAGCAAAGGAACTATTTTTCATTGTTTCACGTTGGGTAAGAAAAAACAAGAAGTGCGTCATCTTTTCCATATCGTCTTAGTCATTTCCTTGCTCGTGAGCACGGCGGGCTTTGCCGTGACGAAACATTTCTGTGGAAAAGTGCTGGCAAACGTCTCGGTTGGGGCAGCGGACACAAAGTCCTGCTGCGACCCGGGCAGCATGCCCGCCGACTGTGACTGCCACAGCGACACAGACCATGTATCGGTTGAGGATGACTTCCAGCTTGATCAGCAGGCCATCAAGTTTACGCCCCAGCTGCAGCTTGTTTTAGTTCATTTCATAAGTGAGCTGCGCCTCGCGCTGCTCCTGGACGAGCCGTCCAGAAAGCTTCTGTTCCATTCCAAACAGCCCCCTTTAGCTGAGTCTGATATCTACATCAGGGTTCAGTCTTTCCTTATTTAGAGCATAGTTATTCTCTTGTAGGCACACCCTCAACGAAGTACTGTAGGTACAGTCTTCACAAAGGGTCTGTAGCCTATGGCTTTGTCTTTACGGAGCCATGTTGTCTATTCCTTTACAACAAGAAACAACTATGCTTAACAGAATAATCAGATTTTTTTTAACGAATAAACTGGTGACGGCCTTGCTGACTGTTGCCTTCGTGGCCTGGGGTATTTCCACCGCCCCCTTTAACTGGGGTATTGATTGGATGCCCAGAGACCCCGTGCCGGTCGACGCGATACCGGACATTGGGGATAACCAGCAAATCGTCTTTACCGAATGGAAAGGCAAGTCTCCGCAGGACATTGAGGACCAGATAACCTATCCGCTCACCACAGCACTCTTAGGGGTTCCGGGCGTGAAAACCGTCCGCAGCAGCTCCATGTTCGGTGTTTCCAGCATCTACGTCATCTTTGAGGAGGATGTGGAGTTTTACTGGAGCCGCTCCAGGATACTGGAGAAACTCAACTCTTTGCCTTCCGGCACCTTGCCCGAGGGTGTTCAGCCAGCGCTGGGGCCTGATGCCACGGCGCTGGGGCAGGTGTACTGGTACACGCTGGAGGGCCGCAATCCTGAGACGGGGGAGCCCACCGGCGGCTGGGACCCGCAGGAGCTGCGCTCCATCCAGGACTTTTACGTGAAGTACTCCCTTGCGTCCGCTGAAGGCGTGTCCGAGGTGGCCTCTATCGGAGGGTACGTAAAGGAATACCAGGTGGACATCGACCCTATCGCCATGAGAGGCCACGGGGTGAACGTGCGGCAGATCATGCAGGCCGTGCAGGAGAGCAACCAGGATGTGGGGGCCCGCACCATCGAGTTTAACAAAGCAGAATACCTGGTGCGCGGCCTTGGTTACATCGAAAGCATCGATGACCTGGAAGAGGCCGTGGTGGCCGTGAATGAGAATACGCCGATCCGGCTGCAGGATGTCGCCCGCGTGCACATGGGGCCCGCCACCCGGCGCGGCGGCCTGGACAAAGGCGGGGCCGAAGCAACAGGAGGGGTGGTCGTGGCCCGCTATGGCTCCAACCCACTCGCGGTGATCAACAGCGTAAAGGACCAGATCGAGGAGATGGCGCCCGGTTTGCCGAGCAAGGTGCTGCCGGACGGCACCGTCTCCAAGGTAACGGTGGTTCCTTTCTACGACCGCACGGGCCTTATCTACGAAACGCTGGGCACGCTGGAGGAGGCCCTCACGCTGGAGATACTCATCAGCATCATCGTGGTGGTGGTCCTGGTGCTGAACCTGCGCGCCTCCATCCTGATCTCCAGCCTGCTGCCTATCGGGGTGCTGATGACCTTTATCGTAATGCGCTACGCCGGAGTCGACGCCAACATCGTGGCCCTGTCCGGCATCGCCATTGCCATCGGGGTAATGCTGGATGTGGGGGTCATCTTCACCGAGAACATCATCCGCCACCTGGAGATGCCCGGGAACGAGGGGCGCTCCAAGCTGGAGGTAATATATGAGGGGACGATTGAGATCGCCTCTGCCGTGCTGACGGCCCTGGCTACGACCGTTATCAGCTTTATTCCCGTTTTCGCCATGACAGGGCAGGAAGGCAAGCTGTTCGGCCCCCTGGCCTTCACCAAGACCTTTGCCCTTTTAGCGGCCCTGTTCGTGGGCATCGTGGTCATCCCCGCGCTCGCCCACGCGCTGTTCTCCCTTGAGTTCGGCAAGAGCAGAACGAGGAGGATATGGAACTTCAGCCTTCTTGCTTTAGGTGTGCTGGTGCTCTTCTATGTACCCTGGGCAGGCATCGTTCTTCTTGCATTGGGAACGAATAACCTGTTGGAGCCATACTGGCCAGAGGATAAAAAGCGGTACCCTACCTACCTGAATGTGGGGATCGTGCTGGTGGGTGTGCTTTACTTCCTGACCAAAGAGTGGCTGCCGCTGGGCGCGGCGCATAGCTATGTGACCAACCTCATTTTCGTGGCAGGCATCATTGCGTTTTGGTTAGGGGCATTGCTTGCCATGGTGAAGTACTACCAGCCTATACTGTCCTGGTGCCTTCGCAACAAGTGGAAGTTCCTCTCCATGCCTATCCTTATCGTGCTGTTCGGCATTCTGGCCTGGCAGGGCTTTGACAGAGTTTTTGGCTTTGCGGCCAGCGGGGCGGAGAAGCTGGGGTGGAACGTGCGGGAGACAGGCGCCTGGGTGGCTGTGAGCGAGACTTTCCCGGGCGCCGGGGAGGAGTTCATGCCGCCGCTGAACGAGGGGACCTTCCTGCTGATGCCTTCCACCATGCCGCATTCCGGCGTGGAGGAGAACATTGAGACCATCCGCCAGCTCGACCTGCTGGTGACGGCCATCCCCGAGGTGGATGTGACGGTCGGGAAATGGGGGCGCGCCGCCACGGCCCTCGACCCTGCGCCTATCTCTATGTTCGAGAACGTCGTTAACTACAAGTCAGAGTATGTGCGGGACCAGGACGGGTACCGCGTCGCCTTTGAGGTGAATGACGAGGGTCAGTATGTGCTTAAGAACGGGGAGGTATTCGATCCGGAAACGATGGAGCGCGCGGACCTGGACGTTTCACTGCTGGTGCCGGATCCTAATGGATCCTATTTCCGCCAGTGGCGCGACCATATCCAGTCCCCGGACGACATCTGGGAGGAGATTGTGGCTGCCTCCAACCTGCCGGGCATGACCTCGGCCCCGAAACTACAACCCATTGCCACGCGCCTGATCATGCTATCTACCGGCATGCGGGCCCCGATGGGCCTGAAAGTGTTCGGCCCTGACCTGGAGACCATCGAAAAGGTGGGCCTGCAGATGGAGGATATCCTCAAGGAGGTGCCAGGGGTGAAGGATCCTTCTGTCTTCGCCGACCGCGTGGTGGGAAAGCCGTACATGGAGATCGACATCAACCGGAAGGCGATCGCCCGCTATGGCCTTTCCATTGCGGATGTGCAGCGGATCATCAGTGCGGCCGTCGGTGGCATGGAAATGACCACCACCGTGGAGGACCGCGAGCGGTACGCGGTTCGGGTGCGCTACGCCCGGGAGTTTAGGGACAACCCCGAGGATGTGAAAGGCCTGCTCGTTCCTACCCCTACCGGGGCGCAGGTGCCCCTGGGGCAGCTGGCGGAGATAAATTACGTGCAGGGGCCGCAGAACATCAAAAGCGAGGACACCTACCTGCTGGGCTATGTCATCTTCGACAAAGAGGAAGGCTTTGCAGAGGTAGAGGTCGTGGAGAACGCACAGGAAGTGATCAATGAGAAGATCGCCTCCGGCGAGTTCGAGGTGCCGGCGGGCGTGAGCTACAAGTTCGCGGGGAACTACGAAAATCAGCTCAGGGCCGCCAAGACACTTTCCATCGTCATCCCAATCAGCCTGCTGGCCATCTTCCTGCTCCTCTACTTCCAGTTCGGGGAGGTGCAGCCGACGCTGATGGCCTTCTCCGGGGTGTTTGTGGCCTTCTCCGGCGGCTTTATCCTGCTTTGGCTCTACAACCAGGGGTGGTTCCTGGATTTCACCCTCTTCGGGGAGAACATGCGGGACGTGTTCCAGATACGCCCCATCAACCTGAGTGTGGCCGTGTGGGTGGGCTTCATCGCCCTCTTCGGCGTTGCCACCGATGATGGCGTGCTGATGGGCACCTACCTCAAGCAGGTGTTCGCAAGGGAGGACACCACCGACAGGGACTCCATCAGAAGAGCCGTTGTGATGGCCGGAAGCCAGCGGGTAAGGCCTGCCGTGATGACCACCGCCACCACTATCATAGCTTTACTTCCTGTGCTCACTTCTACCGGAAAGGGCTCGGACATTATGATCCCGATGGCCATCCCGACGTTCGGGGGCATGTTTATTCAGTCCATCACCATGTTTGTGGTGCCGGTGCTCTACAGCATGTGGCAGGAGAGAAAGTGGGCAAAGAAACCAAAAGCATTAGCAAAAGCATCATGAAAGACAAAAGATATAAAAATATAACGTATTGGCTTCTCGCCTTCAGCCTTGCTCTGCTGCCCCTGCTTTCGCAGGCGCAGGAAGAGAGGCCGGTAGACAGGTACCTGGTGCAGGGAGCAGAGAACAACCCGAGGCTCAAGGCGCTGTTCACAGACTACCTGGCGGCGCTGGAGCAGGTGCCGCAGGCAGGGGCGCTACCCGACCCGCAGGTGAGCTTCGCCTATTTCCTTCAGCCCGTCGAGACGCGCGTGGGGGCGCAGCGGGCCACTTTCTCGGCAAGCCAGATGTTCCCCTGGTTCGGCACGCTGGAGGCCCAGGAGCGGGTGGCCGCCCAGCGGGCCAAGGTGCGGCTGCAGGCCTTTGAGGAGGCCAAGCTGGAGCTTTACCGGGACATCCGCGTCACCTACAACGACCTGTACTACCTGCAAGCAGCCACCCGCATCACAGAGGAGAACCTGGAGATCCTCACTTCTTTTAAGGAGCTGGCGCAGGTGTATTTTGAGACAGGGCAGGCAGGGCTGTCAGCCGTGCTGCAGGTCGAGATGGAGGAGGAGGAGCTACGCAGCCGGCTGGAGTACCTGGCCGACAGCAGGGAGCCGCTGGTGACAAGGTTCGAGCAGCTACTGAACACGGACCTGCAGGAACCCATCACCTTTCCGGACTCCCTGTGGGAAGAGGAGCTCTTGCTGGAGAAGGAGGCGATTTACAACACCCTGCTGGCGCAGAACCCCCGGCTCGAGCAACTCCGGCAGGAGGCCCAGGTGTATGAGAACCAGGTAGAAGTGGCCAGGAAAATGGGCCTTCCCGCATTTACGCTGGGGGCGAGCTACACCAGCATCGCAGGCAGGGGAGGCGTGGAGATGCCCGACAACGGGCAGGACGCGGTTCTTTTCCCGCAGGTAGGCATCAGAGTGCCCATCTACCGAAAGAAGTACAGGGCCATGCAAAAAGAGGCCGTGCTGGAAAAGGAGGCTGTGGAACTTCGGAGGGAGAACCTGGAGAACCAGCTGCTCACGGAATTGGAGGAGGAGTACAGGGACTTGCTGGACGCGCGGAGAAAGGTTGTCCTCTACAAAAGGCTCACGTCATTAGCCGAAGAGTCCTTTGCCCTGCTGCAGGAGGAGTTCTCCACGGGCAGGAACAGCTTTGAGGAGGTGCTCCGCATGGAGCGGCAGCTCCTGAACTACCGTTTAGAACTGGCCCAGGCCAGAACAGCCCTGAACAACCGAGTTTATAACATCAACTACTTAATGGGAAGCCGATATGAGACAGAAGATAGATAAAAGAATGTGGTATTTCGGGCTGGGCTTTTTAGCGCTCGGCCTGCTTTTGGGGTGGGTGTTCTTCGGCGGGGAGGCCGAGGCCCCTGTAACAGAGGAGCGAGCTGAGCTGGCCCATGCGCACGGGGAGGAGGGGGAAGGCACTATCTGGACCTGCGCCATGCACCCGCAGATCCGCATGGACGAGCCGGGGCAGTGCCCCATCTGCGGCATGGACCTGATTCCGCTGCAGGAAGGAGGAGGGGCGACTGTCTCCGTCAACGAGATACAGATGACGGAGGCGGCCATGCAGCTGGCCAACGTGCAGACCGTCGCGGTGCAGCAGGCGGAACCGACAAAGGAGCTTCACCTTCCCGGGAAGGTAAAGGCAGAGGAAACAGCCGTAGGGGACATCACAGCCCGTTTCCCCGGCCGCATCGAGCGGCTGCACGTGAATTTCACGGGGCAGGAGGTAAAGAAGGGCCAGCTTTTGGCCAGCATCTACTCCCCTGAGCTGATCACGGCGCAGAAAGAGCTGCAGGTGGCCGCGCGCCTCCGGGAAACGAACCCTTCTTTCTATGAGTCCGCCGTGCGCAAGCTCAAGCTCTGGAATATTTCAGATGCGCAGATCGGTCGCATCGCAAGCGGCGGAAAGCTACAGGACAACCTAAATATCTATGCCACACAGTCCGGCACGGTCGTGGCCAAAAACGTGAATGTGGGCGAGTACGTGAGCGAGGGGCAGCCCCTGTTCCAGGTTACCTCCCTGGATGACCTGTGGGTGCTCTTCGATGCTTATGAAAGCGATCTGCCCTGGATAGAGGTAGGCGATGAGGTCCGCTTCACGGTGCCGTCACTTCCGGGTGAAGTGTTTACCAGCAAGGTCACCTTCATCGACCCCATCATCAACCCGGAGACACGCGCCGCCTCAGTGCGTACAGAGGTGACAAACAACAATGGGAAGCTCAAGCCCGACATGTTTGCGCAGGGCGTGCTGCAGAGCGAGCTGGACGTGGCTGCCAGTGCCCTGATGATCCCGAGGACGGCGGTGCTGTGGACGGGGAAAAGAGCCGTGGTGTACGTGAAGGACCCTGCGTTTGAGCAGCCGACCTTCGAGTTCCGCGAGGTGGGGCTGGGCCCTGAGGCTGGGGACATGTACGTGGTGAACAGCGGCCTGAAGGCAGGCGAGGAAGTCGTGACCAACGGTGTGTTCCAGGTGGATGCGGCGGCCCAGCTGCAGGGCAAGGTGAGCATGATGAACCCGAACGCTGACCCCGGTGTGGCCGGGGGCGCGATGGCCGGAATGCCAGGAATGGACATGCCGGGAATGGACATGGCGGGGACAGAGGCGAACCTGTCGCAGACCCCAACTTCGAAATTCGTGGAGGGGGATGCGGTTGACCTGCGGGATCAGGTGCCGGCGGCTTTCAAGAAACAGCTAAACGACGTGGTGGATGCTTACCTTAAGCTGAAAGAGGCTTTGGTGGAGGCAGATGAGAAAGAGACGGCCAAATACAGCACGGCCCTGCTGGCAGCCCTCAACAAGGTGGATGACAAACTGCTGAAGGGAGACGCAAAGGATTTCTGGGAGGAGAAGAAAAGCTTCCTGTTCCAGCACGCCAAACTTTGCAAGGAGGCAGACACCATCGAAGGGAAACGCGAGAACTTCATCTTCCTGTCCCAGCCGCTCATCAAGGTAGTGGAGGCCTTCGGGGCACGGCAAACGCTCTACGTGGACTTTTGCCCGATGGCCAAAGGGGGCGAGGGGGCCTACTGGCTTAGCGAGACAAAAGAGATACGCAACCCGTTCATGGCAGCGAACATGCGCACCTGCGGCGAGGTGAAAGATGTAATTAAACCGTAATTATTTTTTATAACCCTAAATTTTTAAAGATGAAAAAGTGCAATCTAAAATGGGCTTCTATGATCGTAGCGATGATGCTGTTCACCTTCATGACGGCCTGTAGCAGTGATCAGCAGGAAGCCGCCAAAGAAACAGAAGAAATGGGAATGGCTGACGGCATGGAAGGCATGGGTGAAATGGAAGGCATGGACATGGCGCAGCAGGGAAATGAGGCAGCCGCTGTCAATACAGAAGGTGAGCCGGCCTTTGTGAAGGCGTACATGGACATCAAGAATGCCCTGGTGAATGACAACTACGAGCAGGTGAAGCAGGCGGCAAGCGATCTTCAGGAAGGCCTGGAGAGCAGCAAGCTAAGTGAAGGACAGCGCAGCCAGCTAATGGAAAGTGCTGGGCAGTTAGCCGAAGCCCAGGACATAATGGCCCAGCGGCAGGCCTTTGCCCAGCTGTCACGGCAGCTGTACCAGGCAATGAAAGACATGAAAGTGACCGACAAGCCTCTTTACTGGCAGCACTGCCCCATGGCACTGGATGGGCAGGGGGCCAATTGGCTGAGTTTTGAGGAGCAGGTAAGGAATCCCTTCATGGGCCAGAAAATGCCCGGCTGCGGATCCGTTGAAGAAACTATTTAGTGAATTTATAATCAAGTTAGAGAGCAATTAACCTATAAAATGAGAAAGAATATTTTAACCATCGCCCTTATGTTCGGCTCCTTTGCCGGTGTTTCAGTACAGGCACAGAATACAAATACCACAAAGCAGACAGCAGTGGCCCAGGCCACGGAAACTGCCACCTTTGAAGTGAATGGCAAGTGCGGCATGTGCAAGAAGCGCATCGAAAAAGCTGCCCTTGGGCCAGAAGGCGTTCAGTCCGCCAGCTGGGACGTGGAGACAAAAGCCCTCGCCGTAAAGTATGATCCGGCCAAGGTAACGGAGGCCGACATCCAGAAGCACGTTGCCGGCGTGGGACACGACACGGAGCAGGTAAAGGCAACGGAGGAGGCTTATGGCAGCCTGCCCGGATGCTGCCAGTACGAAAGAATGTAAATCTGTAAAAGGCAGGGGCGGTAAAGCCTCTGCCTTTTCTTATTCCCCATTAGCATGCTTAAGATGAAAAGAAAAGACTTTAAGTGCCTGTACCCCTTTCTGATAACATTCCTGTTTTCCCTTTCCCTGTTCTCCTGCAAGCAGCAACAGGCATCCGCTGCGGAGGACCAGGAGGAACCGGGTGAGGTGGAGGCCCTGAAAGGGGGGGTGATGGGCGTGCACGATGAGATTATGCCACGGATCGGGACGCTGATGCACCTGAAAAAGGAGCTGAAGGAAAAAGTGGCACAGTTGGACACAGCGGATGCTGATAGCAAAGACGAGGCAGCGGCCCTGCTGCTGACCATAAAAGACCTGGAGGAGGCCGATGAGGCCATGATGCAGTGGATGCGCACCTACGAAGACCCTGATCAGGCGATGGGAAAAGCCCGGGCCCTGGAGTACCTGGAGCTTAAGCGGAAGGAGATACTCACGGTAAAAGAAAAAATGGAGGCCAGCGAAACTGCTGCCAAATCCATGCTTTGAACTTGAAACGCTTAGTTAAAAGATAAATGAAACGGAAGACCTTAAAACACAGCCTCTACCTGAGCCTGGTTTTTGTAATGGCGGCGCGCTCCTCGTGCCAGGAAGAGGAGGAGCGCCTGCCTGTCCTGGGGCCAAGGGAAGTCCAGGCGGGGGACACCCTCTACCACACCATCCCGGATTTCGCCTTCGTGGACCAGGACAGCTCCCTTGTGACGCCGGAGACTTTTAAGGGAAGCGTCTATGTGGCTGACTTCTTTTTCACCTCCTGCCCCACGATCTGCCCAAAGATGAAGAGCCAGATGCTGCGCGTGTACGGGAAGTACAAGTATAACGAGCGCGTGAAGTTCCTCTCCCATTCCATTGACCCTACGCATGACACGGTGGCTGTGCTGAGGGATTACGCCGACCGGCTCGGCGTAGACTCCGAGAGATGGCACTTTGTCACGGGCGACAGGGAGGCCATCTTCGATATTGCCCAGAACAGCTACATGGCGAGTGCCATGGAGGATGAGGCTGAGCCGGGCGGGCTGGTGCACAGCGGCGCTTTCCTGCTGATTGACTCCCGACGCAGGGTGAGGGGCCACTATGACGGCACCAAGCCCGAGGAGGTGGACCAGCTGATGCAGGACATGGATCTACTGCTTCAGGAGGAGAATTCCCATGATATACAATAGATAGAAAAACTTATGGAAGGAACTACTTTTCAAGTCAAAAACATGGTGTGCCCCCGCTGCATCACAGTGATCAGCAGTGAGCTGGAGGCACTGGGCGTGGCGTTCGAGATTGACAGGCTCGGGGAGATCACCATCTTCGGCCATGGACAGGTGGACATGGCCGCTGTGAAGCAGGTGCTGGCAAAGCATGACTTTGAGCTGATCCAGGACAAGGACGAGCTGCTTGCAGAGCAGGTGAAGCTGGCCGTGCTGGACCTTGTCCAGGGTAACGTGACCACCAACCTCCGCAACTCGGACTACATCGCCGAGCGGGTCGGCCAGTCCTACAGCAGCCTGAGCAAGACGTTCTCCAAACGGGAGGGCATCACGATTGAAAAGTACCTCATCCTCCAGAAGATAGAGAAGGTGAAGGAACTCTTGGAGTACGAGGAGATGAACCTGAGCGAGATAGCCCGCAAGCTCGGTTACAGCAGCGTGCACCACCTTTCCAACCAGTTCAAGACCGTGACGGGGCTGACGGTGAACCAGTACAAGGAATCCGGGGACAGGGAGAGAAACGCCATAGGTAAAGTGTGAGGCGAAATCTTGTACATTTCATCCGGAATCATGTACAACGGATAAGCCTTTTTTGGGGTTTACTATATAAGAACGCTAAGGTAGGCGTTCGGATAACCAACTAGTAAATTAAAAAACGAAGATTATGAAGACTAAGATGAAGATAGTACTCGCCGCCCTTTCCGTGGCTTTCCTGATGGTGTTCTCGCTTAACGTGTTCTCGCAAGGGAACAAGCCGCAGCAGGAAGACAAAGGCAAGAAGTCCGGTTGCATGGCCATGATGGAGAGCAAAGACATGGAGGGATGCATGGCGATGATGGAGAGCGAAGAGATGCAGGCCATGTGCGCCAAGATGATGAGCGGCATGCAAGGCGGAATGAAAATGGACGGTGACATGAAAATGGACCCTAACATGAAAATGGACGGGAATAAGGACAAAGCCGCTGAGCCCAAGAGCCAGAAGCTTTAAGCCGGAGCCCGGAAAGGCTACCCGGCTTACCACAATACGGGGCATGGCGGAATGACTTCTGACAGGAAGTCATAAAAAGGTAAGATAGTGAAGGGCACTGGCTTTCTTTAGCTGTTTGTCTGGCCGCCCTTCGCTACCTGCCCTGCTTGTGGCAGTACCTGAGCCAGGCAAACAAACTAAAGTAAGATGTTAAACTAAAGTAATTATAAAAATGGAATTTTTCGGATATAGTTTCCTTTGCACGCTTCTCTTTGCAGGCGTGGTGTTTATGCTCCTCTATGAGCTGTTCTCTCCCTCTAAAGACGGAGGCAAAGAAAGCCCGCTGGACGTGCTGCGCAAGAAGTACGCCTCCTTTGAGATGAGCACAGAAGCCTATGAAGAGCGCAGAGAAGTGCTCGGGCGGGACTTAAAGAAATAAAGCATGTATTACCAAAGCCTGCCTGCTCAGGCAGGCTTTTCATTTATCCCTTAACTAACAAACAATTAAAACTATGAATCACGAATTAGAGAACAACAGCAATCACAAAGACTTACTCCGAATTCTGGCCGCGTGCGGTGCAGAGTGCGACGTCACTTTTAACGCCAGTTTGGACAATGATAGAACCGATGAGCTGACACGTGTCATCAGGCTATGCCGGGACTGCGCCAACATATGTTACGCCACGGCAAGATTTGTGGGTTCAGACTCGGAGCACGCCAGGCACCTGGCCAGGGAGTGCGCCGAGATCTGCAGGAGTTGCGCGGAGGCATGCGAAAATAATGTGGATAAAGAACACGAGTGCAAGCCTTGCGCCAAAATCTGCCGCGCGTGCGAGGAAGCGTGCAGAAGCTTTGCAGGTGTGGAAGCTTAAACATACCCTTATAATTTAATCGGAGATAAAGGCCTGTCTGAACAGGCGGGCCTTTATCTTTCGGGTAAAGTTATATAGATCCTTTTCCTGATTACATCCTATGTTTGTAACTAATCCTGTAGGTATCTTTTTCCCTTTTGTTGATTGGGTTGAAAGTTTATCAGAAACAGAGAAAATGAGTATCTAAGCTGTAGACAAAAAGACTGGGTAGGGAATAAGATTCCTGCTTAACATGGGTTCTAAAAGCCCGCGCTTTATGACAATCCCCCTACCCGGCTTCTTCACCTTGAACAGTTCATTAGGCCCAGAGCCTGCATCAGGATGTTGAGTGCAAGAGAAGCTATCTTTCTGTCACCTGAATAACCTAAAAACATGACATGATGGAGCAAACTTACATGGGTATCGATGTGGCCAAAGACAGTTTTGTGGTCGCTACAAAACTGGATGGCAGTGTCACCACTTCCTTGCACAGCAACGACAAAAAAGGCATCAGCAGCTTCCTTAAGAGCCTATCGAACCAGACTTGGTGCATCATGGAAGCAACAGGAGTGTACAGCCTGCACTTAGCTGTAGCGCTGTATGAAAAAGGAATCAGAGTATCTGTGGTGAATCCTCTGCAGATCAAGCGCTTTGCCCAGGCCAAGCTCAGAAGCACGAAGACAGACCGGGTGGATGCTGCGCTGATTGCCGAGTACGGGGAGCGCATGCAGCCAAAGCTCTACGAGCCGCCAGCCCCCTTCATGCGGAAGCTGCAGCAACAGCGCATGCCCCTGAAGCTGCTGGTCAAGAGCAAGCGCTCTTTCTCCAACCAGTTGCATGCCCTGTCCCAACTGGAAGAAGCGGATAAAGCCGCTGTGAAGGCCTGCAAAGCAGTCTTGGCAAGCATAGAAAAGCAAATCGAGGTACTGGAGCGCCAGATGCAGCAACATGCGGAGGAGCATTGCAGAGATTTGTTTGCCCTGCTGCAGACCATTCCCGGCATCAGCACTAAGTCTGCCATTGAGCTCATTGTGGTCTCCGCCGGGTTCAAAAACTTTACCTCTGCCAGGCAGTTCAGCGCCTTTATCGGGATCTGCCCCTGTATCAATGAGTCCGGTACATCGATAAGAGGATACAGGGGGATCAGCAGGATCGGGGACAAAAACATAAGAGCCACACTGTACATGTGTTCCATGACGGCAAAGGTCTACAACAAAGCTTGCCGGGAGCTCTATGAGCGGATGGTGGCGGCAGGAAAAGCAAAGAAGGTAGCCTTGGTGGCCGTGATGAACAAGCTGATAAAGCAGGTGTTCGGAATGGTAAGATCAGGAGAGGTTTACTCAGCACAATGCTGAACGCAGCTGCTGGAATAAAAGCACAGATACACTTGCTTTTTAGCACAGTTCATAAAGCCTTATCTGAAGCCGATGGGTTTAAATTCAAAGAGAACAACTCAGAATTAATTGTGATGACAGACAGCTACTTAACAGCTACTCGATGAAAAGATAAAGCAAAATGAACAAGGTACTTGCCAAGCCAACGTCTATCGCGGTTACTGCCCTGGTACTCGTTTTTCTTTCAGCGTGTGAGGGTAAAAAGAAGGAAGTGGCAGAGAATGAAGCTGACCCGATGGAGGCTCACGGGAACATGGATATGAACTATGGGACAATTGATGACTCTATCAGGAAGAACCAGATTCCGATCACCGAATTTGTAGAAGGAGGTACTTTGGACTTTAGCCAGGAAGCCCCGGCAGCGTTTAAGCAGCAGCTCAACAGGGTTGTAGATACTTACCTTGCACTAAAAGAAAGCCTGGTGGCAGCAGATGAAAAGGAGGTGGAGCGTGCCAGTACACGCATGATGGCGGCGCTGCTTGAGGTAAACGACGGACTGTTGGCCGGGAGTGCCCATGATTTCTGGAAAGAGAAGAAGTTCTTCCTGATGGACCATGTGGAGCTTTGTAAGGAGGCCAAAACGATGGAGGGGAAAAGGGAGAACTTCGCCTTTGTCTCCGAGACAAAGATAAAGGCGGTGGATGTTTTCGGAGCAGGCCGGCAAACGCTGTACGTCCAGTACTGCCCCATGGCTAACGGCAACAAAGGGGCCTATTGGTTAAGTGAGGCAAAGGAAATCCGGAACCCTTACATGGGGCAGCAAATGCCGGCGTGCGGTGAAACAAGAGATACCTTGAACTGACCTGCTGCCATGTACATGAATCATGTGAACAGGGGCTTTTTAGCTGGTTCTCACACTAACAGTTAAACGCGAACTGTAGCGGCTGCATAAAGCCACCGCCCCGGTTTTTTAATAAGGAGGCTTCTGCGGGAGGCCGGAAGTGTACATAGAAGACCCGAATAAGTTTCTTGTGCGAGTAGAGCACATTAAGCCATCACAACACAGTACAGGCAGTTGAAAAGCAGGGTTCAAAATCGAAAGGATGAGGCAATGGAAGATGTAATCGCAAAACCAACAGTTAAAGACAGGTATGAAATAGAAGGAATGACCTGTGCCTCCTGCGCCAACAGCGTCGAGAGTATGCTGTCTCATGTGGAGGGAGTGAAGTCGGCCAGCGTGAACTTCGCCGACGCCAGCGTGCTGGTGGAGCACGAGCCGGAGGTGGCCACTCCCGAGAAGATGCAGGCGGCCGTCGCAGAGATTGGCTACAGCCTGGTAGTGCCCGATAAGGCAGATCAGGAGAGCCGTGAGGAGAGGGAGGAGAAGAAACTGCGCGATACCAGGTTTAAGTTGATTGTGGCCACGGTGCTTTCCGTGCCTGTGCTGCTGATCGCCATGGTCTTCCCGGCAATCCCTTATGCCGACTGGATCATGCTGGCGCTTACCGCCCCGGTGGTGGCTTGGAGCGGGAAGGACTTTTTCATCATTGCCTATAAAAGGGCCCGGCACCTCTCCGCCAACATGGACACGCTGATTGCCCTGGGAACGGGGGCTGCCTTCCTGTTCAGTGCCTTCAACACCTTTTTCCCGGGGTACCTCAGGAGCAGGGGCCTGGAGCCGCACGTGTACTATGAGGTGGCCGCTGTCATCGTGGCCCTGATCCTGCTGGGCAGGTACTTTGAGGAGAGGGCCAAGTCGCGCACCTCCGCCGCCATCAGGAAACTGATAAACCTCGGGGTAAAGACCGCAAGGGTCATCCGCGGGGGCACAGAGCTGGAGGTTCCGATAGGGGAGGTAGCGAAGGGGGACATTATCCTGATCAGGCCCGGAGAGAAGGTGCCGGTAGACGGAAAGATCACAGAGGGAAAGTCTGTGATAGACGAAAGCATGATCACGGGCGAGTCCATCCCCGTGGAGAAAGAGGCTGGTGATGCGGTGATCGGAGCCACGATCAACAAGACGGGCAGCTTCAGGATGGTGGCCGAGCGGGTGGGCAGCGAGACCATGCTGGCGCAGATCATAAAGCTGGTGCAGGAGGCGCAGGGGAGCAAGGCGCCTATCCAGAAGCTGGTTGACCGTATATCGTCCGTGTTCGTTCCGATCGTGATCGTGATTGCCATCCTGAGCTTTATCGCCTGGAGTGTGTGGGGGCCGGAGCCCCAGATCACCTACGCCATCATCGCGGCGGTCACCGTGCTTATCATCGCGTGCCCCTGCGCCCTTGGCCTGGCAACCCCCACCGCCATCATGGTGGGCATCGGCAAGGGGGCGGAGAACGGCATCCTGATCAAGAATGCCGAGAGCCTGGAGCTGGCGCACAAGCTCAATGCCATCGTCGTAGACAAAACAGGCACCATCACGCAGGGCAAACCGGAGGTGACCGACGTGCTCTGGGACCTTTCCCCGGAGGGAAGGCAGGAAGCCTCCTGTGTTGTGTATGCGATGGAGGCCCAGTCGGAGCACCCGCTGGCGCTGGCCGTCGTCAACCACCTGAAGCCGGAAAGCCCTGAGGCCGTTTCCCTGGACAGCTTTGACAGCGTCACAGGGAAAGGCGTGAAGGCAAGCTACAACGGCAAGCGGTACCTGGTCGGTAACAGAACGCTGCTGGATGAAAACCAGGTAGCGGTCCCTCCCTACCTGCAGATGGAGGTGGAGAAGTTAAGCCGGGAGGCCAAGACCATCATCTATGTGGGGCAGGACGAGGAAGCCGTCGCCGTCATCGCCATAGCGGACACCATCAAGGAAACCTCCAAGGCGGCCATCGCCGCCCTGCGGCAGATGGGGCTGGCCGTGCACATGCTGACAGGCGACAACCGGCAGACGGCAGAGGCCATCGGCCGGCAGGCGGGGGTGGACCATATCCAGGCGGAGGTGCTGCCCGCCGACAAAGCGGCTTATGTCAAAGCGCTTCAGGCCAGCGGCCTGAAGGTGGCCATGGTGGGTGACGGCATCAACGACTCCCCGGCCCTGGCGCAGGCAGACGTGGGCATTGCCATGGGAACGGGAACGGACGTGGCCATAGAGAGCGCCGAGATCACGCTTATCAAAGGCGATTTGGAGGATATCGTGACCGCGATCAGGCTCTCCAAAGAAACAGTGAAGACGATCCGGCAGAACCTGTTCTGGGCCT
Source organism: Pontibacter saemangeumensis (assembly GCF_039541895.1). Taxonomy (NCBI): domain Bacteria; kingdom Pseudomonadati; phylum Bacteroidota; class Cytophagia; order Cytophagales; family Hymenobacteraceae; genus Pontibacter; species Pontibacter saemangeumensis. Next base: position 292,933 of record NZ_BAABHC010000005.1, read on the forward strand.
TTATCTACAACCTGGTCGGTATCCCGATCGCGGCGGGGGTGCTGTACCCTTATACGGGCTTTCTGCTGAACCCGATCTTCGCCGCCGCCGCCATGGCCTTCAGCTCCGTGTCTGTGGTAACCAACAGCCTGCGGCTGAAGGCAAAGTCCTTCAAGTAGCAATAAAGTGGCTGCACGTAAAACTGCCTTGCTTGTGCGAATGGTGTTTCCAGGAAAAACAGGCGCAGGGGAGGCAAAGGCAATAGAGTAACCATGGTATTAAACTTTTAAAGCAAGTAGATATGGACAATGAATATCACGTGATGGGCATGAACATGGTCTGGTGGATCATATGGATGGTTTTGATCTTTGCCATCTTTTTCTTCCCTACGCCACGGACAAGAGTGTACAGAGAAACCCCTTTGGACATTCTTCAAAAGAAGTATGCCAGTGGGAAGATGGCAACAGAGGAATATGAGGAGCGGAAAGCCATACTGCAAAGAGACAAAGGCAAGTAGCGGTAGAGAATGAAGTGCTTTAACCTAAGTTAGAAATGATGCGTGTTCAAAGATTTTATGACGAGGGCCTGGCGCATGCCTCCTATGCGGTGCTGAGCGACAAGCAGGTGGCGCTCGTGGACCCTGCCCGGGACCCGCAGCCTTACGTTGACTTTGCAGAGCGGCACGGGGCAAGGGTCGTGGCGGTGGTGGAGACGCACCTGCACGCGGACTTTGTGAGCGGCCACCTGGAGATTCACGGTACAACAAGCACACCCGTCTATATCAGCAAGCTGGCAGCGGCCTCCTACCCTCACATTGCCTTCGATCAGGGTGATGAAATTAAGGTGGGGAAGGTAAAGCTTCAGGCCCTCAGCACGCCCGGCCACTCCCCGGACGGCATCAGCGTTCTTGTGACGGATGAGCAGGGAGAGGCGCATGCCGTATTCACAGGGGATACCCTGTTTGTGGGGGACGTAGGCAGGCCTGACCTGCGGGAGGACTCGGCTGACTCCCGCACGAGGCGCGAGGAGTTGGCAAGGCAGCTCTACCGCTCCACGCGCGAGGTGCTGCTGCAGCTGGATAGGGACGTGAGGGTGTATCCGGCGCACGGCCCAGGCTCCCTCTGCGGGAAAAGCATCAGCAGCGACCTTTCCAGCACAATAGGGCAGGAAGCCGCACACAACTACGCCCTTCAGCCCATGTCAGAAGACGCCTTTGTCCGAGTGCTCCTGGAAGAGCAGCCCTATATCCCCAGGTACTTCAGCTACAACGTGGCTCTGAACAGAAAGGGTGCCGCAGCTTATGGTAAGAGCGTGGAGGTCGTGCCCCGGCTAAACAAGTACGCCTCGCTCCAAAACAGTGTCTTACTGGTGGATGCGCGCCCGCAGCGGCAGTTCAAGGCAGGCCACCTTCCCGGCGCTATCAACATCATGGACGGCAAGAAGTTCGAGACATGGCTGGGCTCCCTTGTGGGACCTGAAGAGGAGTTCTACCTGTTGGCCGAAAGCGAGGAGGCCCTGGAAGGCCTCATCCGGAAGGCGGCAAAGATCGGCTATGAGCAGAATATCAAAGGGGCCCTGCAGGCGCCAACCTATGGGCAGCAGCGCAGCCCTAAGATAGACCTTGATGCGTTCCGGAAGCACCCGCGTGACTTTACGATTGTGGACCTCCGCAATGCCCAGGAGGTAAAGGGTGATGAAATTTTTAAGGAGGCTGTTCACATCCCCCTGCCGGAGCTGCGTGACAGGGCAGACGAGATCGGCTCAGACAAGCCCGTGGTGGTCCACTGCGCGAGCGGCTACCGGTCAGCCATCGGGGCCAGTATCCTGGAGAAGTCTATCGGCGCCCCCGTCTATGACCTGGGGGAGGCGGTGAGGGATTTTAAAAGCCCGGCTGCTAAGGCAGCTAAATAACTAATTATGTTAAACCTAAATATGACAATCATGGAAAACGAAAAGCAAAATTATAACGGGAGCCAAACCGGCAGTATAGTAGAAGAGACCTTCCCCGTGGAGGGCATGACCTGCAGCGGGTGCGCCAATGGCGTGCAGCGGTCCCTGACAAAGCTGGAGGGTGTGAAGTCGGCGGAGGTCAGTCTTTCCGACGCGTCTGCCACTGTGGCCTATGACCCAAGTGCGGTGACACCCGAGCAGATGCAAAAGGCCGTGGAGAGTGCCGGCTTTAGGTTCGGCAAGAGCGAAGGCCCGGAGCCTGGCAAACAAAACCGTTCCGGCGGCTGCTGCTAACTAAAAGAGAGGGGCTGTGATTCCACCACCGCCCCTCTACCTGTTTAAGCAAGCGTTATAATGATTTAGACCATGCTCCTGAAAAGAAGCTGAAAACAGAACAAAGGGGAAAAGGATACCCCTGAAACAGCACTTTGAACACTAATCACACATTTTAAAACTATGATACGATTTAAAACTATGAAACGATTAGTCCAAACGACAGCCCTTTTATTTGTGATGGCCTTTGCCGCCACCGGTTGTGCGGGCCAGAGAACGGCAGGCGCCTCCACCATGCTTCAGGATGAGGAGAAGAAAGAGCAGATTTTCTCTGCCATCCTGAATGACCGGGAAATGCGGGCGGAGCTTATGAAGCGGATGATGGCCGAGGGCGATGGCTCAGGCATGATGATGCAGCACATGATGCAGGCGGCGGAGGGTGACACGGCCACCTGCCGGATAATGGGCTCCATGATGATGGAAAACCCGCACATGATGGACATGATGATGGGCTCTATGATGGACAAAGCGGAGAGCGATGATGCCGTGTGCCGCAAGATGTGCCTGATGATGATGGACAGCGACAAGATGAAAGGCATGATGCAGCAGATGCAGGGGCAGCCGTCAGGAGGGAGCAAGGCAAACGGAGGCAGTAACATGAAAACTCACCTTGACGGGAAGCACACTGAAAACAGTAAAGACAGATAGGCATGGGAAATATGATGAAATGGATATTGATAGGGTGCCTGGTGGCGGTGGCGGTGGCGCTGGTCTTTGGGCTGCCGCTGCTGGGCATAGAGGGGTACGGGGACTGGGGAACCTGGCTGCTGCTCCTGCTGGTACTGGCCTGCGTGCTGCCCATGCTGCTGATGAACCGCAAAAAAGGTGATAATGAGTAATTCAGTTATGAGAGAAGTAAAAAAGGAACCTAAAAAACTAGAAGAGAAAAATTATGAAAGGAATGGACGGTATGATGCAGGGCTGTAACGGCTGGATATGCATGATGCTCGGTGGCGTATTATTCCTTATTGCTTTGGTCTTACTGATTATATGGCTGTTCAAAAAAACACGCCGATAATTTTCAAAGAGCTTATGCACCTAAAAAATATACAAGCCTATTTTTCATCGCAATAGAGAGGAACAGCATGCCATTAATTTGAAATTGTTAAAAAAATAAGGAGAGCACACGCGGTTGATTATTAGCAAAGAGATGAAATCCTTGGAGATACTTTCAACTGGTAGATTCAAGGAAGCCTACTCTGTGTTGGTTGCCCCTTCCCATTTGCCGGCAAAAGTACAGGAACCCGCCGCTCCCGTATCAGCAGCCGAAAATAGCAGTATGGTTAAAAAGCCAGTAGGTAAGGAAAATAGTTCTTCTGTAATCCCATTTCCCCGACCAGTTTCCCTGGCAGCTGTTAAGATTACCTTGTACCGGGGATTATGTCCAATGGTATTACGCCCTAATCAGAAAAAATTAAATATATGAAAAAGATGCGCTTTGAAGATAAAATATGCCTTGTATCGGGAGGGAGCTCCGGCATAGGCAAAGCTACCAGCTTACAGCTTGCCCGGGAAGGGGGGAAAGTTGTTGTCATGAACCGGAATGAGGAAGAAGGAAAAGAAGTAGTGGCGGAAATAAAGGCTGCGGAGGGAGAAGCCATTTATATAAAAACGGATGTTGGGGTTTCCGCTGATGTCCGGGCTGCGGTACAACAGACCCTGGATACCTGGGGCAAGGTTGATGTACTCATCAATAATGCCGCCATGATGACCTTCAAGCCGGTTACCGAAATCTTAGAAGAAGAGTGGGAAAAGCTGATGGCGGTCAATCTAAGAGGTATGTTCCTATTCTGTAAGCTCTGTATCCCGCATATGCAGGGAGGTGCCATCGTAAACGTAAGTTCCGTGCATGCCCACCAAACCACGGGCCGGGTAGCTCCTTATGCCGCCAGTAAAGGAGCCATAGAAGCCTTTACCCGGGCCCTTAGCCAGGAAGTCCCTATTAAAAAATTACGAATAAACAGTGTAGCTCCCGGGGCGGTCAACACACCCATGCTTTGGTCAAACCCCAATGTACAAAATGGCACGGAAGAAACAGAAGGTGCCGTTGGAGAGCCGGAAGACTTGGCGGAGGCCATTTGTTTCCTGGCTTCCGATGAAGCGAAATTCATCAACGGGACCACCTTAGTAGTGGATGGCGGCAGGTTAGCAGCGTTATAATTTAGAGGTGCCATTCAGATTCCTCTTATACAGGCAAGCGTTCTCACCTTTTGTTTTCAAAGCTTTTAACAGGAAGAAACCTTTAGGCAATAGACACAGGATGGAAAATAGATTCATGTTCAGCACCGGTATTGAAAATAGCTATCCTACTATCCGCTTACCGGATGGAACGATGAAGCGCATCGATAGCATGGAAAAATCCGGTCATTATCAGCGGTGGAAAGAAGACTTTAACCTGGTGAAAGACATGGGCCTGGAGTTTCTGCGGTATGGTCCCCCGTATTATAAAGTCCATCTGGGTCCAAACAGATATGATTGGGCCTTTACCGATGAGACCTTTAACTATTTAAAGGAAGTGGATATTACACCCATTGTTGATCTGTGTCATTTTGGCGTACCCGACTGGATCGGAGATTTCCAGAACCCGGATTGGCCTGTTCATTTCGCTGAATATGCCCGGGCATTTGCCAGGCGGTTCCCTTACCTGCAGTTCTATACTCCGGTCAACGAGATCTTTATCGCGGCTACTTTTTCGGCGCAGTATGGCTGGTGGAACGAGCGCCTGGCCAGCGATAAAGCCTTTGTTACGGCGCTGAAAAATTTATGTAAGGCCAATGTGCTGGCCATGCAGGCCATTTTGGAGGTTCACCCCCAGGCCATTTTCATTCAAAGTGAATCATCAGAATATTTTCATGCTTGCCATCCGGCCTGTATCCCACAGGCAGAGTTCCTTAATGAAAAACGATTCCTCTCTCTGGATCTTACTTATGGTTATCCGGTAAGTGTAATTATGTATGAGTATTTACTCAAGAATGGCATGACCGAAGAAGAATACAACTGGTTTAGGGACAATAACATAAAAGCCAAATGCATCATGGGCAACGATTACTACTGGACCAATGAACACCTGGTTCATAAAGACGGAACGACCAGTGCATCCGGTGAGGTATTCGGCTATTATGTAATTACCCATCAATATTTTAGCCGCTACCGGCTTCCCATCATGCATACAGAGACTAATATGAAGGAACCTGACGCTGTAAACTGGCTGCAAAAGCAATGGGCCAATGTTTACCGCCTAAGACAGGATGGCGTGCCTATCATGGGCTTTACCTGGTACAGTTTAACTGACCAGGTGGATTGGGATACGGCTTTACGGGAAGATGCCGGCCGGGTAAATCAATTGGGATTGTATGACTTAGACAGGAAAATACGACCGGTAGGAATAGCTTATAATGAAATAGTTGAAGAATGGAAAGAGGTGTTAGCGAAAGAAAGCTATGGCGTCCACATGAATTATTAGCAGCCTGTTAAACCTGGCCACAAAATGCTAAAGCATCTTCAAAGGTCAGGGCGGTGGGATATAAAGGGCTGTGGAGTAGTCGGCCTAAGGACGTAGCCATAGCAGATTCCCAGAGTACCGGAGAGCTTACCAGCCTGTCTGTGATCGTCGCTTTACAAGAACATGCAGATGAAATTTAATACGTAGAAACTATGGAACATACCAACAGTGCAGGGGCACGAAACTCCGACAAGGAGGTCATCATCGTCACGGGAAGCAGCGGACTTATAGGCACGAGTATCATCAAGCGGATGTCAGAGAAATACCGCATCGTAGGTTTGGACAATACCGGCTACCCCTTTCCCCCCAGGGAGGCTGAGTGCGTATGCTACGACATTACCTCAGAAGGCAGCATCAGGGCGGCCATGGAGCGTGTCCGTTACGGCTATGGGGACAAGATAGCCTCCGTCATTCACCTGGCGGCCTACTACGATTTCTCGGGAAAGCCGAGCCCGCTGTACGAGAAGATAACCGTCAAAGGCACGGAGAACCTTTTGCGCGTACTGCAGGGCTTCGAGGTGGAGCAATTCGTATTCTCCAGCACCAACCTGATTTACAGGCCCACCTCACCCGGGCAAAAAATCAACGAAGACTGCCCTTTGGAGCCGAAGTGGGACTACCCCGAGTCAAAGGTGGACACCGAAAAGGTGATCCTGGAGAACAGGGGCCGCATGAAAGCGGTGCTGTTGCGCATTGCCGGGGTTTATGACGATAAAGGGCACTCCATTCCCGTCTCCCATCAGATACAGCGCATCTACGAGAAACAGTTCACCAGCCACTTTTACTCGGGCGACACCTCCCACGGCAATGTTTTTCTACACCTGGAGGACCTGGTGGACGCCCTTGAGAAGACAGTGGAGCGAAGGAGCGTCCTTCCGGATGAAGTAGCCATCAACATCGGGGAGTCGGAGACGCCAAGCTACCAGGACCTGCAGGAAAGGATCGGTTCCCTGCTGCACGGGGAGGAATGGAAGACCTATGAAGTCCCGGCACCATTGGCAAAAATCGGTGCTTACGGCATGAACCTGCTCGGGGACGCCTTTATCAAGCCCTGGATGATCGACCGGGCTGACGACCATTACGAACTGGATATTTCGCGGGCCCGCGACCTGCTTGGCTGGGAGCCCCGGCACCGGCTGCTCGACACCTTGCCCATCATTATAGGGAAACTGAACGAAGACCCCGTAGCCTGGTACCAGGAGAACGACCTAGACCTTCCTGCTACTCTGGAAAAAGAGCAGGAGCAGAAGAAAGGCTGAAAGAGCATCACATTCAAACATAAAACTATGGAAGAAAAGCACAACGGTCACGGTGGCATGGGCAAAAGGGGCGTCACGCGCCCCATGTCCGAAATGAAAATGCAGCAGCACAATGGGATGGAGGATGATGGTGAACATCAGCAGGACGAGCACAAGAGAGGGGATTACAAGCATGAGGACCAGCAGCATGAGGCGAGCTCTGGCCATGGCATGATGATGTCGGATGACATGCGGGGCAAGATGCTCCACATGCACCACATGCAGACGCTTTGGGTGTACTGGGCCCTCGTTATCTTCGGCATCTGGATGGTGATGTCCCCGCTGACCTTCGACTATGGGAGGGCGGTAGCTGAGCCGAGCGGTGGCCGTGAGGTGTGGCTGAGCCTTGAGCAGCGGATCAGCTTCATGAAGTGGAGCGACATCATCAGCGGCCTTGGTTTGATCTTTTTCGGTTGGCGCTCCCTGACCCCCAACCGCCCCTACAGCCTCTGGATCTGCTGCTTTATCGGCATCTGGTTGAGCATGGCGCCCCTGCTCTTCTGGTCTCCCTCGGAGCTGGCCTACCTGAACGGAACGCTGGTAGGTGCCCTGGTGATTGCCCTGACCGTTCTCATACCCGGCATGCCCAACATGATCAAGTTTATGAAGATGGGTTCTGAGGTGCCGCCGGGCTGGAGCTACAACCCCTCCAGCTGGCCGCAGCGCTGGATCATGATCGTGCTGGCCTTCGTCGGCTGGATGGCCTCCCGCTACATGGGCGCCTTTCAGCTGGGCTACATTGACCACGCCTGGGACCCCTTCTTCGGCAACAGCACACGTGAGGTGCTCAACTCCGACATGTCGCACGCATGGCCTGTGTCTGATGCGGCCTTGGGTTCCCTAGCCTACACCCTTGAGTTCCTGATGGGCTACATGGGTGGACCATCCCGCTGGCGCACCATGCCCTGGATGGTGCTGTTCTTCAGCATCCTGGTTATTCCCCTGGGGTTCGTGAGCATTTTCCTGGTCATCTCGCAGCCTCTGGCCGTGGGCGCCTGGTGTACCCTGTGTTTGGTAACCGCCGCTGTCATGCTGCCCATGATACCGCTGCAGCTGGATGAGGTAACCGCTATGGGCCAGCACATGGTGCAGGCGAAACGGAGGGGAGATAACCTGTGGGAGGTTTTCTGGAAGGGAGGCAAGCCTTTCGAGCAAAACAAGGATGAGCGCTCGCCGGAGATGATGGAGCTCCCGCAGAAGCCGGGAAAAGTGTTTATGGCCTCCATCTGGGGGATGAGCTTTCCCTGGGCTTTGGTGCTCTCCACTGCTATTGGCCTGTGGCTGATGTTTGCCCCAGCCGTCTTTGGCGTGAGCATCGAGTCCAGAGCGGCCGACATTAGCCACCTGGGAGGGGCCCTGATAGTAGTAGTGGCCGTCACCTGCATGGGAGAGGTCCTAAGGGCAGGGCGCTACCTGAATGTGCCGCTCGGCCTGGCAGTGGCCGTCTGGCCATGGTTTCTGCCCGACAGTACCCTTGCCCTCAACGTCAGCAGCGCAGTGGCAGGGCTTGCCGTAGCGGCGCTCTCCATACCGCGCGGGACTGTAAAGGAGAAGTACGGCTTATGGGACAAGTATGTGAAATAGAAAAAGCTGAACCACGAAGAGAAAAACCGCAACCACCCAACCCTTAAGAACAGGCGGCCTGGTGCTTACCCTATTCCTTAGCCTAACAACGCTCCTTGGCTGCGGTAAGGGAGAGGATATGATGCATGGCGGGATGCTGGGCAGGGAGGACATGATGGACCCGGAGGCGCAACAGGACATGATGGACATCCGCCAGCTGCTGATGCAGCACGAGAAGATATCGCGGAGGGTGGAGAACCTGGAGAACGGGGTCAAAACCAGAACTGTATCTGATGGCCCTCAGATTGCAGCGGCCATTCGTACGCACGTGCGCCAGATGAATGACAGGATGAAGGAAAACAAGCCTATCCGCCAGATGGAGCCTGTTTTCCGGGAGCTTTTGAGAATGCCGATAAAGTTAAGCTTCAAATAGAGGATATTAATAATGGTGTAGTCGTTACAGAAACGTCCAACGACCCCCAGGTCGTCCTGCTGATACAGCAGCATGCCAACAGGGCGGTAAGCGAGTTTGTGAAGTACGGGAGGGAAAGAGCCATGCAACCAACACCGCTACCGGATGGGTACAAAGAATAACTTACAGGATCTTACACTTATAAACCTTTTACCTATGATGCATGGAATGATGGATGACTGCTGCGGTGGCATGGCCATTTTAATGTGGATGGGCATGTTTTTGCTTTCTATCCTGCTGGGCTTGCTCTTTGTCTGGCTGGTGAAGCAAATCAGAAAGTAAGGGCAAAGGTAAGTACGGCAGGCGCTGGTCCACACACCTGATAGACCTAAACAAGAGGCACTTGTCCAGTGATTCTGCCAGGACTCCAGAACCTCTCTGGGAGACGGAGGACGTTAACAGAGCCTTAAGGTTATTTACGCCATGCTGTAGCTCAATTTTTAAACAGCGCCTTTCAAGTAATAAAGAATCGATATAACCTGAATCTTCAATGACTGACCAGGAGATCCGGCAAAAAGCAAAAGAGCTGCTGGATAAGAATACGATAAGTGGCTATTCAGAGGCATATGATGTAGAGTTCCACTACATGAAGCCCGGCAGGGCCAGGTATCCCTTCCAGTACTTCTGGGACACCTGCTTCCATGTGTACACCATGACTGCCCTGGGTAACCAGCAGATGGCGAAACGGTGCATGCAGAGCCTGTTTGCCATGCAGCGGGAAGACGGGTTTGTGGGGCACATGCTGTTTTGGAGCCGGTTCACCCCAACAAGGCTGACCGACATCTTTCAGAGCAGGCCCTCTGTCAAAGATTTCTTCCGCCCGCACATGAGCGCCCTCCTGCAGCCTCCGATAGCAGCCCAGGCTGTGCTTAGGATCTACACATATGACAAAGACATCAGCTTCCTGCAGCAGATGCTCCCCAAGCTGAAGCTGTATTATGACTGGCTGGCAACAAACCGGGACTTTGACGGGGACGGCCTGCTTTCCATTGTCAGTTATTTTGAAGCGGGCATGGACTGGAAACCCTCCTACGACCAAGTGCTCGGGTTCTCTCCTGGGAGAGCAAGTGCCCAACACTTCGTGAAGGTAGTTTATGTTGACCTGAAAAATTACTTGCACAACTACGACTTAAAGAAGATTTACCAGGCGAATAACTTTCTGGTAAAGGATGCCGGGTTTAACACCATCTACGTGCAGAACCTGCAGGCCATGGCGGAGATATGCAGGCTTGTGGGTGATCCTGACGCTGTCCGATATGAGAAGAGGGCCTCCAGAGCCATACAGAGCATTCTGGATATCATGTATGATGAGGAGGATGAAGCATTTTATGATGTACAGGGTAAGAGCAATAAGAAGCTGAAAGTACTGACCCCCACTGTTTTCTTTCCCGCCATCATCAAGGGAGTTCCGGATGAAATTGGCAGGAGGGTAGTTGAGCGCCACTTTTTTAACAAAGAGGAGTTTGCGTCCCCGTTTCCGATTCCCTCTGTCGCCATGAACCATCCTTCCTTTAACCCGAAGGAGTCTATTTACATCTGGCGCGGCCCGACCTGGGTGGTATATAACTGGTTCCTGCATCACTTCCTGATGGAGAAAGGCTTTAAGGACGCTGCCACTAACCTTGTCCAAAGTACAAAGGAGCTTATCCGAAAAGGCGGGTTCCGGGAGTACTACAACCCTTTCACGGGCGAGGGCTACGGGGCTCATGATTTTACCTGGTCCGGGCTTGTGGTGGACATGATGAACATGGAAGAGGGGCTTTCCCCGGAGGCGGTGATTGCCTCCTCCAAAGAAAGCTTTACTTAAGCAGTCAGTTGTCTTTTTTGCTTCTCGCATGAACATATTTTAACTATTGTAAATATGGACAGTGACTCGTCCTGATAAAGTTGACAGTTGGTCTCGTCCTAGAATCAACGGATAGCGCGGGCACTATTGAATAAGCATGACAACTGAAGCTCCTGAAGCACGGTATATCTGTATCGGCTTCAGAAAAAGCCCCTTACTTTAATGGTACTGGAAAAGTCCTTCCTGAAATCTGGGCTGGAATGCATAGGCCTTTGCACAGGCATTTGGTGAATGAACTGGTGATCTCCTCGGAGAATCCCGTACAGAAAAAATCTTATACTAGTGAATGCATTCCCTGGAGCTATTTATCACCAATAGAGAAACGTCATGGGAAAAGCACTGCCACTTCAAATCGTTAACCCTCACGCCGCCGGCATAGACGTGGGATCCCGCAGCCATTTCGTTGCCACAGACCAAGTCAGGGAGAATGTCCGTTCGTTTGGGATTTGCACCAAAGACCATGAGGAGCTTATTCTGCACTTGCGCAGTTCAGGTATCACATCAGTTGCCATGGAAAGCACCGGGACCTATTGGCAGACCCTTTTCAACGCGCTCCAGAAAGCCGGATTTGAAGTGCTGCTTGTCGGGGGAAGCCAGACAAAGCACGTGCAGGGGCGCAAGACCGATGTGCTTGACTGCATGTGGATCCAGAAGCTGCATTCCCTGGGTCTGTTGTCGGGCAGCTTTCTGCTGAGCGACACGCTCCAGGAGCTGCGCACCTATTATTACCACAGGCAGCATCTGGTGGAGCAGATCCCCAGGTACACGCACAAAATGCAAAAGGCACTGCGCCTGATGAACATCAGGCTGGACGTGGCCATCCGCGACATCACCGGTAAATCAGGACTGGCGATAATAGAGGCTATTCTGGCGGGGAGCCGGGACCCGCAGCACCTTGCCTCGCTGGTGGACGTGAGGATGAAAAAGACCAAGCAGCAGATCGCCGAGGCGCTCCACGGCTCCTGGCGGGAAGAGCTGCTGTTTGAGTTGAAGTCTTGCCTGCACTTCTACAGGCTCTATGAAGAAGCCCTCAGGGAGTGTGACCAGGTGATTGAGAGTTCTCTGATGAAGCATGCGCCGCAGGCCTCAATATCCGAACTCGAAGAGAAGGCCTTGAGGCAAAGCAAGAAAAAGAGCAGCAAGAATACACCCGGGTTCAATATCCCCAGGATAGCCTACCAATACTTCAAAACAGACCTTCTTGCTATCTCCGGTATCAGTTACGGCACCGTTCTCTGTTTGCTGACGACGATGGGAAAAGACCTGCACAGGTTCCCAACCGCCAAGAGCTTCGCCAGTTGGCTGCGCCTGGTCCCAAACAACAAGGTAAGCGGCGGGCGTGTGATCAGCAGCCGCACACCATCGGGTAAATCCTGTTTGGCGATAGCCCTTCGCCAGGCTGCCAATTCCATCGGAAACCAAAAGGATCATGAACTCACCCCGTTTTTCAAGAGGATTGCCTTCAAGAAAGGGAGAATAGCTGCTATCACGGCAACAGCAAGAAAGCTGGCTGTCATTATCTGGAATATGGTCACCAAGGCGGAACCTTACAAGAAAAACGAGATAAAGGAAAGCAACGAAAAAAGCAGACGGACAGGATTAAGGCAGGTGGAAAGGCGCATCAATGCGCTTAAACTGAGTCAGAGCGAACTTGAAAAGCTTTTCTCAAGAACCTCTTTTTTAGCCACTTAAAATGAAGTTGTACAGAAAAGTTGACGATTTTAGATGAATGATGAAATCAATAAGTTAATACCGGCTATAGCTTGTCAAATGTGTTCATTTACTCTTCGATGGTATAGTATAAGTACGGAATTAGCTTGACGCTAGCGCTACTTCTTTTTCATTTGGTACTACTACTACTACTACTACTACTACTACTACTGCAGCTGTGGACTTGTGGTTAACTCTGCAGGAGTTATCCATAAATCCACAGCTTGTTGGCTCATATGCCATCAACTTCTCTGACCGATGACTTCCTCTTCCACTGCCTCACCAAAGGCTCTTCCACCTGGTGAGCCTGTGATGGTGTTAGGTAATTACAGCTCATGTGAGGGCGAAGGGTATTGTAGTTGCTGATACCCTTTTCCACGGCTAACAAAGCCTCCATATGAGACTTAAACACCTGATTGAGCTTGAGCTCATGCTTGAGGATGCCGTTCACCCTTTCGGCGATCTGGTTCTCGTACGCCTCCCCACTGTCTGTCATGCTGATGGCAATGCCAGCTGCCTTTAGCCTCTTGACATACTCAAAGCTGCAGTACTGCACGCCCCGGTCAGAGTGGTGAATAAGCCCGTTCCCTTGCTTACTTCGCTTGGCAAGCGCCATTTCCAAGGCGCTCAGGCAGCCTTCCGTGCTCAGGAACTGATGCAGGCAGAAACCCACGATCTTCTTTGAATAGGCATCGGTGATCAGAGACAGGTAGTTGAAGTCAAAGCCCACATAGATATAGGTCATGTCACAGACCCAGACCTGCTCAGTTTCCAGGACGGGGAGCTGCTTTACCAGATTAGGATACTTCCTCAGAAGATGATTAGAGTGCGTGGTCTTAGGCACAGATCTTTTATGCCGGATGAGCAGATGGTGTGCCCGGAGCAGCTCATGCAGCCGGTCCCTGCCCATGGCAATGCCGCTTTTATGCAGGGGCTCCCGCAGCAGCAGATAGAGCTTCTTGGTCCCCAGCCCGGGGATCTCCCTTCTGAGGGCAGTGACCAGGTCCAATGCCAGCATGGACTGTGCAGCACGCTGGTCCAGAAATATCCTCCGCTGATGAAACGCTTGACGGCTTTTACCAAACAATCGGCAAAGGTTACCGACACTCACCTTTGCTGTTCCCTTATGCTGCAGGGTCAGGACCGTTTGGTACCAGGCTTTTTTCGGATCGGAATCTTCAGGTCCTTTTCGGCCACCTCTATCATCGTGTGCAGGGCCAGGATCATAAGGTTAGCCTCTTCCAGGGCTTTCTCCAACTGCTTGTTCCGCTGCTTCAGGGCTTCCAGGTTTTGCTTTTGCTTCTCACTCATAGGTGGTAAAGATATAAGCCCTTGCTCAATCTTACGCTGATAGTCTGCAACCCAATGATGAATAGTTTTGACACTGTGTATGCCAAGTTCCTGCATGATTTGCTTGGCTTCTTCGCCGCCAAAGAGCACCCGAAAGGCAGCGCTCTCCTTTACTTCTTCGCTATACTGATAGCGGTTGAGTAGTTCTTGAATGTGGTCTTCCATAGGGATAGTTTGTTTGATAAACTGTCAACCTATATCAGGAGAAGACCGAGTATTTGTAGGTTTGATAGCCGGTAAATTGATCGGCGTCCTGTTATTTACCTGGGGACTGGTAAAATCCAGCGTTGTTAGCCTTCCTGAGGCTGTTACCTGAACGCATATTGTAGGAATAGCTTTAATAGCCGGCGTGGGCTTCACCATGTCTCTCTTTATTGCCGCACTCGCTTTTGAAAAGCCCCACATGATTGACCAGGCTAAATACGGGATACTGATGGCATCTGTCGTCTCGGGCACCCTTGGTGTGCTTGTCCTAAAAAGAACCAAAACTTAGCAGTACATGGAGTGCGTTAAAAGCCGTAGGGAAAGCCCTCATAAAATTTACGAAAGGTACTTTATGTACTGATGACCTCGCTGGCGGGGCCGTAAAACACTGCTTCTCCTCCATAGCAGGAGGAAAGAAAAGTTTATGTAGGAGCGTGACAAGCGATGGTATGAGACGCATCTACTTTACTTCTTTCTCCACTGGTCGATGAAGTCATCCAGTATTCCTTTGCCGAAGCCGATGCGGCGGGTGTACTCCAGGCACAGGTTGTATTCGCTCTCCTCTATTTCACCGTCTTGCACCATCATCATGACCAGGGCCTGCAGTTCTGTGCTTTTTTGCAAGCCTTCTTCCGGGACTATGAAAGTGAGCGATGACATGTTTTCGGTAATGAGGCGCGTATCTTCCTCCGACAAGCCTAGTTGATCTCCTATGTCAAGCAGGAATTCGCTTTCCTGCTTATCGAGATTCCTATCGGCCACAGCCACTAAAACCAGGTTCTGAAGAAAGGCGAGTTTCTTTTGTTTTGTGTTGAACACGCTATCAAATATTTTACTGTCCTTCATCTGCTGTAGTTTAGTTTGTTCTCAATAGGCATACCCCATATTATTCAATTAGGTTTAGAGCGGTCTTAACATGGGGAGCTAAACTGAGTGAGCTTGATAATTATATACACAGTTACATTAGGTGAAAAAGAAATAACACTTTTCCATAAACAGCAAGATTAGCAGAAGAGAGATCTCTTGACTAGGTAAAACTACACTTTTTCGCTTTCCCCCTTTTACAGCAGATTTCCTAGGACGACAAATCCATGCACAAGCTTCCATATGCATTTTGTGTGTAATATGTCACTATTGGTACACATAACTTATCCACAAAATAAGCCCTTTTTTCTCCCTTTTGTTATTCAATTTTATGTCTGCCTCTATCGTATGTTACCAATATTACAAAAGGGATGAGATGGAGCGATAAACAACAAAAAAACAAGGTTTTCTTGAAAAACACAGTTGTCGTAAAATAGCCAGTATGGTTTTGAATGTGCCATGGCTTAACTACGCATATTTTAAAGTTTATCCCAAATACCTCTTTTACCTTGAGGTCAAAAACCAGAGCAAACATTAAAGATGCATGAATCTTAATGCCTACTTAGATTATCTTCTTAACTTTAAGGTCAGAATCAGAGTAAACATTAAAAAACCTTATAAATAAGGTCTGATGGCGTATACCATAAATCCTGACCGGGCAGCTCCCTGGAATAGCCTACCGGAACTACCGGTAGAAGAGGGGCTTTACAGAACAGTAGAGGTCTATGAGCAACTGGCCAATGCCAAGGCTGCCTTGGGGAGGCTGCAGGGCCGCAGCGCGGTAATTCCCAACCAAGGCCTGCTTATCAATACCATCAGTCTGCAGGAAGCAAAAGCCTCCAGTGCCATAGAGAACATTTTTACGACAGACGATGAGTTGTACAAGGCGTACAGTGAGCAGAAAGCCGAAGCTGCCGCAGGACCGTCCAAGGAAGTGTTGCGCTACCGCGAAGCGCTCTGGCATGGGTACGACTATATAAAAGAGAAATCAGCCTTTGATCTGGAGTACTTTAAATTGGTGTACCGGCAGATCAAGCAAATGGCTGATGGCATACGCCCGCCATCGGCCCTGATCTACATCAAGCAGGGGGGAAGCGGGCCAAGTGCCGGCAAGCCGGTATACACCCCCCCAAGAGGCAAGGGCATTGTGGAGGAAAAGCTTAGCAACCTGCTGCACTTTATGAATGACGACGAGGCTTATCCGGTGGACCCAGTGCTGAAGATGGCGATTGGGCATTTTCAGTTTGAGGCGATCCACCCCTTCAGAGACGGCAACGGAAGGACGGGGCGGGTCTTCAATATTCACTACCTGACTAAAAAGGGCCTGCTCGATTACCCGATTCTCTTCCTGAGCAGGTACATTGCGGACCACAAGGACGATTACTATGCCTGCCTGGCAGGGGTGTCCCAGCGGGGGGACTGGAAGTCATGGTTGCTGTACATGCTCAAGGCCGTGGAGGTGACCTCCTCCATCACCTACAGCAAGATCAATGACATTATAGCCGCGAAGGACGCTATACTGCACGCTATTGCCGCAGATACTGAAATCACCCGTCCGGAACAGCTGGTTAACGTGATTTTCACCCAGCCCCTCACCAAGGTGAAGCACTTTACAGATTCAGGCACATATGTGGAGAACACTGCCAGAAAATACCTCAACCAGTTAGCGGCTATGGGTATATTGGAGAGAAGAACGATGCAGGGGCACCACTATTACCTGAATCTCGAGCTATACCGAATCCTTGGCGAGTAGGCTAAACCGTAGCATACAGATGACGTGGGCTTCCTAAGGCAGCTCCAGCGGCTCAAAACCATCGGCTCCATTGTGGTATGGCGGATACGCACCAGGAAGATGCTGCCTGGCGAGAAAGGCACTCACCAGGATCATGAATAAGTATTTTTCTAATTCTGAGCACGAAAAGAAAGCTGCCTACCATTGAAAGACTGGGGGGCGGGCTCCACAACAAAGGTGGCCACAAAAGAGATGGACCTTCTGTGTTAGGTTAGCAGTCACTCCGTAACGCCGATGTCAGCCCTAAGCAGCAGCGTCCACCACGCTACAAAACCATCCCAAGCAATAAATGAGGATAGATTAGTTGGGGGCAAAGCAGCCATTTTTGTAGTTTACGGCGACGGCGTTACAGTACAAGGCCGCTACAGAAGTGGTAAAGAAGAGCTATTCATTAAATCTTTTTGAAAAGAATCTCGCCATCCTTTTCCCAGACGCACAGTATCTTCCTGTCTGCCAACTCTGCAGTCTGTAGGGCAGTGCCTTCTCCAACCGTAGTATAATTATCCGCAGTTAATACCTGTACCTTAAGTTCAGTACCATCCCGCCAGGAAAGCACAGGGGTGGTCTTGCCGCTTATGCTGCAGTTACGGCCTTTGCCTATCTGAACCTCTTTCTCGCCTGGCTGGGCGTAGAATATGGCCCCGTCCCTTTGCCACGCGGTATGAACCGCAGATTTATCATCAATTGTTACGCCACCTCCGTCCATCGGGCAGCCCTGAAGCTTCCAGGTGCGTTCTCCCAGTTTCTCAGGCTGAGAGAACGTGAGTCCTTTGTCGTCTGAGCTTGCCAGATACGGGTCCCTGGAGCCGTTGAGCCAATTCCTGAACATCAGATTCACCTGCGCGTCCTCCACGGCAACGCTTGGCCTGCAGCACTCGCAAACGGTTGAGTCGGGGGACTGGTAGACTACACTGTTTTTTGTCCAGGCGTTGGCATCGCCTGATATGGAGGAAAGCACAATTTTGTTTTTCTTATCCTGCCTGACGTCCAGCCACACAGCGTAGAAGTTGTCTTTCTTGTCAGCTGCGATGCTCATCAGGCCTTCAGGCGCTGAGCCGGGCAAGTCGTTCACTGCTGTTGCTTCTGCCCATTTATCCGTGCCATGGTCCAGCTTGAAGGAATGTATGTTTCCCTTCTTGTCCATAGCCGTGATAAAGGAGTGCCCCGATGAGCTTGCAATCTGCGGCCCTCTTGTCATACCCAGGTGCATACCACCCACTACTCCGACCGTTACAGGTTCCGAAAAGGTGACGCCGTTGTCACGGGATGTGGCGCATAAGATTTTATCCCCCTGCCCGTAAACCACCCTGGTTACTCCTTCAGTGTCCACTGCAATCTGTGGCTGATGCCCGGTAGCAATAGATGTGGTGGCAGTAGGCCCCGTAGCAACTGTGCTCTTTGGAGCCTCAGAGCAGGAAACGCTCAAGATCAGGAATAACGCAGAGGTTAGTAACTTGAACAGTGTCTTCATACTGCTTGCGGCTTTACTGTATGATGTGGGTATTCTACCGATAAAAAACACGAGGCAGATTATGCTTCTTAAGGCTGGCGACTTCGTGGGAAACAGAATAGAATGAGCTAATATAGCGATGAAGGCCGACAATAAGCCAAACAATATCAGAAACTGTGAAAAGCCAGCCACACCTAGAGCTGGTTGTTCCGGTTCTTAGTCACTGTTCACAAGAAAACAACAGAGCGGCTTCGTTCTGGCCGCTCTGTTCATGTACTGCTACCTCTTCTTGCAGCAGGGAGGCACTTCCGCCTTTACTGCTGTCTCTGCCTTCACAAGCGGGCATTCGGATGTACCCTTCAGCGGGCATTCTTGCGGCTGACTGCTTGCGAATGCGAAGAACGAACCCCCTGTGAGCATCATGGTCGCGGTGGCGACTCCTAAAAATCTGCGTTTCATATTTTTTGACTGTTGCTTTACCGGGTATGGCGACAAAGCAAGTTTACATGGCAACCACACCTTGCCGCATTTATTGCTGTTGCCCTACACCTGCGTTAAGGAGCTGCTCGCGGCTGACCCCTCTTCCTGAACAGCAGGAAAGTAACTCCCCGTTGACCGCTACCGCTGGGAGGGAGGTGATTTTGTATTCCCTCACCTTATCCACGCATATTTCCGTGTCGCATTGTTCTGAAAGGCTATAAACGGTAACATCACAGGAATCACAGGCCAATGACTGCACCATTTCCACTACCGGCTCACAGACAGGACAGCCCGCTGTGAACACCTCTATTTTTCTCTTTGTCATCTTTTAATCTTTTAATTGAATGAACTGGCACTAAGCTACTATAGGGGGGCAGGGGGTGCGCAAGTAATTTCTACCCTTTCTCCTGATTTTTTTTCATCTGGTCATAGACAGCCTGTATCTCCTTCATTTTTTTGGTCAGCTCGTCAAGACCAAGGTGCGGGAACTGATTCCTTAGCCTCTCAATGGTATGTTCCTGCCCACAGTCGCCTGGGCAGGCTTCCATTGTTTCTGAAAGCTTCACAGCCAGTGACTTCCTGAAAGCCTCGTCCAGCAGCAGCAGCTCCGCGTTCTCCAGCGCCTTGCCTGTTGCTTTAAACTGCAAAAGGATTTGCTCTGGGTCTCTATCGTTGTCAAGCATTTTTATGATGCCGTCGAGCTGTCCCTTTATCGTGTTCAGTCTCGTCTTTACATCCCTTATCAAGTCCTTCTGTAGCATCTTGTGTCAATTTTTTGAAAAGTAATGCCAGGCAGGGGGTGGTGTCCAAATTTTAAGAAAAAAGTTTAGCGAGAGGAGAATGTAGTTAGGAAGCCATAAGAGCCCCTGTAGCCGCTTACAGCTGCTACAGTATCAGGGCAGTACAGGTAGTGCACTGGAATGTCTCTGTGAAAGTCGTGTACTTTTGAGCCATTTTCCGAACAGTAGCGCTGCTCCCACAGCCATGGCAGTTAAAAGGATTTCTTTCCGATACAGGCTTACGCACTGCTGTGGGCTAAAGTAGGTAGCCTGATCCCTAAAAGTACCATGGGTGCCATGGTCTGAAGGTAAAGGCTCCGAAGGGCTGTGCTTTCTGTAAATCTGACTGTAATCTGCTGATGTTACGCCTGCTGCAAATGATGGGTTGAGGTGTATCGGTTCAGATATAACATAAGAACTTCAGGGCAGGGTGATTCACCTAAATCACACCATGTGGCTAAAGTACTTCTCCTTTAGCCTGGATAGGCCTATATGTAGAGGCGTTACATAATGTAAATGGCAACTCCTTCATCTTTTATTACATAGAAATATATAAAAACAGTTACAGAATATATAAAACCTAACTAAAGGATGCTCTGTAAAACTGGAACAGGACAAGCAAAGCATGGACTTCGTGCTCATTAATCACTAACGCAGTTCCTTTTTAAGTGGCTGCCACAATAAAGTTGTTAATAGCCCCCGCTTAGCTAGTAAAGGCTTAATTACCCTACCCTTTCGTCACCCTTACCAAGGGCTAATAACCCTGTTTTCTTTGCGACAGCTCTGCTTTCAGTTCTCTGAAGCCACACTTTACTTATGCATAACAGCTATTAGAAAAATGGATAAAGGACAACACGATCAACAAGAAAACGGCAAGCATCAGGGTGGCATGGGCAAAAGGGGCGTCACGCGCCCCATGTCTGAAATGCAGCACCACAAGGGAATGGGGGATGACGGGGCACATCAGCAGGAGGAACAGGGTGAGCACCAGCGAGGCGATTATGGCCACGGTGGGCAGCGGCACCAAAAGGGCGGTGACCACAGCATGATGATGTCGGATGACATGCGCCGGCAGATGCTGCACATGCACCACATGCAGACGCTTTGGGTATACTGGGCGCTCGTGCTGCTGGGCGTCTGGATGGTGATGTCGCCGCTGACCTTCGACTATGGGAGGGCGGTGGCCGAGCCCAGCGGCGGACGCGAAGTGTGGCTGAGCCTTGAGCAGCGCATCAGCTTCATGAAGTGGAGCGACATCATCAGCGGCCTTGGTTTGATCTTTTTCGGCTGGCGCTCTCTAACTCCAAATCGCCCTTATAGCCTCTGGATCTGTTGCTTTATCGGTATTTGGCTTAGTATGGCGCCCCTGCTCTTCTGGTCGCCATCAGAGCTGGCTTACCTGAACGGTACGCTGGTGGGAGCTCTGGTCATTGCCCTGACCGTTCTCATACCCGGCATGCCCAACATGATCATGTTTATGAAGATGGGCTCTGAGACACCGCCGGGCTGGAGCTACAACCCCTCCAGCTGGCCGCAGCGCTGGATCATGATCGTGCTGGCTTTCATCGGCTGGGTGGCCTCCCGCTACATGGGTGCCTTCCAGCTCGGCTACATTGACCATGCCTGGGACCCTTTTTTCGGGAACAGCACCAGGCAGGTGCTCAACTCCGACATGTCGCACGCCTGGCCGGTGTCAGATGCGGCCTTTGGTTCCCTGGCCTACACGCTGGAGTTCCTGATGGGCTTTATGGGCAGCCCGTCGCGCTGGCGCACCATGCCCTGGATGGTGCTCTTCTTCAGCATCCTGGTGATCCCCCTGGGGTTCGTGAGCATTTTCCTGGTCATCTCGCAGCCTTTGTCCGTGGGCGCCTGGTGTACCCTGTGCCTGGCAACCGCCGCTGTGATGCTGCCCATGATCCCGCTGCAGCTGGATGAGGTGACGGCCATGGGCCAGCACATGGTGCAGGCAAAGCGCCGGGGAGACAACCTATGGGAGGTGTTCTGGAAGGGAGGCAAGCCTTTTGAGCAGAATCAGGATGAGCGCTCGCCGGAGCTGGTGGAGTTTCCGCAGAAGCCAGGAAAGGTTTTTATGGCCTCCATCTGGGGGATGAGCTTTCCCTGGACGCTGGCGGTGTCCACGCTCATCGGCCTGGGGCTGATGTTTGCCCCAGGTGTGCTGGACATACCTATCAAAGCCACGGCAGCCGACATCAACCACTTGGGAGGGGCCCTTATCGCGGTGGTGGCCGTGACCTGCATGGGAGAGGTTGTCAGGGCGGGGCGCTACCTGAACGTGCCCCTGGGCCTGGCCGTGGCCATCTGGCCCTGGTTTGTGGCGGACAGCACCCTGGCCCTGAACATCATCAGCACTGCGTCAGGGCTTGCCGTGGCCGCGCTATCCCTACCGCGCGGTGTTATAACCGAAAAGTATGGCTTGTGGGACAAATATGTTAAATAGGAAAGTTCAGACAGGAGAAGAGCAGGTGCTCTCTGACGAGGAGCTAAAGACGGGCGTACGGGAGGTCCTCTACAAAAACATGATCAGTGAGCGGAAGGCTGGCTTTAACTACCATTTCACGAAGCCTTCCCCGGGTACTTATCCCTTCCAATACTTCTGGGACACCTGCTTTCATGTTTTCATGCTGAGTGCTTTCGGTGAAGAGAAGATGGCCAAGGAGCACCTCCGAAGCCTCTTTGCGATGCAGCGCCCGGACGGGTTCGTGGGCCACATGAACTATTGGAAGCGCCTGTGGCCCGCCCGTGTCACCGACCTCCTGCAGCTCAGGCCCCGCGACGTGCTGCGGCTCTACAAGCCGCATATGTCCGCCTTGGTGCAGCCTCCCATTGTTGCGCAGGCCGTGCTGCGGGTTTACCGCGATTCAAAAGATGAAGCTTTCTTAACAGAAATGCTGCCAAAACTCAAGAAGTTTTACCGGTGGCTGGCTGAAAACAGGGATTTTGAGGGGGAGGGGCTCCTTTCCATCATCTCTCCCTTTGAGTCGGGAATGGATTGGAAGGCAAGCTATGATCCTTTGCTCCGGTTTGATAGAGGCAAGGCAGGCCCGCTGCTGTTCTGGAAGGTGCTGCAGGTCGACGCGCACAACTTCCTGAAAGGGTATAACCTGCGACGCATCTACGAGAGCAACAAATTTATCGTGAAAGATGCTGCTCTCAACACCATATACGCGCAGAACCTGGAGGCCATGGCAGACTTGTGCCGGCTGGCAGGAGATGAAGACGGTCCGGGTTTTATGGACCAGGCAAGGCAGACGGAGCAGAGTATACTCCGTCACATGTACGACGAAAGGGACGCTGTTTTCTATGACCTCTACGGGCACCAGTTCAAAAAACTGAGAGTGCGCACTGGCACCATCTTTTTCCCGGTAGTGCTCAAGAGCGTACCGGAGGAGGTGTGCAGGCAAGTGCTGGAGAGACACCTGCTGCAGAAGGACGGCTTTCATGTGCCTTATCCAGTTCCCTCGCTGGCCATAGACGAGCCTGCTTTCAACCCAGATGGCTCCCTCTACATCTGGCGCGGCCCCACCTGGGTGGTGTTCAACTGGTTCATGCAGGGGTATCTGCTGGAGAAAGGTTACAGGCAGGAGGCACAGGAGCTGCTGCTGAGTGTGAAGCGGCTCATTACCCAAAGCGGCTTCAGGGAGTATTACAATCCCTTCACAGGAGAGGGGCACGGCGCAGAGGAATTTACATGGTCCGGGTTGGTGGTGGATATGATCAACAGGCAGCAGGAAGGAGAGGATGGCACTTAAGGGAAGAGGAAGCTTCCTTGAATCTGCGATATCTAAAACCCTAGTGCTATTACCACTCGTTTACATAAGCTTCAATTATATTGTTCCACTATTTAAATATGAAGACAAATGTTTCACCACGTAAAAGAATTACAGTTTAACGCGCGCGTCTCGAAGCCCGACCCTAAGTTCGCCAGCCTGCTGCTAGAGCAGTTCGGTGGCGCAAACGGTGAGCTGAAAGCGGCCATGCAGTATTTTGTGCAAGCCTTTCCCGCCCGCCAGCCCTACCCGGACAAATACGACATGCTCATGGACATCGCCACCGAGGAGTTCAGCCACCTGGAGATTGTCGGGGCCACCATCCAAATGCTGCTCGGCAACATCAACGGGGAGTTGAAGAAGGCGGCGGACGAGTCGGAGATCATGCAGCTGCTCAAGGGCAAGGCCGAAAAGGAGTCCTTCATCCACGAGGCCATGGTCAACCCGCAGTTCTTCGGGCTGAGCGGGGGCGGCCCCACCCTCACCAACAGCCAGGGTGTGCCCTGGAACGCGGCCTACGTGACAGCCAACGGCGACCTGACGGTGGACCTGCGATCCAACATCGCGGCAGAGGGACGGGCCAAGATCGTGTACGAGTACCTGCTGCAGTTCACCGACGACCCCTATGTGAAGGAGACGCTCAGGTTCCTGATGACGCGCGAGGTGGCCCACGCCCAGATGTTCGAGGCCGCGCTGGCCACCATCAAGCCGAACTTCCCGCCTGGGGTGCAGCAGGGGGACCCGCGCTACAGCAACATGTACTTCAACATGTCCAACGGGGCGGAGGTGCGTGGCCCCTGGAATGAGGGCCTGAGTCCTGAGCTGAAGGAGGAGTGGCAGTACGTGCAGGACCCGCTGAGCCACGTGATCCAGACCAACGGCATGCTGGACCAGCAGCCGAAGGGCACCGACATCACTGTGGACCAGGCCGAGCAAGCCGGCAAGGAGCTCGGGAAAGAGCGAAGCGGGCACATCTCGGCTTCCGTTCCAAAAGGCGAAAACCAGTGGAGCACGTATCCGCAGCAGAACCTGTAGCGTAACCTGCTCCTATATGGCAGAAGTAAAAGCAACAGAAACTAAATTAGCAAAAACAGAGGAGGGGTCGGTGGAGATTCAGTTCTACACCGACCCTCTTTGCTGCTGGAGCTGGGCCTTCGAGCCCCAGTGGCGCCGGCTGCGCTACGAGTACGGCGGCAAGATAAAGTGGCGCTACCGCATGGGCGGCCTCATCCCCAACTGGGGCAGCTACAGCGATCCGCTGCACGGCGTGACCAAGCCCATCCAGATGGGCCCAGTCTGGATGGAGGCGAAGTATCTCTCGGGCATGCCTATCGCCGACAGGGTGTGGTTCGACAGCCCTCCGGCCTCCTCCTACCCCGCCTGCATGGCCGTGAAATGTGCCGGCCTACAGTCAGCGGATGCAGCAGAGGCATACCTGCGCCGGGTGAGGGAGGCCATCATGCTGCACGGCCGGGACATCTCTAAAACGGAGGTGCTGCTGGGGGTGGCTGAGGCGCTTGCGCAGGAAAAGCCTGGTTTGCTTGACCACCCCCGGTTTGAACAGGAACTGCACGGCGAGGCCGCCCGGGAAGCCTTTGAGCAGGACCTGATGCAGGTGCGCTACCACCGGATTACCCGTTATCCCGCCCTTACCATCACTAAACCAGGTCAGGCGGGCTTGCTCATTGTAGGGTACAGGCCTTATGAGGCGTTGGTGAGCACACTGAAGAAGGTGGCACCGGAACTGGAGCCAGCACGGCACTTGAAGGACGAGGAGGAATACAGGGAGTTCTGGAGCGGAGCTACAGAAAGAGAAATAGAGGAGGCGCTAAGCAAAGGAAACCAGGTGCGTCCTGTGCCTGCTACTTAAGCAAGTATCTGGCGTAGCATTATCAACATTAGCTTATAAAAGAGACAGGCAGCCCCTCCTTCCGTGTTGCTTGAAGTGCCGATACGGGAAAGACTATGTTAGAAGGGGCAGCCAATAGGTTGTTGTACTTAAGCAAACTTCGCGAAGGCGAGGAAGAAGCAGGAAAATTTACTTTAATTTTTAATCAAACGTTTATGTCACAGCAAAACATATTAGACTTGTTACGGGATGAGGCGGAGGACCTGTTGAACTTTACCTCTTCCACTGTATCCAAGGATCTACTGCATGTTCCGGGACCGGATTTTTTGGAGCGCGTGTTCCTCCCATCCAACAGAAGCATTCCGGTGATCAGGAGTCTGGCCACGCTGTTTAACCATGGCCGCCTGGCAGGCACTGGCTATTTGTCAATTCTGCCTATAGACCAGGGGGTTGAGCATACGGCTGGTTTTTCTTTTGCTCCAAACCCCATCTACTTTGACCCGGAGAACATCGTAATGCTGGCAATAGAAGGAGGATGCAACGCTGTCGCTACTACCTTTGGCAACTTGGCAATGGTCGCTCGCAAATACGCCCACAAGATTCCCTTTGTGGTGAAGATAAACCACAACGAGCTCTTGACTTACCCTACCAAACACGACCAGATCATGTTCGGATCCGTGGAAGAAGCGTGGAACCTGGGGGCTGTTGCCGTTGGGGCAACCATCTATTTTGGCTCAGAGCAATCAAACCGGCAGATCATTGAAGTTGCCGAGGCCTTTGAGAAAGCGCATGAGCTGGGCATGGCCACCATTCTGTGGTGTTACACCCGAAACGAAGCCTTCAAGACAAAAGAGCAGGATTACCATGTGGCAGCGGATATCACCGGTCAGGCCAACCATCTTGGGGTAACTATTCAGGCAGACATCATCAAGCAGAAGATGCCGGAGAACAATGGAGGGTTCAAGGCTTTAAGTTTCTCAAAGTGGCATCCGGACATGTACGGCAAGCTGGCTTCAGAACATCCTATTGATCTGTGCAGATACCAGGTGATGAACTGCTACATGGGACGCGCGGGGCTCATAAACTCCGGCGGTGAATCGCAGGGGGAGACGGACCTGCAGCAGTCGGTCAGGACAGCGGTCATCAACAAAAGAGCCGGTGGCATGGGCCTGATACTGGGCAGGAGGGCGTTCCAGCGCCCTATGCAGGAAGGGGTTGAGCTGCTGCACCTGGTGCAGGATGTATACCTGGATGAGCAGATAAGCCTGGCATAAGCTTTTACAGCCTTCCGGCAGAAAATAGCAATAGGCGATAGAAGCAGGTATGGTGCAGCGGCTCTATCTGTAAAAAGGATTAACAGGGAAGAGAGCCGTGGCAGGCACTCGCCTGACAAAGTTCAAGTTATCCGAGGCATGCATCTCTAACATTAGTGAATCCTTTATGTACTGTTAGACTTCAAGCTATGGAAAGATTAGGCTTAGTGCTGTGTGCATTTCTGCTGTTGCTGTGTGTGTCCTGCAATTCAGGAACTACTTCTGAAAATAAAGGTCACGCAAATAGCGCCTCATCTATGCAACCTGTCAATTCTGTAGGCCTGCAGCTGGTAATCTCTGATCTGGTATCACCTGTTTTCCTCACGCTACCACCCAACGACGACAGGCTGTTTGTGGCGGATCAAATCGTGGCGTTAAGAGTTGTGAAAGAAGGCAGGCTACCTCTTCTTTGTCTGGACATAGTACCATGAAAAGCCTGACGGTGCCATTTTTGTGGCTGACATGACGGGGGAGCAGTGCCCCTGGAACTACAGAAAGCTGCACTTCCATGATATGCCGAACGGATTTAACATACAAGTTAGTTTACTTTAAACCCACGGAGTTTCTACGACTCATCTAGTCGCAGTAAAGTGTTTGGGACAGGGAGGCGCTGATAGTTTCTTTGCTTTAAAAGGGTAGTTCTCTGCGCTCACTCAAGAGAAACTTTTTTACTTTTTCTACTCAATAACTTGTTGCAAGTCCATTAGGTTCTTTATAGGCAGCTTTAGAACGTTCATGCCGTAACTCATTACGGATCATTCTATTTTTATGCCTTAAAAATTATGTAATTATTTTATTAAAATATATAAAACATAAAGATATGCTCCGGGTATAAAAAGTGTACGGATACCATTGCACAGTTTAAATAACCCAATCTATACAGCTGTAGCAAAATGATTATCATAGATATAATTTGCTATGCAACAGTCTAATATTCTAAGTACTTAATAGCCAAAAGTAGATACTTGGTTGCTTCGTCCTTGTGAGGATAGAAGTACTCCTTCAAGTTGCTACACTCGCACAACTTAAACCTTAGTATCCTTCCGAATTTTGCCAGCCTGCGTGCTCAACCATATTAAATGCAGGTAGAGCAGCATCTATCGTACAGCCTGTGCCACTAGGTTTAGCTGAAAGATGATTAATGTCATAAATATTTGTTACTCAAGTCATTATTAACCTGAGTAACAAGCTCTAAGTTTACTAAGTATTTCAGATAAGAGACAAAGCGCACTAAAACTATCATTAACATGAAAAACTTATTTTTAGGTATTCTATTGACAATGGCTGTTGCTCAGGTCTACGCACAAGGTGCAGGGCAGGAAAACACTGGCAACACCCGGGAAAAGAAAGCCACATTTGTATGCCCTGACCACCCAAAGGAGCAGGGTATCTCAGCAGGAGAATGCCGTGAATGCGGTAAAACCTTAGTCCAGGTTAGTTCTAAAAACTACAAAGGGCACAAAGTTGAAGAGACGAAGACAGTTTATAGCTGTTCAAAGCACCCTACCGTGCAACAGGATGAAGCGGGACAATGTCCCGTATGCGGTGTAGCCCTAAAGGAGGTCCCTATAAATAACTATAAAGGCCATGTGACAGGGAAGGAAATCATTTACACCTGCTCACATCATCCAGAGGTGCTGAGTGAAGGTCCAGGTGCTTGCCCTGCCTGTAAAAAGCCTCTTACTGAAAGAAAAGCTGATGCACCCGTAGAGAAGAAAAACAAGAATTATAAAAAGCATATAATGACAAAGAGGCAATAGCGTAAATGTTAGTAAAGCAACTGAAGGTGTCAAACCCTTCAGCCAATGATAAGTGGCAAAGAGTGTTAGAAAACATACTTAAAGCCGTAAATCAAATAGGTGCTGATTTATCATTTAGCAAGTAAATCTTTTGTAAAAAACGAAAAATTATGAAAAATCACTGGATATGGATGATCGTAGGCTGTCTTTTGCCTTTACTGCTAATCTTTTTGGCACCAGTCTTTGGGATGGGTGGTAATATACCGCTTTTCGTTTTCATTCTGGTCATGTTCGCCTGCCATTTGCTGATGCCGATGCACGGAGGGCACAGCCATAGACAAACCAGCGCTGACAAACGCACAGAAACCCCCAAACCGAACCGGAATCATGAACAGCATCAACATTAAGAAGTTCGGCTTGGCCTGCGGACTGACGGGAGCAATAGTATACCTGGGATGTATTCTGGTAATGGCCACTATGGGGCATGAGGGGACTATAATGTTCTTCAATAACCTGCTTCATGGGCTGGATGTTTCATCTATTATCAGGATGGACATTCCTTTCTGGGAGGCGGTTGTTGGAGTCATTGAGACATTTGTTATTGCGTGGCTTTTGGGAGCCAGCATTGCAGCCATCTATAATATTAGTCTCTGAAGCTCCTTAACATGACGCATATACCGTGGATGAGAACAGTTATGCTAAATAAAGAATTTGGTATTTTGCTTCTGGCGTTGTTGGTGGTGATGACAGGATATGGAGCGTTGCTGCCTGTCTTACCGTTTTTTGTCGAGCGGCTGGCACTAGCAGAGGGGTTGAGCGAAAACAGTGTTCTTCTTCACTTCGGCATACTAACAGCTATATATCCAGCCACCATTGTATTTACAGCACCCTTTTGGGGGCATGTCTCAGACAAGGTAGGGCATAAACCATTGATTGTTATTGGATTGGCTGGCTTTGTTCTAATGCAGTTGCTGACTGGCTTAAGTACAACCTTGTTCATGCTCTATGTGGCAAGAATTGTGGGCAGCTTGTTCTCCTCTTTCCTGGTACTGGTGATAAACGCTTACATCAGCGATATCACAGCTGAAAAGGAACGAAGCCAAGCTATGGCCTGGTCTGGAACTGCCGTGAGCGTGGGGGTAGTCGTTGGGCCAGGCATCAGCGGAGTGCTGGCAAAGAACGATCTGCATTTGTCTTGGCGTATGGGGCATTTCCTTATGGATCGCTACAGTGTCTCTTTTTTTGCCCTTGCAGCGCTTGGTATGGTTGTCCTGATAGTCTCACTGCTTGGCCTCAAGTGGGTTAAGAAAAGTATTGCCAGCGAGCCCGGTAAGGTTAAAGTTAGAATTTTTAGAAGAGACAGATGGAAACAACTAACCGTTTTACTGACGCTTTCGCTTACCATTCAGCTTGCTATCACTATGTTTGAAACCACTTTCTCTTTGTATGCCAGGGGCGTAAGCAATTACCCGGCTGCTTTCATAGGTGTTGGGCTGTTGGTTTGCGGCGGCGTCATGGCTGTTTTCCAGCCATTAGTCGTTAACTGGGGAAACAGGTTAATCCCTCATGTTTCGGCGCAGATCTTATACGGCTTTCTAACAGCCGGGACAGCCCTGATGTTGCTGGCTGTAACGCAGGAATCAGCACTTATTCTTCTGACTATCGGTCTGTTTGCTTTAGGGGCTTCTTTGGCTATACCTAACCTGCTGGCTGCTGTTTCTCTTAAAGGAGGAAACTCCCCAGGGCAGGTACTGGGGATACAGTCTGCTTTCAACGGTGTTGGGCAGATAATCGGCCCGCTTGCAGGAACAGGCCTGTATGCAGTCGCTGAACCTGCCCCATTTATTACGGGAGGAATGCTGTTGCTTACTGCTTCTTTGTTGCAAGTCAAAGTAATTCTTAAAACTAAGTCACTTTTGAATAAAACCTAAAAACACCTGAACTTATGAAAGACAAAGTAAAAGTAGCGATTAATGGATATGGGGTCATTGGCAAGCGTGTTGCTGATGCTGTCCAATTGCAGGACGACATGGAGCTTGCTGGGGTCTGTGACGTGGTTTCTGATTGGCGTATTAAGATGGCAGCGCACAAAAATTATCCTGTATTTGCCTTTGACAGTGCATCCCAAGACCAAATGAGCAAGGGAGGCATTCAGGTGGAGGGAACGCTTGAGGACCTCTTGGGTAAGTGTGATATAGTGGTAGACTGCACACCGAAAAAAATTGCTTCCCAAAACATAGAGAAGTACAAGGCAGCGGGGCTAAAGTTTATTGTGCAGGGAGGTGAAAAGCACGAGACAACCGGCCATTCCTTTAGTGCGGAGAACAACTATGATACGGCTCTGGGTCTGGATGCCACAAGAGTGGTGTCCTGCAACACCACCTCCATCGTCAGAACCCTGACCTCTCTGAAAAGAGCAGGTCTTTTGAAGAAAGCGCGGGGTACGTTGCTGCGCAGGGCAACAGACCCCTGGGAAAGTCACCTCAACGGAATTATCAACACGCTTGTGCCGGAACCGGAGATACCCAGTCACCAGGGGCCGGACGCGCAAAGCGTAGACCCGGAACTGGACGTGATAACCGCAGCAGTAAAAGTGCCCGAAACCCTGAGCCACCTGCATTACTGGAATGTGCAGTTAACCAGAGAAGCCACCAGGGAGGAAGTTCTGGAAGCCTTTGGTAACTCCTCCAGGATTGCCCTGATCGACTACCAGGACGGCTTGTCGGCGAACAACGCGGTCAAGGAGCTGATGCTGTCTTTGAACCGACCTTACGGTGACATGTATGAGGTGGCTGTCTGGCAGGATATGCTAAAAGTCGTGGGGGATGAGTTGTTCTACGCCTACCTGGTCGATAACCAAGCCATTGTCATTCCGGAAACCATTGACGCGATCAGGGCCCTGACAGGCATAGAAGAGAACGCGCAAGCCTCCATACAAAAGACAAACGCTGCTCTGGGGGTTCAGAAGGGTACTTTCATTTAAAGTAGGATTTGAAAATTTTGAATAAATGTATTCAGCGACCTGTACGGTGCCTGTCAGGTGGTACGTCATGACAGCTAGCGCCCCAACATTGGTAAATATTAGAGCCAAAGCTTGAAAGCAAGAAACTATGAGTAGAAAATGGTCATTATACCTCGGCGGGTTATCTGGGATTAAAGTGTATGTTCACTGGAGCTTCTGGATCATTATTCCATGGATCTTTCTGATGCACTTTAACATGGGGCAAGGTGCGGAAGGATTGTGGGGTGTTCTGTTCGTGCTTGCCCTATTCGGCTGTGTGGTGCTGCATGAGTTTGGCCATGCACTCACAGCAAAAAAGTTCAGCATTTTAACAAGAGACATAACCATTTACCCTATCGGTGGGGTAGCCAGCCTGGAGGCTATACCCGAAAAGCCGAGCCAGGAACTGCTGGTTGCCCTGGCAGGCCCTCTTGTAAATTTAGGGATAGCAGCCTTTCTTTGGGTTTACTTACAGGCTGCCGGACAATGGCCGGACATCCCAGCCCTACAGGCTGCCGCACAGGATGCGCACATGCTGAGCCTGCCTTTCGGCTTTAACCTGTTTGTTGCAAATATTGTGTTGGCCGTTTTTAACCTTGTACCTGCCTTTCCCATGGACGGGGGCCGCGTACTGCGCGCCTTACTAGCTTTTAGAATGAGCCGTGCCAGGGCAACACGAATAGCTGCAACTGTAGGGCAGCTTCTGGCTATAGCCTTTGTGTTCATCGGCTTTTTCTACAACTTCTGGCTGGTTTTCATCGGCTTGTTCGTCTACCTGGGGGCAGGTGGTGAAGCCGCCTTTGAAGCTGCCAATTCGGCACTGGGGCAGCGTGTAGTAAATGACGTATTCATGCGCCGGTACAGCTGCCTTCGCCCGGATGAGACGCTGCAGAAAGCAGTTGATTTGCTGCTCAACGGCCAGGACAAAGAGTTCCTGGTGGTTGACGGTGAGAAAGTGCTTGGGGTGCTCACCCGGAAGGACCTGATCAGGGGGCTGGCAGAAAGAGGGAGTACATCTCTGGTTTCCAGCATCATGCACAAAGACTATGTGACGTTCAGTCCCCAGATGCCCTTGCAGGGTGTGTATCAAAAGATGCAAGGTAGCGGCTACACCTATGGTCCTGTGCTGGACAAAGGAGTGTTAATAGGTCCCCTAGACAGGGCGAACATAGAAGAACTGTTGATGGTCAAAGCTGCCTCAGGCAAAGGATGATGAGGCTGGAGGTTTTGAACACGGTGGCGGTGGCGATCAGCGTGGCGGGGAGTGGTGTCATTATGTATGGTGCGCTCTTGACCCTTTTCCGCTTCATAAAAACGGAAATTCGCTTCTTTCATGACGCTGCTGCTGTTATGGTGAGGCAAGAGCGTAACCGGTCCCGGCTTTCAGCTTACCTGTTGCTCGGGCTTGATTTTATGCTGGCGGCTGATATCATCCACACCATCCACGACCCCAGCCTGAATGAGCTCTATGTTTTGGGGCTGATCGTAGCTATCCGGTCCGTGATCAGCTTCTTTCTCATGAAGGAGATAAAAGAATCAGTAAGTATCCATGCAAGTTGAGCAATTGATTTTCATGCTATACCCGTACGGGCGCGACTGGTGGGGATGGGCTCTTCATAACCTTTGCCATCATAGCAGCGCTTTTAAAAATGTTTTCAATGTGAAATACCTAACCGGAGAAACCTAACCAGGCACAAGGCCTTTTAACGCAGGCTACTCCACAGTGTACCGTCCGGTCGGCTATTTATGTACTGGCTGACGTTGAGTAAGGATTGCCCGGTAAAACCATATTTTTCAGGCTTATGAGACCTGAGTGCCTGTTCAAGCAAACTCTTCCCCCAAAAAAACAGCTATGACTGATTATCAAAAGAACCTCCATCCTTACGTTTATTCGGCTGCTTACCAGAAGCGCGTGGCCTACTTTTCGATGGAATACGCTATTGTACAATGCCTCAAAACGTATTCCGGAGGCTTAGGCTTCCTGGCAGGCTCGCATATGCGAAGTGCCTACCATCTGAAGCAGAACGTGGTCGGGATAGGCATTCTGTGGAAGTACGGCTACTATGATCAGGTGCATAAGTCAGACCAGACAATGAGCGTCTTGTTTCTGGAGAAGATATATTCCTTTCTGCAGAAGACAGACATACAGTTTGAGATTAACATAAACCATTCCCCTGTTCAGGTGGGCGTGTATTACCTTCCCCCAAATGCTTTTGATACTGCCCCCATTTTTTTTCTAACTACGAACCTGCCCGATAACGATTACCTGGCTCAAACCATTACCCATAAGCTTTATGACTCGAATCAGGAAGCCAAAATTGCGGCCAGTATTCTACTTGGGGCAGGAGGGCATAAATTGCTGGAGATTTTAGATCTCGCCCCGGATATATACCACCTCAACGAGGCGCACGCGCTGCCACTTGCATTCTCTTTATTTCATAAGTACGGGCAGGCTGAGGAGGTCAGGAAACGAATGGTATTTACCACACACACACCCGAAGCTGCCGGAAATGAGAAAACGGACATCCGGCTACTGGACAAAATGGGCTACTTTTCCTACCTGCCATTGAATGAGGTACGACAAATCACGGGTATAAAAGAGGATACCTTTGACCACACGCTGGCTGCGTTGCGCTTAGCCCGAAAGGCAAATGCTGTTTCTCGAATGCACGGAAAAGTAATTGGGAAGCTATGGGGAAATTTCCAGAGTATTTGCCCTATTACCTATATCACCAATGCACAAAGCTATTCCTACTGGGCGGACCAGTATATGTATGAGTACCTCCAGCAAGGAGACGACGAAAAGCTCTTTCTAAGGAAGCGACAACTTAAAAAACAGCTTTTTGAAGAGGTGGCCGACCAAACCGGTGATCTGCTGGATGAAAATGTCTTTACCATCGTGTGGGCCCGGCGTTTTGCAGCATACAAGCGGGCTGATCTGATAATGAATGATATGATTCGCTTCGAACGTATGTTAACTGACTCCGAAAAACCTGTTCAAGTAATATGGGCTGGGAAGCCGTATCCGACAGACTATGCTGCTGTTTCTGTGTTCGACCGGTTGGTACATCATAGTAAAAAGTATCACCACTGCTCTGTACTGGTGGGTTATGAGCTAAAACTGTCAAAGCTACTGAAACAAGGGGCAGACCTGTGGCTAAGTAACCCGCTGGTATCGCATGAGGCGTCAGGCACAAGCGGGATGTCCGCCGTTATGAACGGTGCAGTATTGCTTTCTACTGCCGATGGTTGGGTGCCGGAATTCATCCGGCATGGCAGCAATGGGTTTATGGTGCCTGCAGTAGACCCGTCTCTGCCGCTCCACGAACAAAACCAGTTGGATGCTAAGTGCATTTTAGACAAGCTCCAATATGACATCCTTCCACTATACTATAAGCAACAAGACAGGTGGTTGACGATCATAAAAAACAGCATGCGAGACATCCTGCCATTCTTTGACTCAGATCGCTTGGCAAAGGAGTATTATGAAAAATTATATAACAGTTAAAGACGCAGTACAGGCTGCTGCCATTAATTATAAGGGTCACTAATGCACATCGAACATCATCAGTTCGTGTGCTATAGAATTTAATGACTAATTATGTTTAGAATTACCCGTTACATACTGTGTATGCTTTTGCTCTTACACTTTTTGCAGGCCCGGGGGCAGCAAAAGGATATGCTTATTGAACAAATTGCAGGTCGAGAGATAACCAGAAACAGCTATGATAAAAAAAAAACAGCTCATTAACAAGCAGGTCTTTAAGATCAGCGAACTGCAACGTGAGCAGAAGAAGCTTACGGTGCAGGTAGAAATAGAGATGTACAACCGTGAGCTAAAATTAGAAGGTAAATACTCTACTCTATACCAGTGTATTCCCAGCCAATCAGATGTTTTAGTCAACGTGTTCCCTTTCACCGATCTAGAGGAAAAGAAAGTGGCAGTTGATGTCAGCTCTTCTGACTTTAAGTCATTGTATCTCATAGAAAAGGGTACAAGTTTAAAAGACATCTACATAAAAATGAGCATTGAATCTGGGGCTTTGAGCTTCTTGGGTTCTAAGAATCTCATTTCATACACCAGCCGCAAGAAGACGGCTGACCGAGGCTTCCTGAAATTAACCGGGCACATCACCATAGAGGCGTATTTATTAGGAATAAAGTTGAAAACCCTTCATTATGAAGCAACAGAACATCTGAGTCGAGATGGCCAGCTTTTAAATCAAACGTTTAAAGAACCCAATGGAAGTTATTTTGAGATGCGCTACACAAACAAAAGGAGGGATGAGTAGCATAGAGAATGACTAACATAGAAAATGTGATCTTTATCTCTTCGATATGCAAAAGACAGCCTCCTGTAGGAAGCAGCCTTAGAGATTGAAATATTCAACGCTTAAGCCTTAATGTTATGGAAAATCACCAACGTCATAAAATAGAAGAACAGAAGATACAGGATGAATTAGCAGAGAAAACGGTGCACGGCCACAACAAGGCCTCCCAACATGAACATATGGGACACGGCGCTAAGCCTGCACACGGAGAAATGGGGCATGATCATCATCAAATGATGATAGAAGACTTCAAACGAAGGTTTTGGATAACGCTTCTCATCACCATTCCTGTCCTGATCTTCTCACCTATGATTCAGGGTTTCTTTGGATATGAGTGGCTGCTGCCCGGCAACGCTTATGTTCTGTTTGCCCTTTCCTCCATAATTTACTTCTACGGAGGCTGGCCTTTTCTCAAGGGATTTGCGGATGAGATGAAAAAAGGGAGTCCGGGCATGATGACACTGATATCCATGGCTATTTCGGTGGCTTATTTCTACAGCACGGCTACCGTGTTCGGGCTGGAGGGGA